>NZ_JAJEQE010000002.1 GCF_020687205.1 Hominisplanchenecus faecis
CAGTGATTCTGAGAAGAATATGTCAGCTTTCGCTGACCAGAATCACGCACCAAGTCTCACGTGCGTTCGACTTGAATTTTGACATTCATACCATATCAATAGAAGATAAAAATTCTGTGAAAATCTACAGAAGGTCTGGCTTGTGAACATCGCAGCACTTTTATTTTCATACTGCGGCGATGCACATTTCTGTATAGATTTGAATAAGCGGAATTTAATATGGAGGATTTATAGATGAGTTTCAGAGTAGTGATCGACAGCTGCGGGGAGCTGACAGATGAGATGAAAAAGAGCGGCAATTTTGTGTCTGCACCGCTGACACTGCAGGTGGATGAGTATATTGTACAGGATGATGAGGAACATTTCAACCAGGCAGAGTTTTTAAAAAAAGTAGCGGAGTGCCCAAACTGTCCGAAATCTTCCTGCCCATCACCGGAAATATATCGTGATGCCTACGACTGTGATGCAGATCATGTTTATGCAGTGACGCTCTCAGAAAAACTGAGTGGATCTTACAACAGTGCAGTTCTTGGCAAAAATCTCTATCTGGAGGATCATCCGGATGCAAAAGTTTATGTATTCAATTCCTGCTCGGCATCTGTTGGTGAGACGCTGATCGGACTGAAAATCCAGGAGCTGGAAGAGAGGGGACTTTCTTTTGAAGAAGTTGTAGAACAGACAGAGGCTTATATTCTCTCACAGGATACCTGGTTTGTCTTGGAAAATCTGGACACTCTTCGTAAAAACGGCCGTCTCGGTACCGTAAAGGCTCTGGTAGCGACCGCACTGAAGATCAAACCGGTCATGGGATCAACAGACGAAGGCACGATTATTCAGCTGGATCAGGCAAGAGGCATGAAGAAAGCTCTTGTAAAAATGGTCGATTCAATTGAGGAGAAAAAATCATCCGATCCACAGGAGCGTATGGTTGGGATCGCTCACTGTAATTGTCCGCAGAGGGCAGAGATGGTAAAAGAGGAGATCCTAAAGAGGCTGCCGTTTAAAGATGTGATCCTGGTCAATACCGCAGGTGTCAGCACCATGTATGCAAACGATGGCGGAATTATCGTAGTTGCATAAGTTTTTAAAATAGTGTATACTATTAAGAAACTATATATAAGGAGTGAAAGACATGAGTCAGGCAAAAGTGGACCGCTACAAAGAAGAAAAGCAGAAACGCGAAAAGCTTCAGAAAAAAGAAAAAAGAGAGTTACTGCTCTGGAAAATAGTGGGCATTATCGTGCTGGTTGCTCTTGTTGGCTGGATTGGTTTCTCGGTATACCAGAATGTTCAGAAAGATGCGTCTCATACATATGAAATGAAAACAGATGCACTGGATCATTACATGAACGGTTTAAATGCTGAGACAGAAACTTCAAGTGAAGCGTCCACAGAGACAACAGAAAAAACGACAGAAGAAACTGCAGCAGAGACTTCTGCTGAAAGTACAGTAACCGAAGCAGCCGGTGAGACGGCAGCAGAATAAAAGAAAAAAGAAACTGCGTTATCGTGAAAACGAGAGGCAGTTTTTTATGTCTGAAAGAAAATGCTTCTGTTATATTTTTCAGAATGGTTTCTCAAAGGAAAATTGTACAGAAAAAAGAACGGCAACGTTTGTTATGTATTTAACAAAATACTTGCACTACATCTTGTGCTATGTTAAGATGAAAGCGACAAAACATAGAAACACAAAATCACAGAGAAAGGAAGATAGAAAACATGAAGGACTTTAAACAGTGGGATGGTTTCGCTGGAAGACTCTGGAAAGAAGGCGTAGACGTCCGCGATTTTATTCAGAACAACTACACACCATATGACGGAGATGATTCTTTCCTGGAGGGACCTACAGAGGCAACAGATCGTCTGTGGGGAAAAGTATCTGAACTTCAGAAAGAAGAGAGAGCAAAGGGCGGTGTCCTTGATATGGAGACTGATGTTGTAACAGGCATCACTGCATATGGAGCTGCTTATATTGATGACAGCATGAAAGATATGGAGCAGGTTGTTGGTCTGCAGACAGACAAGCCGCTGAAACGTGCATTTATGCCATACGGCGGAATCAAGATGGCTGAGAAATCCTGTGAAATGTATGGATATAAACCAAATCCACAGCTTCATGAGATCTTTACCAAATACCATAAAACACATAACCAGGGTGTATTTGATATCTATACACCGGAAATGTTAAAAGCACGTCATAACAAGATCCTGACCGGTCTTCCGGATACTTACGGACGCGGACGTATCGTAGGTGACTACCGTCGTGTGGCTCTGTACGGTATCGATTACCTGATCGAGAAAAAGAAAGCAGATTTTACTGCTACAAACCGTCAGGGTATGCGTCGTGGTGACTTCCAGCTGCGTGAAGAGATCGCAGACCAGGTTCGTGCACTGCAGGAAATGAAAGAAATGGCACAGTCCTATGGATATGATATTTCCGAGCCGGCTAAGAATGCAAAAGAAGCAGTTCAGTGGCTGTACTTCGGATATCTGGCTGCCATCAAGACACAGAACGGTGCAGCTATGAGTGTCGGACGTATTTCTACTTTCCTTGATATTTATATTGAGAAAGATATTGCAGCAGGCATCCTGACTGAAAAAGAAGCTCAGGAACTGATCGATCATATGGTTATGAAATTCCGTATGGTAAAATTCGCAAGAATCGCTTCTTACAACCAGCTGTTCTCCGGTGACCCGGTATGGGCAACTCTGGAAGTAGCAGGTATGGGTATGGACGGACGTTCTATGGTAACAAAGAATGATTACCGTTTCCTGCATACACTGGAAAACATGGGACCTTCACCGGAACCGAACCTGACCGTTCTGTATTCCGAACGTCTGCCTGAGACATTCAAAAAATATGCAGCACATATCTCTGTTACAACAAGCTCTATCCAGTATGAGAACGATGATGTTATGCGTCCGGTATGGGGCGATGACTATTCTATCTGCTGCTGTGTATCTGCTACTGAGACAGGTAAAGAGATCCAGTTCTTCGGAGCAAGAGCAAACCTGGCAAAATGTCTGCTGTATGCGATCAACGGCGGTGTAGATGAGAAGACAAGAGATCAGGTAGCACCGAAATATCAGGCGATCACATCCGAATATCTGGATTACGATGAAGTTATGGATAAATATGACACCATGCTTGACTGGCTGGCACATCTGTATGTAGGAACTCTGAACATGATCCATTACATGCATGATAAATACTACTATGAAGCAGCAGAGATGGCTCTGATCGATACAAACGTAAGACGTACATTTGCTACTGGTATCGCAGGATTCTCACATGTAGTAGACTCTCTGTCCGCAATCAAGTATGCAAAAGTAAAAACGGTTCGTGATGAAAGCGGAATCGTTACCGATTATGAGATTGAAGGAGACTTCCCAAGATACGGTAATGACGATGACAGAGCTGACGAGATCGCTGTATGGCTGCTGCGTACATTCATGGATAAACTGAAATACTGCCATACCTACCGTGATTCTGAGCCGACAACTTCTATCCTGACAATCACATCAAACGTAGTATACGGTAAAGCAACCGGTTCTCTGCCGGATGGAAGAAAAGCAGGCGAGCCTCTGGCACCTGGAGCAAACCCATCTTACGGAGCAGAACAGAACGGTCTGCTGGCATCTTTGAACTCCGTTGCAAAACTTCCGTACGAAGATGCACTGGATGGTATCTCCAATACACAGACCATCAACCCGGGTGCTCTGGGACACGATGATGCAGAGCGTACCGAAAATCTGGTTCATGTACTGGATGGTTACTTCAAACAGGGTGCACATCACCTGAACGTAAACGTATTCGGAAAAGAAAAACTGATCGATGCTATGGAGCATCCGGAAAAAGAAGAATACGCAAACTTCACAATCCGTGTATCAGGATATGCTGTTAAATTTATCGACCTGACAAGAGAACAGCAGCTTGACGTTATCGCAAGAACCTGCCACGACAGAATGTAATATGGAAAACGGGGCAAAAACAGGATATGTCCATTCGCTGGAAAGCTTTGGATCGGTTGACGGTCCAGGTGTGCGTTATGTGATCTTCTTAAGCGGCTGTGCGATGCGATGCCAGTTCTGCCATAATCCGGATACCTGGAATATGACAGCCGGCAAAAGCTACACAGCTGATGCCCTTCTGAAACAGGCAGTAAAATACCGCACTTATTGGGGAAATAAGGGCGGTATTACTGTCAGTGGAGGAGAACCACTGCTTCAGATTGATTTTCTGATCGAACTGTTTCGCAAGGCAAAAGAGATGGGGATCCACACAACGCTGGATACGAGCGGCAATCCTTACACGGAAAAAGAGCCATTCTATTCAAAATGGCTGGAACTGATGAAATATACCGATCTGATTCTTCTGGATATCAAGCATATTGATGAGCAGGAGCATATCAAACTGACCGGTCAGACCAACAAAAATATTCTGGCTATGGCAGAAAAGTTATCGGATATGGGAAAACCGGTATGGATCCGTCATGTACTGGTTCCGGAGCGGAGTGACCGTGATGATTACTTGCATCGGCTGGCAGATTTTATTCACACGCTGAAAAATGTGGAGCGTGTGGAAGTACTGCCATACCATACGCTGGGTGTATTTAAATGGGAAAATTTAGGGATTCCATATCAGCTTGAAGGGATCAATCCGCCAAGTGCAGAACGGATCAAGAATGCAGAAGAGATTCTGGCGTTCAGGAAATAGAAATAACAGGAAAATTTTAAATGTGCAAAGGAACAATGCCCTGAAGGACACATAAAAGTGTCTTCCTGGGCATTGTTCCTTTTGCACATTTGGAAAGCGGACATTCACAATCCGCTTCTCTGCGTTCAAATTTCAATATTTCACGAGTTTTTTAAAGCAGAGAAAATTTACTCCACAACCGGTGGCACAAAATGTTCGATTGCATTTCGCAGTTTCGGATGATTAGCGGATGGTAACGCTGCGTTTTCGGCTGTTATACGTATAGACTTTTTCACCCAGATCTTTTAAAACTTTTATATTTCTTTTTACAGTATCTCGTTTTCTAAGAAAAGAGGGAGCATCGATAAAAGTGACCTTTGCATGGATATATTTGAAAAAGGATTCTCTCTTGTCGTTGTTTCCATGATGCGGAGCCTGAAGATACGTTGCCTTCAGACGTTTGTGATAAGTTTTGATAAGTCTTTTGCCAATGCTGCTCACAATATCTCCGGTGAAAAGCATACTTGTTTTTTTACCGGAAATTTTAAAAACCAGAGAAGAACCATTGCAGATATCTTTGGTCGTATCTTTCAGATTACGGCTGTAACCATTAAAAAATTCAAAATCCAGACCGGCGAAGGAAAAAGTATCATCTGCTTTTGCCCACAGGATTTTTGGATTTTTTCTTACAAGACGTGAAAACTTCTGAAATACCTGATATTCATCCCATGGATATTGATAGTGTCTGTAACGGGAAGCGTTGATCTTTGGTGCAATGACCTGATCAATCTGTATGCCGTCCGGATTGGCAAAAATCTGATTAAAAGCTCCGACATGATCCGGATGCGGATGTGTGATAATCCAGAGATTTACCCTTCCGCCCAGTTTCTTTATGGTATCGCGTACTCTTTTCGCATCATAATCCCATCCACCGTCAATTACGATCAGTTTGCCGTTGCTTCCTTTGATCGTATAAAACATGGACTGCTGAAAATCAGAATCAGATCCATATTGTGTGACTTTCCAGGAAGATGCATAAACTTTTTGTCCGCAGCCAAGGTGCAGGCTGAAGAATAAAAAGAGTCCGGCGAAAAAGAAAAACAAAAAAGTATGTGAGTGGAAAACCGGTGTTTTATTTCTCATTGGGATACCTCCTTTTCTGATACCTTCATCATACTGTTTTTCTTTCTGTTTTGCAAGAAATGATCAAGGAAATTTTATTTTTAGGGTTCCACAACCGGAGGTACAAAATGTTCGATTGCATTTCGCAGTTTTGGGTGGTGGATCACAAAATGGATTGCCGGAGCGTTTCCCTTGGAGATCATTGCCCATTTTCCTTCATGAAGGATGATCTGAAGGTTCTGGAATGGGTTTGAGGCGGAAGAATGTAAAACATAGTTTTTATGTAATTTTGCAAAGTCTTCCGACTGTTTTTTATGTTCCAGATATTCTTCATAATTATAGTGAAGATCATCTGTGTGAAACATGCCGGATAAGGGAAGAGAAGGTGAATGAAGAGCAAAATCTTTTTCGGAGAGAAATGGGATTTCATCTTCGATTACATCGTGTTCCAGAATTTGTTCTGCCATATCACGCTGACTTTGTGCAAAGGTAAGGATTTCAGTCTGATCTTTTGCAGAGAGTCGGCGTTTTTGTAAAATACATTTCAGATAATCAGGATCCAGCGTATAAAGAGGAGGGGAAGAGAGAATGCTTCGCCGTTTTCCGGGCGTGGAAGCATCAAAGAGCAGAAAAGCATTCAGTTTTCCGAGGCTGTCTTCCCGGTAAATATCCATAAGAGGAAGTGCGTTCTGTAAAAGGACTTCCGCACGTCTTGTATAATAAGCAATATCTTCTTTTGTCTTGGAAAGATAATAACGCCCTTCGCTGTGATGACCCGAAATTGCTTCACCGGAAAGTACGGCAGCTCCGGATACTTTCAGGAAATGATGAAAAACATTGCCGGGATCGGATTTCAGATAATAAGGAGAAATCTGTCCGGTCATGTACATGGGAATCCAGCTTTCCAGTCCGAGCATCATTTCTTCAAAAGAACGGTCAAGATGATGAATCTGATCCAGATGCAGACCTTTTTTCAGGAGCAGAGCCATACCAAACATCCATTTCTTTGGAAAATCGGGGTCTTTTGCCATTTCTGTTATGGGCATATCACTGTACATGATAACTGGTCTTTTTGATCTGGAAAGGACGGTTGCCTTTAAAAAATGAAGTTCACTTGCCATCATTTCTTCCAGTCCATAGTAATATTTTGCCGTCGGAAACTGAAACGGAACACCCGGAACTTTCATTTCATCGAAATGGATGACTTTTATATATTCATTCAGATCAAATTCATCCAGTTTGGATAAAAATTTGGAAAGACTGTCTTCGCCCTTTTTCCTGTTCTGACTGTTTAAAAGCCACAGGCGGATTTTTTCGCAGACGACAGAAGTATCGTTTAGTTCTTCTTCCGAACATTCCAGAAGCTGTGCCAGCACATAAAGATCATCGCCCTGGCAGTATTTACGTGCCACATAAGCGGAAACAGCCAGGACAAAGCCTTCCGGATCTGCAGGAGAGCGGCTGCCGTTTCGAAAGCGGAAAATCGTTGAGGTATCATAACTGATGTGCTGGCACAGTTTTGTGATATTTAGATTCAGTACGGAAATCAGCGTGTTAAAATTCTGACGCAGTTGCTCTTTGTCCGTGGACTTCATGTCTGAACAGGCGAGAAATTGCTGACGGATCTCTGTTTTTGTGAGATTTGTGCCTTCTCTTTTTAATGCGAGCGTTTCTAGGGCAGAGCAGAGTTGTTCAAAAGTTTCAGAATGAATGTCCAAAGTACGTTCGCCGGAACGGTAGCGGCTGAGGGCAGCGGCAGAAATTCCGGAAACAGTGCAGAGTTCTTTGGCAGTACAGTTCACAGCTTTCATATATTGATTCAACTGTTCATAAAAACGCATAGAAGCACCTCTTTTCATCAAATTTGCAAAAACATCAATGAAGCGTATTTTGCGTTCGGTTGCTATGTGTTTATTGTATCGGAGATTTGCAAAAAAGGAAAGATGAAAATATCAAAATTCCCGATTTGGCAATTGACGTTTCGGGAATCTTACTTGTCAAATAAGCAGAATCTTTTATACTGAGAGTAAGAGAGAACAGGTTGATTTTATACAAAATGTTTATATCTGGACAGAGCGAAAAGAAGGGGGGAGAAAGAGGTTCTGACAGATCAGGAAAGGAGAAATTTTATGAGGAAAATAAAGGAGAAACACATGGATATAACTTGGAAACGAAAATGGATATTCTGGCTGCTGCTGGCAGTGATGCTGCTGTTTTTACCGGGAAAGACATTTGCAGCAGAAAAAGAAAGCAGAGAAGCAGAGGATTCATACATTTATCATACGGCTTTTGATGCAAAGGCGAGCCTTAAGATCCGTCATATGAAAGATTACGGAGTACTGGATTATGAAGAAACGGTGACAGTGGAAGATTCCTGTGATTATCTGGACGGAGATGAAAATCTGGATGAAATCCAGGCGAAAATTACAGCCTATGATGAGAAAGTTCAAAAAGTGTGTGAAGGAATGCAGGTTGTTTCCGGTACGGACACACGAGGTATTGACGGCGATACGATTAACATTGAATATGAAGATACGGAAGAAAACGGACAGACCGTTACCACCAGACATTTTTATCAGACTTACAAGATCCGGACAGACTGGGTACTGGAAAAGATGGAGATTTCGGATGTGAATATTGTGAACAGCACACTTTCCTGTTATGCCGGTGATGATCCAAAAGCAACCGCCCAAAAAGGTGACAGTGATGCTTCAAAATATGAAATAGCCTATGAACGCTGGGAAAAGCTGGAAACAAATGCACAGGGATACCTAGAACCAGTAGCGTTCTGGTATTCTGATGAGAGCCAGTATATTGCTGCAACTCCAAAATTTACCACTTTCGAATCCGGTGCAATGTATATGTATTCTGTCTTTTTAAAAACGGTAGATGGGAATGAATTTTCAAAAGACCTGTCGCTGACATTAAATGGAAAACAGATTGACAGTCGGACCATTATTGTGGGAAATAACGGGACAACCTGTTTTGCAGATGCCCTGTACAGTGCCCGGTCCGAAGAAAAAGTAACGCCGAAGCCAATTGAAGTGATTGAAGTAAATGGAGTGGATTTTTCTTTCAAAGCGGGTGATGCTCCGAGATTCACCGGAAGTGTGTCGGAAGATGCTCTGTACTGTATCGATCACGAACGATGGAACAATTTAAAAGAAGGATGGACTTCCTCGGACTACTGGAATGGCAAGTATGGTGATTTTGACGGAAGCTGGGGTATGCCGCTCACGAAATTCAAAGCACTGGAAACCTATTATTATGGAATTTGCCTGAGCCTGTCAGCCAGAGGATATCGGGAAGGATATTATTTTGATAAAAACATAACGAAGTTGAAGATCAATGGTCGGCTGATCCCGATACCGGATCCGGAAAACAGTTTCGATGAAACAGGGGAAATGGTATGGTTTAGCGGCATCAAAAGTATTGTGATCCCGCCGCAGGGCAGCACAGCAAATGGAAGTACAACAAATCCTTCGGATACATCACAGACATTTCCGAAAATCGGAACATGGGTCAAAACAAAGAATGCACTTTATAAAGTGACAAAAGCCGATGCAACCGGATGTACCGTAACACTGGTAAAACCGCACAGGAAAACAAACAGTACCTTTACTGTACCGGCAACCATCAAAAGTGAGGATGGGAAAATCACATTCCGTGTAACGGAGATCAGTAAAAATGCATTTAAAAATCATGTGAAACTGAAAAAAGTCACCATCGGAAAAAATGTCAGCAAGATCGGTGCGAATGCTTTTTCCGGTTGTAAAAAACTGAAGAATATTAAGATCACATCAACACAGCTCACAAAAAAATCTATAGGAAAGAATGTGTTTAAGGGCATCGATAAAAAGGCAGTTATCAAAGTACCGAAAAAGAAACTGAAAGCCTATAAGAATATCCTCAAAGGAAAAGGACAGGCAAAAAGCGTGAAGATTAAGAAGTAAGCAAAAAGAACAAAATAAAATAAAATACATGCAGCGGGTGGAGAAATCCATCCGCTGTTACATCTTGTGAAAGAACAAAATTGATGCTAAGATGAAGTAAGGATGTTGGGGTCAAAAGACCCAAACTATGATGCCTACGGATTGTTCCGTGCTTCGCACTCCTACAATCCTCTCCAATATTCGCATATCGTGGGATTATCATCCCACTTTTATGCTCATATCGGGGCGGGTCCCAAGGTCTTTCATCCACTTATGAGCAAGCTCATGTGGATTTAGACCTTTTGACCCTGGCATCAAGTAAGATATATATCAAAGAATCCTTAAAGATTGTAAGCGTGAATGGAAAGAAACGGAGGTGTGATTTTATGTGTACAAAAAATGATCTGAATTATATTTTAAAAAAAATAGTGCAAATATATCGTTCGGTATATGGAGAAAAACTTGTTCAGGTTATTTTGTATGGATCTTATGCCAGAGGTGACTATGATAGTGATTCAGATATTGATATTGTTGCGATTGTTCATGGAGACAGAAAAATATTGCAGGAGCAATTAAAGAAAGTATGGGATTCTTCCTGCGAACTGGAACTTGAATATGAAACAATACTTTCACCAACGGTAATTCCATATGAGGAATTCCAACGATATCAGAAGGAGCTTCCGTACTATCGCAATATTGCACAGGAAGGAGTGATCGTGGTTGCCTGATAGTCGAAAAGAATTGAACAGTATTTGCAAAACAAAATATAGTAGAGTTACATTCAGAAAGGATAGATTACCATGAAAACACTGATCGTAGTAGATATGCAGAATGATTTTATTGACGGTTCATTAGGAACGAAAGAAGCACAGGCAATCGTGCCGAATGTAAAGAAAAAAATCCAGGAATACAAAAATCGAGGGGATGAGATCATCTTTACGAGAGATACGCACCAGAGTGATTATCTGGACACACCGGAGGGCAAAAAGCTTCTGGTTGTGCACTGCATCGAGGGAACAAAGGGATGGCAGATCGCAGATGGTCTGGAAGTAGAAGGCTGTACTTACATTGATAAGCCGACTTTCGGATGGACGCACTGGAATGAAAGAACGTTTCAGGAGATTGAGATGGTCGGACTTTGCACGGATATCTGCGTGGTATCGAATGCTCTGATCCTCAAAGCAACGTTTCCATCTGTGGAGATTACGGTGGATGCGAGTTGCTGTGCGGGAGTGACACCTCAGACACATCTGGCAGCTCTTGAGACTATGAAGATGTGTCAGATCCTTGTGACAGGAGAATAAAGTATGGCAGAAGTTGATCTGCAGCGATGACAGTGAATGATAACCTATGAAATTGATAAAACTTTCTCAATCTAAGGAAGAAGTTCGTCTTGATTTCACACAATAGTTATGCTATTCTAATGATAGTTAGAAATACCTAACTAACGTGAATAAATCATGGCAGGACTTCTTCTGTCTTTATGCGATCAGAGGCAGAAGACGAAGTGCCGATTATTTTAGGACGAGAAAGGGACTGGCAATCATGAAGAATTTAACAATTGAAAAAGTAATTGGAAGGGAAATCATCGACTCCAGAGGCAATCCAACCGTAGAAGCAGAAGTTTATCTGGCTGACGGTACGATCGGAAGAGGGACTGCACCAAGCGGAGCTTCCACAGGAGAGTTCGAGGCTCTGGAACTTCGTGATAATGATAAAGAACGTTTTGGCGGCAAAGGTGTGACAAAAGCAGTTGCAAACATCAACACCGTGATCAACGAAGCACTGAAAGGCAAAGATGCATCTGATATTTATGCAGTGGATGCAGCGATGAAAGCAGCAGACGGAACAAAAGATAAATCCAACTTAGGAGCAAATGCAATTCTGGCAGTATCGATTGCAAGCTGCCGTGCGGCTGCGACTGCACTTGAGATCCCCCTGTACCGTTTCCTTGGCGGCGTGAATGCAAACCGTCTTCCGGTACCGATGATGAACATCGTAAACGGCGGATGTCATGCATTATCTTCCGGACTGGATGTACAGGAATTTATGATCATGCCGGTTGGAGCACCTTCCTTTAAAGAGTGCTTAAGATGGTGTGCAGAAGTATTCCATGCACTGGCTTCTATCTTAAAAGAAAGAGGACTGGCTACTTCTGTTGGTGATGAAGGCGGTTTTGCACCGGCACTGAAATCCGACGAAGAAGCGATCGAGACGATACTGGAAGCAGTGAAAAAAGCAGGTTATGAGCCGGGAAGCGACTTTATGATCGCTATGGATGCAGCTTCTTCTGAGTGGAAGACAGGAACAGTCGGAGAGTACAAACTGCCAAAGGCAGGAACGGTTTATACATCCGGGCAGCTGATTAATCACTGGAAAGCTCTGGTTGAAAAATACCCGATCATCTCCATCGAAGATGCACTGGATGAGGAAGACTGGGAAGGCTGGAAGAAACTGACCGCAGAGCTTGGCGACAAGGTTCAGCTCGTAGGCGATGACCTGTTTGTTACCAATACCGAGCGTCTTTCAAAAGGTATCGAGCTTGGATGCGGAAACTCGATCCTGATCAAATTAAACCAGATCGGTTCGGTATCTGAGACACTGGAAGCGATCAAGATGGCTCACAATGCAGGATACACAGCGGTTACTTCTCATCGTTCCGGCGAGACAGAAGATACCACTATTGCGGATCTGGCGGTTGCACTGAATACCTGCCAGATCAAGACAGGAGCACCGAGCCGAAGCGAGCGTGTTGCAAAATACAACCAGCTGCTTCGCATCGAAGAAGAACTCGGAGCATCTGCAGTTTATCCACAGAAAAAAGCATTTCATGTTTCAAGATAATAAGAGATCAACAAATCACACTTCAAGAATGCCTCTGGCATTCTTGCTGCGAGGTGCACGTCATGCATTGCATGACATATTCTTCTGTGCACCTCTGCAATCCGCCGGAGGCTATATCAGATGGGAGATTGAATCCCGCCACTGATACAAGTTTGTTGCTCGCCGCCTACAGAGGTGGGAGTCATCTCACATCTGATATACATACTTCCTGTAATCTACATGTTTGCCGTCTGCAAAGCATCCATAAGCTTGCGGACGGCAATGCTTTTTGGCCGGTTTTTGTCCCAGATCAGGCAAATTTCGCGTTCCGGCATTCTTGAGGTGAGGTGGAGCTGTACCACTTCGCCTTTTTTAATGGCTTCTTTTGCCAGTGCCTCCGGATAAAATCCGATTCCGAGGTTGTGCCTGATCATCGGCAGGATCTGATCTGCGGTAGCGGCTTCGATATCCGGATAGAACGGCAGATCATGCTGCAGAAAGTAATTGATATGCATTTCTCTTGTTCCAGTATTTTGTCCGAGAGAAATAAACGGAATGTCCGTAAGCTCTGAGAGATGATGGATTTTAGAGGAAAAATCAGCGTATTTTGGCCCGGCGAGCAGAATCTCACGGAAGGAAGCAAGCGTATAATGACGCATGGATTTTTTCAGCTTGAGCGGTGTTGTGACAACAGAAATATCGGCCAGTCCGTTTTCCAGTGCCTGAATGGACTGAGGGGTGGAGAAATTGGAAATTTTCAGGCGGACTCCCGGATACTGTGCGTGAAAGGTCTCCAGTCGGTCAAGCAGCAGCAGTCGCAGAGCTGTCTCGCTTGCACCGATCGTGATCAGACCGCTCTCCAGACTTTTGTCTTTTTTCAGCTCGGATTCTGCAGTAGAGAGCTGCTCGTAAGCGATCGCGACATGCTGGAATAGTTTTTCTCCCTCAGGTGTCAGTGTTACTCCACGGTTGGAGCGTACAAACAGTTTACATTCCAGTTCATTCTCCAGAATGTTCATGCAGCGGGTGATATTTGGCTGATTGTTATTTAAAATCTCGGCAGCTTTTGTAAAACTTTTATATTGGGCTACAAAATAAAAAAAACGATAATATTCAAAACTGACCATGCAAACCTCCTGTTTATTTTGACGTTCAAAAATGCCTCTGCAATCCGCCGGATCTGTTCTGTTTTGGGATAATCTGAAATCTGAAAAAGGAAGCACTTTTGCAGTGCTCCCTTATATTCAGGTTACTTGTGAAGTCACAGAACATCGCCGGACTTCGGATGAAAAATATTTACAGAATTATTCACCAAGGTTTTTCTTTTCTACTTCAGCGAGCATCATAGCACGTACTTTCAGAGGCAGACCAAACAGGGTGATAAATCCACTTGCATCATTGTGATCGTACATATCACCGGTTGTGAAGGATGCTAAAGATTCATTGTACAGGCTGTATGGAGAAGTTGTGCCGGCTTTGATGATGTTTCCTTTGTAAAGTTTGAATTTAACTTCACCGGTTACATATTTCTGTGTTACTTCAACGAAAGCCTGGATTGCCTCACGCAGCGGTGTGAACCATTTTCCTTCGTATACAACCTGAGCAAACTGGCTGCCGAGTTTTTTCTTTGTTTCCATGGTTTCACGGTCCAGAGTCAGTTCTTCGAGCTGTTCATGGGCTGCCATCAGGATGGTTCCGCCCGGTGTCTCATATACACCACGGGATTTCATACCAACAACACGGTTTTCTACGATATCTACGATACCGATACCATGTTTACCTCCAAGAGCGTTCAGCTCTGTGATGATCTCAGAAACTTTCATGGCTTTTCCGTTCAGTGTTTTCGGAACCCCCTGTTCAAAAGTCATGGTAACATATTCACCTTTTTCCGGAGCCTGTTCCGGTGTCACGCCAAGCACCAGCATGTTTTCGAAGTTTGGCTCGTTTGCCGGATCTTCCAGCTCCAGACCTTCGTGGCTGATGTGCCATAAGTTACGGTCACGGCTGTAGCTGTGGCTGTGGTCGAACGGCAGGTCGATACCGTGTTTTTTACAGTATTCGATCTCGTCTTCACGGGACTGGATGGTCCATACATCGGTCATACGCCATGGAGCGATGATCTTCAGATCCGGAGCCAGTGCCTTGATTGCCAGTTCGAAACGAATCTGGTCATTACCTTTACCGGTAGCACCGTGGCAGATGGTAGTAGCACCTTCTTTACGTGCGATCTCAACCAGTTTCTTTGCGATAACCGGACGTGCCATGGAAGTACCAAGCAGGTATTTGTGCTCATAAACTGCACCGGCTTTTACGCAAGGCATGATGAAATCGTCACAGAATTCATCAATGATATTTTCAATATATAATTTAGAAGCACCGGACAGTTTTGCTCTCTCTTCCAGACCATCCAGCTCGTTACCCTGTCCGCAGTCGATGCAGCAGCAGATAACTTCATAGTCAAAGGTTTCCTTTAACCAAGGGATCAGTGTGGTGGTATCGAGACCGCCTGAATATGCCAGAACTACTTTTTCTTTCATGATATGTATTCCTCCTGAAATTTATGATCATTTTGTAAGTCAAAGACAAAAGAGCCATAAAACCACTCTTGTGCAAGTACATCGTGGTTTTTGGCTTTCGACCCTGGTATCATACACTATACAACAGTTATCATAATTATGCAAGTGAAAAAACGAAAAAGTTGTAAAAACAGCTGTAAAATGAATAATATACATTGCGTATGAATAAAAATACAATAAAAATACAAAGAAAACTCTTTACTTATAAAGAAAACTGGTATATGATAAGAAAGATTTCATTCGCACAGCGAATTTTTATGAATCTGCCGGAGACTGCATCAGATGGGCGGCACCTCACATTTGACAGAAAAGGAAAAGAAGAATGATCCGGACAGAAAAGATATATTAGGTTGAAAGGAGAATGTTGATATGATAAAAGCCGGAATAATAGGAGCAACCGGATATGCAGGAGGCGAGCTTGTCCGTCTTCTCCTTAACCATAAAGAAGCAGAGATTGCGTGGTATGGTTCCAGAAGTTATGTGGATCAGAGATACAGCAGTGTTTACCAGAATATGTTCCAGATCGTGGATGCAAAATGTCTGGATGACAATATGGAGCAGCTGGCAAAAGAGGTAGATGTGATTTTCACAGCAACACCGCAGGGGTTGTGTGCATCTCTTATAAATGAAGGGATTTTAAGTCAGGCAAAAGTGATCGATCTAAGTGCGGACTTCCGTATCAAAGACCGGAAGACTTATGAGCAGTGGTATAATCTGGAACACAAAGCACCGCAGTTTATTGAGGAAGCTGTTTACGGACTGTGTGAGATCAACCGGGAGGATATCAAAAAGGCAAGACTGATCGCAAATCCGGGATGCTATCCGACATGCAGCACCCTGTCCATTTATCCATTATTAAAGGAAGGCATTATTGATGGAAATACCGTTATCATTGATGCTAAATCCGGTACTTCCGGAGCAGGACGCAGTGCCAAGGTTGCAAACCTTTACTGTGAAGTCAATGAGAACATCAAAGCATACGGTGTTGCAACACACAGACACACACCGGAGATCGAAGAGCAGTTAGGTTATGCCGCCGGTTATCCGATCCATATTAATTTTACACCGCATCTGGTTCCGATGAACCGCGGTATTCTGGTTACTGCTTATGCATCTCTGAAAAAAGAGGTGACTTACGAAGAAGTTAAGGCGATCTATGATGCTTATTACGGAAAAGAACAGTTTGTACGTGTTCTGGATAAGGATGTCTGCCCGGAGACGAAGTGGGTAGAAGGAAGCAATTATGTGGATGTAAACTTCAAACTGGATCCGAGAACAAACCGTGTGATCATGATGGGGGCAATGGACAATCTGGTGAAAGGTGCAGCCGGTCAGGCCGTGCAGAATATGAACCTGATGTTTGGATTTGCCGAGAACGAAGGCCTTCAGGGCGTACCAATGTTCCCATAAAACAGAGAAAGGTCGTGAGCATAGATGAAGATAATAGATGGAGGTGTAACCGCTGCAAAAGGATTTAAAGCAGCCGGTATGCATGCAGGTATCAAAAAAGGTACAAAAAAAGATATGGCAATGATCGTAAGCAGTGCACCATGTATGGCAGCCGGAACGTTTACGACAAACCTTGTAAAAGCCGCACCGGTAAAATGGGATCAGCATGTAGTATACGAACATGGAGAGGCGAGAGCTGTTGTGGTAAACAGCGGTATCGCAAACGCCTGCACCGGAGCAGAAGGATATGGCTACTGTGAAGAGACTGCAAAAGCGGCAGCAGAAGCACTCGGTATCGACAAGGATGAGGTTCTGGTAGCATCTACCGGTGTGATCGGAAAACAGCTGCCAATCGATACGATCAAAAAAGGCGTGAAGGATCTTTCCGGACTGCTTCTGGATACCAGAGAAGCAGCAACACTGGCAGCAGAATCGATCATGACAACGGATACGGTAAAAAAAGAGGTTGCCGTTGAAGTTGAGATTGGCGGTAAGACGGTAACGATCGGCGGTATGTGCAAAGGTTCCGGTATGATCCATCCGAATATGTGCACGATGCTGAGCTTCCTCATGACAGATGCAGCTATTTCAAAAGAAATGCTTCAGAAGGCATTGAGTGCAGATGTCGATGATACCTACAATATGATTTCTGTTGACGGAGATACTTCCACAAATGATACCGTTCTGCTGCTGGCAAACGGACTGGCAGAGAATCCGGAAATTACAGAGGAAGGCGAAGATTATCAGACATTTGCCAGGGCACTGCACTATATCAACGAGACGCTCGCAAAGAAAATGGCAGGGGACGGCGAAGGTGCCACTGCATTGTTTGAGACAAAAGTGATCGGAGCACAGTCAAAAGAACAGGCAAAGATTCTGGCAAAATCCGTTATTTGTTCAAACCTTACCAAAGCGGCTATTTTCGGACATGATGCAAACTGGGGACGTATCCTCTGTGCCATGGGTTATTCCGGAGCTAAGTTTGATCCGGAAAAAGTAGATCTGTATTTTGAAAGTGCAGCAGGTAAGCTGAAGATCATCGAAAACGGTGTGGCACTTGATTACAGCGAAGAAGAAGCGACAAAGGTACTCTCAGAAAAAGCAGTGACGGCTGTTGCTGACATCAAAATGGGAGAGGCATCCGCATCTGCCTGGGGTTGTGATCTGACTTACGATTATGTAAAGATCAATGCCGATTACCGCTCTTAAGCGGTAAGAGCTGCTTTGTGGCAGAGCAATTTACAGGCATCTGTCCGGATGCCGGAAGTATGGATAGAAACTGGAGGAAAAAACAATGGATACAATGCAGGATCTGCTTCAGAAAGCCAGTGTGCTCAATGAAGCGTTACCTTATATACGGAAATTCAGCGGCAAGACCATCGTTGTAAAATACGGCGGAAGTGCCATGGTAGAACATGAACTGAAGAAAAACGTCATTCGTGACGTAGCACTTCTGAAACTGGTCGGATTTCGCCCGATCATCGTGCACGGTGGCGGAAAAGAAATCACAAAATGGACAGGCAAAGTCGGCATTGAGACCAAATTTATCAACGGACTGCGTGTGACGGATAAAGACACCATGGAAGTGGCTGAGATGGTCTTAAATAAGATCAACAAAGGATTGGTGTCCATGATGGAGAAAGTCGGAGTCAAAGCGGTTGGTATCAGCGGAAAAGACGGCTCCGTTCTGCGTGTTAAGAAGAAACTCTCCAAAGGCGAAGATATCGGTTTTGTAGGCGAAGTGACAAAAGTCAATACCGAGCTTTTAAATACACTGCTGGACAATGATTTTGTCCCGGTGATCTGCCCGATCGGTTCCGATGATGAGTATCATTCTTATAATATCAATGCAGACGATGCAGCATGTGCGATTGCAACGGCAGTCGGAGCATCCAAGCTGGTATTTTTAACGGATATCGAGGGTGTATACCGTGATCCGCAGGACAAATCCACACTGATCTCCGAACTGAGTATTCCGGAAGCAGAAGAACTGCTCGGCAGCGGAAATATCGGTGGCGGCATGCTCCCGAAGATCCAGAACTGTGTCGATGCGATCAAGTCCGGTGTTTCCAGAGTACATATCCTGGACGGAAGGATCCCGCACTGCCTGCTGTTGGAGTTCTATACCAACAAAGGTATCGGTACTGCGATTATCGGGGATGAGGAGGAACGTTTTTACAATGAAAATGAATGAATATATGGAGAGAACGGAACAGGTGGTTCTGCACACCTATAACCGTTTCCCGGTTGTTTTTGAAAAAGGAGAAGGCGTACATCTTTATGATACCGAAGGAAAGGAATATCTGGATTTCGGTGCCGGAATTGCGGTGTTTGCACTTGGCTATCACTATGCGGACTACGATCAGGCTTTAAAAGATCAGATCGACAAAGTGATCCATACCTCCAATCTTTTCTACAATGTGCCGATGATGGAAGCAGCAGAAAAACTGGTAAAGGCAAGTGGCATGAGCAAAGTATTCTTTACCAACAGCGGTACGGAGGCGATTGAAGGTGCGATCAAAGCCGCACGTAAATATGCATGGAACAAAGACCATGCAACGGATCACGAGATCATTGCCATGAACCATTCCTTCCACGGAAGAAGCGTCGGAGCACTTTCCGTTACCGGAAACCCGCATTATCAGGAAGCGTTCAAACCGCTGATGGGCGGCGTGAAATTTGCAGATTACAATGATCTGGACAGTGTAAAAGCTCAGATCACAGACAAAACCTGTGCGATTATCATGGAAACCCTTCAGGGCGAAGGCGGCATTTATCCGATGGAAGAGAGCTTCTTAAAAGGTGTTAAAGAAATCTGTGAAGAAAAAGATATTCTTCTGATCCTCGATGAAATCCAGTGTGGTATGGGACGTACCGGAAGCATGTTTGCATGGCAGCAGTACGGCGTGATGCCGGATATCATGACCTGTGCAAAGGCACTGGGATGCGGCGTGCCGGTCGGAGCGTTTGTCTTAAACGAAAAGACTGCAAAAGCCTCTTTAGTTCCGGGAGATCACGGTACAACTTACGGCGGAAATCCCTTCGCCTGTGCAGCGGTTTCCAAAGTGTTTGATCTGTTTGAAGAACATGACATCGTCGGTCATGTAAGAAAGACAGCTCCGTATCTGGAAAAGAAACTGGATGAACTGGTAGAAAAACATGACTGCTTTACCGCACGCCGCGGAAAAGGATTCATGCAGGGACTGGTTGTGAGCGGCAGACCGGTCGGCGAACTTGTCAAAGCAGCTCTGGCAAATGGTCTGATTGTGCTTTCCGCAGGAAGTGATGTACTGCGTCTGGTGCCTCCGCTTGTGATCACCGAGAAAGACATCGACGAGATGGTTGAAAAACTGGAAGCGGTTTTATAAAACAGTAAAAAATGTATAGAAAACTCCTTTGTGCATATACTGTCAGAAAGTACAGGCAAAGGAGTTTTTTTATGATTGGAATTTTAACAGCACTTTTATCGGGAGCCCTGATGAGTGTGCAGGGCGTCTTCAACACGCAGGTGACAAAGGCGACCAGCCTCTGGGTTTCGACCAGTTTTGTGCAGTTTACGGCACTTCTGGTCTGTCTTGTGATCTGGTATTTTGCGGACGGGAAAAGTTTTATGACGCTTACACAGGTCCCGGATAAATGGACGCTGCTTGGAGGTGTGATCGGTGCATTTATCACTGTTACCGTAATAAAGAGCATGAACAGCCTGGGACCTGCGAAAGCGGCGATGCTGATCGTGATCTCCCAGCTGATCATTGCCTACGTGATCGAGCTTCTGGGATGGTTTGGCGTAGAAAAACAACCGCTTACCATGCGAAAAGTGGCAGGGATGGCGATCGCGATCATCGGTGTTGTCATATTTGAAAAATAACGGTTGTATTTTTGAACAATGTTCGATAAAATAGGAATATCTGTACAGGGGAATTTTGTCAGAAGGCAGGAAGGAGTCCTTTTGAGAAAATCAGGCAGAAAGTTAAAGAGTCTGTTTTATCTGACCATAATCGTTGTACTGTGTATTTTTTTGGTCGGCTGTAATAAAAAAGGTGAGATCACGTTTGAACAGGCGGCGGATGAGGTGTTTTCGGAAGAAATTTCCAATCAGTCTGAAGTGGGAGAATCGAAAGAAACGGAGCGGATGAAAGCAGGGGGGACGGATGTGGAAACAGACGCCTGGATCTATGTAGATGTGGCAGGTGCCGTCAGAACTCCCGGTGTTGTAAAACTTGCAAGGGGAGCACGTGTGTATGAAGCGATCGAGCTTGCCGGCGGGTTTGCAAAAGATGCTGCCATCTCAGCGGTCAATCAGGCATCCGTACTTCAGGACGGGCAGCAACTGTATATCGTTACAGTCGAAGAACAGAAGACAAAGCAGCTGTCATCTTCCGAGGGTTCTCTGGAAACGTCCGGTGAGGGCAGAGTGGCAGATGCAGGCAAAGTCAATATCAATCAGGCATCAGAAGAAGAACTGATGACGCTTCCCGGCATCGGGGCATCCAAAGCTGCCGATATCGTACGTTACCGGGAAGAACAGGGCAGATTTGAGCAGATCGAAGATATTATGAATATCAGCGGGATCAAAGAAGCGGTGTTTGGAAAAATAAAAGATAAAATAACAGTACAGCAGTAAAATAAAACAAAAGGAATGAACAAAAATGGCAAAGAAAGTATTAGTTGTAGATGATGAGAAACTGATCGTAAAAGGAATCCGCTTCAGTCTGGAACAGGACGGCATGGAAGTTGACTGTGCATATGACGGCGAAGAAGCTCTGCGTATGGCAAGAGAAAAAGAGTATGATATTATACTTCTTGATGTGATGCTTCCGAAGCTTGACGGCTTTGAAGTCTGCCAGCAGCTGCGTGAAACTTCCAGTGTTCCGGTTGTCATGCTGACTGCAAAAGGTGATGATATGGATAAGATCCTTGGTCTGGAGTATGGAGCAGATGACTATATCACCAAGCCATTTAACATTCTGGAAGTCAAAGCACGTATCAAAGCAATCATGCGCCGTACCGAGAAAAAGGGAGCAGAGCAGACAAAGAGCAAAGTGATCCAGGCAGGAGATCTTACGATGGACTGCGAGGCGAGACGCGTCAACATTGCAGGCAGAGAAGTAAACCTGACTGCCAAAGAATTTGATGTGTTGGAGCTTCTGATCTTTCATCCGAACAAGGTGTACAGCAGAGAGAATCTGCTCAACATTGTCTGGGGTTATGAATATCCGGGAGATGTGCGTACCGTAGATGTACATATCCGGAGACTGAGAGAAAAGATTGAGATAAATCCGAGCGACCCGCAGTATGTACACACCAAATGGGGCGTCGGATATTATTTCCAGCATTCATAACTGTCAGGTAAATGTCAGCAAAACTGACCAGAATCGCATGCCAAGTCTCACGTGCATTCGACTTGGAAAGGTACACTGAAGGAAGGGAGCAGGCACAGGGGAGCAAGTGTTCAGAAAAAAGAAAAAAAACGAAAAATTACGAAAGTACATAAACAGTCTTCAGTTTCGTATGTGCCTGATCTTTATCATCGTTGGAATTGTGCCGATCATGTTGATCAAACACGGGATTTTAACGAATTATCAGGATCAGGCGGTGAAACAGCGTATCAGTATTATACAGAGCCAGAGCGATCTGATCACAGCCCAGATTTCCAAGACCGATTACCTGAGCGGTGAGAAGTCCAAGATCACAGATGTGGAGCTGCAGCAGATGGCGAATCTTTACAACGGCAGGATTCTTGTCGTCAATAAAGAGTTTCGCATTATTAAGGATACCGATCAGACAGATGAGGGCAAATATATTGTGGCGGAAGAGGTGATCCGCTGTTTTCGCGGTGAGGATGGACAGAGCTACAGCAGGAAAAACGGCTTTATTGAAATTACCATACCGATTTATGATGCTCAGAGCAAAGAAGTGGAAGGCGTGATGATCGTCAGTACACCGACTAGAGATATCCGTAAAAACCGTGATGATCTGAACCGGAAAGTACTGATCCTTCAGATTGGAATGGGGATTGCCATTTTTCTGATTGCATACTATCTTTCCAAGATGCTGGCAAAGCCGTTTGAAAAGGTTACCAAATCTTTGAGCCAGGTGCAGGAGGGCTTTCTGGATGCTGATATCTCCATACCGGACTACACTGAGACACAGCAGCTTGCAGAGGCCTACAATCAGATGCTTGCCCGCATGAAAGCTCTCGATGATTCCAGGCAGGAGTTTGTCTCCAACGTGTCACACGAGCTGAAAACACCGATCACATCGATGAAAGTACTTGCAGATTCTCTTCTGGCACAGCCGGATGCACCGGTGGAGCTTTATCAGGAGTTTATGGCGGATATCGCAGAAGAGATCGATCGTGAGAATAAGATCATCACGGATCTTCTGTCGCTTGTGAAGATGGATAAAAAGGCAGCAGATCTGCATATTGAAAATAAAAATATCAATGAACTGCTGGAGCTGATCATCAAGAGACTGACACCGATCGCGGACAAGCAGGATATCAACCTTGTGTTGGAGAGTTTCCGCCCGGTCAATGCCGAAGTGGATGAGACGAAGCTGACGCTTGCCCTGTCTAATTTGGTCGAAAATGCGATCAAATACAACAAAGAGGGCGGATGGGTGCATGTTTCGCTTAATGTAGACAACAAATATTTTTATGTAAAAGTAGAAGATTCCGGCATTGGTATTCCAAAAGAGTCACAGGATGCTATTTTTGAACGTTTTTACCGTGTGGATAAATCACACTCAAGAGAGATCGGCGGAACCGGTCTGGGGCTTGCAATCACGAGAAGTGCGATCCTGATGCACCGCGGAGCGATCAAGGTTTACAGTAAAGAGGGCGAAGGTACGACCTTTACTGTTCGGATCCCGCTGATTTATGTGAACTGATACAACGGTTCACCTGGCAGGGGCTTTTGCCGGAATGGAGAACAGAAATATGAAAAAAATGGCAGGATTTGCAGCAGCTGTGTTTCTTGGCCTGATGCTCACGAGTTGCCAGGGCACACAGAAGGCAGAACAGAGCGGTTATAAGGTTTTTTGCCGTAATGCAGAGGCTACTGCACTTCGGGAAGTGCAATATGAGCCGGAAGCAGAAGGTGGGGAAAAACTGGTGGAAGAATTGCTTTCTGCAATGGAAGGGACGTTTAATCGAAACGACTATCAGAGTGTTTTTCCGGAGGGGCTGACTGCTGCGGTATCGACTTTAAAGGACGGACGACTGACGATTGATTTTAATGATGCATATAAGCAGATGGATGATACAAGAGAAGTTTTGCTGCGTGCCGCAGTGGTGCAGACGATGACGCAGATCACGGATGTCCGGGAAGTGGTATTTACCGTTGCAGGTGAGGCACTTCTGAATTCGGAAAATCAGGCAGTAGGGCCGATGCATGCCTCTTCGTTTATTAATTCGGAGGGTGACAGTATCAATGCATATCAATATGAGGCATTGCCGCTTTATTTCGGTAGCAGAAACGGCACTTCACTGACAAAACAGATGCGAAACGTGCATTATGCATCGGATGATTCTCTTGAAAAACTGGTGGTTGAGCAGCTGATCGCAGGACCGGCGGGCAGCAAACTTACTGCAGTTGTGCCGTCTGATACGGTTGTGCGTGAAATCCGTACGGAGGGGGATTTATGTACGGTGAATTTAAGCAGTGAATTTAATCAGGCAGTGGCAGGATCTTCAGTTACACCAGAAGTGACGGTTTATGCGATCGTAAATTCCATCTGCGAAAGCTGTGAGGATATCACGAAAGTCCAGATCCAGGTGGAAGGCAGCTCGGATGTACTTTTGCGTGATACACTGGATCTGTCACAGGTGTTTTCCTGTAACAACAGTTTCATACGGGAGAAAGACGGAGAAAACGATACCGGGAGCAGCGATAACGGTGCGGTTCCATCGGTTGGCGTTGATCCGAATCTGACAAAGGAAGCACAGACAGAGAGCGGCACTTGATATATTTCAAAAAGAGACCGTTGTTGTTTTTGACAGGTATTCTGATCTTATGGATCTTGCTCTGTCATTTTGCAGGGATTCGGGAGCAGTTTCCTTATCCGCAGTCGTTTGACGGAAAACAGGTTTCCTGCACGGGAAGAGTCTGTCAGATCGAGGCAGGAGCAGATTTCTGGTATGTATATGCAGATCATATACAGGCTGATTTTATGGAGGAGGTTTCCGAACGTCTTAAGGTTCGGGCAATTCTGGAAGAGCCAGCGGACTGTGCGTACGGAAACTGGGTGCAGATTTGCGGCAAACTGACGCTTGCAGAGGCTCCCTCAAACGATGGAGCGTTTGACCGCCTTTTTTACCAGCAGACGGAGCGTCTTTTGTTTAGTATGAAAAATGCCCGTTTAACCGTTCGGGATGGCAGGCAGAATCCGCTGTTACAGTGGATGTATGAAGTCCGCAGGATCTGTATGCGGCATCTGGAGCAGATATTTGATGAGCAGGATGCCGGAATTCTCGCAGCGATGCTACTTGGCGATAAGAGCAGGCTGGCTGAGGAGATCAGAGACTGGTATCAGGTGGGCGGCATTGCTCATGTGCTTGCGATTTCCGGACTTCATATTTCTCTGTTTGGCATGGCACTCTATCATATCTTGCGAAAACTGGGGATCTCATTTGTGGTTTCTTCCGGGATCGCAGGCAATTTTATGTTATTTTATGCAGTTTTTACCGGTGCAGGTGTATCTACACGCCGTGTCATGATCATGTTTCTTCTTTTTCTCGGAGCACAGTGCCTTGGAAGGACGTATGATTTATTGAGTGCTCTGTCAGCAGCTGTTTTTTTACTTCTTTTTGATTATCCCATTTTATTATTCTCATCTGGATTTCAGATGTCAGTTTCTGCTGTGGCAGCGATCGGTGGATTTTATCCGATTCTGAAAAAGCATTACGGATCATATATCTCTTCCGGGGCGGCTATTCAGCTTTTTATGCTGCCGTGTGTTCTGTGGCATTCTTTTTCTTTTCCTCTTTACAGTGTGATGTTGAATAGTATGGTCATACCGCTGCTTCCGTTTGTTCTCGCCGGAGGCGGCAGTGCCTTGCTTTTTTCTTTTTTTTCGCTGAAAGCAGCTTCATATCCGGCAGCGGCAGTGCATGGTGTGTTAAATTTATATTCCTGTCTGTGCCGCGTATCTCTGGAACTGCCTTTTTCTCAGATGATTTTTGGAAGACCGAAACTGTGGTCGATTCTTCTGTATTATGTGATCCTGTCTGCGGGGGCTGTGTGGCTGCTTCAGAAAAAACAAAAGAAAGTCTGTTATCTGGTCTTTGTTTTCATGGCGATTTTCTTTTTGAAGCGGACGGAGCCGAAGGCGTTTTCTGTGACCTTTCTGGATGTCGGACAGGGGGATGGGATTGTGCTAAGGGATGATACCGGTGTGACCATGTTGTGTGACGGCGGGAGCAGCAGTGTCTCGAACGTTGGAAAATACAGAATTCTTCCGTATTTGCGGTATCATGGGATTGACCGGTTGGATTATGTGTTTTTAAGTCACATGGATATGGATCATATCAATGGAGTAAGGGAACTGCTGGAGCGTCAAACATGCAGTATTAAAATAAAAAATCTGGTATTGCCAGCCATCAAAAATCCGGATGAGACGTACCTTGAGATTGAAAGACTGGCAGCAGGGCAGAAGATCGCCGTGCACAAAATGCGAGAGGGTGACTGTATCTGTACCCGGTCGATGATGCTTACCTGTCTTGCCCCGAAAGCTGGGGATACTTCCAAAAATAAAAACGAGACATCCATGGTGCTGCATGTAAAATACAAATCTTTTGATGTGATGCTGATGGGGGATCTGGAAAAAGAAGGGGAAAAGGATCTAATCAGAAGAAAAAAACTGCCGCAGCTTCTGGAAGGAGGAAATAAAATCGAAGTTTTAAAGGCAGGACATCATGGTTCCAAAGGAGCCACCTCAGAAGAACTGCTGGATATCCTGAAACCACAGATGGCGGTTTTGTCTTATGGAAAAGGAAATCGCTACGGGCATCCGGCACCGGAAACCATAGAACGGTTAGAAAAGGCGAACTGCCCGGCCGTTTCTACGGAAAAGTGTGGTGAAATAACATTTTTTTGCCTTAAAAATGAAAAAATTCTTGTTAGATATGGAAAAAACGTGATAAAATAATTAGAAAGGGGGCGATTGCCATGACGATTCGAGAGATGGCAGAGCAAAGAGAAGTGGCTTATTTCAGCCCGTATGCATCCCTCAGCAGCAAGTCCAGGGGACGCGACCGGGAAGAGCCGCCATGCGATATCCGTCCGGTCTATCAAAGAGACCGGGATCGTATTTTACATTCTAAAGCATTTCGCAGACTGAAGCATAAGACACAGGTTTTTCTGCTGCCGCAGGGAGATCACTACCGCACCAGGCTGACCCACACGCTTGAGGTAGCACAAACGGCGAGGACGATCGCAAGAGCCCTGCGGATGAATGAAGATCTGGCGGAGGCGATTGCACTTGGGCATGACCTTGGGCATACACCGTTCGGCCATGCAGGCGAGCAGGCGTTAAATGAGATCTGCCCGTTTGGTTTTGCTCATTTTGAACAGAGTGTCCGCGTTGTAGAACTTCTTGAGAAGAACGGAAAAGGTCTGAATCTGACCTGGGAAGTCCGTGACGGGATCCGAAATCACAGAACGTCCGGTCATCCTTCCACGCTGGAAGGAAAGATCGTACGGCTTTCAGATAAAATCGCATACATCAATCACGACATTGATGATGCATTGCGTGCCGGGATTTTAAAAGAAGCAGATGTTCCGGCAGAATACCGGGAAGTTTTGGGTGATACGATCCGGGAACGTTTAAATGCTCTGATCCACGATATTGTGATCCACAGTCAGGGCAAAGATGACATTGTCATGTCACCGGAGATGGAAAAGGCGATGCGGGGAATGCGGAACTTCCTGTTTGAGAATGTGTATCACAATCCGCTGGCAAAAAGAGAAGAAAAAAAGGTCCGGCATCTTTTACAGGAACTTTATCAGTACTATATCGAGCATCCTCTGGAACTGTCAGAGGAATATTTAAACCTGATGGATGAGGGACAGGAGAAAGAGCGGGTTGTCTGTGATTACATAGCAGGGATGACCGATCAGTATGCCATGCAGGCGTTTGCAGACCTTTATATTCCGAAGGCATGGCCGGTAAAATGAATAAGCAGGAAATAAGGAGATAGGTATGTATTATCCGGAAGAACTGGTCGAAGAGATCAGAGAGAGAAACGATATTGTCGAAGTGATCGGCACTTATGTCAAGCTTCAGAAAAAAGGAAGCTCTTATTTTGGACTTTGTCCATTTCATAATGAAAAATCCCCATCTTTTTCGGTAAGTCCGGACAAACAGATGTACTATTGTTTCGGATGTGGAGCAGGCGGCAATGTATTTACGTTCATTATGGAATATGAGAATTACAGTTTTCCGGAGGCACTGAAATACCTGGCAGACCGGGTCGGGATCAAGCTTCCGGAGCGGGAATATTCAGAGGAAGAAAAAAGACAGCAGGATCTCCGCATGCAGGTGCTGGAAATAAACAAGATGGCAGCCAACTATTTTTATTATCAGCTTCGTACGGAGAGCGGGGCTCAGGCTATGCAGTACCTGAAAAGCAGACAGCTGGATGATGAGACAATCAAACGGTTTGCACTTGGATATTCCAGCAAATACAGCAGCAATCTATATCAGTATTTTAAAAGCAAAAAAATATCCGATGAATTATTAAAAGAATCCGGGCTGTTTAATGTGGATGAAAAAAATGGCATGTACGATAAATTCTGGAATCGTGTCATCTTTCCGATTCTGGATGTCAACAACCGTGTGATCGGTTTCGGAGGCCGTGTGATGGGAGACGGCAAGCCTAAATATTTAAATTCGCCGGAGACGATCGTTTTCGATAAAAGCCGCAATCTGTACGGACTGAACATTGCAAGAACAGCAAGGAAAAAGTATCTGCTGGTTTGTGAAGGATATATGGATGTGATCTCCATGCATCAGGCGGGATTTTCAAATGCAGTGGCATCGCTTGGAACGGCTCTGACGGAGAAGCATGCCACACTTCTGAAACGTTATACGGACGAAGTAATCCTGACGTACGACAGTGACGATGCCGGTGTGCGTGCCGCACTGAGGGCGATACCGATCGTAAAACGTGCAGGACTCAGGGCAAGAGTGCTGCATATGAATCCTTATAAAGACCCGGATGAATTTATCAAAACCCTTGGGGCAGAGAAGTTTCAGGAACGCATTGATCAGGCGGAAAACAGTTTTATGTTTGAAATTTCCGTGTTGGAGAGAAATTATGACATGAAAGACCCGGAAGGAAAAACTTCTTTTTTCCAGGCGGTATCGGAAAAACTGATGGAGTTTGAGCAGGAGCTGGAACGTGAAAATTATATTCAGGCAGTCGCAGAGAAATATCATATCGGATTTGACAATTTAAGAAAAATGGTGAATCGCAGTGCGATGCGTGCAATCGGCAGGGAAGTACCGAAAAGTGCTGTGGACCGAGAACGAAAAGAAATCCGGAAAAAAAGTCAGGATGACGGCATGAAACAGTCACAGAGACTGATGCT
The DNA here is from genome assembly GCF_020687205.1 of Hominisplanchenecus faecis. Lineage (GTDB taxonomy): Bacteria > Bacillota > Clostridia > Lachnospirales > Lachnospiraceae > Hominisplanchenecus > Hominisplanchenecus faecis. Next base: position 29,192 of record NZ_JAJEQE010000002.1, read on the forward strand.
GACCTGGCTGATTGATAAAAAAGGATTGTATGCAAAAGTAAAACCATACCTGGATGCGGATGATTTCACAGAAGATCTTTATCATCAGGCGGCACAGCTTTTGTTTGAACAGCTTGAAAAGAGCGAGCTGAATCCGGCAAGGATCATCAATCATTTTGAAGATCCGGAAACACAGAAAGAAGTCGCATCGTTATTCCATGCCAAGTTAAACCTGCAGTCGCAGGCGGAATTTGACAAAGCATTGAATGAAACACTGCGAAAGATTATCAACAACAGTATTGAATTTCGAACGAAAAACATGAATCCGGCAGATATTGCGGGATTGCAGAAAATCTTACTGGACAGAAAGAAAGTTCAGGATATGCCGAAGATCACATATCAGATGTGAGATGAATCCTGCATCCACAGGCGGCAGCAGCAAGACAGCACAGGCATCAGATGGGAGCATAGTCAGCTGTATATTTTCCGGTATTGGGGAAAAAATATAGGAAAGATACGGCACTTGAAAGAAGGTGGATCAGATGGAGGAACACAGCAAAGAATTTTTGGAGAAATTAAAAGGACTGCTTGCATTTGCAAAGGAACATAAAAATGCACTGGAACATCAGGAAATCGTAGATTATTTTAAAGGAATTTCGCTTACCGAGACACAGAGCGAAAAAATCCTGGACTATCTGGATGAGCATGGCGTGGATGTTCTCAGGCAGAAAGATGCAGATGCCCTGGAAGATCTGGAAGAGGAAGAAGAAGTCGATGTTTCGGAAGCGGCACTGGAAGTTCCGGAAGGGATCAGTACCGATGATCCGGTACGGATGTATTTAAAAGAGATCGGCAAGATCCCGCTGCTTACCGCAGATGAAGAGATTGAGCTGGCAAAGCGGATGGAAAAGGGAGATCCGGAAGCCAAAAAAAGACTTGCCGAGTCCAATCTTCGTCTGGTAGTAAGCATTGCAAAACGTTATACCGGACGCGGAATGCAGTTTCTGGATCTGATCCAGGAGGGAAACTTAGGTCTGATCAAGGCTGTTGAGAAATTTGACTATAAAAAAGGTTATAAATTCAGTACCTATGCGACCTGGTGGATCCGTCAGGCGATTACCAGGGCGATCGCAGATCAGGCGAGAACGATCCGGATTCCGGTGCACATGGTAGAGACGATCAACCGCACGATCCGCACGTCCAGACAGCTCACACAGTCGCTTGGCCGTGAACCAAGTGCGGCAGAGATTGCGGAAGTGATGAAGATGCCGGTGCAGCGTGTGGAAGAGATTCTCAAGATCGCCATGGACCCGATCTCGCTGGAAACGCCGGTCGGGGAAGAGGATGACACACATCTTGGCGATTTTATCAAAGACAACAAAAGCGAAGTGCCGGCCGATGCTGCAGCGTATACGCTTTTGCAGGAGCAGCTGGATGAAGTCATGCAGACGCTGACAGACCGGGAAAAGAAAGTACTGGCTCTGAGATTTGGGCTGGAAGATGGAAGAAGCCGGACACTTGAGGAAGTCGGAAAAGAGTTCCATGTCACAAGGGAACGCATCCGGCAGATCGAGGCGAAGGCTTTGCGGAAACTGCGGCATCCGAGCCGCAGCCGGAAATTAAAAGATTATCTTGATTAAGGAGAACAGATATGCAGTTATCAGACAGACTGCAGGCGGTTGCTTCCATGGTAACAGAAAACAGCCGTCTGGCAGACGTGGGAACAGACCACGGATACATACCGATTTATTTATGTGAGATGGGAAAGATCCCGTCAGCGATTGCCATGGATGTAAAAAAGGGACCGCTTCTGCGGGCTAAGATGAATATTGAGCGTTACCATATGCAGGAGAAGATCAGGACACGTTTATCTGACGGCGTTTTGAAATTAAATCCGGACGAGGCGGACAGCGTGGTGATTGCGGGCATGGGTGGAACACTCGTCATGAAAATTTTAGAAGAAGGCAAAAAAGTACTGGTGGACGTAAAAGAGCTGGTTTTGCAGCCGCAGTCTGACATTGATAAGGTGCGAAAATATCTGTATGAAAATGACTACGTGATCACAGCAGAAAAGATGGTATGCGAGGAAGAAAAATACTATCCGATGATGCATGTGCAGCACGGACATATGGAAGAACTTGCAGACATAGAATGGAAATATGGAGCTTTTTTATTAAAAGAAAAGAATCCGGTTCTTGGCTCTTTTCTGAAAAAAGAAGAGACCACGCTGACTGGTGTGTTTCAGAATTTAAGGCAGCAGCCCAAAGAGAGGGTGAAAGAGCGTATTTTGGAAATAGAGGCGTTGCTTGCCCTGAACCGGAAAGCACAGAAATGGATGAAAACAGAAGAGGAGTGTGAGAAGGCATGATCTGCCGGGAGCTGATTGAATTACTGGAGAAAAAATATCCGCCATCCATCGCAGAATCCTGGGATAATCCGGGACTGCAGGTGGGAAGCTATGAGAAAGAGATCAAGAGCATTTATATCGCACTGGATGCGACCGGAGAAGTGATCCGCCATGCCATCGATGCAAAAGCAGATCTGCTGCTGACGCATCATCCGATGCTGATGTATGGACTGAAAAAAATAAATGACGGTGATTTTTACGGACGGCGTGTGCTGGAACTGATAAAGCATGACATCGCTTATTATGCAATGCATACCAATTATGACATCGTGGAGATGGCACCGTTAGCAGCCAGGATGCTTGCGTTGAAGGATGCACAGATCATGGAGAAAACCTGTGTGCTTCCGGATGGACGTGAAGGCGGTTTTGGTATGGCAGGCGAACTGCCAAAAGAGATGACACTGCTTCAGTGTGCAGAGTATGTAAAAGATGTTTTTCAGATACCGGATGTGAAGATTTTCGGAAATCCGGAAACAGTTCTGAACCGTGCGGCGGTTCTTCCGGGCTCCGGGAAGAGTATGACGGCAGATGCCCTCCGAAATGGGGCAGAAGTTTATATCACCGGAGATTTTGGCCATCACGATGGGATTGATGCTGTAGACCAGGGACTGAATGTGATCGATGCCGGTCATTATGGCATTGAACATATTTTTATCGGACAAATGGCAGAAGAATTAAAGGAGCGTTTTCCTGAAATGGAAATCTGTACAGAGCCGATCCGACATCCGTTTTTGATGGTGTAGATAAGTTTTCGGAGAATTTCAAGTCACAGAACGGAATCTTCCGGTATCGATGACAATGTGATCTGTAAAAATGATCAGGAGGTGGTTTGATGATGGAGAAAGAATATATTCAGGTTTCTTTTGAAAATGGAAACATAGAAAGGAAAAGCTATCCGGCGGGTATACGGCTGCTTGATCTTGCAAAGGAATATCAGAAGGAGGATGATATTGTTCTTGCAAAGGTCAACGGGCGGCTGCGGGAACTGTACCTGCAATTAACGGAGGACTGCCGCATTTCTTTTATCACAACAAGGCAGCAGGAAGGGATGGCGGCCTACAGGAGGAGTATGACGCTGCTTTTGCTGAAGGCACTCTACCATCAGGCAGGGCATGAACACATCCACAGAGTTGGGATCCATTTTTCCGTCAGCAGCGGATATTACTGTACGGTCGACGGTGATGTGACACTGGATCAGGATTTTCTTGATAAAGTGGAAGCCAGAATGAGGGAACTGGTTGCCCAGAAAGTGCCGATCGACAAAAAAACGATCGGTACGGACGATGCGATCGCATTGTTCTCGCACTACGGGATGAAAGACAAAGAAAAATTGTTTCATTACCGCCGGGCTTCCAAAGTCAATATCTATGATATGGGCGGTTTCGAAGATTATTATTATGGCTACATGATTCCGGACACTTCTTATCTGGGAGCGTTTTCCCTGCATTTGTATGAGGACGGATTTGTACTTCAGATGCCACAGCGGAAAGATCCGAAGACGGTTCCGGCCTTTGAGCCGGAGAACAAAATGTTCCGTGTTCGAAAAGAATCGCTCAAATGGGGAGAGATGCTCGAAATTCCTACCGTAGGATTACTGAATGATTATATTGTGCACCATGGCATCCATGACCTGATCCTGATCCAGGAGGCACTTCAGGAAAAGAAAATTGCGGAGATTGCCGGAAAGATCGCCGAAAATCCAGATAAAAAGATCATTATGATCGCCGGTCCGTCTTCTTCCGGAAAGACGACCTTTTCTCATCGGCTTTCGATCCAGCTTTCCGCACACGGACTGAGACCGCATCCGATCCCGGTGGATAACTATTTTGTAAACCGGGAAGACACACCGGTGGATGAAGATGGGAAACCAAACTACGAATGTCTGGAAGCCATCGATGTTCAGCAGTTTAACGATGACATGAACGCACTGCTTGCAGGAAAGAGCGTGCATCTGCCTGTTTTTGATTTTGTGAGCGGCAAACGCATGTACAGTGAAAAAGAGACAAAACTTGGAAAAGAGGATATTCTGGTGATCGAAGGCATTCACTGCCTGAATGATCAGTTGTCCTTTGCACTGCCAAAAGAAAATAAATTCAAGATTTATGTCAGTGCCCTGACGCAGCTCAACGTCGATGAACATAACCGTGTTCCGACTACAGACGGAAGACTGCTTCGAAGGATTGTACGCGATGCCAGGACGCGGGGAACGACGGCAAAAGCAACGATCAGCATGTGGCCGTCGGTGCGAAGAGGAGAAGAGTCCTATATTTTTCCTTATCAGGAGCAGGCAGATGTGATGTTCAATTCAGCACTGATCTATGAACTGGCTGTTCTGAAGATGTATGCAGAGCCGCTTTTGTTTGGCATTGGAAGAGAGGAACCGGAATACCAGGAAGCGAAACGCCTCTTAAAATTTTTGGACTATTTTGTGGGAATCCCAAGCGAGAGCGTGCCGATGAATTCTATCTTAAGAGAGTTTATCGGGGGCGGATGTTTTCAGATATAACAAAAACCATGGAAGTGACAAATATTGTCTTTTCCATGGCTTTTCTTTTTCTCTTACATCAGTCAAAAAAGTTCTCGATCCTTTTTTTCTTGTCAAACAGATCGTTGTACTGGAGGATCTGATACTTTCTGAGGGATTCATAATAAGGGGAGGATTCATCTTTTAAGGAATAATAGCTGCCATCCTCACCGAAATAACCGTTTGTTGTCAGCACCGGGATCTGTTTATGTATATCTAAAAGGAACTGATTGAACGGAGAGAGTTTCATGCCGGTGCTCTCAAGCATCAGAGTCGAGAGGTAATTCATACTGATGTTTACATTTTCCTGTTCTTCGATATCATAGTTTGCCCAGATCAGAAACGGAGTCTTATAGAGATTCATATTTTCTTCTGCACTGAGTTTTTCGACATTTTTTCCGAGGATCTTGCTGTAAACTTCATTGGAAAGTCCGGGTTCGTGATCACCGAAAAAGACGATTACGGTCGGATCCTTCTGCTTGCTGAAATACTCGATCAGAGATTTCAGGGCAGTGTCGGAATGATGGATCAGGTTCAGGTAACGTTTCAGTTCCGGATCATCACATTTTTCTTCGATGGAGATCGGCATATCCAGATTGTCAAAATCCTGGTCATAGCCGCTGTGATTCTGCATGGTGACATTGAACAGATAAAACGGGGCATTGCTCTTCTTTTTTGCCTGTTCATACTGATCGATGATCACCTGGAAATCAGCTGCGTCGGATACAAAGTTGCGAATCTTATCCGAAGCGGAGACATCCAGATCTTTTAAACTGATGAAATCCGAAAATCCGAGGTTTGGATAAACATGGTCGCGGTTGTAACCGTTTGCACGGAATGGATGGAATGCCAGCATACCCTGATAATCCTGGTTTCCAAGATGTGTGGTCAGACCCGGCAGAAAACTTTTGATGTAAAGCTGATAAGGTGTTGCAGATGCCGGCACAAAAGCTTTGGACAGTCCTGTCAGAAACTCAAATTCCGTGTTTGCCGTCTGCCCTCCGAATACGGATACATAGGAGAACCCTTTTACAGTGTTTTTTGTAAGACTGTGGTAAAATGGCATTACATCTTCGCTGGTCCTGAAATCACCGACGGCCTGCAGATCGGCAAAAGCTTCGTCCATAATGGCGATGACATTTGGTGTTTTTGCATTGCCGGAAGAGGTTTCATTGCGATACGGGGCGGCTATCTCTTCAGCAGCGTTTGCGGAATATCCATCCGGTTTATGAATTATCATCAACTGGATACTTCGCATAAAAGTCAGGACGCATCCGTTTTTGCGGTAGGATTTGATCGGACGGAACGTATTGACAGTGACATGCATCGGTGTCACAGTCATAACCGGCGTATAGATCATGATCCAGAAGGAAGCAAAACAGATGGCGGCACTTCCTAGGATGGCAGAGATCCTTTTTTTGCCTTTTGGAAGTCGGAGACGTTTTACACGAAACAGCAGAATACACCAGGCGATCAGACCAAGCAGTGTGATCGTGCGGGTCAGATCAAGCGAATATTTATAATTGCCGACCACATTCATCGCAGTTCCCATGATCGTCAGATCCGAAGCCAGGATCGGGATTCCGCGAAATGTTGTTGTGAAATAATTCGTCAGTGAAAATATAATGCTGAAAATACACAGAAAACACCCGGAGAACCGCATACTTCCGGTCAGGGCAAACAGAAATCCCATCACGATATAAAATAAAAATGCGGTTACACCGAAACGAAGCAGGTAAGACGGACGGATAGAATAGAAAATCAGTCCGGGCCCCGCCGGGTTTGCGTATTCTAGGAACAACAGTGCCACAAGAGGCGTAAGAAGAAAGACAGTCAGAGCTATCTGTTCTTCCTTTGATAAATTTTGAAATACCGACTCTTTTTTGGCAGAATCGGTTGCTTTGGTTGAATTTTTCATATTGATACACTCCCTTTATCACAATCGCATCACAATACAATGAGCTATTATAGCAAAATGGAAGTTGACAGTCAATCTGAGAAATGTTAAGATATTCTTATGTTTGCGAGTAGGATAAATGATCGCGGCTGGCAAAACGAAAGGTGTCAGACGAGGAAAGTCCGGGCTTCACAGGGCAGGATGCCGGATAACGTCCGGCGGAGGCGACTCTAGGGACAGTGCAACAGAAATATACCGCCGGCCATAAGCCGGTAAGGGTGGAAGGGCAGTGTAAGAGACTACCGCCCTGCTGGTAACAGCGGGGGCACATGTAAACCCCATTCGAAGCAAGACCGAGCAGAGACATATGGCGGCCCGTCAGTTTCAGGTTGGTTGCTTGAGCCATGCGGCAACGCATGGCCTAGATAGATGATCATTCACGACATAACCCGGCTTATCGTTCTGCTCGCAGAAAAAAACAAGCACAGTGATTTTTTTACTGTGCTTGTTTTTTGTTCTTTTATTAGATGTTAAGGTTAAAGGATGTCATATGGCATCTTTTTATTTATGTTTGGCTTTTGAAGCGTGATACTTTTCGTCGCAGTATCTGCAGCGGTAAATTTCCTTTTCTTCATTGGAAAGGACAAAGACCTGATCCAGTCCGTGCTCGATCGATGTGATGCAGCGAGGATTCTTGCATTTGATCACATTGACGATCTGTTTTGGAAGGTGCAGCTTTTTCTTGTCTACGATCTCACCGTTTTTGATGATGTTGACGGTGATATTGTGGTCGATAAAACCAAGGATATCAAGATCCAGCATGTCAACCGGACATTCTACTTTGATGATATCTTTTTTGCCCATTTTGTTGCTGCGGGCATTTTTGATGATGGCAACACAGCAGTCCAGCTGATCCAGTTTCAGATAATGGTAGATGGACATGCTCTTTCCTGCTTCGATGTGGTCGAGAACCACACCTTCGTTTAACTGACCTACATTTAACATACTTTCACCTCCAGAAGTGTAAGAATCAGAGCCATACGTGCATAGACAGCATACTGAGCCTGCTTGAAGTAAGCAGCTCTTGGGTCATCGTCAACTTCAACTGCGATCTCATTGACACGAGGGAGCGGATGCATAACGATCATATCCTGCGGTGCAAGTTCCATTTTCTTTTTGTCAAGAATATAGAAATCCTTCATGCGGACATAATCCTCTTCATTGAAGAAACGTTCTTTCTGTACACGGGTCATATAAAGGACATCCAGCTTCGGAAGTGCATCTTCCAGACGTTCTACTTCTTCGAATTCGATGTTGTTCTCACGCAGTACATCGTCGCGGATATAACTTGGGATACGCAGCTCTTCCGGAGAAATCAGGACAAAACGGATTCCGGTGTAGCGGACCAATGCACTGATCAGGGAGTGAACGGTACGTCCGAACTTTAAGTCACCACAGAGACCGATCGTCAGATTGTCCAGTCTTCCTTTCAGGGAGCGGATCGTCAGAAGATCCGTAAGTGTCTGGGTCGGATGCTGATGTCCGCCATCTCCGGCATTGATCACCGGGATTGGAGAATGTAAGGATGCCACAAGCGGTGCACCTTCTTTTGGATGACGCATTGCACAGATGTCGGCATAACATGCGACCATGCGAATGGTGTCTGCAACGGTCTCTCCTTTTGTAGCGGAGCTGGAATCGGCCGAAGAAAAACCAAGTACATTACCACCTAAATTCATCATAGCAGCTTCAAAGCTGAGGCGGGTACGTGTGCTTGGTTCGTAAAAAAGAGTCGCTAATTTTTTGCCTTCACATGCGTGGGCGTATTTTTTTGGGTTTGCTTCAATATCATTGGCCAGATTCAGGAGCTGATCCAGTTCTTCCACACTGAAATCCAGCGGACTCATTATATGTCTCATAATTTCCTCCTTTTAACTTCAGATTTTCTTTATCATATACCATTTGCAGACAGATTTCAAGATGAAGTTGAGCCATTTTTCTGATTCAGATATTCAAAAAGCAGACCGCAGAAGAACCAGAGCGGTGCATAGTCCAGACGGATCACACCGTTTATCTGAAAATGTGTCCCGGAATAGTCCCACGGGCAGCAGTGATGTTTTTTCAAAAGGCTTCCGCTCATATATTCGGCGGTGAAAATAAACAGCATATATAGAAAGCCACGCAGGAGAAAAGAACATTTTTTGCTGCAAAGGAAGTTTGAGAGCGGTTTCAGGAAAGCTGCCATACCGTAGATTGGAAACATCCACAGGGAAGAATGACCGGTCAGCTTCCATTCACGCCGCCGAAAGGAAAGAAAACCGGTCCACAGAAGCTCCAGGCACCAGCCGCAGATACCGCATCGGATAAAATTATTTTTCATGGGAAAAGTATAACCGGAAACGGGAAAGATTATACTCTGCCGGACCATAATGTTCTTGCAAAATCAGGTCGGGTATACTATAATTCAACGTGATAGGATGCCGGGCGAGGATGTTTTTTTTATTGTGGAACAGGATACTTGCAAAAGCCGGCACAATACTGGAAGAAGAATGGAGTTCTATGAATTACGAAGAAGCAAGAGCGTATCTGGACGATGCTGCCAGATACGGAAGTGTTCTCGGGCTGGATACAATGAAAGAATTGCTTGCAAGGCTTGGCAATCCGCAGGATGATCTGAAATTCATTCATATCGGCGGTACCAATGGCAAAGGATCGGTACTTTCCTATCTTTCTGCCGTTCTGAAAGAAGCAGGTTATCGCGTTGGACGATATATTTCGCCGACGCTGTTTTCTTACCGGGAACGTATACAGGTAAATGAAATATATATAAAAAAAGATGCTCTGGCAAGGCTGACGACGCAGATACAAAGCTGTGCCGATGAGATGGTACGTGACGGTGCATCTCATCCGACCGCTTTTGAGATCGAGACGGCACTTTGCTTTCTCTATTTCAGGGAGGAAAAGTGTGATCTGGTCGTTCTGGAGGTCGGCATGGGAGGAGCTACCGATGCCACGAATGTGATAAAGACGACCGTTCTGGAAGTGCTCGCATCGATCAGCATGGATCATATGGGATTTCTTGGAGACACTCTGGCAGAGATCGCCGCATGCAAAGCCGGTATCATCAAGCCGGATACGACTGTGGTCAGCATGAGACAGCAGCCGGAAGCCATGGAAGTGATCCGGCAAGTCTGTCAAAGGCAGAAGGCGGATCTGCGTATCGCAGATGCGGCAAATGCAACGGACATCGTATATGGGTGTGAAGAGCAGTATTTTTCCTATGGCGGGTATGACAGCCTTGAGATCCATCTGGCAGGCTCTTATCAGATTGCAAATGCCGTTCTGGCAGTGGAAGCGGTAAAAGCCCTGATCGATCTTGGCTATGCCATTTCAGAAGAAGCACTGCGGAGTGGTCTGCAAAAAGCAAGCTGGAAGGGCAGATTTACGGTTCTTCAAAGAGAGCCATATTTTATTATAGACGGAGCACATAACCGCGATGGGGCGAAGGTACTGGCTGATTCAGTACGTCAGTATTTTCCGAAAAAAAGGCTCCATTACATTATGGGTGTTTTTAAAGATAAAGAATACGAAACGATCATTGATCAGATGTCTGCATTTGATGCGGATGTGATCACGGTAGAGACACCGGGCAATCCGCGTGCACTGCCTGCGGAAGAACTGGCAGAAGCATGGAAAAAGAAAAAAGCAGATGTGACATTTGAGAAAAAGATAGAAAATGCGGTAAGAAAAAGTCTGGAAAAGGCGAAAAAAGACGACGTAATCCTCGCTTTCGGATCCCTCTCGTTTCTTGGTGAGATTGTGAAAGCTCTGGATACAATAAGAAGTGAGGTTTGAAAACTATGGTAGATCAGGAAAAAGTAAGAGAAGGGGTACGACTGATACTGGAAGGTATCGGGGAAGATATAAACAGAGAGGGACTGATAGAGACACCGGACCGTATTGCGAGAATGTACTGTGAGCTGGCAGGAGGCATGGATCAGAACGCAGCGACTCATCTGGAGAAGCGTTTCCATGTGGACAATGCGGATATGGTTGTTGAGAAGAATATCACATTTTATTCGATGTGCGAGCATCACATGCTTCCGTTTTTTGGAAAAGCACATGTTGCATATATTCCAAACGGCGAGGTAGTCGGTCTGAGCAAGATCGCAAGAACAGTAGAGGTTTTTGCAAGAAGACTGCAGCTCCAGGAACAGCTGACGGCACAGATCGCCGATGCGTTTATGGACAATCTGCACCCACAGGGCGTTATGGTTATGATCGAGGCAGAGCATCTCTGCATGACGATGCGTGGGATCAAAAAACCGGGTGCACAGACAGTAACGACCGTGACACGAGGTGTGTTTGATAACAACAAAGAACTGCAGGATACTTTTTATCAGATGGTGCGTTTATAATGAGAATGGAACGTGTAAATCAGATTTTGCAGCACATACTTTATCAGAGCTGCCGCAGACAGATTGATGAAAAAGAAAAAGACCGGATTTTCTGTGGACATGATATGGGACATCTGCTGGATGTTGCCAGACTGGCATGGATCTTTAATCTGGAAGCAAATCAGGAGATATCGAAAGAGCGGATCTATGCAGCCGCTCTTCTTCACGATATAGGGAGGCATATTCAGTACGAAAACGGGACTCCGCACCAGATCGCAGGGCTTCCGATCGCAGAGCAGATCCTGACGGACTGCGGATTTTATCCGGAAGAGATGAAAGAGATTCTCTATGCGATTGAAAATCACCGCAACAAAGAGATGTTAAAGCGGGATGATCTTGCCGGGATCTTATACCGGGCAGATAAAATGTCCAGATGCTGCTTTGGCTGCCGTGCCGAAAAAGAGTGCAACTGGAGCACGGAAAAGAAAAATATGGAGATACAGTACTGAGGCAGAATATACGAAAAGAGGAAAAGCAGATGAAGATAGGAAACAAAGAATTTGATCTGAAAAATCACGCTTATGTGATGGGGATTTTAAATGTGACACCGGATTCTTTTTCCGACGGCGGGAAATGGAACGACAAGGGTCGGGCAATGCGTCATACACAGGAAATGATAGAACAGGGAGCAACGATCATTGATATCGGTGGCGAGTCCACAAGACCAGGTTATACACTGATCTCCGATGAGGAAGAGATCTCCAGAGTGGTTCCGATGATCGAGATGGTAAAGAAAAACTTTGATGTGCCGGTTTCTATCGACACTTACAAAAGTAGAGTGGCAGAGGCAGCACTTGACGCAGGAGCAGATCTGGTCAACGATATCTGGGGACTGAAGTACGATCCGGATCTCGCAGGCGTGATCGCCCGAAAAAATGCCCCATGCTGTCTGATGCATAACCGTAAAGAGCCGGATTACACTGATTTTATTGCAGATTTCCTGAAAGATATGCAGGAGACCATTGACATTGCAAAAAAAGCAGGCATCGCCGATGAGAATATCATTCTTGATCCGGGTGTCGGATTTGGCAAGACTTATGAAAATAATCTGGAGATCATCAACAAACTGGAATGCATGCATACGCTCGGCTATCCGATCCTGCTTGGAACTTCCAGAAAATCCGTGATCGGACTGACACTGGATCTTCCGGCAGATCAGAGAATGGAAGGAACCGTGGCAACCACTGTGATCGGTGTGATGAAAGGGGTCGCTTTTGTCCGTGTACACGATGTAAAAGAAAACTACCGTGCCCTGAAGATGACAGAAGCCATCCTCGGCAGATAACAGGCAGATGGGAGAAAGATGATGGATACAATTTATATCAAAGATCTGGAAGTGTTTGCCAACCACGGTGTCTATCCGGAAGAGAACAAACTGGGTCAGAAGTTTGTGATCAGTGCGGATCTTTCAGTGGATGTGCGGATGGCAGGCCTGACAGACGAACTGGAATATTCGGTAAATTACGGCGAAGTCAGCCATACGATCCAGGATTTTTTGCAGAAACATACCTTTAAGCTGATCGAAGCGGCGGCAGAGGGGCTGGCAGCGGAGTTGTTTTGCAGATATCCGCTGATCCGGGCACTTCGCCTGGAGATCCAGAAACCGTGGGCTCCGGTAGGACTGCCGCTCAGGACAGTCTCTGTGGAGATCAGAAGAAGCAGACATACCGTTTATATCGCACTTGGCTCCAATATGGGAGATAAGATGGCCTATCTGAAAGAGGCAGTGGAGAAACTTTCAAAACTGCCGGGCAGCAGCGTGAAAAAGGTGTCAGATTTTATCAGAACAGAACCTTATGGAGTGACAGAGCAGGACGAATTCCTTAATGGCGTCCTTGAGATGGAGACGCTTCTGACACCCCAGGAACTGTTGGCTCAGTTGCATCGGATCGAGGCAGAAGCAAACAGGGAGCGTATCCTCAGGTGGGGACCGCGTACTTTGGATCTGGATATTCTGCTGTATGATCAGGAAGTCATCGACACAGAAGAGCTGCATATTCCGCATATTGATCTGCAGAACCGGGATTTTGTCCTGGTGCCGCTCTCTCAGATCGCACCGTGGGTACGTCATCCGGTTTTGAACAGGACAATAGAACAGTTAAGGAGAGAACTTGATGGTTGATTTACAGGACTTAAGAAATGAGATAGACTCCATTGACCGTCAGATGACGGAGCTTTTTGAGAAGCGTATGGAGATCAGCCGAAAAGTGGCAGAGTACAAGATCAGCACCGGCAAAAAGGTGTTTGATAAAGAACGTGAAAAAAAAGTCATTGAAAAGGCAAAAGATATGACACACAACGACTTCAACCGTCACGGGATTGAAGAACTGTTTCAGCAGATCATGGCGATGAGCCGTAAACTGCAGTATCAGCTGTTGGAGGAAAACGGTGTGGCAGGCCGCCTGCCGTTTATCGGTGTGGATGAGCTGGAGAAAGAGAATGTCCGCGTAGTGTTCCAGGGCGTGGAAGGAGCATACAGTCAGGCTGCAATGCAGCAGTATTTTGGCGATAAGATCACCTCGTTCCATGTGGAGCACTGGAGAGATGCGATGGAGGCGATCGCAGAAGGTGCGGCAGACTATGCAGTGCTGCCGATTGAGAATTCAACGGCAGGGAGCGTCAATGATATGTATGACCTGCTGGTAGAGTTTGAAAACTATATCGTCGGTGAGCAGATCATTCGCTGTGAGCATTGTCTGCTTGGGCTTGAAAATGCAGAAATCTCCGATATCCGTACTGTTTATTCCCATCAGCAGGGACTTTCCCAGTGCAAGAGCTTTCTTCAGGAACATCGGGACTGGAAACAGATCCCGCTTGAGAATACCGCAATGGCAGCGAAAAAAGTGGCAGAGGACGGCGATGTGACGCAGGCATCCATTTCCAGTGCCTTTGCGGCAAAATGTTTTGGGCTGAAAGTGTTAAAAGAAAATATTTACAGCAACAAGGCAAATTCTACGAGATTTATCATTGTGACAAATCAGAGAATTTATCAGAAAGATGCGAAGAAGATCAGCATCTGTTTTGAAACGCCACATACCAGCGGATCTCTTTACAATATTCTGTCTCACTTTATTTATAACAATCTGAATATGTTCGGAATCCAGTCCAGACCGATCCCGGGACGCAATTGGGAGTACCGTTTCTTCATTGATTTCGAGGGCAATTTAAACGACAGTGCGGTCAAAAATGCCCTGCGTGGTATCCGCGAAGAGGCAACGAATATGAAAATACTTGGAAATTACTGAAAATACAGCGGCTTTTGCAAAAAAGCTGCTGTTTTTGGAAAGGTTGATAAAAATGTTTCGAATTGATGAATTAATCGTATACCGAGAATATGAGCAGGAGCAGGAGCAGGATCAGGTCTTAAACGATATGGCATTTATCGTGGAAGAGACAGAAACGATGGGGATGCCGGTTTCGGATCTTCGTGGGCTTTATTTTTCCTGTATTCACAAACTGACCGAACTTGCCGGTACTTATGGATTTGAAGGAAATTTATGGCACAGCTATCTGACCTGGCTTCTGGTAAACAATGAAAATGTGTTCAGTCATGCAAGCGAGATCCGCGGCGAGGTGGATGGCAGCATCAATGCATTGGTGGAGCATGATTATGAGATTTTTCGTGAACTATATGCCCTGAACTTTGAGGCACTGGAAGAAAAGCTGGGTGCACATTGCTTTTTCATGATTGCAGATTATGTTAATGCACCGCAGAGCAGCAAAGTATTTAACGAGCGTATTCGCGACCGGATCTGTGAACTGAGCGAAAAACTTGCAGGAGCAAAAGATGTGCATGAATTTAAAGAAGATATGACTTCTTTCTACAAAGATTTCGGTGTGGGAAAACTGGGACTGCATAAGGCATTTCGCGTGGCACATGATGAAGATGGCGTACAGATCGTGCCGATCACCAAGATCGCACACGTACACCTGGATGACCTGGTAGGTTATGAGCTGGCAAAGAAGAAACTGATCGAAAATACCGAAGCTTTTGTGCAGGGAAGAAAAGCAAACAACTGTCTGCTTTTTGGTGATGCCGGCACCGGAAAATCCTCCAGCATCAAAGGCATTCTCAATGAATATTACGACCAGGGACTGCGTATCATTGAAGTTTACAAACATCAGTTCCAGGATCTGAATGATGTGATCGCTCAGGTCAAAAACAGAAATTATCGTTTTATTATCTATATGGATGATCTTTCCTTTGAGGAATTTGAAATCGAATATAAATACCTGAAAGCCGTGATCGAAGGCGGACTGGAACGCAAGCCGGAAAATGTACTGATCTATGCAACTTCCAACCGCAGACATCTGATCCGTGAAAAATTCAGTGACAAGGAAGAGCGAAGAGACGATCTGCATACTTCTGATACGGTGCAGGAGAAATTGTCACTGGCATATCGTTTCGGACTGAAGATTTATTTTGGTTCACCGAGCAAAAAAGAATTTCAGAATATCGTCCGCGTCCTGGCAGACAAACACGGAATTACGATGTCGGAAGAAGAGCTGTTTTTAAAGGCAAATCAGTGGGAACTGCAGTATGGCGGACTTTCCGGACGTACTGCACAGCAGTTTATTGATCATCTGCTTGGACAGGAGAGAAAGGACGTGTGAGTATGAAACTTTTTGCAGCAATCGATATAGGTTCCTATGAAGTGGAAATGAAGATTTTTCAGATCACTTCCGGAAAAGGAATCAAAGAAATCGACTGCGTGTGCCATCGCATGGAACTTGGCAAAGATGTATACCGTGATGGCAGGATCGGTGTGGAGATGACCGATGAGCTCTGCCGGGTTCTGAATGACTTTGTAAGGATTATGAAAGGATATCGCGTGGATGACTGGCGTGTGTGTGCCACGAGTGCAGTAAGAGAAGCGGGTAACCAGCTTGTTTTTCTGGACCGTGTGAAACGCCATACCGGTTTGGAGGTGGAAGTTCTCTCAAATGCATCACAGCGTTTTATGGATTATAAATCGATCGCATCCAGGGAAAATGAATTCAACCGTATCATCCAGAAAGGAACGGCGATCGTAGATGTCGGCGGCGGCAGCATTCAGATTTCTCTGTTTGACAAGGATCGTCTTGTTGCAAGCCAGAATATGAAAATCGGAAATCTGCGGCTGCGTGAACGGATGATGAATGAGGGTGTGAGCCTGAAACATTATGAGACACTTCTGACAGAAGTTGTGAAAAATGAATTTCTGTCATACAAAAAGCTGTATCTGAAGGATCGTGTGATCTCCAATCTGATCGTGGTCGGGGACCATATCGGCGATGCCGTTCATAAAAATGTGATGACAAGAGCGGATTTCCTGAATTTTTACGATGACATGATCTACCGTTCCGACGAAGATGCGGCAGGACGCTGCGAGGTTCCGGAAGATGTGATCTCGGTATTGCGTCCGTCTCTTGTCGTTTACCGTTGTTTCCTGGAAGCAGCCGATGTGGAGAATATCTGGATGCCGGGTCTGCACCTGACTGATGGCATGGCGTATGAATATGCACAGCAGAACCAGCTTTTGAAACTCGTCCATGACTTTGATGAGGATATCCTGGCGGCTGCAAGAAATGCTGCCAAACGTTATCAGTGCAGCAAGTCGCATATCAAAGTGTGCGAAGATCTGGCAGTTGGTATTTTTGACAAGATCAAAAAGAGCCAGGGATTCGATGACCGGGATCGCCTGCTGCTCCGCATTGCGGTGATCCTGCATGGATGCGGTAAATTTATCAGTCTGTCAAATGCCGGGGAGTCCGCGTACCATATTATCATGGCGATGGATATCATCGGATTATCGGAAGAAGAGAAAGAAATTGTGGCAAATGTGGTAAAATATAACACGGTGCCGCTGGAAGGATACGACAAGATCGGAAGCAGCCGGATGACAAGGGAAAATTATCTGACCATTGCCAAACTGACGGCAATCCTCGGAGTGGTAAATTCGCTGGACCGCAGCCACAAGCAGAAGAGCAAAGAGGCAAAACAGATATTGCACGAAAACGAACTGGTCATTCAGCTTTATTCGGACGAAGATCTGTCACTGGAAAAGAAAGAGTTTGCAAAAAAAGCAGAATTTTTCGAGGAAGTGTTCAGCATCCGTCCGGTGCTGCGTCAGAAAAAAATGATGTAACAAAGGAGGTATGTCCGTATGGGTGAAATGGATTTAAAAAAAGCAGAATACTATACAAACCGAGAATTAAGCTGGCTGGGGTTTAACAACCGCATTTTGGGAGAGGCAAGAGATGCCTCACTTCCGCTATTTGAACGGCTGAAATTTTTAAGTATCACAGCATCCAATCTGGATGAATTCTTTATGATCCGTGTGGCATCCTTGAAAGATATGGTGCACGCAGGTTACACAAAAAAGGATATTTCCGGGATGACGGCTTCGGAGCAGCTGAAAAAAATCTTAAAAGAGACACACGAACTGGTAGATCTGCAGTATTCTACTTACAATCGCTCTCTGATCCCGGCTCTGAAAAAGCGGGGGCTGAAAATTATTTCCGAGCACGAGAGTCTGAGCGAAGAGCAGAAAAAATTTGTGGATGCTTATTTTGAGGAAAATGTCTATCCGGTTCTGACACCGATGGCGATGGATTCTTCCAGACCATTTCCGCTGATCCGCAACAAGACCCTGAATATCGGTGCTCTGATCTGCAGAAAAGACGGCAAGGAAAAGCATAAGACACTGGATTTTGCAACGGTGCAGGTACCATCTGTCCTGCCAAGAATCGTGGAACTTCCAGAAGGAAAAGACGGAGAAAAACGTGTGATTCTTCTGGAAGAGATCATAGAGCGGAACATCGGACAGCTGTTTTTAAGTTACGATGTCGTATGTGCACATCCATACCGTGTTATGCGAAATGCAGACTTATCCATTGATGAGGATGAAGCAGAGGATCTGCTCAAAGAGATTCAGAAACAGTTAAAGAAACGTCAGTGGGGCGAAGTGATCCGTCTGGAGATCGAAGGAAAGATCGACAAACGGCTGTTGGATATCTTAAAAGAAGAGTTTGCCGTGAAAGACAGCGATGTATTTGAAATAGGCGGACCGCTGGATCTGACTTTTCTGATGAAGCTGTACGGCATGGAAGGGTTTGAAGACTGCAAAGTGAAAAAATATATTCCGCAGCCGGTACCGGCACTGATGAACGATGACAGCATTTTTGCCAATATCCGCAAAGGTGACATTTTACTGCATCATCCGTACATGACGTTTGACCCGGTCGTAGATTTTGTAAAACAGGCAGCGAAGGATCCGAATGTTCTGGCGATTAAGCAGACACTTTATCGTGTCAGCGGTAATTCACCGATCATTGCAGCACTGGCACAGGCGGCAGAGAACGGCAAACAGGTTTCTGTTCTGGTAGAATTAAAAGCCCGTTTTGATGAAGAAAACAATATCATCTGGGCAAAAAAGCTAGAAAAAGCAGGATGTCATGTGATCTATGGACTGGTGGGTCTGAAAACACACAGCAAGATCACTCTGGTTGTCCGGAGAGAAGAAGACGGTATCCGCCGTTATGTGCATCTCGGAACTGGAAATTATAACGATTCTACGGCAAAATTGTATACGGACTGCGGTCTTCTGACCTGTGCAGAACCGATAGGGGAAGATGCGACTGCGGTATTTAACATGCTCTCCGGCTATTCCGAACCAAAACACTGGAACGACCTTATCGTTGCACCGATCTGGCTCCGCAAACGTTTCTTAAGACTGATCGAACGAGAGAAGAACTGGGCACTGGCGGGAAAAGAAGCCCATATCATTGCAAAAATGAATTCCCTGTGTGACCGGGAGATCATCGAGGCACTCTATGCGGCATCGGCGGCAGGGGTGAAGATCGAACTGATCATCCGCGGCATCTGCTGTCTGAAGGTCGGCATCCCGCATATCAGCGAAAACATATCGGTACGTTCGATCGTCGGCAATTTCCTGGAACATGCCCGTATCTTCTATTTCTATAATGACGGGGCAGAAGAGTTGTATATGGGCAGTGCGGACTGGATGCCGCGAAATTTGGACAAACGTGTTGAGATCGTATTTCCATTAAAAGATGAAAAGATCAAACAGCAGGCAAAACATATTCTGGATATCCAGCTTGCTGATAATCTGAAGGCTCATATCCTGCAGCCGGACGGAAGCTATGAAAAGATTGATAAAAGAGGGAAAAAGATGCTGATCTGTGCACAGGACTATTTCTGTGAAGAGGCGGTAAAAAATGCAAAGCAGCCGACAGATCCAGTTCTGGATCATGTATTCATCCCGGCAGAAGCAGGCATCTTTTCCGACAGAGATTGAAGATAACAGTTGACGCAACTTACGGAAATTGTTATAGTAAAAGTAACGTATCCCTGCCTGTTTATGACTAAGATAAAGAGGTTTTTGTGCAGGGGTACAAAAAGAAAAGGAGGAAACACATGAAAAAGAAAACAACATCACTGGGTATGAAGCTCGTTGCTTTTCTGGCAATGCTTATGCTGTTCTGTATTCCTGTATCCGCAGGCGTAAAAGAAACAGCAGGTGAGTATGAGATCTACCCGACACCGCAGGAGATCACCTACGGTGACAAAGAAATGCAGCTTACCGATCAGGTGAAACTGTCGATCGGAAGTGACATTGACGATTACACAAAAACACGTATCACAGACACGCTGAATGTGCTGAAACTGACCGGAAACGAAAGTGCAGCGTCAGACAAGACCGAGCTGATCGTTGGTGTTTATGGTTCCGGGGATGCAGCAGATACTTACGGAAAAGCAAACGGAGCGGTTCAGGCGACCTTTGATAATTACGATGCTTATATGCTGTATGTCAAAGACGGCAAGATCGTAGTCCTTGGTAAAGACACCGATGCGGCATTTTACGGTGTCACCACACTGAAACGTATTTTTGAACAGCTTTCCGCAGACAAAAAGATCAAAGAGCTGACGGTGACAGACTATGCAGAAGTACAGTTCCGTGGATTTATCGAAGGATATTATGGAAATCCGTGGTCACTGGAAGACCGTATTGATCTGATGAAATTCGGCGGCGAGATCAAGATGAATCAGTATGTGTTCGCACCAAAGGATGATCCATACCACAACAGTCAGTGGAGAGAGCTGTATCCGACTGAAAATCTTGAAAACATCAAGAAACTTGCCCAGGCAGGAAACGAAAACAAATGCTTTTTCGTATATGCTCTGCATCCATTTATGAACAGTCCATTTAATTTCAACAATTACAATGCAGATCTGGCAACCGTAAAAGCAAAATATCTGCAGGTTATTGAATCCGGTGTGCGTCAGATCGCCCTGCTGGAGGATGATGCGACCGGATCAAGTGCAGCAAATTTAAGCAGACTGCTCAATGACCTGACAAACTGGCTGACGGAACTGAAGAACTCCAGATATCCGGATCTGAAAACCGACATCCTGTACTGCCCGACAGACTACATGGGAAATGGTTCTTCTGCAAAACTGAAGGGCATCAACGCTTCTGCAAACAGACAGGTACATATGCTGATGACCGGTAATGCAGTATGGGGACAGGTAAGTGCGAACTTTGCAGATAACTTCTATAACAATGTAGCATCCAATGGCGTTGCAGGACGTTATCCTTACATGTGGGTAAACTGGCCGTGCAACGATAACTATAAAACAGGTCTGATCATGGGTGGTCACAATACCATCTTGCATACCGGAATTGACGGTCACAAATACGAAGGTATCATTCTCAACCCGATGCAGCATTCAGAACCTTCCAAAGTAGCGATCTTTACCGCAGCAGATTATTGCTGGAAACCATGGGATGCAAAAGAAGAAGGTGATCAGGCATGGGAAGATTCCTTTAAATATATCGACCATGTTACTGCACTGGAATCCGATTCTTCTAAAGCCCTGCGTGAAGTGGCAAAACATATGATCTATCAGGGACCGGTTCAGACAGCCGGAAGACAGGCAAAATTCGAAGAGTCTGTTGACCTGAAAAACAAGCTGGCAGAGATTCAGAAAAAAGTAGAAGCAGGAACGGTTACGACAGCAGAGTTGGATGATATGCGTAACGAGTTCAAGACCATTTACGATGCAGCTGTAAAATATCTGACAGATGGCACCAATAAACGTCTGAGCGAGCAGATGACACCGTTCCTTGCGTGTCTGCGTGATGAGTGTGAAGCAGATATCGAGCTGATGGATGCACTCAAAGCCGTTCAGACAAAAGAAAATGATAAAGTATGGGAGCACTATTCTGCAGCACAGACTTTATATGAACGTTCCCGGACTTATGGATTCCGTTATGTAAATGAAACAAAATATGCGACAGCAGGTCTTCTCTACATTGTTCCGTTTACCGAAAAAGTTATGAAAAATGTTTCTGATACTGTAAAACAGATCATTGATCCGGAACACATCAAACTGGAAAGAACTCTGATCTACCGTGTCGGCGGAACAGAAAACTCCGGAAATACGGGAAATGCAGCCAATGCAATTGATGGAAACTTAAATACCAATTTCCAGATCCAGACCGACCAGCAGACTGGTGACTATGTAGGACTTCTCTTTAACCAGATGACACCGGTTAAAAAAATGACGGTCGCACTGGCATGCAGCGGACACGAAAATGATTATATTCCAAACGGTGTTATGGAATATACGACAGACGGCAGCAGCTGGACGGCATTTGAAACACAGCCGGCAGCCGGTTCTACCACAGATGTAACTCTGGAGCTTGCAGAAGCAAAAGAGATCAAAGGATTCCGCTGGAAGAACAGCAACAACGACAGAAATCGCTGGCTGATCATCCGTGAGATTTCCTGTGATGCATTTGAAAAAGATGGCAACAGCGAAGTTACAGATAACAAATATACTGGAACCATCAGCTATACGAGCGGATGGAGCCTGTATCAGTCCGGAAGTTATCCGCTGTCCAATGTGACAGACGGGGATGATTCTACCTTTACCTGGTTTAAGCCAGCTTCCAATGATACCAGCGTTGCCGGAGATTATATCCAGATGGATCTTGGTGAAGCAAAAGAAGTATACAAAGTGCGTATCGCCATGGGTGCGGGCAGTCCAGATAAATGGATTAAATACCATCTTGAATATTCAGAAGATGGAAACAGCTGGACTTCAAAATCTGCACAGACCGGAACAGCCAATGGCACCGATACTTACGTTGAAGATTTAAAAGGCACGTCTGCACGTTATATCAGACTGGTAAACAACGAAGATCGTCGTAACTGGATCAAATTCAATGAATTTTCTGTTTATGGAAAAGAAGCAGAAGCAACCGGCGATGTTATGGATTACACCAATACAAACGATGAGAACTGGAAAGTAACTTATGGAGATGAAGTTTCCAAAGTCTATGCAAGAGACAATGTAACCCTGAAAGCAGGACAGTACATCGGACTGAAACTTGACCGTATCCATGCAATTGCATCCATCAATACAGAAGGCAACGGAACTGACAAACTGACTCTGCAGACTTCCCTGAATCAGAAAGAGTGGACAGATAGCACATCTGCAAAGAGTGCACGTTACATTCGCCTGATCAACAACGGAAGTACGGATGTTACCTTCAGCCTGAGCAAATTTGAAGTGACAAACGATGAGATCGGGGCTATGGATCTGCTTGAAACAAACATTGGCGGAGCGTCAAACAGTGAGGATGCAAGAAAACTTGGTACGACCGCAAACTGGATGGACGGCGATTTGACATCGAAGGCAAAATATTGTGCAACACCGGCAAAAGACGATTATATAACATATACACTCGGACAGGAAATCACACTGAAATCTCTGAAAGTATATGTTCTGGATACTGCAATCGATTATCCGCGTGATGCAGTGATCCAGGCATCTGTTGATAATAAAACCTGGACAGACCTTATCAAGATCGGTGACGGTATCGAAAACGACGGAACAGATCGCGACACCAAACCGGCAGAAAATGGCTGGACACATGACACTGTAGATGTAGCATATTCTTATGTTGAAAATGCAAACATTAACAATGTAAAAGCAAAATACATCCGTCTGTACTTTAACGCAGGATACAGTGCTCGTTGGGTAGAACTCAATGAAATCCAGATCAACGGCGGAGAATACATCCAGACCGTAAACGATCCGACCTTTGAAACCGATGCAAAATTAAAAAGAGGATACGAGCCTTGGAACTTAAATGATGGTGACCTGACAACCGCATTTGAGCCGGATATGACGGATAAGACCGAAGGTTCTCTGGTATATCATCTGTCTGATACAACCAATGTCCGCAAACTGAACATTGTACAGAAATCCATCAGCAATGCAGAAGTTTCCATCCGTACCGGTGCAGACACCTGGGAGACGATCGGTAAACTGGATAAGAGCCTGAACACCTTCTACACGTATGGATATGATCAGGTATACGATGTAAAGATCACCTGGGGTGAAACAGCACCGTCTATCTGTGAGATCATCACACTAGAGTGCCCGAAACAGACCGGCGAAGATCTGAAAAAAGAGGAGATCGAACAGGCAACGACCGCTCTGAAAAACGCAGTGGAAAATGCAGAAACAAAGGGTATCTACGAAGATGGTAATGCATCCGGTACTTACACGAAAGAAAGCTGGGCAGTATTTAAAACAGCATATGAAAACGCTGCAAATGCCAAAGCAGATGCAACAACAGAGGAGCTGCAGAACCTGCTGATCGCTTTACAGGATGCAAAAGCAAAACTGAAGAAAGCGGAAACGGAAAAACCGACCGAAAAACCAACAGAAAAACCAACAGAAAAACCAACAGAAAAACCAACAGAAAAACCAACGGAAAAACCAACGGAAAAACCGACCGAGAGACCTACAGAGAAACCAGGTGAGCCGGAAAAACCGACTGTGAACAAGAGAGTTCTGAATAAGGTCACTTATCAGATCCTGAACGCAAAGAAGAAGACAGCAGCAGTTGTTACAGCAGATAAGAAAGTGACTTCTGTAAACGTTGCCAAAACCGTTAAGATCAACGGCGTTACCTACAAAGTAACACGGATCAGCAAAAATGCATTCAAGAGCTGTAAGAAGCTGAAGAAAGTTACGATCGGAAGCAATGTGAAGAAGATTGAGAAAAATGCATTTGCAGGCTGCAGCAAACTGAAGACTGTCAATATGAAGAAAGCAACCGGCATTACTTCCATCGGAAGCAAAGCATTCAGCAAGATCGATGCAAAAGCAAAAGTGACCGTACCGGCCAAGAAGCTTTCCAAGTATAAGAGAATGCTGAAAAAAGCAGGTCTGCCAAAGAAAGCAACTGTAAAAAAATAAAAAAACGGAACATGTTTCCGGAACAGTAAAAGCTACTCTGTAACAGAACCGTTCCAAAGAAACATCCGACAGCAAGAAAAAGAGCGGGAGAGAACCCAAAAAGGTTTCCCTGCTCTTTTGCTGTATAAGATTAGATATGATGGTCTGAAACGCTCTGACCGGAATGAAAATTTGAGCAAAAGAAAAAAGAGCCGGGACATCGGTCGTTCTATCCCTGCTCTTTCATATCCATGTTTTTATTTTATGATCCTTATGCTCTTTCAACTTTATCAGAACGTAAGCATGAAGTACATACATACATTTTCTTTGTTCCACCGTTTACTTTAACGCGAACAGATTTAATGTTAGATTTCCACATTTTATTGGATCTTCTATGAGAATGACTCACGTTGTTACCGAAATGAGCTCCCTTATCACAAATAGCACATCTAGCCATGACTGCACCTCCTTGACATTATATTGCCTACAATAGGCTCACAACAATAAGTATTTTACCAGAAGCTGCATGATAATGCAAGCAAAAAATGCGAAAATTTAAAAAAACTGTAAAAAATGATTTTTCATGTTTTCTTTTTATATGAAACAGGTTATAATGAATAAATAATACAGCTATTAACATAGGAGGTATCATGATATGAAAGGAAGAATGGAAACAGAACTGGGTTCGATTTTGATCGACACGGATGTGATCGCTACCTATGCCGGAAGTGTTGCAGTAGAGTGTTTTGGAATTGTCGGTATGGCAACGGTGAGCATGAAAGACGGTCTGGTAAGACTTCTGAAGAAAGACAGCCTGAAAAATGGAATACAGGTTACCGTTGAGGATAATAAAATTTCACTTGATTTTCATGTGATCGTGGCTTATGGCGTCAGCATTTCTGCGGTTGCAGACAATCTGATCAACAATGTCAAATATAAAGTCGAAGAATTTACCGGTATGGAGATTCATGAGATCAATATTTATGTAGAAGGTGTCAGACCGATAGATTAAGGAGGAACTCGTTGTGGAAATAAATACAATAAATGCCGCACTTTTTGCCAAAATGTTTCTGGCAGGAGCAAAAAACCTGGAGTCAAAGAAAGAATGGATCAATGAACTGAATGTTTTTCCGGTACCGGACGGTGATACCGGAACCAACATGACCATGACCATCATGGCTGCGGCCAAAGAAGTAGCGGCACTGGAAGATCCGACGATGGAAGTACTTGCAAAAGCGATTTCTTCCGGATCTCTTCGCGGAGCACGCGGTAACTCAGGTGTTATCCTCTCTCAGCTGTTCCGTGGATTTACAAAAGGCATCAAAAAATATGAGGAGATTGATGTTGCAATCCTGGCAGCTGCTTTTCAGAAAGCAGTGGAGACTGCATACAAAGCAGTTATGAAGCCAAAGGAAGGCACGATTCTCACGGTGGCAAAGGGTGCAGCAGACAAAGCACTGGAGCTTGCAGAGAATGATATTTCACTGGATGATTTCTTAAAACAGGTGATCGAAGAGGCAGATGCTGTCCTTGCAAAGACACCGGAGATGCTGCCGGTTCTGAAAGAAGCAGGCGTTGTAGACTCCGGCGGACAGGGACTTGTGCAGGTGTTAAAGGGTGCTTACGATGCATTTCTTGGAAAAGAGATCGATTATACGGTTGAACCGGCTGAAAGCACCAAAAAAGCCCCGGCACAGGAAAAGGAAGCCCCGGCTCAGGCAGAGATTCGATTCGGTTACTGTACCGAATTTATCATCATGCTCGAAAAAGAGTATACACCGCAGACGGAGCAGGAGTTCAAAGGATTTCTGGAGTCCATCGGTGATTCCATCGTTGTTGTGTCAGATGAAGATGTTGTCAAGGTCCATGTACATACAAACGACCCTGGCAAAGCAATCTCCAGAGCACTCACTTACGGCTCACTGACCCGTATCAAAATCGACAATATGCGTGAGGAGCATCAGGAGAAACTGATCAAAGATGCGGCAAAAGTTGCAGAACAGCAGAAGTTCGAAGAAGAAGAGCGTAAAAAAATGGTGCCGCCGAAGCCGGTCGGATTTATTTCCGTTTCCATTGGTGAGGGTATCGGTGAGATCTTCCGCGAACTGGGCGTTGATTATCTGATCGAAGGCGGTCAGACCATGAATCCGAGTACCGAAGATATGCTGCGTGCAATCGAAGAAGTAAATGCGGAGACGATTTACATTCTTCCGAATAATAAAAACATTATTCTGGCAGCAAATCAGGCAAAACTTCTGACCAAAGACAAAGAAGTGATCGTAATTCCGACCAAAACCGTTCCGCAGGGAATCACAGCCGTTGTCACTTACAGTGCCGAGGCTTCTGTGGAAGAAAATACGGAGGCAATGTCTGAAGAGATCAAAAATGTAAAAACCGGACAGATCACTTATGCAGTGCGTGACACGCACATTGATGACAAGGAGATCCATGAGGGCGATATCATGGGAATCGGCGATCATGAGATCCTTGCGGTCGGAAAAGAGATTCAGGATGTTACACTGGAAACGATTGCCCTGATGGATGCCGATGATGCAGAACTGATCACGGTATATTACGGAGAGGATACAAAAGCCGAAGATGCAGAAAAACTGGAACAGGCACTGACGGAAAAATATCCTTCCTGTGATGTGGAAGTCTATGCCGGAGGTCAGCCAATCTATTATTATGTTGTTTCTGTGGAGTAATTATGAATACATTATCACCGCTTACAGAGCTAAAAGGAATTGGTGAAAAGACAGAAAAGCTGTTTGCAAAAGTGGGCGTAACGAATGTAGGAGAACTGCTTTCCTACTATCCGAGAACGTATGAAACGTACGGGGAAATACAGAAGCCGGATGCCGTAACAGACGGCATGACGGCTGCTCTGTATGGTCAGTTTCAGGGACCGCTGGCAGTGAAGCGTGTAAAAAACATGCAGATTGTATCCGGCGTATTCGAAAGTGATGCACAGAAAATACGCATCACCTGGTATAATATGCCTTATCTTCGCAGCACCGTAAGAGCCGGTGTGCCTTATGTGCTGTGGGGCAAAGCAGCAAAGAAAAACAGACAGTTGGTATTGGAGCAGCCAGCTGTTTTTTCTTTCGAGGAATATCACAGGATGCGGCAGCATTTAAAACCGGTGTATCCTCTGACGGAAGGACTCTCTGCAAAGACCATCGAGAAAGCAGTGCGGCAGGCACTTGAAAGTCTGCCCTTTTTCAAAGAGACACTGCCGCCTGCTATCCGCAGCAAGTATCATCTCGCAGAATATCATTTTGCACTTGAACAGATTCATTTTCCGGAGAATCGGGAACAGATGCTTCTGGCGAGAAGAAGACTGGTATTTGATGAATTTTATCTGTTTATCCTTGCACTGCGGCAGCTGAAGCAGGTAAATGAACGAAATCCGCAGAGATTTCAGATACAGAAAATTCCTCTAACAGATCAGATCATTGCAAACTTATCTTTTTCACTTACCGGGGCACAAAAAAAGGTCTGGCAGGAGATCGAGCGTGATATGACAGGTGATTATCTGATGTCACGCCTGATACAGGGAGATGTAGGATCTGGAAAGACGATCCTTGCCTTTCTTGCCCTCTTTCTTGCAGCGGGAAATGGCTGGCAGGGATGCCTGATGGTTCCGACCGAGGTGCTTGCAGTGCAGCATATGGAGGCTATCCAGAAGCAGATCTGCGAACAGAAACTGCCTTTTTATGCAGAACTGCTTACTGGTTCCATGACAGCGAAACAAAAACGGGAAGCCTGCGGCAGAATTGTCTCCGGAGAATCACAGATCATCATTGGGACGCATGCGGTCTTTCAGGAAAAGATCCAATATAAAAATCTGGCACTTGTGATTACCGATGAGCAGCACCGTTTCGGTGTGCGGCAAAGAGAGTCTCTGTCGGAAAAAGGAGATATGCCGCATGTGATGGTTATGAGTGCAACTCCGATCCCAAGGACACTGGCCGTGATCCTGTATGGAGATCTTGATATTTCGGTTGTGAATGAACTTCCGGCAAACCGTCTGCCGGTCAAAAACTGTGTGGTTGACACCTCTTACCGTCCGAAAGCATATCGTTTTATAGAGAAACAGGTAAAGATGGGGCATCAGGCGTATATCATCTGTCCGATGGTGGAGGAGAGCGAGCAGATCGAAGCAGAAGATGTGATTTCTTATACAGAAAAACTGAGAAGTACACTGCCGCAGGATATTACGGTTTCGTATCTCCATGGCAAGATGAAACCGGCCAAGAAGAACGAGATCATGGAAGCTTTTGTGAAAAATGAAATCCAGGTTCTTGTTTCCACGACGGTGATCGAAGTTGGTGTGAATGTACCGAACGCCAGCGTTATGATGATCGAAAATGCGGAGCGTTTCGGCCTTGCACAGCTGCATCAGCTTCGCGGGCGTGTCGGAAGAGGAGATGCACAGTCTTACTGTATCCTGTGTTATGGGAAAGACGGAGAAAAGACAAAAAAGCGTCTGGAAATTTTGAACAAATCCAACGACGGTTTTTATATTGCGAACGAAGATCTGCGTCTGAGGGGACCGGGAGATCTCTTTGGAATCCGTCAGAGCGGAGAGCTTG
Source organism: Hominisplanchenecus faecis (assembly GCF_020687205.1). Lineage (GTDB taxonomy): Bacteria > Bacillota > Clostridia > Lachnospirales > Lachnospiraceae > Hominisplanchenecus > Hominisplanchenecus faecis. The sequence continues at coordinate 58,312 of NZ_JAJEQE010000002.1, forward strand.
CATTTCGCATCGGAGATGTTTTTCAGGATGCCGCGATCTTACAGGAAGCAAACGATGCAGCAAACGACACCCTGCAGGATCCATCCTATCCGGAAGGGAAAGATTACGCCATTTTAAGACAAAATCTCGAAAAATATATGTACAAGGATCTGTGCAATTTGAATTTATAGTTGATAATTTGTAAAAAATGGTATATGATTAAGCCGATTGCTTAAGAAGCATTAAAAACAAGAGAGTTTAGAATGTTTTTTTATGAGGAGGAAACTATTATGGCAAACCGTAGACAGGCAAAGAAAAATGCAGCAGCTGCTGTAAACAAAGAAGCAGCAAAGAAAGAAGTAAAGACAACTGTTGCTGAAGAAACAGCAGAAAAAGTTACAGCAGTAGAAAAAGTTGCAGAAAAAGCAGCAGAAGTAAAAGAAGCTGTAAAAGAAAAAGTTGCAGAAGTAAAAGAAACAACAAAAGCTGCAAAGGCTGCCAAAGCTGAAACAGCTGAAAAAGCAGAACCGAAGAAGACTCCGGGAAGAAAAGCAGCAGTAAAAGAAGAGTTCGTTCTGGAATTTGCCGGCAAGCAGATCACACAGGAAGAAATCAAGAAAAAAGTAAAAGAAAACTGGACAAAAGTTCAGAAAAATAAAATCAAAGATATCAAGACGATCAAAGTATTCCTGCAGCCGGAAAATAGCTGTGCATACTATACGATCAATGACGAAGGAAACGACAGCTACAAAATCGAGCTTTAAGATCAAATTGTCATAAGATGCTATACTTTGAAACACTTTCCAGTTTAAAACCGGATGAAATCCACATACTAGGATCGCAATAGAAAATTGCACATCTGAAAAAGAAAAGGAAAACAAAACATTTCAAAGGAGGCATGTAATTATGGCAAATCGTTCATCTAATGTGGCGGCAGTACCGGAAGCAAAAGGTGCTCTTGACAGGTTCAAAATGGAAGTGGCAAGCGAACTTGGCGTTCCTCTGACGGATGGTTACAATGGTAACCTGACATCAAAACAGAACGGATCTGTAGGTGGCTATATGGTCAAAAAAATGATCGAAGCACAGGAGCGACAGATGTCCGGAGGAGCCGGAAGCGGCATGAACGGAAACGGCAGTGCACAGTACTGATCGGGAACTTCTGAAGTTTTGGATTGAAAAATGACAAAAGCGGGTGAGAGAAAACTTCTCTTGCCTGCTTTTTTTAAAATTAAGAATATGGTGACAAAATACTTTCTTTTTTGCAGGAGTCTGTGCTATAATGACCATAGTCTGCGAAAATACAGTCAGCAGAACTCTATAATGATCTGAGGTAGATAGAGAATGAACATAGGATTAATTGCACACAATGCAAAGAAAAATCTGATCGAGGATTTTTGCGTTGCCTACAAACGTATCCTGGAAAAACATGAGTTGTATGCGACCGGGATCACAGGAAGGCGTATAGAGGAGGCAACGAACCTTCATGTCCACAAATTCCTGGCAGGAAGCGTGGGCGGAGATAAACAGTTTGTAGAAATGATCGAACGAAACGGATTGGATATGGTGATTTTTTTCTACAGTCCATTATTTACCAATTCGAGAGAGCCGAATATTGAAATGATTTCAAAAGCATGTGATATTTATAACATACCGATTGCTACCAATATCGCAACAGCAGAATCTCTGGTCATCGGTCTGCAAAAAGGTGATCTGGAGTGGAGGGAAAATATATGACGATCACAGACGTTGGGAATCTTTTCATGTTTGCCGGAGGTCTTGGTATGTTCCTCTACGGTATGCACAGTATGTCCGGAGGCATTCAGAAAACAGCCGGCAATAAAATGAAAGAGCTGCTCGGGATTCTGACGAGCAATCACTTTATGGCAGTTGTGGTCGGGGCACTTGTCACGGCGATCATCCAGAGCAGCGGTGCCACAACGGTTATGGTGGTCGGATTTGTCAATGCGGGCATCATGACACTGACACAGGCCGTTGGCGTCATTATGGGAGCAAACATTGGTACCTGTATTACGGCGTGGATCGTATCACTTGGACAGCTGGGAGATGCTTTCAAGGCATTTTCCCCTTCTCTGTATGCACCACTTCTGGTCGGGATCGGAGCCTTTCTGATCATGTTCAGCAAAAAGGCGAAAAAGCAGACGGTCGGTGAGATCCTGGTAGGACTTGGCCTTTTGTTTATCGGTCTGGATTTTATGGGAGATGCTGCGGGAGATTACCTGCATTTTCCAATCTTTACCAGGGCATTTGAGCTCTTTGGCAGCAATCCGATCCTTGGTATCCTGATCGGTGTGATCGTTACGGCGATCATGCAGAGTTCATCGGCTGCAGTTGGTGTCCTTCAGACACTTGCAGCGGCAGGTGGTGTTGTGACTGCAAGTTCTGCCATGTATATCAGTCTTGGATCGAACATAGGTTCCTGCTGTACGGCACTTTTGTCCAGCCTTGGCGAGTCACGCAATGCAAAAAGATCAGCTGTGATCCATCTCACGTTCAATGTACTCGGTGCACTGGTCTGGGGCAGCGGATTGTTTGTCCTGTTTCAGTTCCGCCCGGCTTTCGGGACAATGGGGATCGACAGTGTCGGTATCTCGGTATTCCATACGATCTTTAACCTTGTCTGTACGGTTCTTATGACACCGCTGAGGGGGAAACTGGTTGCATTATCCGGTCTTCTGGTCAAAGGCGGCGATGAACAGGAACAGGCAGAGCAGAGTGACGATGCGATCACACTGCGTCATCTGGATGACCGTATCCTGGAGACACCGTCTTTTGCCGTTGAGAATGCGATTCTGGAAGTTGTACACATGGGGCACATTGCAAACGAAAATATGGAACGTGCCTTTGAAGCCGTTATGAATTATGACAAAGAAAAAATCGAGCAGGTTTACCGTACGGAAAAAGTCATCAATAAGATGGAAAAACTGATCACAGAGTACCTGGTTAAGATCAGCAATCTTTCTTTGAATGAAGACCAGCACATGGTTGTCAACGATCTGTTTTATTCGGTCAGTGACATCGAGCGTGTCGGCGATCATGTGGAAAACATTGTGGAGCTGATGGATGTCAAAGAGGATGGCGAACCGATCACTTTTTCCGAAGAAGGCAGATGTGATCTGGCAGAGATCATGGATCTGGTTGAAAAATCTTTTGTATTTTCCATATCGGCCAGAGAAAAGGTCAGCATGGATGATGCAAATAAAGTTGTAAAATATGAGGATATGGTCGATAATCTGGAAGAAGAGCTGAGGGAGAAGCATATTGAACGCCTTTCCAGACAGTTGTGCAATCCGACAAGCGGAGTGGCATTTCTGGATATTATCAGCAATCTGGAGCGTATCTCTGACCATGCCTACAATCTGGCAGGCTATGTGATGTCAGAACAATAAAAAGGAATATAAAGGAGCAGTCATGGGAAAATGGATCTATTACGTGGAAGACGATACAAGTATAAGGGAGTTGGTGCTGTACGCACTGAAAACCGCAGAATTTCAGGTGATGGGATTTGAAAATGCTGCTTCTTTTTATAAAAGAATGAAAGAACAGCAGCCGGATCTGATCCTGCTGGATATTATGCTTCCGGATGAGGATGGAGTCAGCATTCTGAAAAAACTGAAAAGCAGACCGGATACGGAGAATATCCCGGTCATTATGATGACGGCAAAATCTTCGGAATACGATAAAGTTCTGGGTCTGGATTCCGGTGCGGATGATTATATCACAAAACCGTTTGGAGTTATGGAACTGATCTCCAGAGTAAAGGCGGTGATCCGCAGAAGTGATCGGAGCAAAGGAAGTGCGGGAGAAGTCTTAAAGATCGGAGAGCTGGTTCTGGATGAACAGAAGCATGAGGTTTACGCCCGCGGACAGGCGGTCAGTCTTACGTTCAAAGAGTTTGAACTTTTGTCTTATCTTATGAAAAACCGAGGGCTGGTGCTCTCTCGTGATAAGATCCTTAACACCATATGGAATTATGAGTATGAGGGAGAGAGCCGCACCGTAGACGTACATATTGGTTCCCTGCGACAGAAACTTGGGACATGCGGAGATTTTATAAAGACAATACGCGGAATCGGTTATAAAATAGAGGATTAAGCGATGAAACAACGGATCTATCGAAACTATTTCTGGGTTGCACTTACAACGATACTGATTGTATCGTTTGTTTTTGTATTTTCTTATAATCGAACGATTCATGATCAGAAAGAGGAAGGGATGCGGGAAGAGGCAGAATTCATTTCTGCACTTCTGGAAAAGCAAGGAGATGCAGATGTCGATTTTCAGGCGGCAGCCGGAAAGACAGACTTTCGCATCACCCTGATCGCTGAAAATGGTATGGTGTTGTATGACAATAAAGTCAAAGATGTATCGGGCATGGAAAATCATGCAAAACGGCCGGAAATCTTAAAAGCCAGCAAGAACGGTGAAGGTTCCAGCAGCCGTATTTCCAGTACGATCCAGTCGGAGACTTATTATTATGCACGAAAACTTTCCGACGGCAGATATCTGCGTCTTTCAAGTAAGGGACTGAGTATCTGGAGCGGGTTTGTACAGGTACTTCCGGCACTTACCGGAATCGCACTGTTTGTCATATTTATCACATTTCTGATCGCCCATTTCCTTACCAGAAATATCGTAGAAGCGATCAACGGCATTGATCTGGAAAATCCGATGGAGCATCTTGTATTTCCGGAGCTTGGCGTTTTGCAGAAACGGCTTGGTTTTCAGAATCGAAAAATCCAGACGCAGATGCAAAATATGAAAGAACAGGAGTATAAATTAACTGCAATTACGGAAAATATGAATGAAGGGCTCATTATGCTGGATGCAGACCGCAGGATTCAGTATATGAACCAGAGCTGCCAGGATCTGTTTGAAGTATCCGGAAGCAAATTTATCGGGCAGACTATTTCCGGATTCTGTGACAGCATTCCGATGCAGGAGGTAGTAGAATCTGCACTGAAAGGAAATGTTCATACTGCCATGCAGGAACTGGATCATAAAAAAGTTCAGTATTTTGGAAATCCAATCCTGGAAAATCAAAAAATTCAGGGAATTATCATTCTGGTCCTGGATATTACTGAACGGGAGCGGACAGAGCGGATGCGAAAAGAATTTTCGGCAAATGTTTCACATGAACTGAAGACACCGCTGACTTCCATCTCTGGTTTTGCTGAGCTGATGGAGAATCATCTGGTTGCACCAGAAGATGTGCCGGAGTTTGCCGCCAAAATACACAGGGAATCCGAGAGACTGCTGACGCTTGTAAATGATATTATCAAAGTCAGTCAGCTGGATGACAAGGAAGTATATTATGGAAAAGAGAATATAGATCTGCTGTCTTTTGCAAAAGAGGTCTGTGACCGCCTGGAACCGATGGCACAGAGCCGGAACGTTACGGTTGAACTTTCCGGAGATGCTGTTTTGTATCTCGCGTCCAGGCAGCTGATGAATGATCTGTTTTATAATCTGATCGAAAATGGAATCAAATACAACAAGCCAAACGGAAAACTGTGGGTTACGGTCAGCGAAAAGAAAGGACATCCGTGTATCAGTGTGAAGGATACCGGGATCGGTGTGCCGATGAAATATCAGAGCCGGATTTTTGAACGGTTTTTCCGTGTGGATAAAAGTCATTCAAAACAGACGGGCGGAACAGGTCTTGGACTGTCCATTGTCAAACATGTGGTGGAATATTATGGCGGTTACATTGAAATCCACAGCAAAATGGAAGAAGGAACAGAAATCGTTGTACATCTGTAAATGAATGAAAGGATATTCAAAGGTAAATATGAAGAAAAGAATCAGTATCATCATGTTGCTTACAATCTCCGTGTTGATGACAGGATGTGAAGAGCTGCATAAAAAGCCGCTTGCTTATATTGAAACAAATGCAGATGATCGACAGAGTGAAACGTCTGAAACAGAAACAAAAAAGAAAAAAGAGACAGAGCCGGAAACGGAAGCCGTGGAAGTGGTCGAGCAGGGCAGCTTGGAAACAGAACGTCCGGAAACGGAGACAGAATCTGAAACGGAAGAGGATAAAACAGAGGATGCCGCTCCGGAAGGAGAACTTCCTGTTCTGGAAAAAACAGACAAGACTTCAGAAGAAATTGAGATGGAAAATATTCTCCAGAATCCGGAACTTCCGACCGGGTGTGAATCTGTGGCACTGACAATGGTTCTCAAATATCTCGGATTTGATTTGGAGAAAACAACCATAGCAGATGATTATCTTGTTTTTGCAGACCGGAATTTTGCGATGGGTTATATTGGAAATCCACATACGGAAGACGGGGCAGGTATTTTTGCACCGGGACTTGTCAAGACTGCAAATAATTTCCTGGAAGCACAGGAAAGTGAAAAAAGAGGCTTTGATATTTCAGATACTGACTTTGAAGATCTTTATAATTATGTGGCGGCAGGGATACCGATCATAATCTGGAATACCATGTATCTGGAGAAACCGGTTCCGACGGATGAAGTATGCGAGTTTGAGGGAAAAACCTATCGCTGGTTCCGCAACGAACACTGTATGGTGATGTGTGGTTTTGATAAAGAAAACGGTACGGTTCTGATTCAGGATCCGCTGGACGGACTGGTAGAACGCGATGCAGAAACATTTGCAAAATATTACGAGGAACTCGGAAAAAATGCAATGATCATTCACTAAGGGATTGCATACTCTTACTTTTTTTGGTATGCTTATTCCAAGGAGGATGTGGCTTATGGGAGAAAAGTATGAGTATTTGAAAAAAGTATTAGATGACAGCCATTATACCGTGGCATTGTGTGGTTCCGGCATTCTCGCAGAGACGGGATGCAGGACTTTCCAAAACCAGGATTATGCTTATGAGATTGAGCAGAAGTACGGAAGATCACCGGAAGATATTTTCGCAAGTGCCTATTACATGACAAGACCGGATTCCTTTTTTGAATTTTACAGGGCAGAAGTTCTCAAAAAGGACTGGAAGCCTTCCGAATCCTGTTATGCACTGAAAAAACTGGAAGATGCAGGAAAGATCCAGTGTATTTTAAGCGATAATATTTTTGATCTGGAGAAACGTGCAGGATGCAGCAATGTGCTCAGTTTGCGAGGGAGCATCTATCAGAACCGCTGTCCGAAATGCGGACAGGAATATCCGATGGAATATATCCGGGATTCCAAAAAGACACCGCGATGCCGGAACTGTAATAATGTGGTACGTCCCGGTGTGACTCTTTACGGAGAACAGCTGGACAGCCATCTGACTTCACTGGCAGCGACAGAAGTCGAAAAAGCAGAAGTGCTTCTTTTGCTCGGAACAAAATTATCTTCGGATGTGTACTCAAATTATGTTAAATTTTTTGAAGGTGAGCAGATCGTTGTGATCCATGAAAAGGAACACTACACGGACTGCAAAGCAGACATGGTGATCTACGATCAGCCGGGAAAGGTACTTTCCAATCTGGGATATGATTTTTGAGCCGGCAGATGCCAAAAGCAGTCCGTCCAAACCGGATGTGCGGCACAGAAAAACAAAAGAAACGACATTTGCCGGGAGACGGCAATGTCAGAAAAGCGGAGATAAAAGTAAACTATGAATGTATTGTTTTCTTTGACACCAAAAAGTGAAGTAGCGTATCTGTATGATGATTACTCTCTTCGTCAGGCACTTGAAAAGATGGAACACTACCGTTACAGTGCAGTACCCGTGATTGACCGCAATGGCTGTTATGTGGGAACGCTGACGGAAGGAGATCTGCTCTGGTATATCAAAGACCATAAGATTGTGGATCTTCATATGACAGAAGAGATCCCCCTTTCGCAGGTGGAACGCAGATGGTACAATGAACCGGTCAATATCGACTGTGAGATCGAAGATCTGATCTTAACTTCCATGAATCAGAACTTTGTCCCGGTGATCGACGATAAAAAGATCTTTATCGGTATCATCCGCAGAAAGGATATCATAGAGTACTGTTATAACTGCTATAAAAATGTAGCAGGAAACGAAAAAAACTAAAATATTATGGAAGTAAAAGGATTTATCGTTATATTTTAGTGACGCTTTACATTGACAAAGTAAATATTTGTTGGTAAAATACAATAAGCCTCAAGAGAACAGAGGCAGTTTTGAAAGAAGGCAGGAAATCCCAATGAAGAAAAGAGTATTATCCTTATTGGTTGACAATACCTCCGGTGTACTGAGTCGAGTAGCAGGGCTGTTCAGCCGCCGTGGTTACAATATCGACAGTCTGACCGTTGGCGAGACAGCGGATCCGAGATACTCACGTATGACTGTTGTCGTAAACGGTGATCAGCAGATTTTGGATCAGATCACAAAGCAGCTGGCAAAGCTGGTTGATGTTGTTGATATCAAACAGCTGGCAGAAGGCGAAAGCGTGACAAGAGAACTGGTGCTTGTAAAAGTAAGAGTTGGCCGTGAAAACAGGCAGGATGTAATGTCCATTGCAAATATTTTCCGTGCCAAAATTATTGACGTGGGAGTTGATTCTCTAATCATTGAACTTACCGGTACAGAGTCCAAGATTGAAGCATTTTTCAAACTTCTTGGCGATTACGAGATATTAGAGCTGGCAAGGACAGGCATGACAGGTTTATCAAGAGGAGCGGAGGATGTCCGTTACCTGTAAAGAAGAAAGCTAGAGGCATTAATTATACCTTTAACAAATATATACATAATGGAGGAACATAAAATGGAACCAAGAATTTTTTATCAGGAAGATTGTAACCTTTCCGCACTGGAAGGACACAAGATTGCAATTATTGGTTACGGCAGTCAGGGACATGCACATGCACTGAATCTGAAAGATTCCGGATGTGATGTTATTGTTGGTCTGTATGAAGGCAGCAAGTCCTGGGCAAAAGCAGAAGCTCAGGGATTAAAAGTATATACAGCGGCAGAAGCTGCAAAACAGGCAGACATCATTATGATTCTGATTAACGATGAGCTGCAGGCAGATATGTACAAAAAAGACATCGAGCCAAACCTGAATGAAGGCGATATGCTGATGTTCGCACATGGTTTCAACATTCATTTCGGATGCATCAAACCGCCGGCATATGTTGATGTAACTATGATTGCTCCAAAAGCTCCTGGACATACTGTAAGAAGCGAGTACCAGGCAGGAAAAGGAACCCCATGTCTGATTGCTGTAGAGCAGGATTACACCGGAAAAGCATGGGACAAAGCACTGGCTTATGGTCTTGGAATCGGTGGAGCAAGAGCAGGTCTGCTGGAGACAACTTACCGTACAGAAACAGAGACAGACCTCTTTGGTGAGCAGGCAGTTCTCTGCGGTGGTGTATGTGCACTGATGCAGGCAGGATTCGAGACACTGTGTGAAGCTGGATATGATCCGAGAAATGCATACTTCGAATGTATCCATGAGATGAAACTGATCGTAGACCTGATCTACCAGAGTGGTTTTGCAGGAATGAGATATTCTATCTCCAACACAGCTGAGTATGGCGATTATATCACAGGTCCTAAGATCGTAACAGAAGACACAAAGAAAGCTATGAAACAGGTTCTGAAAGACATCCAGGATGGTACTTTCGCAAAAGAATTCCTTCTGGATATGTCACAGGCAGGACGTCAGGTACACTTCAAAGCGATGAGAAAACTGGCTTCCGAGCATCCTTCAGAAAAAGTCGGTGCAGAGATCAGAAAACTGTACAGCTGGAATGGCGAAGACAAACTGATCAACAACTAATCGTTTATCGTGAGAAATGATTTAAGGTTTCAATTTATATTTGGCAAGATAAAAGCAGATTCCGTTCTGGAGTCTGCTTTTTCCCGTTTTCAGGTGATGTCCATGTTTTGTGTGTCCTACATTTTTTTCGGCGTCATCCTGATATTGCGTTACTGCTATGATGCGGCGGCTTGCACTGCATTGCCGGAAAGGGTAGAATAAGAACAGATTATCCGGAAAAACTAAGGAAAAGGAGAAGGTGCATGAATAAGAAATTGGGGTATCAGATTTTGGAATTGTGCGGTATTTTGCTTGGAAATGCGATCCTGGCATTTGGAATTGCAGCTTTTGTATTGCCGCACGGCATGATCACCGGAGGAGCGACTGGTCTTGGACTTGTTACGAGCAGAGTATTCGGGGTGGATCTCTCGGTGTCAGTAGCTGTTTATAACATTATTTTGTTTGCGGTCGGGGCGTTTGTACTCGGCAAAAAATTTGCACTGACGACCATCGTGAGTACTATTGTGTATCCAATGTTCCTTTCTTTTTTTACACAACAGCAGTGGATTGCAACGATGACAAATGACATTTTGCTTTCAGCTATCTATGCCGGCATTATGGTCGGTCTTGGTGTCGGTATCGTCATCCGGTTCGGAGCATCGACCGGAGGGCTGGATATCCCGCCGCTGATCCTGAATAAAAAATTGGGGATTCCGGTGGCGGTTTCTATGTATCTTTTCGATTTCACAGTGCTTCTGTTACAGGTTGTTATATCGACAAAAGAACAGGTTCTGTACGGAATCCTGATCGTAATCTTAAGTTCCATTGTACTCGGATATGTCTCTTTGGCAGGACAGAAAAAAGTACAGGTTATGATCATATCCAGGCATTATCAGGAAATTCGCGATATGCTTCTTCAAAAACTGGATCTTGGTGCCACAATGTATCATATCGAGACTGGCTACCTGCAAAAAGATGAGATGGCAGTCTGTTGTGTGATCTCATCCAGAAAGCTGCATACTGTGACCGATATGGTGCAGGAAGTCGATAAAAAAGCATTTCTTTCCGTAACGCAGATCAATGAAGTGCGTGGAAGAGGCTTTACACTGGATCGAAAATATATATAAACCTTGACAAGTCTGGTCGAAAATGGTAATATTTATTCATTGATAGGAAAAGCGTTGATGAGGAATAGTACATTTTGACCAGAATACAGAAAGCTGTCGGGTGATGCGAGACAGTGGAAGGAAAGAATGGAACTGACCTTGGAGCAGCTGCCTGAAATCAAAGGAGAGTAGGAGCAGACGGAAGTCCACCGTTACAGGGACAGGATATAAGATGCAAATCCGTATCCGGTGAGAGTATGAATGAATTCATAAAATAGAGTGGTACCGCGGAAGACTTGACCTTTCGTCTCTATGATAGCAGATATGTTATAGTGAGACGTAAGGTTTTTTTATGTTCTTCAAACGATGCCTGCCGGATAAATTAAAGACAAAAAGAAAAGGAGATCTGTTAAAATGATGAAAAATGTAAGTAAATATCAGAGACAGTATTTTATGCCGCCAGTAGAATGCAATGACTGGGTGAAAAAGACTTATGTAGATAAGGCACCAATCTGGTGCAGCGTCGATCTGCGTGATGGAAACCAGGCACTGATCGTACCGATGAGTCTGGAACAGAAGGTAGAATTCTTTAAACTGCTTGTAAAGATTGGTTTTAAAGAAATCGAAGTCGGTTTCCCGGCCGCTTCCGAGACAGAGTATAATTTCCTGAGAACACTGATCGATCAGAACCTGATTCCGGATGATGTGACCATTCAGGTACTGACACAGGCAAGAGAGCATATTATCCGCAAGACTTTTGAAGCAGTGAAAGGTGCTCCGAGAGCGATTGTACATGTATACAATTCTACCTCTGTGGCACAGAGAGAACAGGTATTTAAAAAATCCAAAGAAGAGATCCTGAAGATTGCCGTAGACGGTGCAAAACTTCTGAAAAAGCTGGCTGATGAGACAGAAGGAAATTTTGCATTTGAGTACAGTCCGGAGAGCTTTACCGGAACAGAACCGGAATATGCACTGGAAGTATGCAACGCAGTTCTGGATGTATGGCAGCCGACCGCAGATAACAAATGCATCATCAACCTGCCAAGTACCGTACAGAATGCAATGCCGCACGTTTACGCAAGCCAGATTGAATATATGAGCAAAAACATGAAATATCGTGAGAATGTGCTGATCTCTCTGCATCCGCATAATGACCGTGGATGTGGTATCAGTGATGCAGAAATGGGACTTCTGGCAGGTGCTGATCGTATTGAAGGCACTCTGTTCGGAAATGGCGAGCGTACCGGAAATGTGGATATTGTGACGCTGGCACTGAATATGTATTCTCAGGGTGTAGATCCGCAGCTTGACTTCCGTGATATGCCGGCAATTTCTGCAGCATATGAAGAATATACAGGCATGCATATTGATATGAGAAGTCCGTACGGCGGAAGCCTTGTATTTGCAGCATTCTCTGGTTCCCATCAGGATGCAATCGCAAAAGGTATGCATTACCGTGAGGAGCATGACTGCCCGACCTGGACCGTTCCGTATCTGCCGATTGATCCGACCGATATCGGAAGAAGATATGAGGCAGACGTGATCCGTATCAACAGCCAGTCCGGAAAAGGCGGCGTAGGCTATATTCTGGAGCAGAACTTTGGACTGAACCTTCCGGCAAAAATGCGTGAGGCAATGGGATATGCTGCAAAAGACAGCTCAGACCATCAGCATAAAGAATTGCAGCCTCAGGAAATTTTCAATCTGTTTAAAGAAAAATTTGAAGATATCACAACGCCGTTCAATATCAGCGAAGTACACTTCAAACAGCATAATGGCATTATTGCAGAGGTGACTGTAGAATGTGAAGGCAAGAGCGTGGTTGCGATCGCAGCAGGAAATGGCCGTCTGAATGCAGTAAGCAACGCACTGAAGAATCAGTTCCGTCTGGAATATGATCTGACAACTTATCAGGAGCATGCACTGGAACAGAGTTCCAGATCCAAAGCGATCGCCTATGTTGGTATCCGCAGCAAAGACGGAGAACATTACTGGGGTGCCGGCGTGGATCAGGATATCATCCGTGCTTCCATCAATGCACTGCTGACTGCAATCAACAACATGGTAAATGCAAAATGAGATTTGTCACAGAGCATTTCTGTGACAAAGATATGGAAAGGCCTGTAATCTATATGGATTGCAGGTCTTGTTTGTGATTTGACTGGAATTTTCTATAAAATGCTTGACATTCAAGCAGCTTTATACCTTACAATCCCACTATAAAGTACTTGCCTGATGCAAAGTACAAAGAGAGGAGAGGTTTTATGAGCAATATCAAAGAAGCAGAAGAACAGACCGGTATCAGTCGTGCAAATATCCGGTACTACGAAAAGATGGGCCTGCTGCAGCCAAAGCGAAATGAGAAGAATGGATATCGTGAATATAGGCCGGAAGATATAAAGCGGATTCTTCAGATTAAGATTTTACGGAAGCTGGATGTTCCGATTGAGGAGATTAAAGATACCTTTGATCGTCCTGAAATGTTTGGTAAGGTGATCCAAAAGCAGAAGGAAAGATTGGAAAAGCAGAGAGCGGAGCTGACGGATGCGATTGATTTCTGCGAAGAGATTAAAGAGGAAAATCTCGGAGAGTTTGATCCACAGTACTATTTGAAGAAAATGGATGAAAAGGAAAAGAAAGGTGCCGTTTTTGCGGATTTGCTGAATGATTTCAAAAAAGTATCGAAAGCAGAAGCAGAGGCACGCTTCTCTTTCAGGCCGGATACCATGTGCATGAATCCGGAAGAATTTGAAGAAGCATTATTGCAGTATGCCTCTGAAAAAGGAATGAAGATTGTGATAACAAAAAAAGGAATGTATCCGGAATTTACGTTGGATGGAATTCCCTATACTGCTTACCGGCACTTTTCACGTTTTGGTGCGATAATAGAATGTGAGACAACAAATGCAAAAACAGCAGAACATGAAATGTCGCCGAAGCGTTATCACATGTTTAAATGGCTGCATCGGATGGAACTGCCGACGTTTCTTCTGATCTTGATACTGGTATTATTTGTACGCAGCGTTGAGGGATTCGTTTTGGCAATGATTTTTTATGCTATCTGTGGAATTGTGGCATATTCCAGATATTTTGATTATACGAGAAATTCCTGAGAACAATCCGTAGGCATCATAGTTGGGGACTTTTGACACCCACATCATAATTATAAAATTGACAAAAAATATAACTCCCTATTATAATGGAGACATCTATCGTGCATTGCAATTTAAAACGGGTAATGTTATACTGAAAACGATAAATTTTCACAGGAGGATTTTGGAGCAATGGGTATTAAAGTAAGCGAATTTGGAAAAACTTCAAAAGGTAAGATTGCACATATCTATACACTGGTAAATGGAAAAGGTATGGCACTGGAAGTGACCGATTATGGTGCAACCATGGTGTCAATCCTTGCTCCGGATGCAAAGGGCAGAAGCAAAGATGTACTGCTTGGATATGATGATGTGCAGGATTATGAGCAGGGAACCTGTTATTTTGGTGCAATCATCGGAAGAAACGGAAACCGGACAAAAGATGCACAGGTCGTGATTGACGGACATGTGTATCAGATGGAAAAAAACGAAGGCGAAAACAATCTTCACAGCGGAAGTGAAGGTTACAGCAATATCATCTGGGATGCGTCCGTAGACGAGGATGGCAACAGTGTAAGTTTCCATCATGTCGGTGCAGACGGTGAACAGGGACTGCCGGGTACGTTTGATATCACCGTTACTTATACACTGACCATGGAAAACGAAGTGAAGATTCACTACGAAGGAACTTCTGATAAAGATACGATTGCCAATATGACTAATCACGGATATTACAATCTGGCAGGACATGCAGCAGGAAAGATCGAAGATCACATTTTATGGCTGGATGCAGATGCATTCACACCGGTAGGACAGGGCATGATCCCAACTGGAGAGATCCTTCCGGTTGAGGGAACACCGATGGATTTTCGTGCTGCAAAGAGCATCGGAGCAGATATTGAGGCAGATTATGAGCAGCTGAAGATTGCCGGCGGATATGACCACAACTATGTACTGAACAACAGCAACGGAACACTCCGTAAGATTGCGGAAGTAACCGAACCGGAAAGCGGAAGACGTATGGAAGTCTTTTCCGATGCAGTTGGCGTTCAGTTCTATGCAGGTAATTTTGTTGAGAGTATTCCAAAGGGAAAAGAAGGTGTCGTTTATCAGAAACGCTCCGGTCTCTGCCTTGAAACACAAGGATTCCCGGATGCAACACATCACGAGACGTTTCCGTCTACCGTACTGCGTGCCGGTGCAAAATACGAAACGACAACCATTTACTATTTTTCAGCAGTAAAATAAAAAATCAGGTATTTTATACAAGGACAGGAATATATTTAAAAAACAGGTAATGGTTCTGAAAAGTAAAAGGAGTGTCCGCAGGTGAAAAGGATTGCAAAAAGACAGTTTTTCTTACTTGGATGTGCATCATTGGCTGCAATGCTCCTGTCCTTGTATGATCGTTATGGGATTGTTTTGACAAGCAGCAGTCGGAGTTTTCTGGCAGAACAGAGTCAGCTTCAGGAACAGGTGCTGAGAGAAAACCAGGAAAAAGGCGGAAACCGCAGCACAGGGCAGAGCGGAAAAGAAAGCAAAACAATGGCGGAAAACAAAGCGGGAGCGGAGACAGAAACTGCAGAAAAGGATGAAAGAATGGCATCAGATGCAAATCCGGACATCCGTGTCCTGCTGTGCAGTGACAATTATGCGAGTGAATACCATGACCGGATCACGATTACGGCAGATGTGCCGTTTCGGGTGAGCGGACAGGGCACAGAACGGCACTGCCAGGCCGGTGAGCAGGTTGAGCTCACGATGCAAAGCAATGAATTTTTGCAGGGCGATCTGGTCTTTACAATGGAAGAAGACGGTGTATTTCAGCTTCCGTATCTGAAACGTGCCGCAGAGTGTCCCTCTTACGAAGGGAGTCTTCATGTGGAGAAAAGAGAGGAAGGTCTGATCCTGATCAATACGCTTCCGCTGGAAACTTATCTGTGCTATGTGGTTCCAAGTGAAATGCCCTCTTCCTATCCGATCGAGGCGTTAAAAGCCCAGGCAGTCTGTGCCAGATGTTATGCTATGCTTCAGATGGAGAACAGTCGCTGCGAGGAATTTGGTGCAGATCTGGATGACAGCGTTTCTTATCAGGTGTATAATAATATTGGAAAGACGGATGCTGCCGTGCAGGCAGTGCAACAGACTGCCGGGATGGTGATAAAAGAAGACGGGCAGATTGAAAATACGCTGTATTATTCAACGTCCTGCGGACTTCGCATGGAGGAGGAAGCTTCCAACGAGGCCGTTTTCTGTGCAGCGATGTCCGGCAGCAGAGCATCCGATGCGGAGCGTGAAGAATCCTGGTATCGCTGGAATACACTTTTTTCGACAGAGGAACTAAATGCCGCTGCCGAAACGTTTTATCCGGGACAGATCGGGCAGATTTTAAGCTTAAACGTTTTGAAGCGACTTGAAAATGGAAGGGCAGAAGTGCTGCAGGTCACAGGGACACTTGGGACGGTAGCAATCGAAGGAGAGTATGCGATCCGCCAGTTTCTGCGGCCCGGTGATCAGGCTGTGATCTTACAGGATGGAAACACGGCACCAAGTCTTGGACTTCTTCCGAGTGCGTTCTTTTATATTACCCCACAGTATCAGGGTGGCGTGCTGTCCGGTTTTCTGCTGAATGGAGGGGGATATGGGCACGGGGATGGCATGAGTCAGAATGGTGCAAAACACCTGGCGGAAGAGGGATGGAGCTGTCAGGAAATTTTGAAGTATTACTATGGAGACGGAGTGGAGATCATATGCGATACGTGATACAGCTGGTTCGCTGGCTGCTGAGATTTATGGATAAAAGTTCAGAGGACAGAGTGGATGCCTATTCGGCACAGTCTGCTTTTTTTATCATTATGGGATTTATTCCCTTTGTGATGTTGCTGCTTATTTTGCTCCAGTACACGCCGATGACAAAAGAAGACGTTATGACCTTGTTGAAGGTGATCTTTCCGGAAGGTTTCCATGCGTACCTGGAAACGTTAGTCGGATCTGTGTATACAAAATCCACCGCATTGCTCTCTGGAACGGTGATCACAGCAGTCTGGGCGTGCAGCAAGGCCATGATGTCTGTATCCAAAGGACTGAATAAGATTTATGACACAAAGATCCGGAAAAATTATTTTCTGGCAAGATTCCGGGCAGCTCTTTATATTATTTTGCTGCTGATATCGCTGATTCTGGCGATGGGGCTGTTTGTGTTCGGCAATCTGCTGCATGATTATCTTCTGCATTATCTGCCGTGGCTGCGAGCCGTATCCTGGCTGATCATCAGTGCCCGGACGATTGGAACGATCCTTTTGCTGTGCATGATCTTCTGTGCGATGTATGCGTGGCTTCCGTATAAGAGACAGGATTTCTTTTCTCAGCTTCCGGGAGCAGTGGCCACTTCTTTTGCCTGGTCGGTGTTTTCCTATGGCTTTTCGGTCTATATCGAATATTCCAAAGGGATGTCAGCAATCTATGGAAGTCTGACAACGGTCGTGATGGTCATGCTGTGGCTGTATTTCTGTATGTGGCTGCTGTTTATGGGGGCAGAGATCAACTGCTATCTGGAGCAGCCAGAAAAGTTTTCAAAAGATGCAATCGAAAAAGGGTTGTAATTTTAAAAATTGATGTTATAATGATTTTGATTGAAATGCGAAAGGCTTTGAAAGTGCAAAGTAGTTTCCTGTTTCCCGACAGAGAGGGAGGATCATCGGCTGAAAATCTTCCACGGTACAGACAGAGAGATGAATTTCACACTGGAGCTGCGTTCCTGAAGACAGTAGGGAGCGACGTACTTGTGCGTTAAACAACATTGAGTGTCTGTCAAATGACAGAAATCAGGGTGGTACCACGGAAAGATCGCTTCGTCCCTATTTTGGGATGGAGCTTTTTTATTTTAATTTACAAGGAGAATGAGACATGAAAGACAAACTGCAGGCAATCCGGGAGGAAGCACTGAAACAGATACGCGAGTCAAACAGACTTGATAAACTGAATGAGGTAAGGGTTTCTTTTCTTGGAAAGAAGGGTGAACTGACTGCTGTATTAAAAGGAATGAAAAATGTAGATCCAAAAGAGCGTCCGTTCGTTGGTCAGATGGTTAATGAAACGAGAGAAGCGATTGAGGAGTTTTTAGAAGAGACAAAGAAAAAACTGGAAGAAAAAGCACGCGAAGAAAAGATGAAACAGGAAGTCATTGATGTGACACTTCCGGCAAAGAAGATCAACGTTGGCCATCGTCATCCGAATACAATCGCTCTGGAAGAGGTAGAGCGTATCTTTGTCGGTATGGGATATGAAGTCGTAGAAGGACCGGAGATCGAGTATGATTTGTACAACTTCGAAAAACTGAACATTCCGGCAAACCATCCGGCAAAAGATGAGCAGGATACATTCTATATCAATAAAGATATCGTGCTTCGTACCCAGACTTCTCCGGTACAGGCCCGCATTATGGAACAGGGCAAACTGCCGATCCGTATGATCGCACCGGGACGAGTATTCCGTTCTGACGAAGTGGATGCAACCCATTCCCCGTCCTTCCATCAGATCGAAGGTCTGGTTGTAGATAAAAATATTACATTTGCAGACCTGAAAGGTACTCTGGAAGAGTTCGCAAAACAGCTGTTCGGACCGGAGACAAAGACGAAATTCCGTCCGCATCATTTCCCATTCACAGAGCCGAGTGCGGAAGTTGACGTAAGCTGCTTCAAATGCGGCGGCAGCGGTGAGATTGAAGGTCATTCCTGCCGTTTCTGTAAAGGTTCCGGCTGGATCGAAATCCTTGGCTGCGGTATGGTTCATCCGCATGTATTTGAGATGTGCGGCATTGATCCGGAAGAATATACCGGATTTGCTTTTGGTGTAGGTCTGGAGCGTATTGCACTTCTGAAATATGAAATCGATGATATGCGTGAATTATATAAGAACGATATCCGCTTCCTGAAGCAGTTCTAAAAATGCGGATGCGAAACAGAAAATCAACGGAAAGTACAGGAAAGGAAATATAACCATGAATACATCATTATCTTGGATTAAAGCATATGTTCCAGAGCTGGATGTTACGGCACAGCAGTACACAGATGCCATGACATTATCCGGAACAAAAGTAGAAGGATTTGAGCGACTGGATGCAGATCTGGACAAGATCGTCATCGGTCAGATCGATAAAATTGAAAAACATCCGGATGCAGACAAACTGATCATCTGTCAGGTCGATATCGGCGAGAAGACGATCCAGATCGTAACCGGTGCTCCGAATGTAAAAGAAGGAGACAAGGTTCCGGTTGTTTTAGATGGCGGACGCGTTGCAGGCGGACATGACGGCAAAAAAACACCGGGCGGTATCAAGATCAAAAAAGGAAAACTTCGCGGCATTGAGTCAGATGGTATGATGTGCTCCATTGAAGAACTTGGTTCTACCAGAGATATGTATCCGGAAGCACCGGAATACGGCATTTATATCTTCCCGGAAGATGCAGTGGTAGGCGAAAGTGCCATCAAAGCACTGGGACTGGATGACGTTGTATTTGAATACGAGATCACATCCAACCGTGTAGACTGCTACAGCGTGATCGGTATTGCAAGAGAAGTGGCAGCAACTTTCGGAAAAAAATTTGTGCCTCCTGTTGTAAAAAAGACCGGAAATGATGAAGATGCAAACGATTATGTGACCGTTGAAGTGGCAGACAAAGATCTCTGCCCAAGATACTGTGCACGTGTCGTAAAAAATATCAAGATCGCTCCGTCACCGAAATGGATGCAGAGAAGACTGGCATCAAACGGAATCCGTCCGATCAACAACATTGTCGATATCACAAACTATGTAATGGAAGAATACGGCCAGCCGATGCATGCCTATGATTATGATACCCTTGCAGGTCATAAGATCGTGGTCCGCAGAGCCGAAAACGGCGAAAAATTTACCACACTGGACGGTCAGGAACGTACGATGGATGATTCTGTTCTGATGATCTGTGACGGTGAGAAAGCTGTTGGCATTGCCGGCATCATGGGCGGTGAGAATTCCATGATCACTGACAATGTAAAGACGATGATGTTTGAGGCTGCATGTTTTGATGGCACCAACATCCGCCTTTCTGCAAAGAAAATCGGTCTTAGAACCGATGCTTCCGGCAAGTTCGAAAAAGGTCTGGATCCGAACAATGCACAGGCAGCGATCAATCGTGCATGCCAGCTGATCGAAGAACTGGGTGCCGGTGAAGTAGTCGGTGGCATGGCAGATGTATACTCCAAACGCAAAGAGCCAGTTCGCGTGAAATTTGAGCCGGAACGCATCAATGCACTGCTTGGAACCAATCTGTCCAGCGAACAGATGTTGGATTATCTTGCAAATGTAGAACTTGCCTATGACGAAGAGAGCAATGAAATTATTGCACCGACCTTCCGTCATGACATTTTCCGCACCGCAGATATCGCAGAAGAAGTGGCACGTTTCTATGGATATGATAATATCCCGACGACGCTGCCAAAAGGAGAAGCTACTACAGGTAAACTTCAGTTCCATCACAGAGTAGAAAATGTTGCAAAAGATATCGCAGAATTCTGCGGATTCTCCCAGGGCATGAATTATTCCTTCGAAAGCCCGAAGGTATTCGACAAACTGCTGATCCCCGAAGATTCTGTACTGCGTCAGGCCATCAGGATCTCCAACCCGCTCGGCGATGATTTCAGCATCATGAGAACGACTTCCTTAAATGGTATGCTCTCTTCTCTTGGCTATAACTACAGCCACAGAAACAAAGACGTTCGTCTCTATGAACTGGCAAACATTTATCTGCCGAAAGCACTGCCGCTTACCGAGCTTCCGGATGAGCGTATGCAGTTCACGCTTGGTATGTACGGCAGCGGAGATTTCTTTGTCATGAAAGGTGTCGTAGAAGAGTTCCTGGAAAAAGCAGGCATGCATAAGATTCCGCAGTACGATCCGAACGCAGGACAGCCATCTTTACATCCGGGCAGACAGGCAAACATCCTCTACGACGGAGAAGTGATTGGATTCCTGGGCGAAGTTCATCCACAGGTTCTGGATAATTACGGAATCGGTGAAAAGGCATATGTTGCCGTTCTGGACATGCCGAAGATCGTGGAAAAAGCTTCCTTCGACCGCAAATACGAAGGTATTCCGAAATTCCCGGCTGTGACACGTGACCTCAGTATGGTGGTTCCGAAACATGTACTTGCCGGTGAAATCGAAGAGATGATCGTTCAGCGTGGAGGCAAACATCTGGAAAGCTTCAAACTGTTTGATATTTATGAAGGAACTCAGATCAAAGAAGGCTATAAATCTATGGCTTATTCTGTGGTATTCCGTGCAAAAGACAAGACCATGGAAGAAGCAGAGATCACTACGGTGATGAAGAAGATCCTCAATGGGCTGGAAAGCATGGGTATCGAACTTCGTCAGTAATCTGGAGAATAACACATGAAAATGTATATCATACGTCATGGTCAGACCCCCTGGAATGCACATAAGTGCCTCCAGGGGCGTTCTGACGTTGATTTAAATGAAAATGGGATCTATCTGGCAGAGTTGACCGGAAAGGCACTTCGTGATGTAACGTTTGACATGGCTTTTACCAGTCCACTGATCCGTGCAAAACACACGGCACAGTGTATCCTTGCCGGAAGAGAGGTCCCGATCATAGAGGATGAGCGTCTGATCGAGATCAGCTTTGGAATCTATGAGGGCTGCTGTTATGCAGAAGAAAACCGGCAGGTGCCGCAGCAGTGGATTGAAAACTTCTTCCATGCCCCGCAGGATTATGTGGCAGCACCGGGCGGGGAAAGTCTGGATGATGTGGAAAAGCGTACCCGGGATTTTATGGAAGATATCTGCAGTCGAAAAGAACTTCAAGATAAGACGATCCTCGTGTCGACGCATGGCTGTGCACTTCGCGGACTGCTCAACAGCATAAGAGAAAGCAACCGGGAAGATTACTGGCATGGCGGCGTATCAAAAAACTGTGCCGTGTCGATTGTAACCTGTAACAGAGGCGAGAAGCCGGTTTTAGTTGAAGAAAATCATATTTATTATTAAGGAGTATATATATGAAAACATCGGATTTTTATTTTGATCTGCCGCAGGAACTGATCGCACAGGATCCACTGGAAGACCGTTCCTCTTCCAGACTGCTGGTACTTGACAGAGAAAGCGGAAAGACGCAGCATCGCGTTTTCCGTGATATCATTGAATATCTGAACCCGGGAGATTGTCTGGTAGTCAACAATACGAAAGTAATCCCGGCAAGACTCTATGGAAGCAAGATCGGAACGGATGCAAAGATTGAAGTACTGCTTCTAAAAAGAAGAGAGAATAATGTCTGGGAGACGCTGGTAAAACCGGGGAAGAAATGTCGTGTCGGTGCAAGAATCAGTTTTGGCGAAGGGCTGCTGATCGGTGAGGTGATCGATGTGGTTGACGAAGGAAACCGTCTGATCCGTTTTGAGTATGAGGGGATTTTTGAGGAAATCCTGGATAAACTGGGACAGATGCCGCTGCCGCCGTACATCCATCACCAGCTCAAGGACAAAAACCGTTATCAGACGGTGTATGCAAAGCACGATGGATCTGCCGCAGCACCGACAGCCGGACTGCATTTTACACCAGAACTGTTGGAAGAAATCAAAAAGAAAGGCGTTCACATTGCACATGTGACTTTACATGTCGGACTTGGAACCTTTCGTCCGGTCAAAGTAGAAGATGTGACAGATCATCACATGCACTCGGAGTTTTACATTGTGGAGCCGGAGCAGGCGGAGCTGATCAACCGTGTGAAAAAAGAAGGCGGGAAGATTGTGGCAGTCGGAACGACAAGCTGCCGTACGCTGGAGTCGGCAACCGATGAAAACGGTATTTTAAAAGCAGGAAGCGGATGGACGGACATCTTTATTTATCCTGGTTATCCGTTTAAAATGATCGACCGTCTGATCACAAACTTCCACCTGCCGGAGTCCACACTGATGATGCTGGTTTCCGCACTGGCCGGAAAAGATAAGATCATGGCTGCTTATGAGGAAGCAGTAAAAGAGCGTTATCGTTTCTTCTCCTTTGGGGATGCGATGTTTATTATGTAGTGCTTAAGATGCCCCGGCATTCTTCTGTGCACCTCTGATCTACAGTTTGTCAGCAAGTTCAGATAACGGAGCGAAATGATACCCCATTTCTTCCCATTTTGTCAGAAGTTCATCGAGAATGGCTGCATTCGTAGAAGAGGTGCTGTGAAGCAAAACTACGGCTCCCGGATGGATGCGGCTTAAAAGTTTGGAAAAAGCCTGCTCTTTTGTTGGCTGCTCATCTTGAATCCAGTCCACGTAGGCGAGACTCCAGAAGAAGGTTTTGTAGCCAAGTTCTTTTGCCATTTCAAGGTTGGAGGTGCTGTATTTTCCCTGAGGTGGGCGGTAGTAGTGAGCCATTTCGCTTCCGGTGATCGACTGAAAAAGTGTGTTCACGTCATTCAACTCTTTTTCAAAAGCTTCCTTTGTGGAGATTTTAGACATATCCGGATGATGATAAGTGTGGTTGCCGACGATGTGACCTTCCGCTACCATGCGTTTGGTAAGTTCCGGACTGGTTTCCAGAAAATTTCCGACGACAAAGAAAGTGCCAACCGCCTGATGGTTTTTCAGGGCATCCAGAATAGCAGGCAGATTGCCATTTTCATATCCGGCATCAAAGGTGAGGTAAATGACTTTTTCATCTGTTTCATCTGCGTAGGCTGCCTGATATTTTGCAAGCTCAGAAGGCGTGGCGTTGCCGACAGGCCGCACACCTTCTTCCTGAAAACTGAGTCCCCAGTTGCCTTCTGAAGAAGATGAGGCAGGAAGTACCGTGGTCGGCTGTGAAAACAGATAATGGATCCCGGATCCGGAAAAGTAGGCGGCTGTCAGAAGCAAGAGTGTGACAGCTGCTTTTTTGAACGGAAAAACAGACATAAAAAATCCCCTGGTATGAAATTGGTTATTTATATGAAAAAACAACCAGAGATATACCAGGGGATTCATTTTAACTGCTGTATTTACAGCGGCAGAATTTTCCCGTCTGCGGTTACGAGAACCGTACTGTTTTCATCGATATGATCTGCATAGAGCTGCTCATCTTCTGCCATCAGGCAGAATTCTTCGGATTCCTGCTCATAACGCAGGTAAACATGATCCATTGCAATCACCCCATCCGGTCGTCCTTCACATCCAAAATCCGACTCTTCGATACGTGTGACGATTGCTCTTCTTGCATGCATCCGTGCATGTTCTTTTGCAATCTCCTGATAGAGTGCGAAAAATGTCCAGTCTGCATTGGTATCGGTCACGATCGCCTTCAGGTCGATGGAAGGAATGCCGGCTTTTTTCAAATAAGAAAACAGCACATCCATCCGCACACCAGAAAAATGATCCATCACCAGCACAGATTGTGGAATTTTTGAAAAAGGGACATCGGAAGTGCTTTTTTCGAAGCCTGTACGGCCGGTGAGATAGCCGATCTTCTGAGCAGTAGATGCGGCATCCAGAATACGAAACTGGATACCGAGCTGAACGAAGATGGATTTGATCTTCGGCAGGTATTTGGGCTTCTTTGGGTAATATAATAAAACGGTTTCCTGTACAGGGTTCATAGATCTACTCCTTGTTTGGTTGATTTTTGTTGAATATTCTTGAAATTTATAGTACTCTTAACAGGAGCAGATGTCAATATGAGGAGGGAGAAAGGTGAAACGTAATATCGATATAAAAGAAATTTCAGACGGAAAGCTGTATGGGCCAAATGATATGGTAAAAGCAGACTGCAGGGGATGTGAGGGATGTTCTGCCTGCTGTCATGGGATGGGCACTTCGATCGTGCTGACACCGCTTGATATTTACCGGCTTGAAAAGGAGCTGAACGCTTCTTTTGGAGAACTGATGACAAAAGGTGTGGAACTGAATCTGGCGGACGGTGTAATCTTGCCGAACCTGGCCATGCGTGGTGAAAAGGAAGCCTGTGCTTTTTTGAATGATTCCGGGCGATGCACGATCCATGGGGCAAGACCGGATATCTGTCGTCTCTTTCCGCTTGGCAGAATCTATGAGGAAAAAGGATTTCGCTATTTTCTGCAAGTCTACGAGTGTGAAAAGAAAGACCGGCTCAAGGTGAAGGTGAAAAAATGGATCGATATTCCAGATCCTGCACGCCATGATAAATTTATTTCTGACTGGCATGCTTATCTGAAAAAGCAGGAGGAGATTCTGGAAAACGATTCGTCGGATGAAAGCAGAAAAGCGGTATCCATGGGAATTTTGAATACGTTTTATGTGCGAAACTATGACAGGACAAGGGATTTCTATGAACAGTTTTACGAAAGATTAGAGGAGACGGAAGCAGTATTATGAGATATTATCTTGCACCGCTTGAGGGGATCACGGGATATATTTTCCGCAATGCACATACCAGGCTTTTTACACCGGCCGATAAATATTTTTCTCCGTTTCTGGTTCCGAAACCAAACAGCGGAAAACAGTTCAGTGCAAAAGAAAAGGCCGATATCCTTCCCGAGCATAATCAGAACATCCATCTTGTCCCACAGATCATGACAAACAAAGCAGCAGATTTTATTGCCATGACAAAGGCTCTGGAAGAATATGGTTATCAGGAAGTCAATTTAAATCTGGGTTGTCCGTCCAGAACGGTTGTCACCAAAGGCAGAGGAGCCGGGTTTCTTTCAGATCCTGAGACACTGCAATTTTTTTTTGATGAAGTTTTTCGGGAAATAAAGATCAAAATTTCAGTGAAAACGAGGATCGGTCTGGAACATGCAGAGGAATTTCAGGATCTGCTTTCGGTATACAATCAGTTCCCGTTTGAAGAACTGATCATACATCCACGTGTACAGTGCATGTATTATAATGGAACGCCGGATATGGAAACGTTTGCATATGCCTGCCAAAACAGCAAAAACAGTCTCTGTTACAATGGAGATCTGTTCCGAAAAGCGGATTTTGAAAGATTCAGGGAGCAGTATCCAAAAGTTCCGGCAGTAATGTTTGGACGCGGAGTGCTTGCCAATCCGGAACTGATCGGTGAAATAAAAGGCAAAAATGCCATGGACAAGATGAGGTTTCGTGTATTCCATGACTGCATTTTTGAAGCATATCGGGAAGCATTTCAGGATGATAAAAATGCCATGTTTAAAATGAAAGAATTCTGGTACTATGCGGCAGATATGTTTACCGCTTCTTCGAAATATGCAAAGAAGATCAAAAAGACGAAGAGTGTCTCGACGTACGAGGAAACGGTGGCACAGCTGTTTGATGAACAGGAGCTGATCGCGGGGGCGGGATTCTCAAAAAAGACAGAGTGAGGGAGCATTTATGATTGCAGACAGTCCTTTGATAGGAAAAATAATTTTGATCCTGGTTCTGATCGCCATTGATGCGTTCTGTTCCTGTGCGGAGATCGCAGTGATCTCACTGGATGCATCGGAACTGGAGAAAATGGCGGAAGAAAAAAACAAAAAAGCAGAAAGACTTTTGAAATTTTTAAGACAGCCGGCGAAATTTCTGACCATGATCCAGGCGGTGATCACACTGTGCGGATTTCTGATCAGTGCTTTTACGGCAGATCTGCTTGCACTGTGGATGACCGGTCTTGTGATGGAGCAGTTTGTACACCTGGTTTCGGCAAAAGTCTGGCATAATATCTTTCTGGTGCTGATCACGTTTTTGCTTTCCTATGTGGTGCTGGTCTTTGGTATCCTGCTGCCAAAGCGTCTTGCGGCAAAGCGGGGGCAGAAGCTGGCATTTCGGATGAGCGGGCTTCTGGAAGTGTTCTGGATCGTTTTTTCGCCGTTTACGGCTCTTTTAAATGCGACTACAAATCTTCTGTTACGTCTTTTCGGGATCGATCCAAATGCGGAGGCGGTGGAAGTCAGCGAGGAAGAGATACGGAAAATGGCAGATGCCGGAAGCAAAAAAGGTGTGATCGATCTGGAGGAAAATGAGATCATCCAAAATCTGTTTGAATTTGATGACATGGCAGTGGATGAGTTTGCCACGCATCGGACAGACATCACGCTTCTGTGGACGGATGAGACGCTGCAACAGTGGGAGGAGACCATTCACGACAGCCGCCACACCGTTTATCCGGTCTGCGAAGAGACAGTTGATCATGTGGTCGGCGTATTGAATATTAAGGATTTCTTCCGGTTCCGCGGGCGGACAAAGGATTTCATTATGAAGCATGCCGTGAAACCGGCTCAGTTTATCCCGAAATCGGTAAAAGCAGATGTTCTGTTCCGGCGGATGAAAGTCTCACATAACCATTTTGCGGTGGTTCTGGATGAGTACGGCGGCATGGTCGGTATTGTCACGATGAACGATCTGTTAGAGCAGCTGGTCGGAGATCTGGAAGATGATTTGGCAGAGCTTGCCGAAGAACCGAAAATCTCCCGGATTTCAAAGGATACCTGGAAAATTGACGGCGGTGTAGATCTGGAAGATGCTGCGGAGGCACTGGAAGTGGAACTTCCGGTGGAGGATTATGATACCTTTGGCGGTTTTGTCTTTGGCATATACGGAACGATCCCATCCGATGGAACACAGTTTGAGGTCGATGCATGCGGACTGCATATCAAGATTCTTTCCATCAAAGAACATCGTCTGGAGTCGGCACTCGTCTGTAAAACGACAGGTTCAGAAAATGCGGCAGAACAAGAAAGAAGTGAAAAAAATGAAGATAAGTGAAGCGGATCTGTTTGAAAAGATCGAAGCATTTCTTGCAGATTATCCAATTTGTCAGTATGGATTTCTGAAAAGTGAGGATATTCTGTTCTCGGATAAAGTGCGGTATATCTGCGAAAAGGAGTGTCCAAGGTATGGAAAGTCCTGGTCCTGCCCGCCGGCTGTGGGAGAGGTTGCGGACTGTAAAAAACACTGCATTTCTTATCAGTATGCACTGGTGTTTACGACGCTCTCGGAAGTGGAAGATATTGACGATATGGAAGAGACGCTTGCAACCAGGCCGGAGCATGAAGAGGTTGTCCACGCGATCTGTCAGGAACTGGAGCAGTTATCCGAAGCATACTTTGCTCTTTCTTCCGAATCCTGTGCAATCTGCAGCCAGTGTGCATACCCTGAAAGTTGCCGCCATCCGGAACATATGATCCCATGTATTGAGAGTCAGGGGATTTTAGTGACGGATGTGGCAGAAAAATGCGGCATCGAATATTTTTATGACCGTCATACCGTTACCTGGTACGGCATTATTTTTTTTCATCATGATCAAAAGAGCTGCTGATTTCCAAAAAGGATCGTAAAACAGATCAGCAGGAGAAACTAAGAAAGCAAAGGGCAGGTATTTTTTGGAAACGCATCACATAAACTGCATAATAAAAGGTGATGACAGCGGTATGAGTTCGAAAAAGAAAGCGATCCGGCAGCGTATTTTAGAATCTGCCCAGATACCGGAGGATCTCTCCAGAGGAGCCGTTCTTCTTCAGATAACCGGAAGAGAAGAGGTATACATAGAGAATTTCAGGGGGATTTTAGAATATACAGACTGCGGTATTTTGATCCTCGGGAAGCAGGGAAGGATTTTGATCGAAGGCAGATACCTTCAGATTCCGTTTTATACCTCAGAAGAGATGAAAATTACCGGACAGATCGACCAGATCCGCTATTTATAAGGAGGCAAAAGCTTGGTTTTGAAGCTTCTTTTATACCGAAAAGGGATGCTGAGGATAAGCGTAACAGGTGAAAGTTATGACCGTTTTTTAAATCTCTGTGCAAATCATGGAATTGCACTGTGGAATCTGGAGTATCATGGAAATGCCTATGAGATGGATATTTCGGTTCAGGGATTTCGCATGCTGCGTCCGCTTGTGAAAAAAAGCAGAACCAGAGTGAGGATCATACGGCGGCAGGGACTGCCGTTTTTTTTATATCGCTGCCGGAAGAAAAAGATGCTGTTTGCCGGATTGCTGTGCGGTATCCTGCTTCTGTATTTCATGTCCTGCTTTTTGTGGCGGATCGATATTGAGGGAAATCAGCAGATTACAAGAGGACAGATCTGTCGCTATCTGGAAACCGTGCATATTGAAAACGGCACTCGTATTTCCGTGATCGACTGCAAAGAACTGGCGGCGATGCTGCGAAAACAGTTTGATGCTTTTACCTGGGTTTCCGTAAAACAGGAAGGAACCAGACTGCTGATCCAGGTAAAAGAGAGCACAGATCCTGAGGCAAATGTGGAAAATAATGAAAAAAAAGAAACAGAAGGAACAAATTCTGCAAATCTGCCCACGGATCTGATCGCAGATAAAAACGGTGTCATAACATCCATGATCACAAGAAAAGGAGTACCAATGGTGTCAGTCGGTGACACGGTGAAAAAGGGTGACTTGCTTGTGAAAGGAGAGCTGGAGATCCTGGATGATTCCGGGGAAGTATCCGGTTATCAGTACTGTGCTTCGGATGCAGATATTTTTCTTAAAACTTCTTATGAATATCGGGAAAAGATAAGATTAAAGAGAAAAGAGAAGCATTACAGCGGAAAAGAGAAACAAAAGATCGGACTTCGAGTCGGAAAATGGCAGATGTATCTGCCGGGTGCCGGCAAAAAAATGCAGACGTTTGATACGGTGACAGAGATGCATCCACTATGCATTTTTCAGAACTTTTATCTTCCGGTTTCTTTTGAAAAGCAGCAGTTTTTCGAGTATACATACGAAACGGTGACATTGACAGAAGAAGAAGCATCTGCCATGGCTGAAAAAGATCTGTATGATTTTCTGAATAAAATTCAGGAAAAAGGGGTTCAAATATTTGAAAATAATGTTAAAATAGAGTTTGATACAAACTATTGCATCGCAAAAGGGTCTGTTATTTTGATAGAGAAGGCCGGAAAAAGTGTAGAAAGGATAACAACGGAATGAGTATTGTAGAAGCAAGTATTTCTGTTCCGGCGGAGCATGAAACAAATGTTTTCGGACAATTTGACCAGCATATAAAAAAGATGGAGCGGGCACTGAATATCACCGTTGTGAACCGTGATGGCGTTTTAAAGATCATCGGCGGGGAGACGGCAGTGAACAAAGCCAGGAAGATTTTTGAACAGCTGATCGAACTGTCAAAGCATGGAAATATTATTCAGGAACAGAATGTTGACTATGCGATCGCACTTTCTTATGAGGATAAAGAAGAAGCACTTTCTGCGATCGACCAGGATACGATCTGCCATACGATCAACGGAAAGCCGATTAAACCAAAGACGCTTGGACAGAAGCAGTATGTTGATGCAATCCGCAAAAAGATGATTGTTTTCGGGATCGGTCCTGCCGGAACCGGAAAGACTTATCTGGCCATGGCGATGGCGATCCAGGCATTTAAAAACGATGAGGTCGGCAGGATCATTCTGACCAGGCCCGCGATCGAGGCAGGAGAAAAGCTTGGATTTCTGCCGGGGGATCTGCAAAGCAAGATCGATCCGTATCTGCGTCCGCTCTATGATGCACTGTATCAGATCATGGGACCGGAAAGTTTTGCCAAAAACATGGAAAAAGGATTGATTGAAGTAGCACCGCTTGCCTATATGCGGGGAAGGACTCTGGACAATGCCTTTATCATTCTGGATGAGGCACAGAATACGACGCCGGCACAGATGAAAATGTTCTTAACAAGAATCGGTTTTGGCTCAAAAGTTATCATCACTGGTGACAAAACGCAGAAAGACCTTCCATCTAGTGCCGCTTCCGGACTGGATGTAGCCATGAAAGTCCTGAAAAAAGTAGATGGGATTTCGTTCTGTGAACTGACCAGCAAAGACGTTGTACGTCATCCGCTGGTGCAGAAGATTGTGCAGGCCTATGAGGAATACGAAAAGAAAGCTGTACAGAAAAAGACAGACAGAACGGTGAAGAGCAAAACGAAGACTTCGACGGGTACAACAAGGAGAAAATCATGACACTGAATTTTGAGAGCGAGTACGAAAAAGAGCTGCCGTTTGATGCCAGGGAAGTGGCGGAAAAGGTATTTACATTTACGATGGATTATCTTGGCTGTCCTTATGAGGCAGAAGTAAGCCTTCTGCTGACCGATGATGAGACCATCCACCAGATCAACAAAGAACAGCGTGATATTGACCGTGCCACTGATGTGCTGTCTTTTCCGATGGCAGACTATGTCACAGAAGGTGATTTTGCATTTCTGGAGGAGGAAGGGGCAGACTGTTTTCATCCGGAAACGGGAGAACTATTGCTTGGCGATATCGTGATATCCGGTGACAAGGTGTTGCAGCAGGCAGAAAGCTACGGCCATTCTCCGCTTAGGGAGTATGCTTTTTTGATCGTACACAGTCTTCTGCATCTGGTCGGATACGATCATATGGAAGAGCAGGAAGCAAAACGTATGGAAAAGAAACAGGCAGATGTCCTGGAATCCATGGGAATTACAAGATAGGGGGAAGAAAGAATGAAAAAGAAATTAGCAGTTCTGGCGACTGTACTGATGGCAAGTGCCGTACTTGGAGGCTGTGCACAGAAAGCACCAGAAACCGAGACACGGACACAGACGCAGACGGAAACGCAGACTGAGACGGAAACCGAAACGGTTGCAACCGAAGCAGGAACGTTTGATCAGGGAGAGGCACTGCCGAAAGGAAAAGTACGCAGCTACCTGACCGGAAAGATCGTTGATAAAAAGATCGGTCGGAAAAGACCGTATGCGATCATGCTCAATAACATTTACGGTGCCATTCCGCAGGCCGGTATCGAACGTGCCGATGTGGTATACGAAGCTCCGGTAGAAGGTGCGATCACAAGACTGATGGGTATTTTTGAAGACTACGACGGGATGGAGAAGATTGGTTCTGTTCGAAGCTGCCGTGAGTATTATGTGCATTTTGCAAAAGAATTTGATGCATTGTATGTACATTACGGACAGGCTGTTTATGCGTGTGAGATTCTGAACAGCAACATTGACAACATCAGCGGACTTTCTTCTCAGGAGGGATTTGGACAGCTTTATGGATATGCCGGAGAAGAGACGTTTTACCGCACGGATGACAGACCGTCTCCGCACAACTGTTATACCAGTGCCGACCGTCTGATCGAAGCGACAAAAAAACTGTGTTACAGCCGAGAGTATGATAAGGATTACGATGGTCATTATCAGTTTGCGGGCGACGATCAGACCGTCACCTTTACAGATCCGGCAACCCATATTGAACCGGGATATGAAGTAAATGAACCGTGGTTTGACTATAATGCAGATGAAGGTGTATACTATCGTTATCAGTATGGCGACGCACAGATCGATCAGCTGACCGGAGATCAGCTGAAATACGATAATGTCATTTTCCAGCTTTGCGAATGTTATCCGCTGGATGATCACGGATACCTTGCCATTGAGGCAGAAAAAGGCGGTACCGCGTATGTCTTCACAAAGGGAACTTACGAAAAATGTACCTGGACCAAGGATGATATTGAGAGTCCGGCACGTTATTTTGATGAAGATGGAAATGAGATCACCATCAATCAGGGAAAGACCTGGGTATGTGTTGTTTATGATACAAAAGAAGACCAGATCGTGATCGAATAAAAAAATACAGAAAATATACCCCGTCGCAGGTGCGTCTGCCTGGTTCGCTGCCCGCGGGAACAAAGAGGTATGATAAAATATGAGTAAAAAGAGTTCAAGCAAAACAAATTTTCTGGCACAGGGGACGATTCTTGTAATCGCCTCCTTTGTCGCAAAAGCAATCGGTATGATCTACCGTATTCCGCTCACTCACATTTTGGGGGATGACGGAAACGGTTATTATTCTACCGCAAATGAGATTTATACTATTATCCTGATGATTTCTTCTTTCAGCCTTCCGCTTGCTGTATCCAGGCTGGTAGCAGAGCGGGAGTATGCAGGAGAAGTGAAAAATTCCTACAGGGTTCTGATCTGTTCCCTGCGTTTTGCGGCCGTGACAGGCGGTATTCTTTCCATTCTGACTTTCCTGCTTGGCGGTGTGATCACCAAGTATGTGATGGGGGTGGAGCTTGCAAGCTATGCACTTCGTGTCCTTGCACCGGCGATCTTTCTTTTTGCACTGACCGGTGTACTGCGTGGTTTTTTCCAGGGACATGGTACAATGGTCCCGACAGCGATATCACAGATCATTGAGCAGGTCATCAATGCAATTATTTCCGTAGCCGGTGCTTATGTGATGCTGCAGTACGGCCTGAAGCTTGGTGAGAAAAAAGGCGATGCGGAGCTTGGAACCGCACTTGCAGCAGCAGGAGGTACATTTGGAACGGTCGCCAGCGTCGGTGTGGCACTGCTGTTTATGATAGTGATCTATCTTGGCTATCGTAACGGTTTCAAACGCCGCATGAAAAAGGACAAAACAAGAAGAAGAGAATCTGACCGTGCCATTTACCGTGCGATTACTTACACTATTCTTCCAATCGTGCTCAGTACGCTGGTATATAATATCAGCACGATCATCGACCAGGGCGTGTTCAACCACATTCTGGCAGGCATGGGATTTACCCAGAAACAGTACGCAACCGTCTGGGGCATCTACAGCGGTAAATTCCGCGTGTTGATGAACGTCCCGCTGTCGATCGCATCCTGTCTGGCACCTTCGGTTGTACCGGCTCTGACAGAGGCGATGGCGAACAATGATTTACGGGAAGCCGGACTTCGGACCCGCGATACGATCCGCTATACCATGGTATTTACAATCCCGTGTGCAGTCGGTATGGCGGCACTGGCAAGACCAATCATGATGATGCTCTACGGAAACAACGACAGTCTGGCCCTTGCGGCAGGCATTATGCAAAGCGGAGCACTTCTGACCGTCCTTCTGGCACTGTCTACGCTTACCACCGGTATTTTACAGGGACTTGGTGAGATGCAGGCACCGCTTGTGCATGCAGCGACAGCCGTGGCGATCCATCTTGGATTTTTAGTTCTGTTTGTTGTAAAGTTTAAATGGAACATTTATGGAGTAGTCTATGCAAACATTATTTTCGGACTGATCATCTGTCTGCTCAATGCACGTTCCATCCGCAAAAAACTGCACTATCGCCAGGAGATTAAAAAGACCTTCCTGGTTCCGGTGATCGCGGCCGGTGTGATGGGCATTGCCGCATATCTGGTACACAGAGTGTTCAATCTGTTTGCCGGAAATACGATCTCAACGATCCTGGCGGTATGCGTGGGAGCTGTTGTCTATGGTATCTGTCTTGTAAAACTTGGCGGTATCCTGGAGCGTGAGATCCGCAGACTTCCAAAAGGTGATCTGCTGGCAGATCTTCTGATTCGGCTGAATATACTGTAATAGCAGTCATGTGTAAAAACAGGCCGTGAGCTTTGATGTTCACGACCTGTTTTCTAACTGCTGTAATTTTCCAGAAAATCATAAAGTTCTTTTTCGGTCCGGATATATTTTCCGTTTTTGATTTCTGTTTTCAGAGCGTCCGGCAGGCTGCTTAAGCGGATGCTGGTGTTTTCGTACAACGTTTCTTTATCATCCAGATAAATTGAGACGCAGCCCTGTTCTTCTGTAAGATAATATTGATATACCGGATGCGGATTCCCGGCATTTGCCGGAGCAGAGCGTATGGTTTCACTTTCATGATCAGCAGATTCTTCGGCGGAAGGCGGATTTCCGGTGATATAGTGATAGCTTAAATTGTAGGCGGTGCAAATCAGAAGAAGTAAGAGAAATGCTGCCGCAAAATAAATAGGCCGATGTTTCATGATCTTTTTCATCTCCTTTTTTTCAGTATTTCCGCTTTTTCCTGTTTTATCCGGGCAATTGACCTCTGGACGTACCTGACAAAATGGTGTAAGATAGCATGGAAAATGATCTGCAGACGAGCAGCAGATGGATGATACTTCAGGAGGAAAACATGAACAGCAGTATCAGAGAAATATTAAAAGATAAAAAGCGAATTGTGATAAAGATTGGTTCTTCGTCCCTGACTCACCCGGAGACAGGGGCGTTGAACCTTACGAAACTGGAAGTTCTGGTGCGTGAGATCAGTGATCTCCATAATATGGGCAAAGATGTGATTGTGGTATCATCGGGGGCGATTGCGGTCGGAAGAAGAGCTGCAGGTCTCGGACACCGACCAAGTGAGACAAAAGAAAAACAGGCATGTGCTGCAATCGGACAGGCCAGACTGATGATGATCTATCAGAAGCTTTTTTCGGAATACAATCAGCTGGCAGCACAGATCCTGATGACCAAACGTACCGTTATGGACAATCTGAGTCGTTTTAATGCACTGAATACCTTTCAGGAACTGTTAAAATTAGGGGCGATTCCGATTGTAAATGAAAACGATACGGTTTCCACGTATGAGATGCAGTTTGGTGATAATGATACGCTTTCTGCGATCGTAGCGGCATTGATTGATGCAGATCTGCTGCTCCTGCTGTCGGATATTGACGGTCTGTTTACGGATGATCCGAACAGCAATCCAAATGCGGAATTAATCCATGTAGTAGAAAAACTGGATGACCATTTGCTGAAAATGGGAAAGAGCACATCTACAAGCGATGTCGGCACCGGCGGTATGGCATCGAAATTGACAGCGGCAAAGCTCGCTTCCGCAGCA
Organism: Hominisplanchenecus faecis; assembly: GCF_020687205.1. Lineage (GTDB taxonomy): Bacteria > Bacillota > Clostridia > Lachnospirales > Lachnospiraceae > Hominisplanchenecus > Hominisplanchenecus faecis. The sequence continues at coordinate 93,805 of NZ_JAJEQE010000002.1, forward strand.
GGCACGGATATGGTCATTGCAAATGGAGAAGATTTCCGAAATATCCATCGTGTGATCGAAGGACAGGACTGCGGTACCCTTTTTCTTTCTCACAAAAAAGATGAGTTTTATCTGATGGATTATCTGGAAAAAATGTTATAATGCCGGGAATGTGCAAGTTGACTCTGGCATCATAGTTGGGGACTTTTGATACCCACATCATAAAATAAGGAGAAATATAGTATGATAACGGATGAAAAATTAGCAAGAATCAATGAACTTGCCAGAAAAGCAAAAGCAGAAGGACTGACAAGTGCCGAGACAAAAGAACGCGATGTGCTGAGAAGAGAATATATTGAAGCAGTCCGGGCAAACCTTCGCGGACAGCTGAACAATATTAATATTCAGGAACTGGATGGAAGCATTACAAATCTTGGTGAAAAATATGGAAAAAAAGGACATTAGAAAACAGGTTTTTGCACAGCGGGCAAAAACAAGTGAAGCATTTGTGCAGCAGCAGAGTTCTCTGATTGCCGGGAAGATTTTTGCACTGCCGCAGTTTCAGGATGCTTCCTGTATTTATGTGTATATGGATTACAACAAAGAAGCATCAACCAGACCGATCATTGAAGAAGCATGGAGGCTTGGAAAAAAAGTGGCAGCACCAAAAGTTTTCGGTGAGGATATGCGATATTTTTACATTCATTCTTATGATGATGTGGCTCCGGGATATTTTAATATACCGGAACCGGATGAGACGAGAAATCTGAAAGAAGCGGCAGATGAGACGGCACTGCTTCTGGTGCCGGGTGTGGCATTTGATAAAGATCGCCACCGCTGCGGATATGGAAAAGGATTTTATGACCGCTATTTAAGCAGACATACACAGCATGCTACCGTTGCCATGGCACTGGATTTTCAGATCGTAGAAGCGGTTCCGTCAGATGTGTATGATATCTGCCCGCAGATGCTGATCACACCAACGATGATTTATGGAAAATAAAAAGGAGGATTTGTCAATGAAGCGAACACTGGACGAGATTGGAATGTATGCGATGGCTGCGAAGCCGCATATGCAGTTGCTTGGGACAACAAAAAAGAATCAGGCACTGGAAGCAGTTGCAAATGCATTGAATGAGAAAGCAGATTATCTGATCGCAGAAAATGAAAAAGATATGCAGGCCGGAAAAGAAGCCGGGATGCATCAGGGACTTCTGGACCGTCTGCTGCTGACCAAAGACCGCATTGCCCAGATGGCAGAAGGACTGGTACAGATCGCAGGGCTGGAAGACCCGATCGGGGAAGTGCTTTCTATGAAAAAACGCCCGAACGGACTGCTGATCGGTCAGAAACGGGTTCCGCTTGGCGTGGTTGGCATTATTTACGAATCCAGACCGAATGTGACGGCAGATGCCTTCGGACTCTGCTTTAAAACAGGAAATGTGGTCGTGTTGAAAGGCGGAAGCGATGCGATGCATTCCAACATTGCCATTGTAAAAGTAATCCGTGAAGCTTTAAGAGCGTGCAAAGTGGATGAGGATGCGATCCAGCTGATCGAGGATACCGACCGTGCCGTCACAACGGCATTGATGAAGCGGAAAGATTTTCTGGATGTTCTGATCCCAAGAGGCGGTGCGGGACTGATCCGTGCCGTTGTGGAGAACAGTACCGTTCCGGTGATCGAGACCGGAACAGGGAACTGCCATATTTATGTCGATGAAAGTGCAGATCTTGACATGGCCGTCAATATCATTTTCAATGCAAAGACACAGCGGATCGGGGTCTGCAATGCCTGTGAATCACTGGTGGTACATGAAAAAGTGGAAAAAGCACTGATGCCGCTGTTAAAGGCAAAACTGGATGAAAAATCAGTTGAGATCCGTGGCGATGAACAGGTACAGGAAAGCGTTTCCGGCATCGTTCCGGCTGTGGAGAGTGACTGGGGAAAAGAATATCTCGATTATATCCTCTCCGTTAAGACCGTTTCTTCCATCGACGAAGCAATCGCACATATCAACCGCTATAACACCGGACATTCCGAGGCGATCATCACAAGAGATTATGCAAATGCTCAGAAATTTCTTGAAGAAGTGGATGCAGCAGCTGTCTATGTCAATGCCTCCACAAGATTTACCGATGGCTTTGAATTTGGCTTTGGGGCTGAGATCGGGATCAGTACACAGAAACTCCATGCAAGAGGACCGATGGGGCTTACGGCACTGACGACCACGAAGTACATTATCTATGGAAACGGTCAGGTGCGTTAAAAGATAACGGGAATAGATAATGCCAATACCTGGAAGCAAGAGCGGAGGAATAGAAAGATATGTTAGGAAAATTAGGTATATTTTTCCTTGCCATTGGATTGGCAAAAATCGCATGGTATCTTATCTGGAAAGACAGAAAATATACTGAGCAGTAATCAGATAAAAGTAAAGCATGATATAACAAACGGGCATCTGTTTAACAGATGTTCGTTTGTTATACGCTGAGAAAACGGGATGGCACTTTTGGTTTCCATGGGATTTATGTTTCTGCTGATCATGGTCGCTTTGTATATTGTTCTGATTTTTCCGCTATTTAGGATTATGAGAAGAGTATAGCAGACCTTTCCGTTGCTTTTTGCAATATCGTATGTTATATTAGAAAAAGTTATTGCAATTATAGAAGGGAAGAAAATTAGTGACAAACAACGAAGAATTCGAAAAGATATTAGAGAACATTGATGAAAACGGTCCTGCACCAGCGGAAGAACCGGAGAGACAGTATTATTTCATAAAAAAAGCACGTGCACTTGTAAAAAAAATGTCGGAAGAACTTGGAAGACCATTAATCTCGAGTGTCACAACCTTTGGCTGTCAGATGAATGCGAGGGACAGTGAAAAGCTGATCGGTATTCTAGAGAAGATCGGTTATGTAATGACAGAAGACGAACATGCAGATTTTGTGATCTACAATACCTGTACGGTCCGTGAGAATGCAAATCAGCGAGTTTACGGACGACTCGGAGCTTTAAACAGTATGAAAAAGAAAAATCCGCATATGCTGATCGGTCTGTGCGGCTGTATGATGCAGGAGCCGGAAGTTGTAGAAAAACTGAAAAAGAGCTACCGTTTCGTGGATCTGATTTTTGGAACACACAATATTTTTAAGTTTGCAGAGCTGATCTACACCAGACTGATCTCTGAACGTATGGTGATCGATATCTGGAAAGATACCACGCAGATTGTAGAGGAGCTTCCGGTGGAGCGAAAATATCCGTTCAAATCCGGTGTCAATATTATGTTTGGCTGCAACAATTTCTGCAGTTACTGTATCGTTCCATATGTCAGAGGACGTGAGAGAAGCCGTGAGCCGAAGGATATCATTCGTGAGATTGAAAAACTGGTTGCAGATGGCGTTGTGGAAGTGATGCTTCTTGGACAGAATGTCAATTCTTACGGCAAAAATCTGGAGCAGCCGATGACTTTTGCAGCTCTTTTAAGAGAAGCAGAAAAGGTAGAAGGCCTGAAGCGGATCCGTTTTATGACCTCTCATCCAAAGGATCTGTCGGATGAACTGATTGAGGTTATGAAAGAATCAAAGAAAATCTGTCCGCATTTTCATCTGCCGCTGCAGTCCGGCAGCAGTGCTATTTTAAAGAAAATGAACCGCCATTATACAAAAGAACGTTATCTGGAACTGGTTCGAAAACTTCGGGCGGCACTTCCGGATATTTCTCTGACAACGGATATTATTGTCGGCTTTCCGGGTGAAACAGAAGAAGATTTTCTGGAGACGATGGAAGTGGTAAAAGAAGTGCAGTATGACAGTGCGTTTACCTTTATCTATTCCAAGCGTACCGGAACCCCGGCAGCTGTTATGGAAAATCAGATCCCGGATGATGTAGTGAAAGACCGTTTTGACCGTCTGCTTGCAGAAGTACAGGAAATTTCGAGAGAACGCTGTGCAAGATTTGAAGGACAGACGATGGATGTTCTGGTGGAAGATGTCAATGACCATGATCCGTCCCTTGTCACCGGAAGACTGACCAACAACCTGCTGGTACATTTTAAGGGTACAGAAGACTTGATCGGAAAAATCGTCGATGTGCATCTGGATGAGTGCCGCGGATTTTATTATATGGGAACGATGATTTCAAAATAAAGCCAAAAGAAACAGATCGAAGAAAACAGGCGTATTTTGCTTTTTCAGTCAGAAAAGGCGGGGTACGTCTGTATTCATGAACATAAGGAGAGGTTTATGCAGCAGGAGACACCAAAGCCGCACAAACGGCGTGTAAGATATAAAGGAAAATATCCGAAAAAATTTGAAGAAAAGTACAAAGAGTTGAACCCGGAAAAATATCAGGATACGGTTGAACATGTGATCCGAAAAGGGAATACACCGGCAGGTATGCACATTTCCATTATGGTGAAGGAAATCCTGGATTTTCTGAAAATCCAGCCGGGAGAAACCGGATTTGATGCCACGCTTGGATACGGCGGCCATACAAAGGCAATGATGGAATGTCTTCATGGAGAAGGCCATATGTATGCTACGGATGTGGATCCGGAAGAGTCGGCAAAGACAAAAAAGCGTCTGGAAGAACAGGGATTTGGGGAAGGGATTCTGACCATAAAGCTTCAGAATTTCTGTACGATCGATGAGATTGCAAAAGAAGCGGGAGGATTTGATTTTATTTTGGCGGATCTTGGTGTATCTTCCATGCAGATCGACAATCCGAAACGGGGATTTTCTTTCCGTGCGGACGGACCTTTGGATCTTAGACTGAATCAGCAAAAAGGAATCAGTGCGGCAGAAAGACTGGATCAGATCAGCAGAGAGGAACTTGCCGGGATGTTATATGAAAATTCGGATGAACCGTACTGCGAAGAGATCGCAAAAGCGATCACAGATGAGATCCGCAAAGGGAATCGCATCGATAGCACAACAAAACTGCGGACTGTTATCGAAAATACGCTGGATTTTCTTCCGGAAAAAGAGAAAAAAGATACGATCCGAAAGACCTGCCAGCGTGTGTTCCAGGCACTTCGCATTGATGTCAACCAGGAATTTGAAGTTCTGTATGAATTTATGGAAAAACTGCCGGATGCCTTAAAGTCGGGCGGACGTGTGGCAATCCTGACGTTCCATTCCGGGGAGGACAAACTGGTCAAAAAAGCACTGAAGGCCGGATACAAAGCAGGTATTTATTCGGACTATGCCAAAGATGTGATACGTCCGTCCATGCAGGAGTGTGCACAGAATGGCAGAGCCAGGTCAACGAAAATGCGTTGGGCGGTAAAAGCAGAGTAAGAACAGAGGTACAAGCATGTTTTGTGCAGAACAGGCACAAACAATAGAAATGAGATGAAAGAGGTCTGACCGTTGAGTACAACAGCAAAAAATAATAAAAAAAATTCCGTAACGCCGATGATGGCAAAATATCTGGAGACAAAGGAACAGTACAAGGACTGTATTCTTTTTTATCGCCTGGGTGATTTCTATGAAATGTTTTTTGACGATGCCCTGACGGCATCCAAAGCACTGGAGATCACACTGACAGGAAAAGACTGCGGACTTGAAGAGCGTGCTCCGATGTGCGGCATTCCTTATCATGCTGCAGATACATATCTGAATCGTCTGGTGGCAAAAGGATATAAGGTTGCAATCTGTGAACAGGTAGAAGATCCAAAGCAGGCGAAGGGACTGGTTAAGCGGGAAGTTATCCGCATTGTCACGCCGGGAACGAATCTGGATACCAACGCCATGGATGAGACAAAGCACAATTATCTGATGGCGATCGTGTGCATGGCGGATCGTTTTGGCGTCTCCATTGCCGATATTTCCACCGGTGATTATCTGGTGACGGAAGTGGATGGATGCAGAAAACTGTTAGATGAGATCACAAAGTTTGCACCGACCGAGATCATCTGCAACGATTCCTTTTTTGTCAGCGGTGTGGATGTAGAAGATCTGAAAAACCGTCTTGGAATTGCCGTCAATGCCCTGGAAAACTGGTATTTTGGTGATGAACGCTGTAAGAAGACACTGCTGGACCACTTTCATGTCTCCAGCCTGGCAGGACTCGGACTTGGTGAGCTGAACTGCGGGATCATCGCAGCCGGTGCACTGCTTCAGTATCTGATGGAAACACAGAAAACAGCGATCGCAAACCTGACTTCGTTAAATACTTATTTTGCCGGAAAATACATGGTGATCGACAGCTCGACCAGAAGAAATCTGGAGCTTTGCGAAACTTTACGTGAAAAGCAGAAAAGAGGTTCCCTTCTGTGGGTTCTCGATAAGACAAAGACTGCGATGGGGGCAAGACTTCTGCGTTCCTTTATTGAGCAGCCGCTGATCGACAAGGAAGAAATATCAAACAGACTGGAAGCCGTCGGAGAATTAAAAGACAATGCGATCTGCAGGGAAGAACTGCGAGAATATCTTTCTCCGGTCTATGACCTCGAGCGTCTGATCAGTAAGATCAGCTACAAGACTGCAAATCCAAGAGATCTGATCGCATTCGGCACATCTTTGTCCATGCTGCCGCATATCAAATACATTTTATCTACGATGAAATCTCCGCTTCTTGTGGAAGTATGTGAGCAGATGGATGAACTTCAGGATGTGTGTGATCTGATCGACCGGGCAATTATGGAGGAGCCGCCGATCCAGATTAAAGACGGCGGTATTATCAAAGAAGGCTATAACGAAGAAATCGACCGTCTGCGTGCCGCAAAGACAGAAGGCAAGACCTGGCTGGCACAGCTGGAAGCCAAAGAACGTGAAAATACCGGCATCAAAAACCTGAAGATTAAATACAACAAGGTGTTTGGCTATTATCTGGAAGTGACAAACTCTTTTAAAGATATGGTTCCGGATTACTATACAAGAAAACAGACACTCACAAATGCTGAACGTTATATCACGCCGGAATTAAAAGAGCTGGAGGACATCATTCTCGGAGCGGAGGACAAGCTCTTTTCTTTGGAATACAATCTGTTTTCCGATGTAAGGGAACAGATCGCAAAAGAGGTAGAACGCATTCAGAAGACCGCAAAAGCAGTAGCGGCGATCGATGTCTTCGCTTCTTTGGCACTGGTTGCGGAACGTAATAACTATGTCTGCCCGAAAATGAATGAAAAAGGCGTGATCGATATCAAGAACGGCCGTCATCCGGTAGTTGAACAGATGATCGAAAACGATATGTTCATTGCAAACGATACTTACCTTGACAACAGCAAAAATCGTATTTCCATCATTACCGGTCCAAACATGGCAGGTAAATCAACATACATGCGTCAGAGTGCTCTGATTGTTTTGATGGCTCAGATCGGTAGCTTTGTTCCGACATCTTCTGCGAAGATCGGCATTGTGGACCGTATTTTTACAAGGGTCGGAGCTTCCGATGACCTGGCAAGCGGACAAAGCACTTTTATGGTGGAAATGACAGAGGTTGCCAATATTCTTCGAAATGCAACTTCGAACAGTCTTCTGATCCTGGATGAGATCGGACGCGGAACGAGCACTTTTGACGGGCTTTCGATTGCCTGGGCGGTGGTTGAGCATATCGCAAATACAAGACTTCTCGGGGCAAAAACGCTTTTCGCAACGCATTACCATGAACTGACCGAATTGCAGGGCAAATTATCGGGTGTGAATAATTACTGCATTGCTGTAAAAGAAAAGGGCGATGATATTGTATTTCTTCGGAAGATTGTAAAAGGCGGTGCGGATAAGAGTTATGGTATCCAGGTCGCAAAACTTGCCGGTGTTCCGGATTCCGTGATCGAACGTGCCAAAGAGTTGGTAGAAGAATTAAGTGATGCGGATATCACAGAGCGTGCAAAAGAGATTGAGGCAGCAGGCAGTGCACCGCAGGCAAAAACAGCGACAAAAGTCCGCAACCGTCCCAAAACCTACGATCAGGTTGATATGGGGCAGATGGCACTGTTTGACACTGCAAAAGATGAGGATATTTTAAAAGAATTAAGTGAGATGGAGATTGCTTCCATGACACCGCTGGAAGCGTTAAATACATTGAACCGTCTGCAGAGCAAACTGAAAAACCGTTGGAGTGTAACAGGCGTACAGGGATGATAGTATGAAGAATATTGCAGTATTAGATGAAAGTACCATTGATAAAATTGCAGCAGGAGAGGTAATCGAGCGACCTTCTTCTGTGGTCAAAGAGCTGGTAGAAAATGCCATCGATGCCGGAGCGACTGCTGTGACGGCTGAAATCAAAGACGGCGGGATCTCACTGATCCGGATCACCGATAACGGCGAGGGCATTGCAAAGGATCAGATTTCAACCGCTTTTCTGCGTCATGCGACCAGCAAGATCACGAAAGTGGAGGATCTGCTTTCTGTATCTTCGCTGGGATTTCGCGGTGAGGCGTTATCGAGCATTGCCGCAGTCTGCCAGGTGGAAGTGATCACCAAGACGGTTGGTACACTGCTTGGGACCAGATACCGTATTGAGGGCGGACAGGAGATTTTAACAGAAGAGATTGGAGCACCGGATGGAACGACCTTTCTGGTCAATAACATTTTTTATAATACACCGGCAAGAAAAAAGTTTTTAAAATCTGCGATGACAGAGGCTGGATACATCAGCGAACTGATGGAACGCATGGCTCTTTCGCATCCGGAAATTGCGTTCAAATTTATTAACAACCGACAGACCAGGCTGCACACATCAGGCAATCATAACCTGAAGGATATTATTTATGGTATTTATGGAAGGGATATTGCGGCCAATCTGCTTCCGGTAAAAGCAGAAGGAGCATTTGGCAGGCTGGAGGGATTTGTCGGAAAGCCGGTGATCTCCAGAGGCAACCGCAATTTTGAAAACTATTTTGTTAATGGAAGATATGTAAAAAGCAAGATCATCACAAAGGCGATCGAGGATGCCTATAAGACATTTATGATGCAGCATAAATATCCGTTTACGGCACTGCACTTTACGATACCGGGGGATCTTCTGGATGTCAATGTTCATCCGACCAAACTGGAACTGCGTTTTTCCAATCAGGAAGAAATCTACCAGATCGTATATGATACTGTACGGCAGGCACTCTCATCCAGAGAACTGATCCCGGATGTTGGTGTGGAGAGGGAGCCGAAAAAGGCAGAACTGCCAAAATATAAGAAGCCGGCACAGGTTCCGGAGCCATTTCAGATCCCAAAGGCAAAACCACAGTCCTCTTTTACGGCACATGTGATACGGGAGAGTGCACCTTCGTACGGAAATCTGCATACAGCCACATCTGATCCGGCTGTTGTACATGCTTCCAAGCAGATGGCAGTTTCTATGCAGAATCCAGTTTCTACGCAGGATCAGACAAAGGCAGAGCTGCCAAAAACAGAAAAAGTTCCACGTCCGCTTCCGCAGATGTTCCAGAAACAAAATACAGAGCCGGCATCAAAGAGCGTACCAGAAACCGAAAAAGGAGAAGTGTCTGAAACAGCAGAAAAACCAGAGAAACCGTTCGAACAGGAAATCACCAGAGAGATTCAGAAAGCAGAACAGATGGAGCTTTTTGATGATAAGCTTTTATCACAGCAGAATGTGAAGCAGCATACGGTTATCGGACAAGTGTTCGATACTTACTGGATCGTGCAGTTTCAGGATAAGATGTATCTGATCGACCAGCATGCGGCTCACGAAAAGGTTTTATATGAGCAGACGATGAAACGATTAAAAGATCATACGTTTACGTCGCAGCGGATCAGTCCTCCGGTCATTCTGACGCTGAGTCTCAAAGAGGAGGAAGCTTTAAAAATGCACATGGATGTTTTTGAAAAGCTTGGCTTTGAGATAGAACCGTTCGGCGGCATGGAATATGCCCTCAGTGCAATTCCGGACAATCTGTTCGGCATTACGGAGCGTTCTCTGTTTCTGGAGATTTTAGATGACCTGGTAGACCAGTCGGTCAGGGGCACGCCGCAGAGTGTTTTGGAAAAGGTGGCTTCCATGTCCTGCAAGGCAGCAGTCAAGGGAAATCATCGTATGAGTACAAAAGAAGCACATGCTCTGATTGATGAGCTGCTGACACTGGATAATCCATACAACTGCCCACATGGGCGGCCGACGATCATTTCCATGTCGAAATACGAGCTGGAGAAGAAATTTAAGAGAATTGTATAAAAACGGGGGGAGTTATATTATGACAAAGGAACCACTGATCATTCTGACCGGACCGACGGCGGTCGGGAAAACGGCACTTTCTCTGTCTCTTGCAGAGCGTGTGAACGGGGAGATCATCTCAGCAGATTCCATGCAGGTTTACCGCGGCATGGATATTGGTTCAGCAAAAATCATGCCGGAAGAACAAAAAGGAATTCCTCATCATCTGATCGATGTGTTAGATCCGGATGAGGAATTTCATGTTGTCCGGTTTGTACAGATGGCAAAAGAAGCGATGGAAGATATCCGGAGCAGGGGAAAAGTACCGATCCTCACAGGGGGGACTGGATTTTACATACAGGCCATGCTTTATGATATTGATTTTACGGAAAGCGGAGAGGACGATTCTTACCGAAGAGAATTGGAGACTTACGCAAAAGAGCAGGGGGCAGAAAAGTTGCATGAGAAATTAAAGGAAGTCGATCCCATTTCCGCCGAGAAGATCCATGCAAATAATGTTAAGCGTGTGATCCGTGCACTGGAATATTATAAACAGACCGGGGAGCCAATCTCCAGGCACAATGAGCAGGAACGGCAGAAGGAATCTCCTTATGCCTTTGCCTATTTTGTATTGAATGACAAACGGGATCGTCTTTACCAGCGTATTGATGAGCGCATTGATGAGATGCTTTTAGAAGGTCTGGTGGCGGAAGTAGAAAAGCTGAAGGAAAAGGGGTGCCACCGCGGTATGGTTTCGATGCAGGGACTTGGCTATAAAGAGATCCTGGAGTATCTGGACGGAGAATGTACCCTTGAGGAAGCAGTTTATAAATTAAAGCGAGATACGAGACATTTTGCCAAGCGTCAGATCACCTGGTTTAAGCGGGAACGCGATGTGATCTGGGTTGACAAAGATGCTTTTGAATATGATGAAGAAAAAATTCTGCAGTATATGCTTGCAGTTTTACAGGAGAGACATGTATGGAATCATTAAAAAATATGTACGAAGAATTTGGCATCTGTGATGCGATTTATGAGTTTGGACAGAAAACGGAGGAAAAATTAAAGGCACGTTTTGATGCGATCGATAAAAATGCGGAGTACAATCAGTTGAAAGTACTGCATGCCATGCAGAAAAACCGTGTCTGTGCAGAACATTTTTCCGGAAGTACCGGATATGGCTACAACGATGACGGAAGGGATACGCTGGAAAAGGTATATGCGGATACATTCCACACGGAAGATGCACTGGTAAGACCGCAGATCACATGCGGAACCCATGCGATCGCTCTGGCACTGTTCTCTAATTTAAGACCGGGAGATGAACTTTTATCGATCGCCGGGAAGCCGTATGATACGCTCGAAGAAGTGATCGGTATCCGCCCATCGAGAGGCTCTCTTGCCGAATATGGAGTCTCTTACGCACAGGTGGATTTAAAGGAGGATGGTTCTTTTGATTTTGACGGGATCAGAAATGCAATCAATGAACGAACGAAAGTGGTGACGATCCAGCGTTCGAAAGGCTATCAGACCAGACCGACGCTTTCGGTTGCAAAAATCGGGGAGGCGGTTGCTTTTGTAAAAAATATAAGAGAAAATATCATATGTATGGTTGACAACTGTTACGGTGAATTTACGGAGCTGAGTGAGCCAACGGATGTCGGTGTGGATATGATGGCCGGCTCTCTGATAAAGAATCCGGGCGGCGGACTGGCACCGGTCGGCGGTTATATCGTCGGAAAGAAAGAATGTGTGGAGAATGCAGCCTGCCGTCTGACGTCTCCGGGACTTGCCAAAGAGGTCGGAGCCTCCCTTGGTATTTTAAATTCTTTTTATCAGGGATTTTTTCTGGCACCGACCGTTACAGCCGGAGCTTTAAAGGGTGCCATTTTTGCAGCAAACATTTACGAAGCATGTGGATTTCCGGTAGTCCCGAATGGTTCTGAAAGCCGTCATGATATCATTCAGGCTGTGGAGCTTGGAACAGCAGAAGGTGTGATCGCATTCTGCCGCGGTATTCAGGCAGCAGCACCGGTAGACAGCTACGTGACACCGGAGCCGTGGGCAATGCCGGGCTATGACAGTGATGTGATCATGGCAGCGGGAGCTTTTGTTCAGGGATCTTCCATTGAGCTGAGTGCAGACGGACCGATCAAACCGCCGTATGCCGTGTATTTCCAGGGCGGACTTACCTGGCAGCATGCAAAACTTGGCATTTTGATGTCTCTTCAGAAACTTTATGATGCCGATTTGGTGAGACTGCCTCTTTAAAAGGAATATGATGACAGGGAGAAAACAGATGAAACGAATTATAGTCGCAGGCGGAGGGGCAGCAGGATTTATGAGTGCTTTTCATGCAAAACGGCCGGATACAGAAGTGACCGTTCTAGAGGCACAGGAAAAACCGGGGAAAAAGCTTCTGGCAACCGGAAGCGGAAAATGCAACCTGACTTATGCATCCAGAGAACCGGTGCTTTCCTATCGGGGAACAGGGCAGGATTTTACAGAAGCTGCCTTGCAAACGTTTGATCAGGAACGGACCGTGCAGTTTTTTGAAGAACTTGGCATGTTGATGCATGAAAAAAACGGCGGAGTTTATCCCTATACGGATCAGGCACAGACGGTGCAGACGCTTTTTTTGGATGTATTGCGTGAGCGTGGTGTGAAAATAAAAACACGGGAACGCATTATTGATATTCTGCCACAAAAAAAGGGAGGTTTTTTTGTGAAAACAGAAGGATGGCAATACGAGGCAGATGTTGTGATTCTTGCCTGCGGATCAAAGGCAGCACAGACACTTGGCGGGTGTGAGGACGGCTATCATCTGGCAGAAAAACTTGGCCATCCGGTTACGGAGATCGTTCCGGCACTGGTTCCGTTAAAGACAAAAGAAGCTGCTTTCCATGCACTTGCCGGACTTCGAAGCCCGGCGAAAGTAACGCTTTTTCTTGATGGAAAAAAGGCGGCTGAATCGGAAGGAGAACTGCAGTGGACATCGTATGGAATTTCCGGGATTGTGGTTTTTCAGGTCAGCCGTTTTGCAGCACTTGGGCTTTTAGAAAAGAAAAACGTGCAGATTTCTCTCAATCTGCTTCCGCAGGTGAACAGACAGCATCTTCTTGCAATATACCAAAAACAGACAAATAAAAAGGCAGAGCATCTTCTGTCCGGGATCTTTCCACAGAAACTGGCCGCTCTGCTGCTGAAACAGACTGGATATAAAGCAGGTGAAATTTTGCAGGAAGAATCATTTCTTGAGATTCTTTCTCTGGTATCTGATCTGCGTCTTACAGTAACCGGTACACGTTCGTTTGAGTATGCACAGGTCTGTGCCGGTGGTATTGACACTGCTTTTGTAAATGCAAAGACCATGGAATCGAAAAAGGTGCCGGGACTTTATTTTGCCGGGGAGATTCTGGATGTAGATGGTGCCTGCGGCGGCTATAATCTGCAATGGGCCTGGAGCAGCGGTTACCTGGCAGGATATTATGCAGCAAACGATCAGAAAGGACAGGTAGAACAGAATGCTTAGAATTTCACAGATAAAGAGAAACGCGGAAAAAGGAGAACAGGGACTGAAACGTGCCGCAGCAAAAGAACTTCGCATCCGGGAGGAAGAAATTCAGAATCTTCGGATCTGCAAACGTTCTCTGGATGCGAGAAAGAAACCGGAACTGTATTATGTCTATACGGTAGATGTGGAAGTAAATGACGAAGAAAAAATACTGCGAAGATGTAAAAGCAACAAAGTTACCAGAGCAAAAGAAGTCATCTACGCCCCAGAGCAGAGCGGCACAATTCCATTCAAACATCGTCCGGTTGTGATCGGCATGGGGCCTGCGGGGCTTTTCTGTGCACTTTCTCTTGCAAGAACCGGTTTTGCACCGATTCTTTTAGAGAGAGGCATGGATGTCGACCGCAGACAGGAGATGGTTGAAACATTCTGGCAAACAGGGCAACTGGATGAACGAAGCAATATCCAGTTCGGAGAAGGCGGAGCCGGCACTTTTTCGGATGGAAAACTGAATACAGCCGTAAAAGATGCCACCGGAAGAAATACGTTTGTATTGAAAACCTTTGTGGAATTCGGTGCACCGGAAGAAATCCTGTGGCTGAACAAACCACACATCGGAACCGATCTTCTCAGGGAAGTCATTAAAAATATCAGAAAAGAGATCCTGCGTCTTGGAGGAGACGTGCGTTTTGAAGCACAGGTCACCGATTTTGAAATCCAGAAAGGACAACTTCGGGCACTGATCATCAATGGAGCGGAACGGCTGGAATGTGAGGCGGCCGTCCTGGCAATCGGTCACAGTGCGAGAGACACGTTTGCACTGCTGAAAAAAAGACAGTTTTCTATGTCACCGAAAGCTTTTGCGGTCGGTGTCCGCATGGAACATCCGCAGCATCTGATCGATCAGTCCCAGTACGGAAAAGAGCGGGGAACGCTTCCGGCAGCAGATTACAAGCTGACCTGTCAGCTTCCGAACGGACGAGGTGTATACTCTTTTTGTATGTGTCCTGGCGGATATGTCGTAAATGCTTCTTCCGAGGAAGGAAAACTTGCCGTTAATGGTATGAGTTATCACAGTCGAAACGGTGACAATGCGAACAGTGCCATTGTTGTTACGGTGACACCGAAAGATTTCCCGGGAGATGATGTGCTTGCCGGCGTAGAATTTCAGAGAAAACTGGAAGCGGCGGCATATGAAGCCGGAGATGGGAAGATCCCTGTGCAGCTGTATCATGATTTCTGCAAAAAGCAGGTCAGTGAATCACTTGGAGAAACCACGCCTTCCATGAAAGGAGCATGGACATTCGGAAATGTAAGAGACTGTTTTCCAAAAGAGATCGGAGATTCAATCGAGCAGGCAGTCAAAGTCTTTGGAAGAAAGATCAGAGGCTTTGACAGAGGAGACGCGATTTTATCCGCAGTAGAGAGCAGAACGTCTTCACCTGTGCGGATCGAGCGGGAAAAAGAGACGCTGGAGAGCAGTATTTCCGGTATTTATCCATGCGGGGAAGGAGCAGGATATGCCGGCGGGATTACTTCCGCAGCCATGGATGGACTGAAGGTTGCGGAAGCTATTTTAAAAAAATTTAAGATTAAATAGTGTGTACACTTCGCACTATTTATGATACAATAGCCTATCGGAAGAAAATGGATACTGCAATACGGGTATCAGGGGAACAAGAGAGCCGGTTGTATTTTATGAAAGAAAACAACTGTAAAATGACAGAATTGCCGGCAGATGAATTGCCATATGAAAAATGCATAAACAAAGGTGCGGAAGTGCTAAGTGATGCAGAGCTTCTCGCCGTTATTTTGCGTACAGGATCAAAGGGGATCAATGCATTGGAACTTTCCAGAAAAATATTGGATGCAGGAGCACCAAGAAATGGACTTCTTGGCCTGTATCATATGACAATTCCGCAGTTATGCCAGATACGCGGTATCGGAGAAGTAAAAGCAGTACAGCTCAAATGTATTGCGGAGCTTTCCAGAAGGATTGCCGGTCAATCCGCCTGGAGTGCCCTGAACTTCAAAGATGCTGCCAGCATTGCAGATTATTTTATGGAGGAGATGCGTCATCTGGAGCAGGAGCAGATGATTCTTCTGATGCTTGACACAAAATGCCGTCTTCTTGCGAGGCAATCCATATCCAAGGGCAGTGTAAACTGTTCTGTCATTACGCCGCGTGAGATTTTTTTGCTGGCCCTGCAGCATCATGCGGTTTTTATTATACTTCTGCACAATCATCCAAGTGGAGATCCGACTCCGAGTGAAGAGGACAAAAGCCTTACAAAAAGGATTTCACTTGGCGGTGAGCTGGTCGGGATACGTCTTCTGGATCATATTATTGTGGGAGATCGGTGTTATGCCAGTTTCAGGGAAATGAAAATCCTTTGAGATAAGGAGTTTGAGTACATGTTGTTTCGAAAAAAATGCGGGATCGATCTTGGAAGTGACACGATAAAGATCGCCGATAAAAAAAACAAAAAAGTGGTCTGTGAAAAAAATATGATCGCGGTGCGGGATAAAACCTATGTGATCGCAGTCGGCCAGCGTGCATACGAAATGTACGAAAAGACGCCCCTCTGCGTAACAGCGGACAGTCCGATGGTTGACGGAGCGATCGCAGACGGCGGGAATCTCGGCTTTATTCTGGCACGGTTATTAAAGCGTTTTTCGAGTGTTTTTACAAAAAGGCCGGATATTCTGGTGACGGTTCCGATGGAGCTGTCGGAGATTGAGATGCGTGCTTTTTATAAAGTACTGACCGGACTGAAAGTAAGAAGGATCGCTCTTGTGGAAAAAGGAGTTGCAGATGCGGTCGGCATCGGTATGCCGGTTCTTGCCCAGACGGGAAGTATGGTGGTCAACATCGGAGCTTCCACAACCGGGATTTCTGTGATCTCAGATGGAAAAGTGATCATCGGAAGACAGTATCCGTATGGCGGAAATGCAATGGATCAGGCAGTCATCACGATGGTACGCCGCGAGCATAATCTTGCAATCGGCAAAAAGACGGCAGAGAAGCTCCGTGTTGCTATGGGGTATCTTATGAACGGGGAAGCAAAGAGCAGCGAAGTTTACGGTATCCACACGATCAGCGGAGTCCCAAGTTCTGCCAGGATACCGTCCGAAGATATCAGCAAGGCGATAACCGATACGGCCGATGCAATTGCCGATGCCGTGAAGATGACACTGCAGAGGACACCGCCTCAGCTGCTTGAAAATATACAGCAGAATGGTATTTATCTGGCGGGAGGTGTGTCACTGACACCGAATATTGCCAGCTATATACAGGAAAAGGTAACATTTCCGGTTTATAATGTTCCAGATCCTGTCTATAACACGATGAATGGTCTTGTGGAGATTATGAATGACAAAGAACTGAAAAAGCTGACATTTTCTTTGAAGGATTATGTCGGCAATCTGATATAAAAGAGGAAATGCAATGAAAAAAAAGATGAATGATTCAGGAAAAAGCAAACTGGTACTCACAATTCTGACAGCGGTATGTGTCGTTTTGATCATTCTGTCTTTTACGACAGATGCAGTATCCGGGCCACTTCATTATGTCACAGGAGTGATCACGCCGATCCAGAGTGGAATGAACGCAATCGGCACATGGATCTCGGACAAGGGAGAATACCTGTTCCATACAACAGATCTGCGAAGTGAAAATGCCGGACTGCAGAAAAAAGTGGACGAGCTGACCGCAGAAAACAGTGATCTGCTGCAGAATCAGGATGAGTATGAAAGATTAAAAGATCTGCTGGATCTGAAAGATGAATACAGCAACTATCCGACGATCGCCGCACGCATTATCGCAAAAGATTCCGGAAACTGGTTCAATGTATTTACGATCAACAAAGGATCGAAAGACGGGATTCAGGAAGATATGAATGTCATTGCAGACGGAGGTCTTGTCGGGATTGTAACTTCGGTAGGATCAAACTGGGCGACTGTTCGTTCAATCATAGACGATTACAGCAACGTCAGTGCCGAGATCAGCTCCACTTCCGACAACTGCATCATTGCCGGTAATTTGAAACTGATCGATGAAGGAAAGATCAGCCTTGTGAAGCTGACGGATGCGGATAATAAGGTGACAGTCGGTGACAAAGTGGTGACATCAGAAATCAGTAACCGCTTCCTTCCGGGGATTCTGATCGGTTATGTCAGCGAGATCGGGATGGATTCCAATAACCTGACAAAATCAGGAAGCATTACACCGGTTGTTGATTTCAGACATCTGCACGAAGTGCTGGTCATTACACAGCTGAAAAATACCGATGAGGCACAGAAAGATATCCAGTCTCAGGCACAGAGTGAGACAGAGATGATTCTGGAAACAGAAACCGGAAAACAGACAGAAAGCAGTAAGCAGGCAGGAGGAGAACAGTGAAACGCAGAGTCATAATGATTATTTTGATCTTACTGACATTTGTTCTGCAGACGACATTGATGCAGACATTTGCCATTGCATCCGTCTCCCCGAATCTTCCGATCATCCTGACGGTTTCTTTTGCACTGATGCGTGGAAAACGCGAGGGGATGTTTGTGGGTGCATTTTTTGGTATCCTGATGGATATTTTTTACGGACCGGTGCTGGGATTTCATATGCTCCTCTTCACCTATGTCGGATACTTCAACGGTTTCTGTTATCGCATTTTTTATGATGATGATATCAAGATGCCGGTACTTCTGATCGCATTCAGCGATCTGGTCTATGATTTGGTGGTTTATCTTTTTCAGTTTTTCTTTCGCGGAAGGATCAGCCTGTTCTTCTATCTGAGAAGGATCATTATACCGGAAGTGATCTATACTGCACTGATCACGCTGGTTGTATACCGCCTGCTTCTGGCATTGAACCATAAACTTGAAAAGGCAGAACAAAGGAGTGTAGGTAGCTTTGTTTAATTATGTTAAAAATTCACTGTCCAAACTGATAAAGTCCAGACTGATCGTTCTGGTTGTCCTGTTTGCATTGCTTGCAGGCATACTGATCCAGCGTCTGTATACCATGCAGATCATCAACGGTGAAAAGTATCTGACGGATTTTACCATGCAGATCAAAAAAGAAACAACACTGAAAAGTACGCGGGGCAATATTTATGACCGCGACGGAAATGCGGTTGCATACAACAAGCTCGCATATAATGTCACCTATGAAGATGTAGGCAGCTATGATACGACAAGAGAGAGAAACCTTGCGATGAACGGCAGCCTGTATCAGATCATGAAAGTGATCGAAGATGGCGGTGACCAGGTTTATACCAACTATGCGATCGACATTGGAAGTGACGGCCAGTATGAGTTTACAAGGGAAGGCTTTAATCTTCTGCGTTTCCGGGCAGATATTTTCGGATACGCAGATACGGAAGATCTGAAAACCGATGAGAGAAACTGTACGGCAGAAGAGATGATGCAGACACTTTCTACGAAAAAATGGTACGGAATCGACCTTTCCGTTTACACGGAAGAAGAGCTGCAGGAGTACGGCCTTCCATCCAGTTTTACAAAAGAAGAGCAGTTAAAGCTGACTGCACTGCGAAGTGCGGTTGCACAGAACAGCTATCAGAAGTATGTGACGACTACGATCGCAAAAGATATTTCTAAAGATACGGTTGCTGTTATTATGGAAAACAAAGACCGCTATCCGGGCGTGGATGTGGAAGAAGATTCTATCCGGGTTTATGAGGACGGTCTTTATATGGCACCACTGATCGGTTATACCGGTCAGGTTTCCGCAGAAGAACTGGAAGAACTTAATGGTGAAAACGGAAACGGTCAGTACAGCAGCAGTGATATCGTCGGAAAGTCCGGACTCGAGAAATATTTTGAAAAAGAGCTTCGCGGACAGAACGGAACAAAAACGGTTTATGTGGATAACCTTGGAAAAGTATTGAAAGAAGATTCTGAAGTTGCACCGCAGGCCGGAAATGATATCCATCTTACCATTGACCGCAATCTTCAGATTGCAGTATATAAGATTCTGGAGCAGTATATTGCCGGAATTGTATACAATAAGATTTTTGATGCCGAGAAATTTGATAAAGACAGTATTTCATCAGAGGATGATATCCTGATCCCGATCTATGATGTGTATTACAGCCTTTTTGAGAATAATGTGCTGGATGCAGATCATCTGGCTTCTGACGATGCAAGCGATAATGAAAAACGTATCTACAGTGAATTTCAGAGTCGGGAAGAAGAGATTTTCTCTGAAATACGGGGTCAGATGACATCCTCTTCAGCAACGGCATATCAGGATCTTTCCGAGGAGATGCAGGTATATGAAAGCTTTATTGTGGACGATGTTCTGATCGAAGGAACAGAAGTCCTTGATAAAGACAAGATCGATACCAATGACGAGATGTGGACAAAATGGAGCAATGACGGATCCGTCAGTCTGAATGAGTTTTTAAGTTATGCGATCTCCAAGAACTGGATCGATATCACAAAAGTAAACAGCGATACTACATACCTTGACACCAGTGAAATCACAGCTGCACTTGCTGATTATGTGACGGACTATCTTTCAAAGAGTGATGCATTCAGCCGCCAGGTATATAAATATATGATACAGAATTATCAGATCAGCGGAAAGGATATCTGTCTGCTACTGTTTGATCAGGGTATTCTGAAGATGAATGAGGAAGATTACAGTGCTCTGGAAAACGGAGCAGTTTCGGCTTATGATTTTATCATGGCGAAGATTTATTCTCTTGAGATCACACCGGCAATGCTTGCACTGGAGCCGTGTACCGGTTCAGCCGTGATCACCGATCCGGACAACGGCGATGTTCTGGCATGTGTTACATATCCGGGCTATGATAACAATCGTCTGGCAAACAATATGGATGATGATTATTTCTATAAACTGAACAGCGACAAATCTTCTCCGTTCTATAATAAAGCAACGCAGGAAGTGACAGCACCTGGTTCTACGTTTAAAATTGTGGCGGCAACTGCAGGTGTGATGGAAGGTGTTGTAGGCGCTTATGATACGATCAACTGTACCGGAAAGTTCCAGCTGATCCCTCCGGATGTAAACTGCTGGATCTATTCAGAAAGATATAAGAGCGGATCTCATGGTCCTCTGACTTTGTCACAGGCGATCAAGGAATCCTGTAACTTTTATTTCAATACAGTCGGTTATATGCTTGGAAAGACCTCGGATTTTACCAATCTTACACCGGAGACCGATGCGGATGGAAATGTTGTACAGTCTTCCACTTATAATGACGCACAGGCGATCAGTACACTTACCAAGTATGCTGCAATGTATGGTTTTGATGCCAATACGGGCATTGAAATAGATGAGACAGCACCGCATGTTTCCACTGCGGATGGTGCCAGAACTGCAATGGGACAGGCAGGCAATACCTTTACGACCAGCCAGCTTTCACGTTATGCGGCAACGATCGCAAACAATGGAACCTGTTATGATCTGACTTTGCTTGACCGTATCACAGACAGCGATAATAATACGCTGGAAGAGCCGGAGCCGGTTGTGCACAGCACTGTGGATCTTTCGTCGGATCTCTGGGATGTGATTCATTCCGGTATGAATGGAGTTTATCAGAGTAACGCCGCATTTACGGACATAAAGAGTTCTTTCAATATGGCCGGAAAGACAGGTACTGCACAGGAGAATCAGGACAAACCAAACCATGCACTCTTTATCGGCTATGCACCGTATGATACACCGGAAATTGCCATGGCAGTGCGTATTACAAACGGCTATTCTTCCACGAACGCGGCGTCCGTTGCAAAAGATATTGTAAGTTATTACTTTAAACTGAAAGATGAAAGCGATATTATTACAAATACTGCAGCAAATGTAAATGTAAGTAACAGTTTTGCGGACTAACAGTCTGGGGAGGCGAGCGTATGAACCGTAAATCCGTGATCATTAAGAGTAATAAATACGGCCTGACCGTTATCCTGGATGACAAGATGCCGTTTCAGGAACTCCTTCTTGACATTGCGGATAAATTTCAGGAATCTGCCAATTTTTTCAGAAATGCAAAAATGGCTGTGACATTCCGTGGAAGAGTACTGAACCGGGAAGAAGAACGGCAGGTGATCGAGACGATCGTAGATCACTGCGGCATCCATATCCTCTGTGTGGTGGATGAGGACGCCGTCAGTCAGGAGCATTACCGCAGGATTTTAAATGCGGCACTGGAAGAGCAGGAAAAAGTGGATGGCCTGTTTTATCGAGGGACTCTTTCAAATGGCGAAGTCCTGGAAACAGAGACAAGTGTGGTGATTCTTGGAGATGTACATTCTGGTGCCAAAGTTGTGTCAAAAAGCAACATTGTCATACTCGGATCCTGTCGTGGCAGCGTTTACGCGGGAGCGACGGGGGATCGCAACTGTTTTATTGCCGCCTTTGTGATGAAACCGGTTCAGATCCGTATTGCCGACAAAGCTGCACGCAGTGCAATCACCAAATATTCGGATCAGACAGAATACAAGCCGGAACCGAAAATTGCTTATATAAAAGAAAATCATATCCATGTGGAACCTATGAGCCAAGATACATGGGATGCCGTTTATGGGTCAGCAGAAGAAATCTAAAAATAACTGTGAAGACACAAAGCAGTTCACAATGTACACAGGACAAACGGCCAAAACGCCGGAACAGATCATTTTCGTTGAAAAGGCTGTGGGACAATCACAAGTTCGACTTGAAAAGATTTATGGAGGAATGTGTAATGAGTGAGATTATTGTGGTAACTTCCGGAAAAGGCGGTGTCGGAAAAACAACGGTGACTGCGAATCTCGGAGCAGGGCTGTCTATGCTCGGCGGACGAGTCGTTCTGATCGATACAGACATTGGCCTTCGCAATCTGGATGTTGTTATGGGACTGGAAAACCGGATTGTTTACAATCTGGTTGATGTGATCGAAGGAAACTGCAGGCTGAAGCAGGCGTTGATTCGGGATAAAAACAATCCCAGTCTGTTTCTTCTGCCGGCTGCTCAGACAAGAGATAAATCCGCGGTGACTCCGCAGCAAATGAAGAAGCTTACGGATGATCTTCAGGAAAAGTTTGATTTTATCCTTTTAGACTGTCCGGCTGGGATCGAGCAGGGATTTTTCAATGCGATCGCAGGTGCAAAAAGGGCGATCGTAGTGACTACGCCGGAAGTTTCCGCTATCCGTGATGCAGACAGGATCATAGGTCTTCTGGAAGCAAATGAGATCGATCGCATTGATCTTATTATCAATCGGCTGCGGATGGGCATGGTAAAGCGTGGTGATATGATGTCTGTAGAAGATGTTGTCGAGATTCTTTCCGTAAATCTTCTCGGGGCGATTCCGGATGATGACAGCGTAGTGATCGCGACTAATCAGGGCGAAGCACTTGCTGCATCGGAAAGTCTGGCCGGACAGGCATTTTCCAATATTTGTCGCCGGATATATGGTGAAGCGGTTCCACTTATGGATTTTGAACAGAGGGATGGATTCTGGAGACATCTTGGCGAGCTGCTGAAAAGAGGAAGAAGGGAGTAAGTTAGATTGAAACGATTTCTTTTCTGTTTTCCACAGAGATCTGCTGTACTTGCCAGACAGAGGATGGCTTCCATTCTTTATATGGATCGCCTGGACTGCCCGGAAGATACGGTAAAATATCTGAAACGTGACATAAGAAAAGTGATCGAAAAGTACCTGAATATTGAAAATGCGGATGTCAGTATCCGCATGGATATCAAAAGAGAAGTAAAGCAAGGGGTTAAAGATGTTAAGACAATACAAATTGAAAGATTATAAATTCAGACTGGTTCTTTGGGTTTTGATCCTGTCAGTAATCGGTATCATGGTGATCGGCAGTGCGAATGGCAGTTATCAAATGAAACAGATGATCGGTATGGGCGTCGGAATTGTTTTTATGATCATGGTGTCTTTGATGGATTATTTGTGGATCAGCAATTTTTACTGGATCTACTATATTGGCGGTCTGGTGCTTCTGATCGCAGTACGTTTCTTCGGAACAGAGGTAAACGGTGCAAAGCGTTGGATTGACTTTGGCGGTTTTAGCTTTCAGCCATCTGATATCATGAAGATTGTGGTAATCATCTTTTTTACTCGTTTTTTCATGAAGCATGAAGAGGATCTCAATAAACCGCAGACTATTTTAAAAGCTGTCGGACTGGTGGCGATCCCATGGTTCCTTATTTATAAACAGCCGGATTTGTCTACCAGTATCGTTGTGCTTCTGATTTTCTGCACAATATATTTTATTGCAGGCTTGAGTTCTAAAATAATCGGTGGTATGATACTGATATGCATACCGCTTGTAGTCATCGGAGCGATGCTTGTGACACAGCCGGATCAGAAAATTCTGAAGGGGTATCAGCACGATCGAATTATGGGGTGGCTTCAGCCTGAAAAATATCCTGACATTTCTTATCAGCAGACAAACTCTAAAATTGCAATTGGTTCCGGCCAGCTTTATGGCAAAGGGCTGAACAACAGTGATGTCAATTCTGTAAAAAACGGTAATTTTATCGCAGAACCGCAGACAGACTTTATTTTTGCAGTTGCAGGAGAAGAGCTTGGATTTTTAGGCTGCTGTCTGATCGTTGCACTGGAATTTCTGATCGCACTGGAGTGTATTATGGTCGGGAAAAATGCAAGGGATGTTTCCGGGACGCTGATATGCTGCGGCATGGCGGCTTTGATTGCATTTCAGAGTTTTATCAATATATGCGTTGCGACTGGCCTGATGCCGAACACCGGACTGCCGCTGCCATTTGTAAGTTACGGACTAACATCATTGATCAGTCTTTACATTGGGATTGGCATGGTTCTGAATATAGGACTGCAGGTACGAAAATATTAAAATGGAGAAGATACAAAGGAGGGCTGATTTATGAATATAGGACTTATTGCACATGATTCCAAAAAGAAGCTGATGCAGAATTTCTGCATTGCCTACAGAGGAATATTATGTAAAAATGAATTATATGCAACAGGAACGACAGGAAGACTTGTGGAGGAGGTTACCAATTTGAACGTCCACAAATTTCTTGCCGGACATCTGGGAGGAGAACACCAGATGGGAGCCCAGATTGAGAATAATCAGATTGACCTTATGATTTTTCTGAGAAACCCGATGGGAGCAAAACCACATGAGCCGGATACGAAGAATATCTTTCGACTCTGTGACATGCATAATATCCCACTTGCCACCAATCTGGCAACAGCAGAACTGCTGATAAAATCCCTCGACCGAGGAGATCTTGAATGGCGGGAGATGTACAAATAATGGAATCAACAGGAAAAAATACAAGACGGGAACGCAATCGTCGCACACCGGTACAGCCGCCGAAAAAAGAACATAAGATCAGCCTGATGAAGGTTGGCATTTCATTTCTTATCGTGATAGCACTTGTTCTCGGCTCCGTTTCCGTAGTAACAGTGATCAAAAACAGAGAGATTCACCTTTCCAATCTTTACGACAAAAGCAATGCGGTTTTTGGTATAGAGAAAGTTCAGTTCAATGCCAACAGAGCGGCTGCTTTTTCTGAAAATCTGTGTGTATCGGATGGAACAGAAGACGATTCTTCCTTAAATCTTACCTCAGGAGCAGCTGGTTCTTTTGATCTGGCATCCGGGGAAGTAGACTATGCACAGAATATTTTTAACAAGATGTATCCGGCAAGTATCACAAAAGTCATGACGGCTCTTGTGACTTTGAAAAACTGCAGCCTGGATGAAACCGTAACAGTTGGAGAGGAATGTCAGGATATTGAAAGCGGATCCTCCGTCTGTATGATCGAGCCGGGAGATCAGCTTACCGTTGAGCAGCTTTTATACGGTCTGCTTTTGAATTCCGGAAACGATGCTGCCATGTCTTTAGCTGTCTATGTCGGCGGTACCGTTGACAATTTTGTCAATATGATGAACGAAGAGGCGGCATCTCTTGGAGCGACCGGGACACATTTTGCCAATCCGCATGGTCTTCATGACGAAAATCATTATACAACGGCATATGATATTTATTTGATGTTTCAGGAAGCATTAAAGTATGATGCCTTTCAGGAAATTATCGGTTCATCTGAATACTATAGTATCTTTATCCGCGATAATGACAAGTATGGTATCATGTGGCAGTCAACGAACTATTATCACATCGGAGAGGCAACTCCGCCTCAGGATGTAGAGGTGATCGGCGGTAAGACAGGTACTACGGATGAGGCCGGAAGCTGCCTCTGTCTGCTCGCAAAAGATAAATATGGGGATTCTCATGTCTCAATTATCCTCAATGCAGGTGATAAAGAAACATTATATGCCGAAATGAATAAATTATTGTCTAAAATTAACAATTAAAGGTTGTAATTTTTCTAAATATACACTATAATCAACATATAATATTTAGGTCGCCGGACTAAAGGAGGAGATTATAATGATACAGATCATTGCAGGCAAAAAGGGTAAAGGAAAAACAAAACATCTGTTGGACAAAGTAAATGCAGAAGTAAAAGAAGTGCACGGAAATATTGTTTATCTCGATAAGAGTTCTAAACATATGTACGAGCTGAACAACAAAGTTCGTCTGGTCGATACTTCAGAATTTGGTTTGTCAAGCAGTGATGGATTTATCGGATTTATCTGTGGCATTATTTCACAGGATCACGATCTGGAGCAGATGTATCTGGACAGCTTTCTGAAAATTGCCAAACTGGAAGATGCAGATATCACAGAGACCATCGATAAATTGGATGAGCTGGGCGAGAAATATAATATAACTTTTGTTTTAAGTATTTCTCTGGATGCAGATGATCTTCCGGGAAATGCAAAATCAAAAGTCATTGTATCTTTATAAGTGAAAAGCTTTGATTTTCTATGGATGCAGCAAGCAATCTTTGCAGGCAGGACGGTTTTCCGTCCTGCCTTTCTAATTCAGAGGAAAGGGCTCTGTAAAATATTTACACTGAAAATCTTTATCTGGCATCATCAACCTGGCAGATGCGTCCGTAAGTACTGATCAGATACAATCCTGACAGACCGACCAGTGTATAAATGATCCTGGAGAGCCAGCTCATGTCTCCAAAGAGGAAAGCGACCAGGTCAAAGCGGAAAATGCCGATCAGTCCCCAGTTGATCGCTCCGATAATAGAAAGTGTAAGACAAGTATAGTCCAGTCCTTTTACATTCATATATTTTAACTCCTTTCATCGTTTATCTCTATTTTTTCCTGAAATTAAATATTTATTCCATTGTTTCTGAAACAAGAACGTGGTAGAATGATATCTGTTCAAAAATTTCTCAGCTAAGATGAAAATAAGGAGGCGTATTGGTTGATTGCAAAAAAGAATAGTAAGAAGATTGTAAAGTATAAAAAATATATTGGCATAAATATTGGTACACTGCTGTTTGGAATTGTATTTGTTTATATGATGGTCTGTATCGTCATGTATCTGACTTCGACGCACATTGCACCATATGAAGTAAAAAAAGGCAGTCTGTCCGGAAATTATAAATATACAGCACTCGCACTGAAATCAGAAACCGTTGTAGAAGCACCGGAATCCGGAGCTGTTACTTACTATGCAAGAGAAGGAACAGAAATCGGTAAAAATGGTGTGATCTGTTCTATCAACGAAAACGGAACAACAAGAACAGAACGGACATCGGCATCATCACAGACTACAGAGTCAGCATCGCTCACAGAAAGTACGGAATTGTCTGAAAGTACAACAGAAAGTTCCGCTGAGACAGAAACAACGATTGAAAGTACAGATGAGAAAGAGGATGCATTGCAAACTACAGATACTTCCGAAAGCGGAACACTATCTGCCGCAGATGCAAAAAAACTGTGTGCTGCGGCTGCCGGATATGCGTCTGCTTTTTCAGGTCAGAACTTTCAGAAAGCATATGATATGAAGGCGGATGTAGAAAGTGCCGTTTTAGATCTCTATACAGAAGATGTTTACGGAAATGCAGACGAAGGCAGTCTGTTCAATGTATGTCGAACGGATGGACCTGGTATTGTGGTTTATTCGGTGGATGGCTTTGAAGATGTAAAAGCGGAAGATGTGACAACTGATATGTTTTCTATGAAGGCATATCACAAAGAAAATCTTCGTCTGAACGGAACAGCCAAAAGTGGAGATCCGTTATATAAACTGGTGACAGAGGATAACTGGTCTCTGATTCTGCCAATTGACAATAAAATTGTTTCCGAACTGACGGATCAGAGCTCTGTTACGATCCGTTTTCTGAAAGATGGTACAACGGCAGATGCTACAGTGTCGGTTGTTCAGAACAAGAATACCTATTTTGCAAAGCTGGATATGGATCATTCTGTTGTGCGTTTTGCATCGGATCGCTTTCTGGATATTGAATTACTTTTAAATAAGAAGAGTGGATTGAAGATACCAAAAACTGCAATCGAACAGCGGAATTTCTATATTATTCCGCAGGAATATGTGATTTCCAATAACGATGACAGCAATGAGGTTACAGTTCTGGTGGAAACCTATACAAACAGTGGAAAATCAGAACAAAAATATAAAACAACAACGGTTTACGAAAAAGTGGATGATAACTACTATGTGGATATCAATGAATTTTCAGAGGGCGATTATATCGTTCGGAAGAATTCCAGCAACAAGTATCGAATCGAAGAGATTGCATCCCTTCAGGGAGTCTATAATATCAACAAAGGTTATGCTGTTTTCCGTGAAGTGACTGTGATCGCAGAGAACGAGGAATACTGTATTGTGGCAGATGACGATACGTTTGGACTGGCACAGTACGATCATATTGCACTGGATGCGGATACGGTTTCCGACGATCAGCTGTTATGATCCTGTTTACAGAGAAAAAGATAGTGGAGGTATAAGAAACATGATAAAAGAAAATTTGCAGGAAGTAGAGAGACGTATCTGTGAAGCTTGTAAGAGAAGCGGAAGAGACCGCAGTGAGGTACAGTTGATCGCCGTCAGCAAAACAAAACCGGTGTCGATGATCGAAGAGGCCTATGCGGAAGGAATTCGCAGATTTGGAGAAAACAAGCCGCAGGAGCTGCGTGACAAATACGAAGAAATGGAAAAAGATATCAAATGGCATATGATCGGTCATTTACAGAGAAATAAAGTAAAATATGTGGTAGGGCGTGCAGCTCTGATTCATTCCGTGGATTCTGTCCGACTGGCAGAGGCGATAGACCAGGAAGCGGAGAAAAAAGGAATTGTGATGCCGGTTCTGGTGGAAGTAAATGTTGCATCAGAAGAGAGTAAGTTTGGTGTTCGTGTAGAAGAATGTGCAGATTTCATCGAAAACATTGCCAAAATGGAGCATATTTCTGTAGAAGGACTGATGACGATTGCACCTTTTGTAGAAAACGCCGAGGATAATCGCAAATATTTTGCAAAATTAAGAGAATTATCAGTTGACATATCAGCCAAAAACATAGATAATGTTAATATGCGTGATCTCAGTATGGGTATGACCGGAGATTATGAGGTTGCAATCGAGGAAGGTGCTACCATGGTTCGAGTCGGAACAGGTATCTTCGGAGAACGCAATTACAATTTGTGATAAAAGCAGATAGGAGAACAAAATGGGAGTATTAGATAGATTCTTAAATGCCATGAAACTGAATGACAATGATGGATTTGATGACGATGACTTTCTGGATGACGAAATGGATGATTTCGAAGAAGAAGCTCCAAAAAAGAGATTCTTCAAAAAGCAGAATGAAGAAGACGATTTAGGTGATCTGGATATGGATGAGAAAGTGCCTTCCGGAAAAGAAAAGAGCAAGGCAAAATCTTTCCAGAAATCCGGAAGCACTTCTTCTCCTCGTCCGTACAGTACATCATCTGCAAAGACCAGCAACTCCGGTAAGATTTCTCAGATGCGTACGACAAAAAAATCCGTTGCCGGAATGGAAGTATGTGTAATCAAACCGCGTTCTATGGAAGACACAAGAGAGATTACCGATACACTGCTTGCAAATTGCACAGTTGTACTGAATATGGAAGGTCTTGATGTTGATATTGCACAGAGAATCATTGATTTTTCATCTGGTTCCTGCTATGCAATCGACGGTAATCTTCAGAAAGTCAGCAATTTTATTTTTATCATTACGCCATCCGGTGTGGAAGTTTCCGGAGATTTTCAGGAAATTTTGAATGGTGTTGATATGCCGTCTCTTGGAAACAAGTTTTAGGAGAAAGTAAATGGATAAGATGGAGGAACGCACAAGGCAGCGTATCCTGGATCTGGCAAATCTGGCAGATCGAAGAGGAATCATCACTTACACAGATTTTATGAATCTGAATGAATTAAATATTTTTCACAGCACGGTCGGAAAGATTCCATTTGTTCGATGGAAACTTTTCGGCGGTTATGCAAAAGCAGAGCGTCAGTTGGCAGCGTTTATCCCTGATGCTCTTTATTTTCGTTATGATTTTTCGCAAAAGGGCGATTCGGATGAAGATGCTATACCATTTCCAATCGTATGTCTTCAGATCAGACCCCTGAATCTGAAATTTGCAGAGAAACTTTCACACAGAGATTATCTTGGAGCCATCTTGAATCTGGGCATAGACCGTTCGGTTACCGGTGATATCCTGATTGACGAGGAATGTGCCTATCTTTTCTGTATGCAGAAAATAGCAGATTTTCTGTGTGATAACCTGACACGGATCCGGCATACAACAGTTTTATGTCAGGTGTTTGAGGGAGAAAGAAAAGAAATCCCGCTGCGTACGGAAAAAATAGAAGGAACGGTTGCTTCTGTACGTCTGGATACTCTGCTTGCCCTGGCATGGAAAACTTCCAGAAGCAGTCTGGTCGGAATGATTGAAGATGGCCGCGTTTTTGTAAATGGAAAATGCATTACTTCAAATGGATATCATGTAAAAGAGAATGATCTGATATCAGCCAGAGGTATGGGAAGATTTGTATACGAAGGCATGCTTTCACAGACCAAAAAGGGACGTTACCTTGTAAAACTTGAAAAATATGTTTAAACAGCTCAGCGATTCTGGAAAATCGGATTCCGCATGTATTCGATGAATGGAACAGGAGGTAAAAACAATGGATACTACAAAATACCGCACACAGATACCGGTTAAAAAAGATGGGATTTTTGCCTATGAAATTTATCTTGAAAAAGATTTTGGGATGCTTGCAGAGCGTTTGAAGGTTTGTAAGCCGGAAAACCGAAGGTTATGTATTGTTACCGATTCTACCGTGGATCAATATTACGGAGATCAGGTAGAAGAAATTCTTGCATCTTGTGCAAAGGAAGTTACCCGCTTTGTTTTTCGGGCAGGAGAAGAAAACAAAAATCTCAATACTGTGCAGGATTTGTATGAGCATCTGATCCTGCATCATTTTGAACGAAAAGATATGCTGGTTGCTCTTGGAGGAGGCGTTGTTGGGGATCTGGCCGGTTTCACTGCAGCGACTTATCTTCGAGGCGTTGATTTTGTTCAAATTCCGACAACACTGCTCTCACAGGTGGACAGCAGCATTGGCGGTAAGACAGGCGTGGACTTTAACTGTTATAAAAATATGGTCGGAGCCTTTCATCAGCCAAAACTGGTGTATATGAATCTGTCTGCCCTGAAGACGCTGACAGACGAACAGTTTGCCTGTGGCATGGGAGAAATCTTAAAACATGGACTGATCAAAGATCAGGGATATTATGAGTGGACGATCTGTCACAGACAGGAAATAATGGAACGCAGTTTGGAAGTTCTGGAAGAAATGATCTCCAGAAGCTGTGAGATCAAACGTGATGTAGTAGAGAAAGATCCGACAGAAAAGGGAGATCGTGCACTTTTGAATTTTGGACATACACTTGGACATGCCATTGAAAAGTTAAAAAACTTCTCTTTGATGCATGGACAATGTGTAGCACTTGGAAGTCTGGCGGCTTCCTATCTTTCCATGAGGCGTGGACAGATAACAGAAGCAGAGCTGACTGCAATCAAAGAAGCGAATATCGCTTTTGGTCTTCCGGTATCTGTTGAAGGAGTGACACCGGAAGAGGTTGTGGCAACAACACGTTCTGATAAAAAAATGGAAGCCGGAAAAGTAAAATTTATTTTGTTAAACAGTATTGGAGATGCCTGTATTGACAGAAGTGTTACCGATCAGGAGATGGAAGATGCGGTAAAATATCTTGAAAATATCACGCTTCTGTAACAGAGAAAGGTTAAGATTATGAAAAAAGGATATCGGACTATTGTTGCAGTTGTCTCGCTGTTTCTGCTTGTTCTTATAGACCAGGTCACAAAATTTGCTGCGGTAAAATGTTTAAAAGGAAAAGAAGCATTTTCGCTGATTCCGGGTGTTTTTGAACTGCAGTATCTTGAAAACAGAGGAGCGGCTTTTGGAGCACTGCAAAATCAGAGATGGTTCTTTATACTGATTGTTATTTTTGTGCTCGCAGTACTTTTATGGTGCTTCATCCGTTTTCCGAAGGAAGCACATTACCGTCCGCTTGCAGTGCTGGCTGTTTTTATTGCGGCAGGTGCGATCGGAAATATGATCGACCGGTTGCTTAACGGCTATGTCATTGATTTTCTGTATTTTTCGTTGATTGATTTTCCAATCTTCAATGTTGCAGATATTTATGTGACGGTCGCTATGGTTGTATTGTTTATATTGATACTGACAATTTATAAGGATGATGATTTTCATTTTCTGAAACTGCACGGATCAGAAAAAGCGTAAATCAGATTGCAGGAGAAACTATGCAGGAACTGATATTATTACCGGAAGAAGAATCGATTGGTGAGCGTGCAGATAAATATCTGGCAGTTCAGCTTCCGCAGTATTCAAGGAGCTTCTTTCAGAAACTTTTCAAGGACGATCAGATACAGATTCAGAACACGCCGATCAAGGCGAGTTACCGCATTACCGGAGAAGAAGAAATCGCACTTACAATCCCGGATGCCCAGAAGCCGGATATTGTTCCGGAAAACATTCCGCTGGATATTCTGTATGAAGATCAGGATCTCCTTGTGGTAAACAAGCCGAAAGGCATGGTGGTACATCCGGCTCATGGTCATTACAGCGGAACACTGGTTAATGCACTGATGTATCATTGTAAGGACAGTCTTTCCGGAATCAATGGGGTATTGCGTCCCGGTATTGTGCATCGAATTGATATGGATACCACAGGCTCTTTGATCGTCTGCAAAACGGATATGGCACACAAAGTGATTGCAGCACAATTAAAAGAACATTCTATCCATAGATGTTACCGTGCCATTGTACATGGTGTGATTAAAGAAGATTCCGGTGTGATCGATGCACCGATCGGAAGAAATCCCACCGATCGAAAGAAGATGGCGATCAATGAGCAGAATGGAAAACGGGCGGTGACGCATTTTAAGGTATTAAAACGTTTCCGACAGTTCACGTATATTGAATGTGAGCTGGAAACCGGCCGTACACATCAGATTCGTGTTCATATGGCTTCTCTACAGCATCCGCTTCTCGGAGATTCGGTATACGGTCCGGCAAAATCACCTTATAAACTGCAAGGACAGACACTTCATGCGATGACCATCGGGTTTATTCATCCGTCTACCGGAGGATATATGGAGTTTTCAGCTCCGTTGCCGGCATATTTTGAAGAGTTGCTTCATAAACTTCCATAAAGTACAGAAAATGCAGAAATTGTTTGTAAGATTCAAAAAATGCTTGTAAATTGTCTACTCAATGATGTATAATCACTCTTATAAGGAGAAGAAATACGGCAGATTTTATCTGCCAGAAAGAAAGGGTGGTTCTATATGACATGTAAATCAATTATTACGATCGGACGACAGTATGGAAGCGGCGGACATGAGATTGGCCAGAAACTGGCAAAAGAACTTGGAATAAAATGTTATGATAAGGAACTTCTCGACCGTGCTGCAAAAGAGAGCGGAATCTGCCAGGAATTGTTTGAGCATCACGATGAAAGGCCGACGAACAGTTTTCTATATTCCCTTGTAATGGATACATATTCCATGAACGGGGCAGCATCCGGATATACCGAAATGCCTTTAAATTATAAGGTTTTTCTGGCTCAGTTCAATGCAATCAAACAGATTGCAAAGGAAGGTCCCTGTGTTATGATCGGCCGTTGTGCGGACTATGCACTGGCAGATTTTGATAACTGCATCAGCATTTTTGTGCATGCCGATATGGATAAACGTATCAAGCGTATAGCATCAAAATATGCATTGACAGAAGCAAAAGCACGTGATCAGATTCTAAAAACTGATAAAAAGCGTGCCAGCTACTACAACTACTATTCGGATAAAAAGTGGGGAGACGGTTCCAGTTACAATATGTGCATAGACAGTGGAGTATGCGGTATTGACGGAACGGTTCAGCTTATCAAAGACTTTGTTGCATTAAAAGAAAAAATAAAAGGATAAAATACATATGAAGTTTGTTATACAGAGAGTTTCCAGAGCAAGTGTTTCCGTAGATGGAGCTGTTATTGGAAAGATCAACAAGGGTTTTCTGGTACTGATTGGTATCGGAGCAGAAGACGGAAAAAAAGAAGCAGATCTTCTGGTGCGGAAAATGTGCGGCCTTCGTATCTTTGAAGATCAGGATGGAAAGACCAATCTGGCTTTAAAAGATGTGGATGGTGAGCTTTTGCTCATTTCTCAGTTTACGCTTTATGCAAACTGTAAAAAAGGAAATCGCCCAAGTTTTATTGAGGCAAAGAATCCGGAAGAGGCGAATGCATTGTATGAGTATATCATTGCAGAATGTAAAAAGCAGATACCGGTTGTTGAGACGGGAAGCTTTGGAGCAGATATGAAAGTAGAACTGCTGAATGACGGACCATTCACGGTGATTGTGGATTCAAAAGAACTGATGTAGATCAGACTGGATTTGTCAAAAATAAAAAACACAAGAAAAGCAGAAAGAAAAAGAAGATTTCATGATGCGAAGAAAAACGTATCAGGAACCTTCTTTTTTCAATGCTTCTGAAACAGACTGGACATATGCGGACATAACCCGGTAAAGACCATCGCGATAAGAATTCGGACACTGCTCCATCAAAACGTGAAAAATCGTATAATCATAAGCATCTGTATCCAGTGGCTTCAGGTCAAGCAAATGATCAGCAGAAAGATTCAGTGCCTCACAGATGTTTTTCAGAGTATCAATGGATACGCCTTTCTTTCCGGATTCAATATCATAACAGAAACGAGGTGTTATATTCGCCATTTCAGAAAAAGTTTCTCTTGTATAGCCCATATCCTCACGTGCTTGACGGATACGTTCGCCCATAGTATACAAATCTAACATACCTCTAATCCCCTTTGTAAAAAATAGCAGATGACCTGCGATTGTTTTCTGCTGTATTGTCCATTATTGTGATCAGCAGGATAATTACATTATCTTTTCTATTTTAACGATAAAAAGAATATCTATACATGAACTAAAAGCGTAAATAAAAAGAACCAAAAGTTCAAATACGAAGGTAAAAAAGAAGGAAAATACTATGATTAAGAGCGAAAAGAATGGAAAAGAAGAAATTTGACTCTTGACAATCAGGGGTAAAAGGTGGTACGTTTGTACCGGAATTATTTGTAAATACAATAAGAATATGGCGAGGTATGGATTATGCAGGAAATGAAACCGATAAAAGAAGGTAAAGTACGCGAGATTTATGACAATGGTGACAGTCTGATCATGGTAGCTACAGATCGTATCAGTTGTTTTGATGTAATCTTGAACAACGTAGTTACAAAAAAAGGAACGGTTCTTACACAGATGTCTAAATTCTGGTTTGAAATGACAGAAGATATTTTGCCAAATCATATGATATCTACAGACGTAAAAGATATGCCGGAATATTTTCAGCAGGATCAGTTTGATGGAAACAGCATGATGTGCCGTAAACTTGATATGCTTCCACTGGAATGTATTGTACGTGGTTATATTACAGGAAGCGGCTGGGAAAGCTACAAAAAAACAGGAAAGGTATGTGGCATTGAGCTTCCGGAAGGTCTGAAAGAGTCTGATAAACTGCCTGAACCAATCTATACACCGTCCACAAAGGCTGAGATTGGAGATCACGATGAAAACATCTCTTTTGAACAGAGTGTAGAGCACCTGGAGAAATATTATCCTGGAAAAGGAAAAGAATATGCAGAGAAACTTCGTGATTATACGATCACATTGTATAAGAAATGTGCAGCTTATGCTCTGGAAAAAGGAATTATCATCGCAGATACGAAATTTGAATTTGGACTGGATGAGAACGGAAATATTACAATTGGTGATGAAATGCTGACACCGGACAGCTCACGTTTCTGGCCTGCCGAAGGATATGAACCAGGACATGGACAGCCGTCTTTTGATAAACAGTTTGCACGTGACTGGTTAAAAGAAAATCCAGACAATGACTGGACACTTCCGCAGGAGATCGTAGACAAAACGATTGAAAAATATCTGCAGGGATATGAAATGCTGACCGGAAAGAAACTGGACTGATAGAATTACAGTAACCGGTTAAAAAAAACAGTAACTATTCAGCAATTATTCAGCCGAATGAGCGGCTGCCATAAGGCAGTTGCATGTTCGGCTGTTTTTTATCTCAGGCGAGGAGACTCCAACTTCTGTAAGTGGTGAGTAATAACAAGTATATGTCAGCTTTCGCTGACCAGAATCACGCACCAAGTCTCACGTGCGTTCGACTTGAATTTAGTCGAAGAAGACACTCACTTCTATAATTAGTCTTCATAGTCTTCACGAAGGCGGATTGCAGTGGCAGCTTTTCTTCTTCTGGCATCATCCATGGCAGCATAATGCTTTTTGGTGGTGTTCACATCTTTGTGCCCGAGCACATCGGCAACCAGATAAATGTCTCCTGTTTCCTGATATAAAGTGGTACCATAAGTA
The DNA here is from genome assembly GCF_020687205.1 of Hominisplanchenecus faecis. Lineage (GTDB taxonomy): Bacteria > Bacillota > Clostridia > Lachnospirales > Lachnospiraceae > Hominisplanchenecus > Hominisplanchenecus faecis. The sequence goes on from NZ_JAJEQE010000002.1 coordinate 130,319, forward strand.
CTTCTCAATTTGTGTGGTGTGATTTTTTTTGTAGTTGTGATGGCACGGGCATACTTTTTGACCAGATTTTCCACCGCCTGAACGCCGATACGTTTTCGCTGGGTAGAGTAGAAGAGAGCGTGCTCGTGTCCTTCCAGTGGGGAAATCGCTTTACGTGCCTCTAAATAGTCTTTTAAAGCTTTTTCCACTTCAGGGCCAAAATAGACTACCATCTCAGAACCGCCTTTGCGTATGAGGCGAATACCGTTGTTACGGAAGTCAATGTCTTCCACATCCAGTCCGACACATTCAGATACACGGATACCGGTACCAAGCAGGAGAGTGACAATGGCAAGATCACGCAGTTTTGTTTTTTCGTAATAAGCTTTTCGCTGACCGGTGAGCTGATCACCGCAGTGTTCAATATAATCCAGCAGTGCAGCCGTTTCACCGGCGTCGAGGCGGATAATGGCTTTGTCATGGATCTTTGGCATATCGACCAGCTGGACCGGATTGGTCTCGATTGCCTGTCTTTTATAATAGTAAGTATAAAAGCTTCGAAGAGAAGAAATTTTTCGCTTTAATCCACGTTCCCCGTTTGTGATTGTCGTCTGGTCATTCGGACTGTCATAGAGCTTCAGATATTCCATATATTCTTCAATATCGATCGGTTTTAACTGATCCAGTACGGAAACGTTTAAGTTCGGAATCCCGATTTTTGCAAGAGACGGATTTTGAGATATCAGAAACTGGAAAAAAATCCGGATATCATAGGCATAAGAAATGCGGGTTTTTGTGGAAGTTGTAGGTTCAATGGCACGAAAATAATCCTTTGCAAAAGCAGGTAAAGTTTTCAAAACTTCACGAAGTTTGCGGATATTGTCCATGTCGGTTTGTTCGTGATAAGTTATGTTAGCAGCCACAGGGAATCCTTCTTTCTGTAAAAATTATATGCTTCGAGATAACAGCAGTGTGCAGAGTGGTTAGCATAAAAAAATAAATGAATACATAAAAATAAATAATAATGATAAAAATATTTTGAAGCAAAAACACAGATAAATCGAATGAAATGTGTTAAAAGAAGTGGCTTTAATCTATACGACAAACACAAGTTTTTCAAATAGATCACAGTTTTTCGGTTTTCACTTCTTTACTGATTTCAACATATGTCACACTGCGATTCACTA
>NZ_JAJEQE010000030.1 GCF_020687205.1 Hominisplanchenecus faecis
GCCGTTCGCTGTTCGCGTCGGCTTTGTTATTTTAGCACATCTCTTTGTGCTTGTCAAGTACTTTTTTAAACTTTTTTTCGAAGTTCTTTCGAACTTCTTAAGTCGTACCAGACTGTGTTGCTTTGTCTCTTTCGCAGCAACTCTGATATTTTATCAAAGTCTTTCCGGTTTGTCAAGTACTTTTTTCATCTTTTTGATTCCGTCCCCGGATCATTTTCTATAATTCCTCGACTACCTGTTTCTGCGTCTTTTGACGAACTTCTGTATTTTATCGTATTTGTCATCTTTTGTCAAGTACTTTTTTCAAGAAGTTTGTCGAACGGAGAAAGAGGGATTTGAACCCTCGCGCCGCTGTTAACGACCTACTCCCTTTCCAGGGGAGCCCCTTCGGCCAGCTTGGGTATTTCTCCATAGTTGCTCGAATAGCATTTTATATTATATTATCACATGATATTCTCATGTGATGAACGGAGAGGGTGGGATTCGAACCCACGCGCCCTTGCGGACAAACGGTTTTCAAGACCGCCTCGTTATGACCACTTCGATACCTCTCCAGTGCAATCAGCGAAACTAATAATATCATCCAATTTTCGTTTTGTCAACACTTTTTTTGATATTTTTTTGTTTTTTTCAATTTTCCTGTAAATTACACTTTTTCACAAAGATTTCAGCGATATCCAGATCCTCCGGTGTTGTAATCTTGATATTATAATAAGAGCCTTCCACCAGTTTTACTTTTTGACCTTCCATTTTCTCCAGCACCATTGCATCATCCGTGATTCCCATTTTGGTATGGTCCTCCTGCATCATTTTTTCATAAGCACCTAAAATATCAGGATACGCAAAAACCTGCGGAGTCTGGATGTTCCAAACTTCACTTCTCTTTAATGTTTCTTTTGCAAATAACGCTTCGTCAGCCAGTTTCAGTGTATCTTTCGAAGGAACTGCTGCCACACACGCACCATAAGTGCATACCGCTTCTTTTAACCGCTGCAGCATTTCCTGATCTACAAATGGTCTTGCTCCGTCATGGATATAGATGTAATCACATGCTCCGGCAGCTTTCAGTGCATTATATACAGAAAGATAGCGTTCTTCCCCGCCTTCAATAATATCTTTCACCTTTTGCAAATGATAAACTTCCACAATCTTCTCTCTGCAATATGCAATCTCATCTTTTTTTTGTAACCAGTATCACTTCATCTATAAATTCGCATTCTTCAAATTGTCTGAGTGCGTAATACAAAACTGGTTTTCCAAACAGATCCATATACTGCTTCTGTACCTGACTGTGCATTCTTTTGCCGCTCCCTGCTGCCAGAACGATCGCCGTGTGCTTTTCTTTCATTTAGCGTTCCCCCAGTTTCAGATTCGGAACTGCATTCAGATCCAGTCCGGATCTTGTTCCTGCCAGATATTCATAATATCCTGCCACTCCGATCATCGCTGCATTATCTGTACAGAAAATCGGGGACGGATGGTAAAATTTGATACCTTTCTTTCTGCAGGCTTCTTCCATTGCCATGCGAAGTGCTGAATTGGAGGCAACTCCCCCTGCAATGGCAAATTTATCAAATCCATATTCATCGATTGCCCACATGGAATGTTCTACTAGAACATCAACAACTGCTTTCTGAAAGGAAGCTGCCACATCTGCTTCTACGATCGGCTGGTTCTTCATTTTGCATCCATTCAGATAGTTCAGGACTGCTGACTTCAGACCGCTGAAACTGAAATCATATGGTGCATCTGCAACTTTTGCTTTTGGAAATGAAATCGCCAGCGGATTTCCTTCTTTTGCAAGTTTATCAATCTTTGGTCCGCCCGGATAGCCAAGTCCGATCGCACGGGCCACTTTATCAAATGCTTCTCCGGCCGCATCGTCTCTGGTGCATCCGAGGATTTCGTATTTTCCGTAATCTTTTACCACAACCAGGTGTGTATGTCCTCCGGATACTACCAGGCATGCAAACGGCGGCTCCAGATCCGGATGTTCAATATAATTTGCAGAAATATGCCCTTCTATATGGTGCACACCTACCAGAGGCAGATTTTTAGCATAGCTGATCGCCTTTGCCTCGGCCACTCCGACAAGCAAAGCCCCCACCAGTCCAGGTCCATAGGTAACCGCGATCGCATCCAGATCATCCAGTGTGACGTTTGCTTCTTCAAGAGCTTCTGTGATGACCTGATTTATTTTTTCAATATGCTTTCTTGATGCAATTTCCGGCACTACGCCGCCATAAAGTTTATGCAGTTCAATCTGAGAGGAAATAACATTGGACAAAACCGTTCTTCCGTTTTTCACAACAGAAGCTGCCGTTTCATCACAGGAACTTTCGATTCCCAGAATCAGTATATCTTTCTTTTCTTCCATCTCGTATCTATCCTTCCTATTATATCAAGCCCAAAGGCATTGATTTACCAGACTTTTCTGTCGACTGTCATTCCTCTTCAAATGACAGCACTGTACTTTTTCCGTCTTTTCCCGGGTAAGCATTTGGGAAAATTTCACGCACGCCATCCATAAATTCTTCCGGACGTACCAGTGACGGACTGTAATGTGTCAGCCATAACTCTGACACTTCTGCTTCCGCTGCCAATTTTGCTGCTTCTTTGAACATCATATGTTTATGCTCCAGTGCCTTAGACTTTTTATCATCCTCGCCATACATGCCTTCGCAGACAAACAGATCTGAGTGCTCTGCATTCTGGATGATGGATCTGGTCGGTCTGGTATCTGTCGTGTAAGTCAGTTTGATTCCCTTTCTGGCTTCTCCAAGAACCATATCCGGTGTATAGTGCACACCCTCAAATTCGACAACATTCCCCTTCTGAAGCGGATTCCAGCAGCACAGCGGAATATTTGCCGCTTTTGCCCGCTCTACATCAAATTTCCCCGCACGGTCAATCTCCATAGTATATCCGTAACAAAGCACATTGTGGTTTACACGGAATGCACGGATTCGATAACCGTTCATCTCAAAGGTTTCTTCTGTTCCCTGGATTTCTTTATAATATATTTCAAAAGGCAGCTCCGGTGCAATTGTCCGAAGTGCATTCACCACACGTTCCAGCCCCTTTGGACCGATCAAAGTCAGCGGTTCATGACGTTCTGCATTTCCCATCGACAAAAGCAGACCCGGAAGCCCGCTGATATGATCCCCGTGATAGTGTGTAAAACAGATCACATCGATTGGTTTAAAACTCCACCCTTTTTCTTTGATCGCGATCTGTGTTCCTTCGCCACAGTCGATCAGAATACTGCTTCCGTTATATCGCAGCATCAAGGCTGTCAGCCAACGTCTTGGAAGCGGCATCATACCGCCGCATCCAAGCAAACAAACATCAAGCATTCTTTTTTCCTTACTCTTTCTTCAGTTTCTTTTTCTTTCGTTTCTTCTTTCTTTTCTACAGCAGCTCTGTCTCTTCTTTTATTTCTGGTTTTAATACAAATGCTGCTGTCATTTTATCGTAACAAGGTTCACACAGATCGAAGCTGTGGCATTCTCCGTCTTTTTCCGAAGGATATCCCCAGATTTTTTCAATATGAATATATTCTTCCATGTCTCTTCCAATCGTATCCACAATTCTTTTTCCGCAGCTGTTGCAGTAAATCTTATTCTCTTTTCTCATCGTATCCTCCCCAGGTGATACCCCTTTTGTATGCTTTTTCTGATTTCCTTTGCGACAGCAACAGTATAACGAAAAGTATTCCTTTCGTACAGTGGGAATTAGAGGAATCCTAGTGGTTGCCGTATTTCCACATGATCAGTGCATCTTCTTTTGGTTTCTCGTAAAAATTCGGTCGGATACCGGAACGCTCAAACCCAAGTTTTTCATATAAATGGATAGCAGGTGCATTGCCAACCCGCACTTCCAGTGTGAAATTTTCGATTCCGCGTTCATATCCACGCAAAAACAATTGCTCCAGAAGTTCGGTGGCAACCCCTTTTTTGCGAAACTTCTCCACAACTGCTACGTTTGTGATATCAGCCTCATCAAAAGACTGCAACAGTCCGCAATATCCTGCCAGTATTTCCTTTTCATATGCAACCAGATAGATCGTCTCTTTCTGACGCAGTGCATCTTCAAATCCTTTTCTGCTCCATGGTCGGGAAAAAATCTGACTTTCTGTTCTTACAACTGCCTCCAGATCTTCTGCCTGCATTGCACGTATTTCAAGCACGATTCTGTTCTTCCCTTTCTTTTCGCTCTCTCTCTGCCTGAGAAAGACGCAGATAATCCGGTTTATGTTCCATTGCACTTTCTGCTCGTCCCTGTACATAGTACTGTGCTCCAAGAACTGCAACCGCAGATGCACGCTGTCTGTTCATATGTGCCGGAGCAAACGAATACGGAATTTTTATCACTTCCGCCAACGTTTTGCGGTAAACCGGAACGCCGTCGCCAAGAAAAATAACTTCTCTTCCAAGTGCATTAAGTTTTTCTGCAATCTCTGTGACAGAAACCGCCATCTGATTTTCCAGTATCTGGAGTTTTCCATCGCAGAATTCGTAAATGCCGGTATAGACCTGGTTTCTTCTTGCATCCATGATCGGGCAGACGATTTTATCTGTTCCCCATAAATCATAGGCCAGTCCGTCTACCGTCGGAACCGGTATGATCGGTTTGTCAAGTGCCAGCCCCAGACCTTTTGCCGTGGCAGAACCAATACGCAGACCGGTAAAGGATCCCGGCCCGGCAGCGATTGCGATCGCATCCAGGCTGTTTAAGTCCAGATTTATCATATCTCCGATTTCTTTCAGCATCGGAAGCAAGGTCTGAGAGTGTGTTTTTTTATAATTTACCGTGTATTCTGCAAGTAAAATATCATCTTCCACAACAGCAACCGATGCCACCAGCCCTGAGCTGTCTATTCCCAAAACTTTCATGTTTTCCTCCTAAAGCTGTGCTTTCTTTTCCTCCGGATCTGAAATCGTGATCTTGCGGTAATCAAATCCTTTTTCTAGATTTTTCTCGATTTCAATGGCGATCACATCCGGCGGCAGAATCTCCTGGATCAGATCTGCCCACTCGATCAAGCATACACCCTCACCGTAAAAACAGTCCTCGTAGCCGATCTCTTCCATCTCTTCGATATCACCGATGCGATACACATCAAAATGATAAAACGGCAGACGACCGTCTTCGTACATCTGCACGATCGTAAAGGTTGGGCTGTTTACCGGCTCTGTGATGCCAAGCCCTGCTGCAAGCCCCTGTGTAAAAACGGTTTTGCCTACGCCAAGATCTCCGGTCAGTGTATAGATCTGACCTGCCTTTGCATTTTCACCGATTTTTTTTCCGAGTTCAAATGTTTCTTTTTCGCTGTTTGTCTCTATAATCATAATTTCACTTTCTTTTTGGGCATATTTTTTTGCACTAAAGTTACAAGCGTATCGTATTGTTCTCCGATGGCTTCTTTTGGGAGAACAAATGCATTTCTTTTTCCTGAGTAGATCAGCACATTTTTTTTGCTGCTGCATACTTTCAGTATATTCTTCCAGCCGCACTGTACCTTTTCTTCTCCCTGTACGATCTCGATCCCTTCGTCATTCAAAATGTAAGTGACCGGATTTTTAAATACTTCGCTTTTTTCTACCTGCCTTTTTGATTTTGTATAAAGGCTGACCGGAAGATAAACGATAAACCACACACCGAACAGACAGTATACGATGCTGTAAGACAGATCTGTTTTGCCCAGCGTCGTGCCAAACATCACAAATGCCGCAATTCCGAGAATGATACCAAAAATGCCGCTGAAACTGCGGTAAGTATGGTACATCATGAAATCATACATGATCTTCGGTGTCATTTTTACTTCAACTTTTGCTCCCACTTTTTCCTCCTGTTGTGTTTGAAATTTTCTGTTTCAAGTCGAATGCACGCGAAACTTGGCACGCAATTCTGGTCAGCTTTGCTGATATTTACCTGACAGAATCTATCTGACCTTAGCATTTGATTATAGCATACCAGTTTTTTGCTTACAACTGCAAAAAGCCGAAAGGTTCTTCTTCTTTCAGAAAATGCATCAGCATATATGCACACATGATCGCCACACGCTCTTCTTTCAGGATGCGGCGTACCTCTTCTCTGTCTGCCAGCACGACTTCCAGATCTTCGGTATCTTCCAGGCCTTCCCGGCTAATCTGACCGCTCGCATAACCATAAACCGTGGCACAACATTCATCTGTCATGCCGACGCTTGTAAAAAATGGTCTTTCATAGAGCGTATCCGGTGTCAGCGGTGAGAAATCAAGTCCGGTCTCTTCTTTCATTTCGCGGATGCCCGCCTGCCTGTAATCTTCTCCCTGGTCTACCAGCCCTGATGGCAGTTCATAAACATAATCATCCAGCGGATAACGGTACTGGCGTATCAGCACAACCCTGTCTTTTTTCTCCCCATAAAGGCTATAAATGATCACACCGTCCGGCTTTTCATTTCTTGTATTTATTTTCAGATCATTCTGTGTTTTCGCTCTGGATGAAACATAATAATGGATATCGCCGCCCATCCGGTCTTTTGCTTCCAGATCATACAGATTCAGAAATCTGTTTTCTGTCTGTTTATTGATCTTCTGTATTTTTGACATTTTCTGCCGCCTTTCTCTTGATAATACCCGCACTTTCAAGATGCCTGGGTTAAAATCCATATCTGATACAGCATCTGTTTCGTGTTTATTTGTTTCCCTGCTCACGAAAAAAAGAATACCACGTAACTTTAAAAAGCACAAGCTTTCCTCCGGTTACATGGTATTCGTTTCGGGTTATGTGATATTCACTTTTCTGTATTAGAACTGTGTTCCGTGAAGAATCGGGCTTACGTGCTTATAAAGCAGGAAGGTGATCACACCAACGATCAGTCCTTTTAAAATGTTAAATGGTGCAACTGCCAGAACAACAAAAGTGAGCAGGCTGTTGATTGCCGGATTCACTGCCGTTCCCATGGCAACCAGTGCATCGACCGGCATACCGAATGCCTTTCCATATGCCGGGAGCAGCACAAAAGCATTTAAGAAGCATCCGATAAATGCCATAAACAGCGTACCTGCGATCATTCCGATCACTGCACTTTTTTTGCTTTTCTTTTTCTGGTAGATCAGACCTGCCGGTACGATCATGGCACAGCCAATCAGGAAATTGGCGAAATCTCCGACACCTGCGGTCGATGATCCTTTAAAAAGCATGTGCAGTACGACTTTGATCAGTTCGATAAACATGCCTGCGACCGGTCCCATCGCAAAGGTACCGATCAGAACCGGAATTTCACTCAAGTCAATCTTATAGAAAGACGGTGCAAAGAAAAGCGGTATTTCAAACATCATCAACACAACGGAAACCGCCCCCAACATACCAATCTGCACCAGATTTCTTAAGTTACTTCTTTCTGCAGTTGTTTTCACTGCATTTGTACCTGAACTGTTCATACGTCCATCTCTCCTTTTTGAATTTAATTCACAGGAAGATCTTCGTCTGATACGATGCCATCATTTTGAAATAAAAAGCCCTGAATCTGTTCTACAGATTCAGGGCTTTGATATACCATCGTATGTTCTTCTCTCATCCAGACTTTGACTGTCGGTCATGGAATTTCACCATGTCAGCCGCTTACGCGGGTCGCGGACTATACCGCCGGTGGGGAATTACGCCCCGCCCCGAAGATTTCTGCTATCTGCAATTATAAGATAATTTTTTCTTTTGTCAAGCATTTTCGGAAAACTTTTACAATTTCATGGACAGAGAAATTCTTTTTTTCTTGAGGTCGATGCCGATCACTTTCACATCGATGATATCGCCTACTTTTACGACATCCAGCGGATGTTTTACGAACTTTTTACTGCTCATCTCAGAGACATGCACCAGGCCGTCCTGGTGTACACCGATATCCACGAATGCTCCGAAATCAATGACGTTTCGAACGGTTCCTTTAAGTACCATGCCTTCTTTTAAGTCTTCCATCGCCAGAACATCGCTTCGAAGGATCGGTTTTGGCATTTCATCACGCGGATCTCGGCCAGGTTTTTCCAGTTCTGCCGTGATGTCACGCAGTGTCGGCTCGCCGATTTCCAGCTCTTCTGCCATTTTTTTGTAATCTCTGATCTTTCCGGAAATTCCGTTTAAATTTCCGGCTGTGATGTCTTCTTTTGTATAGCCGAGACACTCCAGAAGTTTGCCTGCTGCCGCATAGCTCTCCGGATGGACTCCTGTGCAGTCCAGTGGATTTTCTCCGCTACGTATCCTGAGGAATCCGGCACACTGCTCAAATGCTTTTGGTCCTAATTTTGCAACTTTCAGAAGTTCTTTTCTGTTCTGGAAGCTTCCGTTTTCTTCGCGGTATGCAACGATATTTTTCGCGATCACTTTGGAAATACCGGAAACATAGGAAAGCAGGGATGCAGATGCGGTATTTAAATCCACACCGACACGGTTTACACAGTCTTCCACGACTCCGCCCAGTGCTTCGCCCAGTTTTTTCTGGTTCATATCATGCTGATACTGTCCGACTCCGATGGATTTTGGCTCAATTTTCACCAATTCTGCCAGCGGGTCCTGGATTCTTCTGGCGATAGATGCAGCACTTCTCTGTCCTACATCAAAATTCGGAAATTCTTCTGTTGCCAGTTTACTCGCAGAATAAACAGATGCCCCGGCTTCGTTTACGATCACATACTGCACTTTTTCCGGAATCTCATGGAAAAGCTCTACGATCACCTGCTCAGATTCTCTGGATGCCGTTCCATTTCCAACGGAAAAGAGCGTGATGTGATACTTGCGGATCCATTCTTTTAATTTTTCTTTTGCCGCCTGGATCTTTTTTTCATTAGTCGGTGCTGTCGGGTAAATGACGGTCGTATCCAGCACTTTTCCGGTCGCATCGACAACCGCCAGCTTACATCCGGTACGGAACGCCGGGTCCCAGCCAAGCACAACCTGTCCGGCGATCGGAGGCTGCATCAGAAGCTGTTCCAGATTCTTGCCAAACACCTGGATCGCACCATCTTCCGCCTGCTCGGTCAGTGCATTGCGGATCTCACGCTCTACTGCCGGGGCGATCAGTCTGCGGTAACTGTCCTCGATCACTTTTTCCAGGAATTCGGAAGTCTGCGGATTTTCACGCACCATGATCTGTTTTCTTAAATAACCAAGAATCCGATCTTCCGGAGCTTCCAGTTTTACGGTCAGGAATTTTTCCTTTTCGCCGCGGTTGATCGCCAGCACACGGTAACCTGCCATTTTTGCAACTGGCTCTTCATACTGATAGTACATCTCGTAAACAGAAGCTGCTTTCTCATCTTTTGCTTCTGTCACGATTTTACCCTCTTTCTGTGTCAGGCTACGGATGCGGATACGGTAATTTGCATCATCTGAAATCGTCTCAGCCAGAATATCACCTGCTCCCTGCAGTGCTTCCTGCCAGGTATTCACTTCTTTTTCCGGGTCAATATACGCACTTGCTTCCTCTTCCAGCGTTTTCTTTGTCATCTGCAACAGAATCGTGTTTGCCAGTGGTTCCAGTCCTTTTTCTTTTGCGATTGTCGCTCTCGTTCTTCTCTTTGGACGATACGGGCGATACAGATCTTCCACAACTACCAGAGTTTCCGCTGCCTGGATTTTTTCCCGCAGCTCATCCGTCAGTTTGCCCTGCTCCTCGATTGATGCCAGCACCTGCTTCTTTTTATCTTCCAGATTACGCAGATAAGTCAGACGTTCCGAAAGTTTTCGCAGAACTTCGTCATTCAGCGATCCTGTGACCTCCTTACGATAACGTGAAATAAACGGAATCGTATTCCCCTCATCGATCAGTTTGACTGCAGCCTCCACCTGCCATAATTCAATCTTTAATTCCTCTGCAAGACGTTGATTTATGTTCATATAAGCCTCCATTACATACAATTTTTCCAACGTTTCTACTCCTTGCCCTACGTCAGGCAATTTCCAAACATCTTTGTGCCGACTGTAACAGCCGCCCCCTTATGATACACTTGAGTTTCCAATTTGTCTATGATATTATGATGCAAAGGGTGAAACAGTCGCAAATTTCATGTTTACATGAAAATTTGTGACTTTGAACCCTGCAAAACATGAGAAAGGAGCCATTTTCATAGAAAATGTGCGGATTTCGAATGTTTTAGAATTGCGAGAGCATGAAATGCGGAGCAATTCGTAGCATCATAGAACCTGGGCGACTTGGGGACCGTAAGACATGAGGAAGTAGCCCGACAGGGCGGATTCCGAATGGATTAGAATTGCGAGAGCATAGAATGCGGAGCAATTCGTAGCATCATAAAACCTGGGCGACTTGGGGACCGCAAAATATGAGAAAGGAGCCATTTTCACAGCCCTTTGTGAAACAGCAGCAGGTTTCCGTTTTTCCATATGGTATTCACCACCAGCAGAACCACTGCAATTTTGCCATACACCGGACGGTATTTCATGCCGATCGTGATTCTGCCGCGGCTTACATACTGCACGGTATTGGATAGCATATACCATACATAAAGTACTGCTCCGTAAAGTACAATGCTGTGGTAATGTAAACTATATGCCACATTTCCTTTCAGCAGCCAGTATACTGCCCGTGTACCGCCGCATCCAGGACAGTAAAGTCCGGTCAGCTTATGGAAAATGCACGGCAGCAAAATATGATTTAACGGAATTTTCAGTAACCTCAGCAATGCAAGAAACAATATTCCTGCAAGCGGCAGGACTATACCGCAGTAATAAAGGTTGTCCGGCCTGCAGTTTTTTTCTTGTTTTTCCATACAGTACCTCTTTCATCATTTATTTCAGCCGAATCCTGATCGGCTTACCTTTTACAGAATGGAGTGAATCTTATGAAACGAACTTCTTCGCAGTTAAAACAACTGGCAAGGGAATCTCTGGCACATCGCTTCAGCCTCCCGGTTATGGCCTATGTCATTACTTTTGGAATTATCATGCTGGTCAATATGCTCCCGGCTGCTCTTTTCCCGGACACAGGCAACAGTATCTCTTATCTGGTGATTTCTTTTATCACCGATCTGCTCCTGTCAATTTTAAGCGTCGGTCCGGTTACGATCCTGCTTGACATGAGCCGTGGCAGCGACGGACAACTTTCTGATCTTTTGTATGCTTTTCGCCACCAGCCGGATCGTATTATTGTATCCCAGCTTATCATTTCGATTTTGTCCACCGTGATTTTCCTTCCGGGTATCATCGTATTTGTACTGTCATCCGTTTTCTACAACGCTTTTGGTATTATGATCGCAAGTCTGCTGATCTTTGCCGCCGTGATCGGCAGCGTTGTGATCCGCCTGGATTTTGCACTGGTAACTCCGCTTTATATTGACAATCCGCAGACCAGTGCCATAGATCTCTTACGTGAAAGCCATGATCTGATGCAGGGCAACCGGCTCCGCTATTTTGTTCTGGAGTTGAGCTTTATACCGATCATGCTGCTCGCAGTCATTGCCTGCTTTGTCGGACTGCTCTGGGCTCTCCCATATGCACAGATGACGCTCCTTGAATTTTACCGTGAACTGGTAGGCGAAATCTGAAAATTCAAAGAACTGTTGCCAGGCAGATATATCATCTGCCAAAGCAACAGTTCTCTTTTTATAAATTTAATCATTCTTTTTCTTAGTCTTCGACACGGCGAACGCGGATCATGCCAAGCACTTCACCAAAGCTTTCTGCTTTTGCTTTGTATTCTGCTTCTGTCATCACTTCTGTCACGAATCCAAACTCTCCGTCTACATCTGCCACAACAACCGGCTGTACGTTTCCGAATACTTCCTGCACTTTTGCAAGTTCTGTTTCCGGAGTTCCTTTGACACGTACAAAGAATTTGCGGCTGGAATTGCTGATGTCGGTCAGTTCCAGTTTTTTGCTGCTCCAGAATGCCATGATGCTGCGGTTCAGATGTCTTGCCTCATCGACTACGTCAGCTACGACAGCACTTGCGGTCGGCAGTTTTCCGGCTCCGCTTCCGTAGAACATTGCATCTCCGAGTACATTGCCATGTACAAAAATGGCATTGAATACACCGTTTACGCTGTACAGAGGATCGGACGGTCCAACCAGCACCGGTGATACCATTGCGTAAAAGCTTCCGTCAACTTTACGGCTGACTGCCAGCAGTTTGATCATCTGTCCCATTGCTTTTGCATACTTGATATCGGTTGCCGTGATCTTGCTGATACCTTCTGTATAGATATCTTCGTAATCAACCTGTCTGCCAAATGCCAGAGAGGAAAGGATTGCGATCTTACGGCATGCATCGTAACCTTCTACGTCTGCTTCCGGATTGCGTTCTGCGTATCCAAGATCCTGTGCTTCTTTTAATACATCTGCAAAATCAGAACCTTTCTCCGCCATTTCTGTAAGAATGTAGTTTGTAGTTCCGTTCAGAATACCGGTGATCTCATCGATCTCATCTGCAGTCAAAGAAGAATTCAAAGGACGGATGATCGGAATACCGCCGCCGCAGCTTGCCTCAAACAGATAGTTGATGTTTCTTTCTCTTGCGATTTCAAGCAGCTCTGCACCGTGACGTGCCACCAGTTCTTTATTGGATGTGCAGACACTCTTTCCTGCGAGCAGTGCTTTTTTTGTGAAAGTATACGCCGGCTCCACACCGCCCATAACTTCAACGACAATTTTAATCTCCGGATCATTTAAAATAACATCAAAATCATGTACGATTTTTTCCTGGATCGGATCTCCCGGGAAATCACGAAGATCAAGCACATATTTGATGTTGATCTCTTCTCCTGCTTTTTTATTGATGCTGCTGTGATTGGTATTGATAACTTCTACCACTCCGGAACCTACTGTTCCATATCCTAAGACTGCAATCTGGATCATTTTAAGCCTCCTGTTGTTTTCTTTTATGCTTATCTCTGGTTCTTTTGTCCAAAGAATTGCTTTTTTATTCTCTTGCTAAAATTTTGATGTACTGTACACCGCACTGTATTTCAATATCCTGCATCATCGCCGATATATCTCCTGTCGTAGCGAGGATCTCCACACTGAGCGTCAGAGATGCGATGCCGTTGATCGGAATACTCTGATGGATCGTCAGGATATTGGCATGATAATCTGCCACGATATGCAGTACATCCGACAAAAGTCCGGTCTCATCATCCATCTGGATCATAAACGTGATCGTTTTTCCTTTTGCATTGTCATGAAACGGAAAAATATCGTCTTTATATTTATAAAAAGAGCTGCGGCTGATGCCGACCATATCTGCTGCTTCCTGTACTGTGGACGCTTTCGCTGACTCCAGCAGCCGTTTCGCCTCTACTACTTTCAGAAGTACTTCCGGAACCGCTTTCTTGGTAACCACATAATATCGATTCTTTTCTTCCACTTCAAAGTCCTCCTGTCTCTTCTATATGCATCTTTTGCTGTATACTCTTTCTATAGTGTACATTTGTGCTTCCCCGAAAGATATTAACACATTTTAACAGGCGGTGCAACCAGAAATTCTTCTGACTGCATTTTGGCATGAAATTTTTCTGACTGTCTTTTGACTGCACTTTCTCAACGTTTTACGTTTTTTCAATTTACTTTAAGCTTTTTATATGCCAGAAAAACACATATTTCAGAACACAAAAATACCGGAAACCCCTGACTTACTGGATTTCCGGTATTTTTTCTGTTAAGCTGCTGACGGGACTCGGACCCGTGACCTCCTCACTACCAATGAGGATAATAGTTACTTACACTGCCCGGTTTTACAATGTTTTATCGTTTGTTTTCTTGATTTGACTACTTTTTTGACTACTTCTTTCCTATAATAATTACACTCTCTCAACTTTCTTTAAGTACACCCAGCCAGCACCGCTTTTCAGCCTTCCGAAACCGTTCTTTTCTTCCACGATCTCATACACTCCAACCGGGCAGCATGCTCTTGCCTTGCTGTATTTTTTTGCTGGTCCTGTCCGGATTGGGACGTTCGTTTTTGTTACTTTTATTTTATACGGAACTTTAGCAGATGTATACAACTTTTTACCGGCATCATTGTAGATATGATAACCGGCATGCTGATCCGCACACTGCTTGGCTTTCTTGAGCGTCTGAAACGCTCCGATCTGGCTGCTGGCGTTCTTCCAGGTCTTGCGAACACGGTACCATGGTTTGTCGGTTGCTGGAAGAATATCGCCACTCTGTCCAGAAATAGCTTTCTTGAACGCAGCCCAAGTGTACGTACCTGTATTGTATACATACGGATTCGGGCAAATCTTTCCAGTTACATCATAGTGGCGAATGACATGATCTGCAGGGATGTTATATTTCTTCATCAGGTATCTGGTCAGCTCAATAGCAGACCGTACTGTTGTCTCTTCGAAGTACCAGTCCTTGTCGGTTGCCCCAAGACTCGCCGCATTCTTCTTTCGCACACACATCTCAATCCCAATGCTATTAGCGTTTCTGCATTCCGGATGTTTGTAACTGCTCGCCCCACAATGCCAGGCAATATTCTGATCTTCCACACACTGCCAGATTTCGCCGGCGAAACCGACAAAATAGTGTGCAGATGCCCCGCGGTTACCACCACCATAGTATGCACAATTTTCCTGTGCTCCGCCCAATGCTCCGACATAATGGATCACAATATATTTGATCCTGGAAATATTGCCGGGATTATAATTGTAATTTGAAATCATTCGGTTAATCTTGTTCATAATCTCTACCGCCTTTCTCAGAGGACGCTCATGCGTCCCCCTTTTTCTCTGCTTTCTGTGTCAGTATGTCGATCGCATTGGCGATCACTGCAGGCAGCGGTATGCCCATCAGTCCGGCATTCTCTACGATGCTGATCAGTTCGTTGGCAATAAACCCGATGATCACCGCATCACGGATGTAATCCACACCGATTGCCAGATCCAGCCGGTACGCCACCAGCACGAACAGCAGTGTCATGCATTTCCTGCACAGACCTTTCCAGCCTGTCCGACTTTCCAATGTCCCTGTTGACGTTTTCTTACTGTTGTGGAATACCCCGGCAACGATCAGACCTGATAAGTAGTCGATTGCCATGAAAATGATTAAAGTTACAATAGCCTGATCCCAGCCTCCAAAAAAATAAGCAATCGTCCCACCGATTGCTCCTGTAATCGTACAAACCATTTCTTTTTTCATCCTCGTTAGTCTTTCCTTTCTTGTTACTCTGTAAGAACATTGATTTTTCGAATCCAGATACCTTCGCCGCTCTCGTTGGCTGATATCAGCATATATTTCACACCATCCGGAACGGTAACGATATAGTCGCAGTCACCTTCTTCTTCGATTTCTACTGCTGAGACCATCACAAAGTTAGAGGTACTGCCGTTGATCGCATAAATAATCGGGTACTTGCCCCGTCCGCTGCCGGATCGCGATACCATGCTCGTATGCACGATATACCGTTCGCCCGGTTTTACATCCAATGTTGTGCACTGGGTTCTGACACCCTCGGCAAATACACACGCATCACCGGATGTCTGTGCCTCCCACAGTTTTCCATCAACAACCGCCACTGTAATTTCCACTGAAAAAATCGCCTGTACATTTCGGATGTCCTTGCGTGTTTTTAATAACAATGCCTCGCACCGCCCTGTAATACCTGCCATCTTCGTTTCCATTTCTTCCACATGCTCATCTGTATAACTTTTGCATGCTTCGATATCATTGTGACAATCCAGGATGCTGTCATGGATCGCCTGCCGGACATCCCGCCCGTAAACTGCCGCCAGTATCTTTTTTAAGTTCTCTGTAATACTTGCCATTTTCGCCCTCCTATTTCAGTTTCAACCCTTCAATACGCTTGATACTTACCTGATTCACTGTCCAACCGGATCCAATGTTGCGGACGTATACGCCTACCTTATTGTTTGATGTATCCCATTTCAGCTGAACGCGTGCATTATAGGATGCTGTAAGATACAGTGTATGCACTGTCTCTGCCGCATCTTTTCTGGTCAGTGTGATCCAGCCTTTTTCACCATCGGCAATTTCCAGCCATACACGAATTTCATCATAATTCGCCAGGGAACTGATTGCTGAAGAATAGTACCAGCTTCCTGTTGCTGATGGAGTTACTGCTGTTGTTGACAGAAGCACTGCTGCATCAATATCCCCGACCACGTACCAATACGATCCGCTGTAGACCAGTTCCAGAACTGTGTACTGCTCGATCAGTTCTGCTGGGATGTTGCTGTTTTTGTAATAAATTGCTTTTGCACCTGTACCGTTTACATTCAATGTTGGTTTTGTGGCCGTGTTGGCGTAGTTGAAACGTACCGTAACCCGTGCACCGGTGTACAATTTGAACTCTGTCAAACTAACTGTTTTGGCGGCGGTCGCACCAGCTGTATAACATATTGCGTAATTTCTGACTAATGCATCTGTATCTACTGCAATACCATCGTGATTGCAGTATGTTTTCCCATTGCCCGCAATTCGTATTTTGGGAGTGTTAATATAGCCATTGTTCAGATCTATAAGAAATCCACTACCTGAAAATGCTTCTCCAGAAGAACCGCTATAATTTCCGGATTTTAGTATACCTTTTTGGAATGTACCGAGATTATCACTGATAGCCGCTATACCGTCATTCTCCAGATCTTTTGCATCTACAGTCTGTACATTTGACACGGAAAATGGGCTTGGTTCTGTATCAAAATTTTCTACCTGTTCGACTTGAATTCCAGAAACTATATACAAAGCACCCTCCATATAACCAAAACCTAATGCTATATATGGAAAATCTTCAACGCACGTGTATTTTATTGTTTTCCTTTCCCATTGCAAACTGCAATAAACATATTCACTTTTCTTAGATGCTAAGGTATTTCCATTATACAAATGACTACGTTCTTTGCTTTCCCATATCAAAAACTCAATTCCTCTGTTTTCTGATTCAGAAAGATAAGGACATCTTATATAGAAAGAAATCAGGTATTTTTTTCCAGGGACTAAAGTTATGAAACCATCATGCTTTTTGCTGCTCCCCAAAATAAATCCATTTTCTGATGGCAATATTTCCTCTCTTCCGTCAAGCCATAGTGCATTGACCCCGGGAACATTAGGTGCTTGTGTAAAAAATGATCCGCCACATTCTTTTACTTCTGCTCTTTGCCTTATTCGATAATCTTCAAGATATGAAAGTAATGTACTTTCCGTGATTGTTGCAAAATTATCATATCCAAGATTATATAAATTACTGTTTAATCCAAAAGTTAATTTATCTACGCTGATTGCACCTGCTGCTATCTTATCTGCACTGATTGCACCTGCCTTGATTTTTTCTGCTGTCACGCTGCCTGCTGCCAGTTCGCCTGTGGTAATGGCACCTGTTGCAATTTTATTTGCTGTGATGGTCTTTCCCGCAATTTCATTGGCAGTAATGGCACCTGCCACAATCTTATCTGCAGTTATGCTTCTCTTGGTCAGTACATCACCATCTATCGTATTTACATTCTGAGATACCAGTTCACCTGCATTATTGATTGCATAGATGATCGAATTCTTATCGCCACAGATGATCAGCCTTTCCACCGATAATGTACCGGCAGTGATTTTGTTGGCTGTCAGCTCCACTATTTTCGCATCGGTAATAGATCCGTCTGCAATTTGAGCAGAACCTACAACACCGACACCTATCATTGCAGTTGTAATACTTCCGTTTTTGATATTTGCAAGATCTATCTTTGCATAATTTGCATCTAACGAACCAAGAACCGCATTTACAGCCTCAAGTCTTCCGGTTATTATCACCTTATAATCAGCTAAATTTCCGGAAATACTATCAATTCTGGCATTCGCTGCATCCAGATCTTTTATATTTGCCTTATCTGTCTTAATAACTTTGATCTCTGCCTCGCCTGCCGTCAAACGCCCACTGATATTTGCATTTTCTGTTTTCAACTGTTCTATGTTTGCTTCTCCGACTTCCAGTCTTTTGGTGGTCAGATCTGCAAATTCACCATAACTCGCACTCATTTTATCGAATGTAGCTTTTGTCGCTTTCAAATCATCAAAGCTTGCCTTCTGTCCTATGATTTCTTTCGCTGCAACCAATTCCATGTTTAGCCGTTCAATCGCCTGTGCTGTTGGTCCTTTACTGCTACTTATGCTCCCGGATTCAATTTCCGTTTTTCCCTGACTTTCAATTTCTGTAATTAATCCACCATCATAATCCATCGACAGCTTCATAATCGGGATCTTACTTTTCCCTCCGTATTTATCGTGAATAGTAACGATATCTCCTATGTCAAGACGTGGATCTCCAAGAAAAGATACCGAAGCAGGCTGAAAAGTAAAATCTTTCAGCTGATTGCAAATTTTATCAAGGACGGGCTGCGTCATAACCGGATTCTCAATCTGTATTCCTACAGTGCCCACACCGGAAAGTAATGTTACGGTTGCCGTATCGCACTGGATTCTGCCAAGCTTGAACAGACTTTCGCTTTTTTTCAGATCATCATAATATCTGGATGCAGATATTTCATAATCCGCCTGTTCATACCAACGAAGTTCAATTTCACCATTTCGATTAATGACACAATATTTTCCATAGAACTGTGCAACATATCCCAGGGCATCCTGCATGGTATATCCGTCGAATGGGTTTACATAATTCCCTTGTGTGATTTCATTGCCTTCGTCATCATACGTTGTTTCCGTTTCTTTCCAACGCTTCGGAATTTTGACACCGGACGGGAGATTATCAATGCTGCTTGCAAGCGGTACACCAGACATGTTACTAATCTCTTTCAGCACTTCTTTTCCGTCTGCCGGGTATTCCAATTTACTTACATATGCTTTTGAAAACTTCACATACATCCTGTCATATGCACAAAAATTGATAATTCCGTCATCATTATTCACTTTTTCCGGTGTGAATTTTCCAAGGTCACAGTATATATACTCCGTGCCGGACAATACTCCGATCTGTAACGTTATTTCTTTACTTTCGAGTGAAATGGATGTAGCTTCCATTTTGACTTGTATACTGGCTGCCACAGCTCCGCCGATACTGATATGATCAGAATTGTTCGAGGCAGCATTAAGTGCAAAACTTTTGATACCCTCAAAAATATCTTTTCCCAGAATGACTCTTGCCTTAAATGTTCTGCTGTCCTGTTCTACTGCATTTTTGAATATTTCATTAACTTGAAGCATTTTGTACCTCCCTCCTGATGATTATTTTTCAATCAGGTTTACCGTGACACCTACATACCGTGGCTTCCCCCCGACATAGGTGTATACCGGACACGTAAGATCGCCTGCATACATATTTACTGTAATGTTCTTTCCGGTCTTAGGGCTTCGGAAAGTTACATTGAAAAATGCTGGTTCAACAGCCGCTTCTACTGTTGCCATCTGTGCATCTGTAAGCGGCAGAAACTCAATTTCCAACTTCCATTTCCGGGCTATAATATCGCCGGTCATTGTTCCATCTGCTCCACGCCCTGCATTTTTCGACCAGATCTTATTTCGTGAAATTTTCAGACCATTTAATTTCGGTTCCGGCATGGCAACGCCGCCGATTGTGATAGATGCGGCCATTTTTTTGTCACCTCATTTCTTCAAAAAGTACCGCCCTTTCGGACGGTACCGGTTAAACCAATATCGGGCATACGCCTGTCGATTTTGTTCTGTGATTAATTTCTTCTACGACTACGTCTGTGACCTTTCGGCCGCCAACGTAGATATTGAATGTAGGGGTTTCATTCTGAGACTTTCCGTTCTTTGCTGACTGCATAGAAAACGCTGCCATAACCGCTTTATATACACCTTGTTCAATACCTGCTATAATTTGCTGCTGGTTTGCGACGGTAGTTTTATTTCCCATCTTTCCTACCAATTCAGGACCAGCTTCATTTGCCATGAACATTTCTCCTGTTTTTGGAAATCCACCGCTTGCATACCATTCAACATCCAGTTTTGGTATCTGAAATGTTTTTCCCAGAAATTTATATGGTGATGTGCTGAATTTCAAATGCGGCAATGCAAAATGAGGTATTGATATTTTCCAGTTCACAACCTTATTTACCAGCCAGTCTTTCGCCTGACCTAAAACACCGGAAACCTTGTCCCAAGCACCTACGGCATTTGCTCGGAAAGTAGCTGTTTTGCTTTTAACGCTGTCATACAATGTACGTGCGTTACGTGCTATACCGCTCCAGTCACCCGAAGCTCTTGCAGTATAATCTGCAGCTCTATTCTTGATACTTCTTCCGAATTCCCCAAGATAATTTTTGATTCTGTCCCAAGCACCGCGTGCGTTCGCAGTATAATCAGCTGACTTACTTTTGATTTTATCAACAACTGTTCTCCCATATGCTTTCAGTTTATTCCATGCACCTACAGCTTTTGCTTTGAATGTGTAAGTGGTATTTTTGGCCTGATTTTTCACTTTGTCCAATGCCGCATCGAGTTTATCCCAGCCGCCTTTTAACGTTGCTGAAACGTTAGCAACGATAGAGTTATTTTTTACTTTATCCCAGGCACCTTGAACGGAATCCCATAAATCTTTTCCGGTACTTAAAACTTTCGCACCTATACCCAATACTTTGTCGCCCAGATTATCCCAGGCATCTTTGATGCCGCTCCAGATTTTTTTTGCAATTTCTGCAATATTTCCTGGAATATCCGCAATGCCTTGCAATAATCCTGCAATACATTGTCTGCCTAAATCCGCAAATACTGTTGAAGGTGAATGAATGCCGAATGCTTTCTTAAATCCATCGACAAATGGATCTAAAATATTTTCCTTTATCCAATTCCCTACGTTTTCGAGTGCGTCCGTAATTCCTTTAAATATGCCTTTTACGAGGCTTCCACCGCACTCGTCTTTTTTCTCCATGAAGTAATTGTAGATTTCACCTGGAATATCCCCCAGCAATCCGGCCACAAAAGCTGCTGCTCCACCTGCAATACTTCCTGCTGCTTCGGCCGCTTTCTGCAAGATTCCTTTCCAGTCAATGGCCAGGATTGCAGTCTTAACAGATTCTCCAAGATTCTTCCAATCTACATTCTGCACTGCTTCGCAGAAAGATGTGAGAAGACCTTTCATCGTGTCAGATGCAGTTTTTCCAAGCATCGACCAGTCTATGTTTTTGATGGTGCTGTCAATAGTTTCTCCGACAGATTTTCCTAATTTACTCCAGTCAAAATTGGTCACAAAGGTAGAGGCTGTCCCTACCGCAGTGTTTATGCCTTCTGCAATTGTCTTTCCTACAAGTCTCCAATCCGTTCCTTCCATGAAACCGTTCAAGAATGTTGCTACTGATTTTGCAATCTTATTGCAGGTCTTTTTGATGTCATCCCATGGGATATTTTCAAGGGCCGCATTAAGCTTCTGTCCGGCAATTTTTCCTATTTCCGTGAAATCTGCGTTTGCCCATGCATCCTTGATCATCTGGGCGAAATTTGCATATTTATTTGTAACTTCGTTCTCTTCGAAACTTCCGCCGTCACTTCCGGATGATCCACCAGAACTGCTTTTGCTGTCATCATCCAGCTTATTGATCTCATCAAACCCCATCAGGGATTTTTTGACCTTATCCGCCGCATTGGCTGCAGAATCACCGGTCTTGTCCAGACTGGCGGCATAATCTTTCTGCACCTTAGAGGCAGTAGTGTATGTCTTCTGCCCGGTAAGAGCTGCAAAGAACTGCCCAACAACATTGCATGCCTGCACCAGATAATTTATCAGCGTTGATAATGCCGGTGTGATCGTATTGAGAATCGGGGAAAATGCAGTCGCAAGGCTGTTTTTCAACTGCTGCAATCCGCCTGATAATTCTGAAAGATTTGCGTTTGTTTCGCTGTTCTTCTTTGCAAGGTTCTTGAAACCATCTACCAGGGCATTTCGAAGCTTGCTGAACAATACATACATACTTCGAATACCAAGACCGTATTTGAGTAATTTTCCAATTCCGCCACTGAGAGCATTGTTTCCTTGCTTGATTCCTCCGGCAAATTTCCGGATTCCTGGCAATCCGGTTGTGAACTTTTTAAGTAATGCCCCGAATGCACCGGATGCTGTTTTTATAGCGGGACCGACACCTTTCATAACAGCACTCATAGCTTTAAATGCTCTCGAGCCGATATATGCAGCACTGGACGCAACCTGACCGACGACCGGAATACTCTGGATTGCAGACACTGCAGCTGCCTGGGCCTGTCTGATGCTTGCTGTCATATCTTCAAATGCTGCTTTTGCTGTCGCTCCCATGGTCGCAAATACACTTCCATCCGCAAGATGCGGTGTCTGGATATCTGTACCACTGTTCTCCATATTCCTTCGTTCTGCATTGTATTCTCGCAGTCGGTTCGTAAGATCTGAAAGTGCAACTCCATCCCTCTGATATTGTTCAGACTCCTGCAAGTTGGAGCCGTCCAGGAACATAGAACTTCTGAGGTCTTTGTATTCTTTCAATTTGTTCCGCATGATAGACAGCTGGTTTGTGTTCTCACGGTACTGATCCGTCGGTATCATTGCTTTTCCGTTATCCTCAAGGTCTTTCATTTCACCTTTTAGATATTTCATTTCCGTTTCAACTTCTTTGATTTGCTCCGTCAGACCAGTCATTGCACCACCGTCGCCAGGCTTAAATCCGAGATCCAACCATTCTCTTTGCTTCGCAATTAACTTCTCAAGTCTTGCCTGTGCATCTTCATAATGAGCCTTCACTTCGCTGTAATCAGCACTCGGAACCGTCGCTTTTCCTGCTGCCTCTAATGCCTTCTGCTTTTCTTCCAGCTTTGCGTAAGCGGATTCGGTCTTTGCAATATTGGCTTCCAGGTCTTTAAACTCCTGTGTTGGCACAAAACGCTTGCTCGCATCCATGCTGTTCATTTTCTGGATCAGTTTTTCCTGTTCCATCTCTGTTTTTGCAATAGTATTGCATAACTGTTCATATTCTGGATTGTATACACGGATGCCAGCTGCGACCTGTGCTTCCCTGACATAGTCTCTTATCTGTCCGGTAGCCTGCTTCCAGATCGTACCATTGACCATATCTTTCCAGGAACTTTTTATAAGGTTCTGCATATTTTGAATCATTTGCATATTTTCGCTCATTGTCTGGCGAACTGGTTCCTGAGTTTCATTCATGCTGTTGTTGATATCTGCGGCTGTACTTCTGACAATATCTTCTGTCTCTTTTGCCGACTGTCTCAGATCATCATTCTGAAACACTGGTTGTGACTGCTGCACCGCATCCTGCATATTCTTAATAGCTTTTACGGAACTGTCCGTATTCAATGCATCTTCCGGTGTTTGCAACTCACTCAGGCTCTTTTTAACGTTTCTCATCGCCTCCGACAGTTCGGCACTTGCCGCACTGCCCGGTGTTTCGATTTTTGATGTGCTTGTGTTCATCTGAGAAACTGTGTTATTCACAACGCTTGTAGCTTCTCTCATTGCCTGTTTCAGTTTTGCGTTGTTTGCCTCAATGATGACTTTCATTCTGTGCAGTGTATCACTCAATGTTCACACCTCCTTCCCTTTTCACTATTTCTTATTGATGTCTTCGTCTGTTGAACTCTGCGGCATATAAGCGGCGGTTTTCGGCAGCTGTTACAACCTGTTCTTCTTGCTTGCTTTCCTCGAACTGTTCTCGTTCTTCCCTGAACAGTTCCGGGTAGAAGTCCCATGGTTTGCGTGCTTTGTTTTCTGAATTCAAATACCTGCCGATATGCTCTGCGATGCTTTCCGCCTGTATGAACTGCTGCAGGATCTTAATCTTTGCACGCCGTCCATAACTCCGAATGCAGTCGTGGACTTCCGGGATAGACATAGTCCAGAAGTCCTGCACCTTGATTCCTGCATCCAATGCATCTTCGTATAGTTTCCAGATTTCTTCGGTGACTGTTTCTGTTACAGGATCACATCTGCCTGATCCAGATCTTTCATCAGGCTCTCTGCCATCGCCGGCGTAAAAAAACCGGATACCGCCATAGTTGGCATAATTACTTTTGCCATGAAATCAAACTGATTGCCGCCTTCTTCCAGCCACTTGTCGTACAGCTTTGTTACTTTGTCGAACGTTGTACCGTGTTCCCATGGCTCGATAGCTGCCTGGGCAATCGTCAGCATAACACCAAGCGGCGGAATATCATTCGCCGTTACCAGCGTCATAATATTGGTACGGTATTTGTTTTCCAGTTTTGTGATCATACCGGTATTAAGTTTCATTTTGTGCTGTACACCTGCCACTTCCCAGTAATGAAATGGTGGTCTTTTTTTCTTTGCTTCTTCGATAGATGTTACTTTTTCTGTTTCTTCTTCCTGGAATTCTTCATCCAGTCCTTCTAATCTTTCCATTGATCGCCCCTCCTTATGACGGATCTGTAACTTTCAGATCACTGCAGATTGTCATCTTTGCTTCTACTTCAACAACTCCGTTCACACCGCCGCCCGTACGTTTTACGGACACTTCTGCGTCATATTCCGTGGTTGTGCCATCTTTTAATGTTTCTTTGAAACTAAGTACTTTGTCAGATTCCTGTGCTTTTCGAAGAATGCGATACGCACTGGTTGCCGCTCCATTTTCATACTTAAATTTGTATGTCATGTCTCCAAGATCACCAATACCATTCTCGTACTGTTTATTTTTATCGTTCAGACCGGTATTTTCTACTTTTTCTGGTTCAACACCACAGTCCGGGATCTCTTTCAACCCTGGAAGTTCTTTGTAAGCACCAGCTACGTCACTTTTTTCCTTGTACTCAAGTTTTGCTCCATTTGCCAGCATATTCTTCACACTCCTTTTCTAGTTCGGCCAGAATACTTCTTCTGACTCCATATCGATGATTGCTTCATATCTCATTACTTTATGTTTCAACCCAGATGGATCCGGGGTGTCCTGACACAGGGTACGCACCAGCCCAAGTGCTGCCAGTGCCTTGTCTACCTTGAGTGCAGATTCGGACGTAGAGCGGTTATGCCAGATATCTACACGATATCGTACATAGCTCTTTTCCTCTCCCTGTGCGGTATGTTCATATACCTTGTTATCTTCTTCGGTGTACTGCACTGCTGGAAGCTCTGCCCAGTCTTTTGGGTACTGGTCTGTTACATTCCCAAACGCTCCGGCAAGTGCGGAATAGATCTGATCTTTTACGTTTTTCATAAATTCTTTTCGATTGCCTCCTCAAAATAATGTGCAATTTCCAGTTCATTGTTTTTTAGTGCCGGATATAGAAATGGTTGTGCAGCCTGTCCGGTACACTGGTAGAATCGGCCGTCCGGCGTATCCACATGAAACCACTTATACTTTTCGGCCGTCTTCCGCCCGATCATGCTTTCGTGGATCCACCAGGGCGACTGTACATAGGCATAGGCAACATCCGGTGATATCCCCGCGTGTTGCTTCTGACCTTTGGGGCCTGTGCCAAATTCCACATATTGTGCATACTTTTTGTTGGTGTAACAGATGCCTACAATCTTTTCGCTGCTGGTTTCTATCGCCGTGTATATACTCCCTCTCAATTCCCCATCATTTACCGGGCATCTTGTTTTCGCCTCAGCCTGCACTGTTTTGATACTTTTTGATACCGCATCATACATATTCACTGCTGCCGTTTTTTGAAACGCATCCGTAATTTCTTTTTTACCGATGATCACAGTTTTTCCACCTCCAGCGTAAGATAGGTGTAAGGATAAATGGCAACGACCTTATAATCCGGATCATTGCCGCCGTTTACAGAAATACCGTCATTTACAGATACCGTCATACCTTCCTGAAACCGATATGACGGTTTGCCATTCTTGCCCGCTACTTCCGCATATTTCCCGTCAATCCTCAAGTTTCGGATAAGTGGAAGCCTGCTGCCATACATTTCTGCCTGTACTTTTCCACCGGCTGTCCACATTTCCGCCCGAAAACAAGAAGGCGGAGCATATTCTGTATATGTTCCACCCTCTGCATCTTTTTTCTGCACCACCTGGAAATGTTTGAATTCTCGAAGCCTATTCCTTTTCAGCCTCATAGGCCACACCCCCTACACGTGCCAGCCGATACCGGTTCAGCACATCATAGATTCGCTTTGGTGCATTATCGAAGTTGTAAGATTCCCCTGCACCGGTTCTTGAAGATTCCCCCTCTGTTCCCATGCGGTTGATAGCGATCACGGCAAGATCACGCACCGTTTTCTTAAGTTCCGGGATCATCTTCTTTCGTCCGGTATACGCCAGCACCCAGTCTGTTGCATCTTCCAGGACAACTTCCACCAGCTCTTCATCTCTTTCGCCAGTCAGAATTTTGATTCTCTCAAAATCAGTCACTTAAACCGCTTCCTTCAGAGCCGTCAAGAGCTCTTCTTTCGTAAGGCTTGAATAACCTTCCAAGCCTTTCTCTTTCGCCAGTACTTTCAACTGGTTTACCGTCATTGTATCCAGATTCACACCAAAAACAGACACTTTTGACCCATCCGCAGAAGGTTCCATTTCCCGAAACCCGTCTGCTTTTAATTTTGCGATCATTGCCTCTGTATTGGCAATCCGCTCAACATTTTCTCTAATCAGTCTCATCTGTCATACCCTCCTAGGCGTTTGCATCTTTGATGTTCACAAACACGCTGTCCAGTTTGTTGTCCAGAATCCACAGGTCATGATAACGGCGATAATCCATTGCCCATGCATTTGCATTCTGATTTGTCAACGGGTCAAAGATACGCATAATATCCTGTTTTGTAATTGCAATTGGTGTTGTTCTTGGAATTACCAGGAAATTGATATCTTTCGCCTTTGATCCTTTTGTATATCCGCCTGCTTCCTGACCTCCGGTTTTTCCATCGTATACAGTAATGGCAGTGTACATTCTGTTTGTAGGTGTTGAAATAATCGGAACGTTATCGATTCCTGGAACCGTGGTATTGATGCCGCCCTGCGAAAACGTAGTATCTCTGATTTTTCCTGCAAGTTCCAACTCCAGCTCCATCAGAAAGTCTGGTGTTGCATGAATTACAAGCGGACCGTTATAGCTTGAACGTACCGCTTTGATACCCTCTTTCACTTTTCTAAGTGCAGAAGTACCAGTTCCTCCTGGTGTATAGTTATACTCGACCATACCGGCTTTATTGGCTGTGATCACTTCTGAGGCAATCTTAGAGATACGGTAAGCATCAATCTCCGGGATAACCTGTGTTCTCTGAAATTCCGCCATAATTGCTGCCGCAGTCGGAATAAAATTGCTTTCATCCACATCCATCGGATCAATCTGGAATTTGCGTCCACGGTCCTGCGTCATTTTTCTGGTTTCATACTCCAGAGTTACGCTTCCCTTCTGGTAGCCATTGTCACGGTCATAATCTCCCATGCCCTGAACCGACATTTTCGGAATCTTAACCTCTGCACCACCGTTATATTTTACCTGTCCGGCGTTTGCATCCATCCAGCCGGTCACTGCATCCTGTACAGCGATTTTGTCGAGTTGCTGCTGAAAAATCGTAGCTGCTGCTAATGTGTTAATTGCCATTTATATCATCTTCCTTTCTGTTCTCAGAACCCTCTTGCCATGGCTGCCTCGATCTGTTTTTCAAGACTGTTTTCACCTTCCGGTGCTTTCTTTGGCGGCGTTCCACCTTTCAGGCGTTCATTTACTGCTGCTTCTACCGCTTCCTGAAATGCTTTTTCCACTGCACTGATAGAGTCATTACAAGTGTCTGCATCTGCATAATTCAATACTTCTGCCAGGCTTACCGGCAGTTTCTTTTCCGCCAGAGTATTCTTAGCTTCTGCCATCAGTTCTTTTCTTGTGATCACAGCCTCACGATCCGAAAGCTCTTTTTCTTTTTTCTGCTGCATGTACGCAGCTTTTTCCTCTTTGTTCATTTTTGCAAGCTTCTCTGCTTCAGAAAGTCTATCATCCGTAAGAGCCTGCCATTTCTGCTGTGCATTACTTACTGCCGTATCAATCGCTTTCTGCACGCGGCGATCAAATTCTGCCTGATTTCCTTCTCCTTTCAGGAAATCATCGAAGCTCATTGGCCCTGTGCCTGCTCCCGGCTCTCCCTCGCCACCTGTTCCGGATCCACCGCCATTGCTTCCTTCGCCAGCCCCAGCACCGTCTCCTTCTGCGAAAATTTGCAATCTCATTGGCACTTTGCAGTTGCATACAAAAAATCTGTTTTTCATCTTTCTATCCTTTCCGCCCAGCCTATCCGTTCTCACGTCCGGGCCATTCGTGTTCTATAGATCATCCTGCTTCTTTTATGTCTGGCAGAAAAAGACATAAAAATAAGGCACATAGCCCTGTGCCTCAAAGGGAGATATCTGGATCACCGCCTTTCTACGGATAACCGTCTGCCGTTGAACTGTACCGTGTCGCCGATCTGTGCCACTTCATCTCCAATCTTCACCCCCTTCAACTCTGCGTGTCCGTCAATGTCCCAGTATAAGAATTTGATTGTCTTGTAATTGATCCGGCTCGCCAGCCAGTTCGGTGCAAGCCTGTCTGCGTCTTTTGTGACGGTGTAATGCTGCTCACTCTTCATAGATAATATCCAGACCGTAGGCAGTTGCCGCTTCGTGCTCAATGCGACAACCTCTTGCCTCTTCCCAGCCTTTGCAGAAATAAGCAGCATGACAAAGGCTCATGTTTTCCAGTGATTTCGCAAGAAAACATAATGGAATCTGTACAACCCCACGTTCTTTCATAGATTTTCTACTATACCATTCATCCGTGAAAAGAGTATTTACAATTTCATATCCTTTTTCCTCTAAAACTGCAATTGCCTTTTCTCTGGTTGCCTTAATTTCTTCCTTGCTCTTTCCAGCCATTGGCTGTGATAACATTGCTTTCATTCGCTTATTCCTCCTCATGACATTTATTGTGCACTTTCTTGTACACATCTTCGTAAAGTTCCTGCTTATCACCGTTGTATGTATACTCTGCATAGATACCATCACCGCTCACCGTAGTAGATACAAGACACTTGTAATTCTGTAAAGTCTTGCAGCTCCATACTACGAATACGTTAGATAAGTCAATTGGTGGCATTAACGGTGTATCAGCAAAACCATTCTCGTTGTACCAATCAACCAGTTTCTTTTTACAAACGCTTTCAAAATGTGCCATCCCTGTGATGATCATGTTCTTATCCTCGCTTTCCACATTTAATGCATTTCCGTTCATAAGTGCCAGATTTATGATTATACCGTTTTCTGTACTTATGTTTACAAAAGTACTGCATTATTTTTTGAAACATCTTGAAATCACCTCCTTAAAAATGGGTACAAAAATACCACCGGCCTTTCGGCTGATGGTATCAAATTACATTTGTTGCAGTATCCACAATTTTCGTTCCTTTTTCGAATACTATTTTTATTTAATAAATTCCACTGTTTTTCCAACAAAATCCCCTTGTGCTTCTATTGCGATATGTCGAGGCAGGTCATACACAGGAACAATATTGTAAATCTTTCCTGCTATCCTGTACTTGGTATAGTTATTCATCGGCAAATCATCACTTAATTCAAGGGCTGCATATTTTCCGATGTTCATTTGATTTATAATCTTCCTCATTTACATCTGCCTTTCTTGTCATCTCTATTATATCAGAACCAGCCTCTTTTGCAACCGTTTTGCCATCGCTCTTAACATATTTCGCATACCATTCTCTATAGTTCATAGACGCTGGTACAAGATAGGTCTTCCCGGTTACCGGATCTCTTGCCCTTCTCTTCATTCCCTCCAACATCTTTTCGCCTATGATAGCGATTGTTGTCGATCTGCACCATGGGTGCATGGGCGGGCAATTCTTTCCAGGCTGCTGATCTTTCACAAGGAATACTTTTCCGTCCAGTTCCTGGCAGATCTCCGATGTTCGAAGATCCAGTGTCGCAAGATACTGGTACTTATCAATTCCACATTCCTTGTAGGATTCCATTTCGAGCTGGTTGGACAGATAACAGCTTTCTGTTCTGATCAGCCTTCTTGCCTTACTGGATCCACCGGCAAATTTTTTCGTCAGCATTTCTGCTGTCTCTCTTTCTGTTCTGCCTGTGATCAGGTTCACGAGCAGGGCTTCTTTCACTTCCTGGGCAACTGCCCTGGTATTTCTCCAGACTCTCTCGGAGTAATTCATGCCAGACCACTTACTTTTCAATACCTTGTCAACTTGCTTTTGGTCGATATGGGAAAATGAAAATCCGAACCCGGTTCGTTGCTGAACGTCGAAGATTGACTGATTATATGCCTTTTCTGCCAGCTGGATATAATGAGCCGTTGTAATCGCCTGCTCCTGTTTATAGACCTGCTGCATGACAAGATCTATCTGCGTTTGCAGCTCTTGTAACCTCTGTATGCGTGCCTGGTATGCCGGAGCTTCCAATTCTGCAAGCAGATCTGCAATCTCTTGCTTTTGGCTGCTACTCTGCAACCTCTGACGCAGTTCTTCGATAGAAGTGCGATCCCTCAATGTATTCAAAAGCTGTAATGCTTCTTTTTCCGTCAGATGGTGTTTCTCCACATACTTCTTGAAGATATCCTGTATTTCCCTGCTCAGGTACAAGGATGCTTTGGCATAGACTTTGGCTACCTGGTCAGCCGTTTCTTCTGCACTCTGCATATGTTCCCACATCCGCTGTGCTGTCCTTGCCTGCCAGTACTTCTCATTCTTTGTCATTTCCGTTTTCTACATCCTTTTGACCATCCGTATCATCTTCGGGAGAAAATGGCGTATTGGGCTGATTTCCGAACATTTCCTGCTGCCGTTTGACCGCTTCCTGTTCTTCCTCTTCGACTGCTTCCAGTTCACTTTCTACATCATCCACGAATGGCACCTGTGAAAGCAGTGTTTTGCGGCTGACTTTTCCCCACAGGTTAGAAACAATCTGTGAGATTTCCAGCAGATTTTTCGGCATCGCACGCGTGAATACCGGTACAATTCCAGCTGTATCAATGTGGATCCCTGAACGTGTATTCAGGAAGTTTGTGAAAATCCTCAGCCTCTTTCTCAGTCCCTTCTTGTAATACCGGGTTTTGATTTTTGTGATATTTTCCATACCAAGCAGTTTGAATTCCATCGCCACACCACTTACATTGCCGCCAAAGCTTTCGTCTGTCATGCACGGAATGTGGGAAAATTTGTGGATATCCTGCTCGATTGCCCTTTTCAGGATTTCTACGCCATTTTCATCGAACGTGCGTGTGAGATATTCTGCTCTCGCATCCGAAGGAAGTTCCAGAAGCTTTTCCTTTCGCAAGTGCTGCATGGCTTTCTCTCCAATACTCTGGTCTCCGTCCTGGTCCATTTCCTCATCGGAAAGTAACGTGCCGTACAATGCAAGGATTGCGTCCACGAACTGCTCCTTGTCGGTCACACGGTCGCTCATCAGCACATTGTAAGCATCAATCAGCGGGATCTGTAACTCATAGTCACCCAACGCCAGCTTATTGTTCTGGTATTCAATCAGCGGCACTTCTCCCTTGAAATGTGCCTCTGGCTGCTCGATCAGTGCCTGTGCTCCTTCAATATCCTGAATGTCCAGCACGTATTTGTAATTCTGTGTCAGTACCGTTGCAATGTAAGTAATGTTCGTTTGGTCTGTGGAGTCAATTCTGGCATAATAATAGACACCAAAAAGCTCATTCTGCTCTATGGTGTCATCGTATACCATGAATGTATTTTCAGGCGGCAGATTCTTGATTGTCAGTTCTGTTTCGCCCTGCTTGGTGTATATATACTCGTATGCCCTGCCATATACAGACAGGTCAAGGCCGTTGTCACCGTCCACTTCATCCGCCCCGGCGTGTTCCAGGGCATCTGTAAGTGCTGCGATATCATCCGGGCTTTTGTAACTGACCGGATTGCCGATGAAATAACTGCTGGCTGTATCTGCGATATCTTTTGCATGATTGCATACCAGCCTGTTTTCCCGGTCTTCGTCCAGAATCTTATGTCTGCCTTCGTAATAATTTTTCAGACCTTTCAGACGTTCATAACTTCTTCTATGTTTCATGATCAGATGCCTGATTGCCTGCTTGTCCGGATTTGTTTCATCCCACTTATCCGCAGGTATTGTAAAAACATGCATATTTTCTCACCGTCCTCTCTTAATGGAATCCCGCTTTTCGCTTACTCCGGATAATTGCTGTTTGATTATTCAAAATTGTGTATACAAAATAGCGTAATGCATCCATTGCGTGATCATGTTCTTTTACCGGTCTGTCTTCTCCATGTGCTGCTGCCGCTTCATCCCAGATATACGAGCCAAATTCCTGAATGGTATTTACACAGGAATCTGCAAATATGATTGCTTCCTGGTTCAGCTTCGTTCCTACAACACGAATGCCATCTTCTACGTTGTTCTTCGCTTTGACCACTTTGTATCCTCGTTTTCTCAACTCTGCAATGAATGATGCTGCAGATGGATCCACGATAATTCCCTTGATTTTCGTTTCTTCCAACCAGCTTTCCAAATCGTCTGCATACTCACTGTCTGTTTTCTGCTTCCCCTCTGTTCTGCCGGAATAATAATATTCCCGGATGCAGTACCAGACACCGTCTGTACCCTTGTTCCACAACAGAAATACCGTTGCATTCTGCGTACCGTAGTCGCACGATACATAGCGGCCTGACGGCAGCAGGCGGTCACAGAACGATAGAATGTTTTTGATATGTTTCGTCTTGTCGAACATATCATAGATGATACCCTCAGCCATGCACCACAATCCAAGAATATACCGCTGATAGAATACGCCGGAATACATTCCCCGGTATCTGATTTTCACTTTTTCTGACAAGCTTAAGTTATCATCCATCGTGAAATGCAGATAGATCAGGTTTTTCTTTTCTTTCTGGTCAATCCAGTTTCGCTTGAACCAGTGATACGGGCCATCCGGATTACAGTTGAACCAGAATTTTGAACCATCCACAGAACATCGTCCGGTCGCCTGGTTGACGAAGGACTCCGGCATCAGTGCAACCTCGTCAAAAAACACACCGGCCAGGGTAATTCCCTGGATAAGATCCTGTGATCGTTCGTCTTTTCCACCGAATATGTAGAAATAGTTCTCGACGTCACCTTTCGAGATGACAACAAGATTATCTGCTCGGTGATCCGAAACACGATAACCTCTTGATTTCAACATTAATTTCAACCAGAACAAAACGTTTCGTCTGAAAGAACCGATTGTCTTACCGCACATGGCGAAGTTCTGCCCCTGAAAGCTGCTCATTGCCCACAGGACAAACGAAAGTGACATACTGACTGTTTTTCCCGAACGGATCGCTCCGTCCGCTATAATTCCGTCACAGTCCTTTACGGGCGATTCCTCTGTCCACCAGTTAAGAACCTGCCGCTGTTTCCTGGAAAACGGCTGGAAATGGAAATACTGCTTAGTTTTCTTCATCTGCCCAGTCCTCTGCGGCTGTTCCTTTCAGTGCCTCTAAGAATCCATCATCAGCGGCTTCTGTTTCGTCATCTGTCTGGGCTTTCGCCTTGATCAGATCCGTCTGAGCTTTCAGCTGCTCGATTCTCGCTTTCTGCTCTGCTTCATCCAGTTCTGTCCTCTGCCGTTCGTTCCAGCCCTTGAAATTGTTTCTCAGGCTGAACTGTGCACCATTTGCACCATCACGATCAAAAAGACGTTGCTCCGTGTATGCTTCCACCATGCTCTTCGCACGCGTTATCGTGTCAACGAACTCTTTCTTAGCCTGGTAGTTAAGCAATGCCATCCTGCTCGTAAAACCCAGTGCAAGAGCCAATCCTGTCACGGTAGGCGGCCTGCTGTTTATCGTTATCGGATGACCGAATTTGTCCATTACCGGTTCTCCGTTGCCATCTCTCAGTAATTCACCTTCACATTCTTTGAAATATGCGTCGATTTTTTCTTCAATTTCTTCCTTGCATTTATATTTTGGTGGCCGTCCGACCGCCTTTTTCGTAGCCATTATGCCACCTCCTTGTCATTACTTTCGTTTCATTACCCGGTTCATAACTCGGTTTTTCCGTGCTGTTCTTCTGTATGCACTGTTATCTTTCAATCCTATACCAAGCTCATAATCCGGTCTGCTGTCTCTTTCCTTCTGATAAGCTTTTTCGGCTTTTTTATACTCTGCATTTGAAACAGCTTTTGTTGTAGCTCCGTTGGATTCTACTCTTTGTCGAAACTCTTTTGCAGACATATTCAGAGGCGTTGGCTCTGGCGTTCCGCTGATTCCCCTCTGGTAGTAATTCTGACCATCTTTGCTCGTGAAATAGTATCTGGTTGTTTCACCGTTATGCGTTACATCAAGCCCAGTTGTTTTCAGTCCGCTGCCAGAACCTCCGCCTAAATTGCTGTTGCTTCCACGTCCGCCCATATATCCTCCTTTTTTGTGCATAAAAAAGAGACCCATTTCTGAGTCTCTTTCAGCAAACATCCGGATTTCAACCGGAGCCTCCTCTATCAAGGCGTACTCACCCTATACGATCATTTGCTTTTTCTATTGTACCATTTGTCTGTTACACTTTCAACCATTCGTTTTTCTTTCGGTGTTAAATTTGCGGCACCTTTCGCCCCGTCATTTTCATTATGTAGATATCCGTGGTGCGTATGAGGTATCATGTTCTTATGTGGATGCATCAAGTCAATCTGCTTACTTCTTTTATTTTCTTCATCATAATACGTAATTGCAGATATGTTATCCCTGTTATCTATCGTCACGTATACTCGCCTATTTGTCATTGTTTCTATTGGAGTTTTTGACGACTTCGAATCATTATACCTGACAAATTTTATATTTCCAGATTCATGTAACGTCGTGTATTCCGTTCCATAGGCTTTTCCTTTAACGCTAACCCCACTAGAACTCCCTCTACCACCCATACCTTTCATTTTCTCCTTTTTCATCATCTCAAGAATATCGTTTTTTGATGTGTTGCTTTTTTCCATTCATTAAGCATTTCGTGATAATTTTTTTCAGCATTTTTTAAACTTTTGCTACTCTTTTCATTCAACTTATAAATTGCAACAACATTTCCATCCCTATAATGTACAACTTCAATTCTCTGTTTGATTGCCGTTGTCGGTCTTGTAACCTGAATCGGATTCCATTGATTATAAAAACGTACAGATAATTTATCAGAACCAGATTCAACGACTGCCTCCTGAAATTCTACGGCATTTCCATTCGTAAAAAAACCTGTTTTCCCTACTTTGGGTGAAAGTTCTGACAAATTATTAAACACCGTATTAGCATTGTTTTTTTTTAGATTTTCTAAAAACTTTGAAACACTCATCTTTCGCCCTAATGCCATTCCATTCGCTGCACCACTGGCAGCACCTCTACCCCCCATTACATTTTGCCTCCTTGAATTTCTCCTGAAATGCCCGAATATGTACGATATTTCCCATACATTCTTCTGGTATATTTCCGTAAAAAATAATGGTCTCCGGTTCCAGTCTTCTTACCATCTCCCGATATCCCTGTATGAATAATTCCTTTGCTTTCTTGCTCTTCTGTGTTCCAACGCTGGATACGGCTACTGTTCCATTTGTAGGCTCACCGTCGAAGCACCATTCGTAAGAATCCGGTGTACTCCATGAGATTGTCGGAATCACACGGCAACCATATTCTTGCAGATATGCACCTATCCAGTGCTTGCGGTAATGGTTGTATATCTGAATAGCTTTCGGGAAATCGGTGTAAGTACTAAAGTCCGGCGTCAGGACATACCGGAATCTGCTTAACTTATCCACGTACCTGTCCGGATTTCTCCACAGTGCATTAAATTGATAATCGTCTAAGAAAAAATGAACTGCTTTCTCTTCCGGATTGCTGCATTTTCCTCTAGCGTAATTGAACCCTATGAACTCACAACCATCTGTAAATACAGTCGGTTTTATCTGCGGTATGCCGTATTCTCCAACGCCATCATAGATACATCTGTCCAGATTTTCATAGGATATGCCGGTCTTTTTATTTGCCATAAACTATTTCTTTTCGCCTCCAAAAAACCATGAATCAAAGTTGCTCATTCTGCGTTTTCTTGCCCTGTCGTAAGTGGTAGTAGTTCGGCTTGTATCATGTATGTTTGTGTTTCCTTTTTCAGGCAGTTTTGAAAACTTGTGCATCTCATCTCTCATAGCTGTGCTGGCAGATACCAGTTTTCTGTGCTTGATGGCTGTTTTCTGGTTTTTAAATACTGCATCTGCACTTCCAAGCTTTGCAATTTTCCTTGTGCTTTCGTTTAATCGGTCAGTTATATAATTCATTGTCGTTACTGCTTCACTTTTTGTTTTAATAGACTTAAAATAAGCAGTATTTCCTGAATTTATGATTTTTTCAAGATTATTGTCTTTTTTAACACTTCCACTTCCTCTTAATGCGTCACTTTTCTTTGCTGAATTGAAATACACTTTTGACATCAGTTTCGAAACTGGTTTGTCATTCGATATTCCACTACTTCCACCACGTCCACCCATACAAATCATTTCC
Organism: Hominisplanchenecus faecis; assembly: GCF_020687205.1. Taxonomy (GTDB): domain Bacteria; phylum Bacillota; class Clostridia; order Lachnospirales; family Lachnospiraceae; genus Hominisplanchenecus; species Hominisplanchenecus faecis. Next base: position 36,415 of record NZ_JAJEQE010000030.1, read on the forward strand.
TTATTAATTGACCTACAAAAAGACACCCAGCACTGCCAGATGTCTTCTTGCGGAAAATGTAGTATTCTTTTTGAGAAAGGATTCTTATATGTCCCCATCAGGGAAATCGGAACAGAAGGACTCGAACCTTCGCCCTTGTCTACTCATGAGACTGCTCTCGCCGCTGAGCTATGTTCCGATGCTGCCAGGCTGTTGAGACCCGGCAGCTGTTAAAATATACAATACAGAGGTAAATGTAACAACCATGTCAGCATCAGTTTTTCAACCAACCGATGATACCATTAAATCACGAAAGTACCCCCTCTTAGTTACCCACTTTTAAAAATTTTTATCTTTTTTGTGCCAGAAGAAAGAAAAAGTATCTTCTCGCCTCATAAAATTTTCTACGCCCCATCGGCACATCCATGTATTCATACGGCACACCAGACGTCACATTCTTCAGAATCCACGGATATATTTCTGCATCCGCTTCCATCGCCGTCTGCTCGATCAGCTCCGTGTCACGCTTAAGCTGTGCGATCCGCAACGCCTTTTTCTCCGTTGGGTTGCTGCTCGACGTTCCTCTCGGCATCCCGTCCTGACTAAAACCGTCTATGCCATAGTTCCTGTCAATCTCCTGCTTTTTCTGCCAGTATTGCAAACAGAAGTATTTCAGCTCATTGTATTTGTCTCTTGAGATATTATGATCGCTCAGCTTCATATCTCGCTTTCTGATCTCCACCGGCATCGCCTCCCCTCGTATGTATCACAGTTTCCACTTTCTTCCGGTGTGCTTGTCAGTGATTTCCGTCACTTTGATCCCCTGCACACTCACAACCGTATTTAACGCATCAAATATCTTTCTGATGTGCTTCGGCATCTTATCCGCCTTTCGCACAGCTCTGTCTGCTGTCGGATCACGGTATCCTTCATGATTCATCCACATCACTCCAATCTTGCATTTGTCCGCACCACGGGCAATACGGCAGATACTTTTGCACCTCATCGCCGCAGTTTCGGCACTCGTAGGCTGTTCCACCAAACACGCTCAGTACAGCCTGTGGTTTCTTCGGTGTTCTGCTTTTGTCATTCATCTTCCCGCCCCTTTCGATCTCCTGTGCCCTGCGTGGCGGGCACTGATTATTTGATTGCTTTCGCTCCGATGAC
>NZ_JAJEQE010000031.1 GCF_020687205.1 Hominisplanchenecus faecis
GTGTTATATTTTGGGACGGACAGACATTGGAACAGCAGGAAAAAGATCAAAGAACTGATGGAAATCCCAAGATGTCTGGATATGTATGTGAATGATTACCAGATGCATGTCTTTGAGGTTGCATGGCTGACAGAAGAGCAGATCAGTCACTTCCGCAGTGACTTCAAAGTGGTGGCAAATTTTTTTGTACAGAAAAGAAAAAACAAAGATTATATCCCGGATGATCCAACAGAGATCCGGCATGTGGATGAAGTGCTGAAGCTTTTGCAGGTCATGACAGGAGATAGACGTTATGAGGAAATTTTCAGGAAAAAGAAGGAAGGGGTGCACAGTATGTGTGATGTGGCAGAAAGGTTAGAGCAAATGGGTATTGCCAAGGGAATCGAAATTGGCAGGAGTGAAGGAAGAACAGAGGGAAAAATCGAAGGCAAGATCGAAGGCAAAATACTGGTATACAGGAATTTGTGCCGAGAAGGTTTTGATGAGAAAAAAGCCAGGAAACTTGCAGAGTTACCAGAAGATGTGAGTTTGGAACAGTAAAATTTTTTGCACTGAAAGTTGATGATAGAGAAATAAATGGATTCGATGATGAAATAGGATTGCTTTATCAGGAGAGCGGATCAGGAAAACGATATCCCTGATCTGCTTTTTGCATTTCCATAGAGAAGAGAAAAGATAATGTTTTGAAAATTATCTTACAGCAGAGGTTTTCTTTGCTTTACTCAAGTTTCTGTAAACTTTCTTTGGTTTTGTGTCCGGTTTCGGCTATGGAGTGTCTGGCTTGTCGGAGTCAGTTCAGAGATCCAGAAGTTCAAGATTTTGCTTGTGAAAAAATCCGTCAGCGGTTAAAATAAATACAAAAGAAAAAGGAACAGAGCAGACAATGGGAAAAATATTTTATATGATGGGGAAAAGCTCATCTGGCAAAGATACAATTTTTGAAAAGATCATACAGAAAAAAGAACTGGAACTACATCAGATCGTGCTGTATACAACAAGACCGGCAAGGGCAAATGAGACGGATGGTGTACAGTATCATTTTGTAGATGAGGCAAGGCTTCTTGAACTGCAAAAGGCAGGCAAAGTAATCGAACTGAGAGCTTATCAGGTTGTTGGCGGAGTCTGGAAATATTTTACGGTGGATGATGAACAGACGGATTTAAAGAATAAAAATTATCTGGCGATCGGAACGCTGGTATCTTATGAAAAACTGAGGGATTATTACGGAGAGGAGAAACTTGTAGCGATCTATATTGAAGTGGAAAACGGAGAACGGCTTGCACGGGCACTTGAGCGGGAACGAAGACAGAATCAGCCAAATTATGATGAACTCTGCCGGAGATTTCTTGCGGATAATGCCGATTTTTCCGAAGAAAATCTGACCAGAGCAGGAATAAAAAAGCGTTTTCAAAATAAAGAATTGCAGAAGTGCGTGGAGGAAATTGCAGTATTTATTTCAGAAAACTCTAGGTAAAGCCGCCTATTTATGATATAATAGAAAATCATTGGGTATACGAATGATAAAATCAGAGAGGGGTGAGCATATGCCTGGATTTGAGGAAATCGTAGGACATGAGCAGATTGTTACGCATCTGAAAAGTGCGATGAAACTTGGGAAGGTGTCCCATGCGTATATATTAAGTGGAGAAAAGGGATGCGGCAAGAAGCTGCTTGCGGATGTTTTTGCAGAAACACTGCAGTGTGAAAAGGGAGGCACAGAGCCTTGCGGCAGCTGCCATTCTTGTGTACAGGCACGGAGCGGCAACCATCCTGACATTATACATCTGATGCATGAAAAGCCGAACAGCATCAGCGTGGATGATGTGAGACAACAGATCGTGAACGATGTACTGGTCAAACCATACAGTGGAAAATATAAAATTTATATCGTACCGGATGCGGAGAAAATGACAGCGGCTGCACAGAATGCACTTCTGAAGACAATCGAGGAGCCGCCTGCATATGCAGTGATTCTGCTGCTTGCAAACAATGCATCAGCACTTCTGCCGACCATCTTATCAAGATGCGTTATGCTTTCTTTGAAACCGGTCGCAGACGATAAAGTCAAGCAGTATCTGATGGAGCATGTACAGGTGCCGGATTATGAGGCGGATGTCTGCGTGGCATTTGCACAGGGCAATATCGGAAAAGCCGTACAGCTGGCAACATCGGACAGCTTTAATGAAATCAAAAATTCAGCACTTCATCTGCTGAAAAATGTATCTAAGATGGAGATCAACGATATTATCGCAACGGTGAAATCCGTATCCGAATTTAAGATTGATATTCAGGATTATCTGGATTTTCTGGCGGTGTGGTATCGTGACATCCTGTATTTTAAAGCGACAAGAGACAGCAATGGGCTTATTTTTAAAGATGAGCTGAATGTGATCACCGATCAGATCAATAAAAGTTCCTACGAAGGTATCGAAAATATTCTGCGGGGACTCCAGACAGCGAAAACGCGTCTGAATGCAAACGTTAATTTTGATCTGACCATGGAACTGCTGTTTCTTCTTATAAAGGAGAATTTGGTATAATGATAAAAATTGTTGGTGTCCGTTTTCGCACGGCCGGGAAGATTTATTACTTTGATCCGAAAAAACTGCCGATCAAAAAGGGAGACCATGTGATCGTTGAGACAGCAAGAGGAATCGAATACGGCAGCGTCGTAGCCAATCCAAAGGAGATTCCGGATGACGAAGTAGTTCAGCCGCTGAAAGCCGTTATGCGTATCGCAACACCGGATGACGATGCAAGAGTAGAACGCAATTTGGCAAAGGAAAAGGATGCTATGCGTATCTGTGCCGAGAAGATCCGCAAACATAAGCTGGATATGAAGCTGATCGATGCAGAATATACGTTTGATAACAACAAAGTCCTGTTTTATTTCACGGCGGACGGCAGAATCGATTTCCGTGATCTGGTAAAAGATCTGGCATCCGTATTTAAGACACGTATCGAGCTTCGTCAGATCGGTGTGCGGGATGAGACAAAACTGCTTGGAGGTATCGGCATCTGCGGAAGACCGCTTTGCTGCCATACATTCTTATCTGAGTTCGCACCGGTTTCAATCAAGATGGCAAAAGAGCAGAATCTTTCACTGAATCCGACCAAGATCTCCGGTGTCTGCGGAAGACTGATGTGCTGCCTGAAAAATGAAGAGGAGACTTACGAGTATCTGAACAGCCGTCTGCCGGCGGTCAATGATACGGTGACGACTGAGGACGGTTTAAAAGGAGAAGTACACAGTGTCAACGTGCTTCGTCAGACCGTAAAAGTGGTTGTGGAAGTCGGGGACGAAAAAGAGATCCGTGAATACGATGTCAAACAGCTCAAGTTCAAACCTCGCAGAAGAAAAGAAAAAAACGGCGGGGCAGGGAAACAGGAAGAAAGAGAGCTGAAGAAACTCGAAGCAATGGAGAAAAAGGAAGGAAAATCAAAACTAAATGACAATTAAACTGTATCCGGATGAGAGACTGGATGATCTGCAGAGAAGCGGGTACCATATCATCCAGAATCCGAAAAAATTCTGTTTTGGAATGGATGCGGTTTTGCTTTCCGGATTCGCAAAGGCAAAGCCGGGAGATAACGTTCTGGATATCGGTACCGGGACTGGAGTTATCCCGATCCTGATGGCGGCAAAGACAAAAGCCGGACATTTTACCGGTCTTGAGATACAGCATGAGAGTGCGGATATGGCGATGCGAAGCATTCGGTATAATCATCTGGAAGAGCGAATCTCTATTGTAGAAGGCGATATCAAGGAGGCCGGGACATTGTTTGCTTCGGCTTCTTTTCATGTAGTCACAAGTAATCCGCCGTATATGATCGAGCATCACGGTCTGGTCAATCCGGATAATGCAAAAATGATCGCAAGGCATGAAGTTTACTGCACGCTGGAGGACATCATCGTCCAGACAGCAAAACTTCTGAAAAACAGCGGAAAGTTTTATCTGGTACATCGACCGTTCCGGCTGGCGGAGATTTTTTATCTGCTTGTGAAGTACGGACTTGAGCCAAAGAGAATGCAGATGGTGCATCCGTATATCGATAAAGAACCGAACATGGTCCTGATCGAAGCCATGAAAGGTGCAAAATCAAGGATCACCTGTGAGCCGCCGCTGATCGTGTATGAGAAACCGGGTGTGTATACAAAGCAGATTTATGATATTTACGGATACAATGATGCCAGGGTCAAAGAGCATTCGGAAAGGTGAGAAATATATGAGCGAAAATCAGGGAAAACTGTATCTGTGTGCAACTCCGATCGGAAATCTGGAAGACATTACGATGCGTGTTCTGCGAGTGCTTCAGGAGGTCGATCTGATCGCGGCGGAGGATACCAGAAACAGCATCCGGCTTTTAAATCATTTTGATATCCATACTCCGCTGACGAGTTACCACGAATACAATAAAATCGAAAAAGCCTATGTTTTAATAGAAGAAATGAAAAAAGGGAAAGACATCGCCCTGATCACCGATGCCGGTACGCCGGGCATTTCCGATCCGGGTGAAGATCTAGTGCGTCTGTGCTATGAAAACGGTGTTGAGGTGACTTCCCTTCCGGGAGCCTGTGCCTGCGTGACGGCACTGACACTTTCCGGATTATCCACCAGACGTTTCTGTTTTGAGGCATTTCTTCCATCGGATAAAAAAGAAAAACAGGAAGTTCTGGAAGAATTAAAAGATGAGACCAGGACGATCATCATTTACGAAGCACCGCACAGGCTGGTGCGTACCTTAAAAGAACTTCTGGAAACACTTGGCGACCGCAGAATGACGGTTCTGCGGGAACTGACGAAAAAGCATGAGACAGCATTTACCACGACACTTTCAGAGGCAGTGGCGTACTATGAAGCGGAAGCACCGCGAGGCGAATGTGTACTGGTGCTCGAGGGCAGAAGCCGGCAGCAGATGAAAGAGGAAAGTCAGGCAGCCTGGAAAGAGATGGACATCGAAGAACATATGCAGAAATACCTGGATCAGGGCATGGATAAAAAAGAAGCGATGAAACAGGTAGCAAAAGACCGCGGAGTCGGAAAAAGAGATGTCTACCGGGAATTAGTTGACAGAGACAAAGCCTGAAAAGCAGAAGGAGGAAAGCTGTGAGTACGACATACGACACGTTAAATAATGTTCTGGTTCGATTATTCCATGATATTATGACACTGGAAGAGAAAGCGATCCGGACGGGGGAATTCAGCGAGATCTCCAATAACGATATGCATATCATCGAGGCAATCGGCATTGATGAACCGCGAAATATGTCTTTCGTAGCCAAAAAACTTTCTGTTACGGTCGGAACGCTGACGATTGCGGTTAACAATCTTGTAAAAAAAGGTTATGTAAATCGTACACGCAGCGAAAAAGACCGAAGGGTCGTGCTGATTTCTCTTACCGAAAAAGGCCGGAGAGCATATGAGCATCATCGCCTCTTTCACGACAAAATGATCAAGGCGACGATTGCAAATATGAGTGAACAGGAAGAAGAAGTGCTGGCACAGGCACTCACCAATCTGATCGGCTTTTTTGAGCAGTATCAGCAGTAAACGACATTTTGACCTTTAGACCCTGGCATCATGGAAATAACCGCAAAATTCATTATGATTTTTGCAGAACGTATTTATACAATACTGGAAATAGGCACGGACCTGTTTCCAGTATTTTTTTATGGAAATTTTTCAAAGAAAAAGAAGCACCTTCTTTTTTCAGGGCTGCCTGTTTTAAATCTTCAAAACAAAGATAGCCAACATAGTATTTCAGATAGTTTGCAGGAGCCTCCAAAATGGTGTTGAAAAAGGCATCGGCAGTCCCTTCTCCATTTAAGCCAAACTGCGAAAGAACCTTTGCCGTCTGCGAGCGGTCATATCCATAATAATGGATCAGAATATCAAGAAAAGAAGAGATGCCGAGGTTTAAAGAACGGTTCAGGCGATAGATTTCGGCAATGATAGTATCAGAACATCCGTAAGAAAATGACTGCATTTCCACGTAGGTTGCCCAGCCTTCCACATAACCACCGAAATTTGTCAGACTGCGGACAGGGCGGATACCGGAGTCGTTCGAGAAAATCGTCTGGTACAGATGGCCAGGATAACCTTCGTGTGCAAGTGTCGAATAGAGATCCAGTCCACGGTAACCGATTTTCGGATTTATGTAGATGACATTCTGGTTGCGGTTGTCGAGCGGTGCGGTCAGATAAAAAGCCGGGCTTAAATAATCTTCCAGAGCTTTTTCAACGTATTTGACTTCGTATGTCACGTCCGCGATTTCCGGAAAATCCTCTGCCATTTTCCGTTTCAGATCATTCAGAATCGCCTTTGGATCAGAAGAAATCTGATCATTCACCGTTTTCAGCGTTTCATCCCCGGAATCGGAAAATAATTGTGGATTTTTCTGTGCGATCTGACGCAGCGTGTGGATATCTTTTACGAGCTGTGACTGGATTCTTTTAAAAATCGTTTCCACGCTGTCATAACAGCCGGTCGTGTCTTTGACAAGATAAGCATAATAATTTTTGCCATCCGGAAGATAACAAAGACCGAGAGTGTTTTTGCTGCTGTCTTTTAACGCAGAAATCCCTTTGGAAAGTTTCCGGTAAGTCGGGATAACATAGGAGGCAAGGGCTTTCCGATTCAAAGAGCAGTATTTCTCTTTTTCGGTTTCATTTAAAAAATTAAGAGAGGCGATGCGGCTGTCAAAAGTGGTAAACAGAATATTCTGATCGCCGGTCTTAAGAAAAGCATCGCACTGGTCGATCACGCCCTGAGCGACAGAAGCATCCATGAAAAGTCCGGCAGCTGATTTGGTACGTTCAAACTGCAGAATGCTGTCATAGTATTCCGGAAGCCCGGAAAGAAGAGCCAGATACGTTTCAATATCTTTTTTATTATGAAAACTGTATTCTGCAAGCAGAACCGGCAGCTGTGCCTGTGTGCCGAGAGACGGACCGAGCGGCTCATCGTAAAGCAGGTATTTTTCACCCTCTGCCTGTAACGAAAAAGCACTTGTTAAAATATCATAAGTGAGACGGTTTTTTGTGGAAAGCCAATCTTTGGGAAACTTGAAAAGTTTTTCCAGATAAATATTCTGCTGTGAAAAAGAATCTGCGAGAACTTCCGGGTTCATGGAACCAAACGAAACATCCGGATCAGAAAGATTTAAAATTTCCGGGTTTTCCAGTGTATAGTGCAGATTTAAAGTATTTTCTGTAATTTCATTTCGAAAGACTGTATCACAGAAAGCGACAAAAGAATGATTGATTTCATAATAAAAAACAGAACAAAAGAGAAAGATAAGAGCAGGAAGAAAAGCAAGCAGAAGTTTGTGCCTGCGAAGTCTGGAAAGAAAGGAGGACATAGGCAGATACCTGAACTGTTTTTTACAATGTACGTGCAGAAGGGAAAAAATATGTGCCATTAAGAAGCAATCTTTACAAACCATATCTGCTGTGATACAGTTATGAAAAAACAGGCAGGTGGTAAGAAATGAAGAGTTCAAAAAATGTCATCCTGATCGGCATGCCGGGTTCAGGAAAAAGCACCGTTGGTGTTGTGCTTGCAAAAGTACTGGGATATCGTTTTATTGATTCCGACCTGGAGATCCAGAGTCAGGAAGGAAAGAGGCTTCCGGAACTGATCGAAGAATTTGGTACGGAAGGATTTCTTGATATTGAAGCACGCGTCAATGCTTCCATTGAGGCAGAAAGATGCGTGATCGCAACCGGCGGAAGTGTTGTATACAGAGATTCTGCGATGCAGCATTTAAAAGAGATCGGAACGGTCGTTTATCTGAAACTGACCTGCGAGGAGCTGGAGGAGCGACTCGGTGACCTGCGGTGCAGAGGTGTCGCACTTCAGGAAGGCCAGACCTTGCAGAGCCTTTATGAAGAACGCATTCCACTTTATGAAAAATATGCTGATATCACCGTCGATGAAACGAACATGAGCGTGGAAGAGACGATGGAACAGGTGGTTTTGCGATATAGGAGCAGAAAATAGCGGTTGTTACAAGAATGTTACGGAGAATATAGCTAAAATCCACGGTTCCTGAAATGTATCTTCGTTGCTTTTTACTGAAATCTTAATTTTTGTTTACAAACACCAAGTTTGTGGTATAATAAAAATTATGATGTTAGGGGAATCGCTTTTTGTCCTCGGCACATATTCGCAGGTGTTTACGTCATTTCCGGACGTTTACAGAATTTCGTTAAAAAGTAAAAAAAGCAATTTGAAAAATGATGATAATGATGCAGAGCGATAACGGATGCATCAGAGATAGAGAGTATATTTTAATAATAGAGGTGTCTATGGAACAGTATGTAATTAAAGGCGGCAATCCCCTGGTGGGCGAAGTTGAAATCGGCGGAGCGAAAAATGCGGCACTTGGTATTTTGGCAGCGGCGATTATGACAGATGAGACCGTGGTGATCGATAATCTTCCGGATGTCCAGGATATCAATGTCCTGCTCGAAGCGATCAGTGTGATCGGAGCCAGAGTTGACAGGATCAGCCGCCATAAAGTGGCTATCAATGGTTCTATGATCGGTCAGGTAAGTGTAGATTACGAGTTTATTAAGAAAATCAGAGCTTCCTACTATCTGTTGGGAGCACTTCTTGGAAAATATAAAAGAGCAGAAGTACCGCTTCCGGGCGGATGCAACATCGGCAGCAGACCGATCGACCTGCATCTGAAAGGATTCAAAGCACTGGGAGCGACAACGAGTATCCGAAACGGTTCCATCGTTGCAGAGGCAGAAAAGCTGAAAGGAACACATATTTATTTAGATATGGTTTCCGTAGGTGCGACGATCAACATCATGATGGCAGCATCTATGGCAGAGGGATACACGATCATCGAGAATTCAGCACGTGAGCCGCACGTTGTCGATGTGGCGAACTTCCTGAACAGCATGGGTGCCAATATCAAAGGTGCCGGTACCGATGTGATCCGTATCCGCGGTGTTCAGAAGCTTCACAGGGCAGAGTATTCCATTATTCCTGACCAGATCGAAGCCGGAACCTTTATGTTTGCAGCAGCAGCGACCAGAGGCGATGTCATGGTTAAAAATGTCATCCCGAAACATCTGGAAGCAACGACAGCAAAGCTTGTCGAGATCGGCTGTGAGGTAGAAGAATTTGACGATGCTGTGCGTGTGGTAGCATCTAAACGTTTAAATAGCACAAACGTCAAAACACTGCCGTATCCGGGGTATCCGACCGACATGCAGCCGCAGATCGTAGTTGCCCTGGCTCTGGCACACGGTACCAGTATCGTGACCGAGAGCATTTTTGAGAATCGTTTCAAATATGTGGACGAGCTTACCAGAATGGGTGCGACGATTAAAGTAGAAGGCAATTCTGCTATTATCTATGGAACCGATGGGTTTACAGGAGCAAGAGTCAGCGCACCGGATCTGAGAGCCGGAGCAGCACTGGTGATCGCCGGACTGGCAGCAGAAGGTGTCACCGTTGTCGATGATATTGTTTATATTCAGCGTGGATATGAGTGTTTTGAAGACAAGCTCCGCAGCCTTGGTGCTGAGATTGAACGAGTTAGCACCGAAAAGGAAATTCAGAAATTCAAACTGAGAGTTGGTTGAAAATTAAATAGCTTCTCTTATTCAGAGTGATGGAGATACATAGGATCTGTGAAGTCACGGCAACCCCTTAAAGGAAGGTGCCAACCTGAGCGAGTATTCGAACAATAAGAGGATTGAACTTATCATTGGAATAAGAGGTCCGCTTTTTGTGGATCTTTTTTCGTTCTACAGAAAACCATTCTGTGGGATTATAAAAAGAAACCATGTAGTTTCATATTATCAGGAACTATAAAATTACCGATGTCAGAATCGTAAAAATTCCATACAGTTCAAAGGCATCATACATTCATTTATTAAAAAAGGAGAGACAAATGGAGAAATTATTATTTACATCCGAGTCTGTAACAGAAGGACATCCGGACAAAATGTGCGACGCGATTTCTGATGCGATTCTGGACGCACTGCTTGAGCAGGATCCGATGAGCCGTGTAGCATGCGAGACAGCAACAACAACCGGTTTGGTACTGGTTATGGGTGAGATCACCACAAAAGCATACGTTGATATCCAGAAAATCGTAAGAGATACGATCCGTGAGATCGGATACACCAGAGGAAAATATGGCTTTGATGCTGATACCTGCGGTGTGATCACAGCAATCGATGAGCAGTCCGGCGATATCGCTATGGGCGTAGACAAAGCACTGGAAGCAAAAGAACACAAGATGACCGATGATCAGATTGAGGCAATCGGTGCAGGTGACCAGGGTATGATGTTCGGTTTTGCAACAAACGAAACCGAAGAATACATGCCTTATCCGATCGCACTGGCACACAAACTGGCACGCCAGCTGACCAAGATCCGCAAAGATGGAACACTGCCTTACTTAAGACCGGACGGAAAAACTCAGGTTACCGTAGAATATGATGAAAACGGAAAACCGGCAAGACTGGATGCAGTTGTTCTGTCTACGCAGCATGATCCGGACGTAACACAGGAACAGATCCACGAAGATATCAAAAAACATGTATTTGATGCGATCCTGCCACAGGAACTGGTAGATGAGAACACCAAATTCTTTGTAAATCCGACCGGACGTTTCGTGATCGGCGGACCTCACGGAGACAGCGGACTGACCGGACGTAAGATCATCGTAGACACCTACGGCGGATATGCACGTCACGGCGGCGGAGCATTCTCCGGAAAAGACTGCACAAAAGTAGACCGTTCTGCAGCTTATGCAGCACGTTACGCAGCAAAGAACATCGTAGCAGCAGGACTGGCAGACAAATGCGAGATCCAGCTCTCTTATGCGATCGGTGTGGCACAGCCGACTTCTGTTATGGTAGATACCTTCGGAACAGGCAAACTTTCTGACGAAAAGATCACAGAGATCGTTCGTGAGAACTTTGATTTAAGACCGGCCGGCATCATCAAAATGCTGGATCTGAGAAGACCGATCTACAAACAGACAGCAGCTTACGGACACTTTGGACGCAACGACCTGGATCTGCCATGGGAAAAACTGGACAAGGTGGATGCACTGAAAAAATATCTGTAATCTGACTGAGGCAGACAGAATTATGTGTGGAGAAATGAAAACGGAAAACAGCAATCAGAAACAATGTATCAAAATGGTAGGGAATATAGGGATTCTGTATGAGGATCCCTATATTCTCGTATGTCGCAAACCGGCAGGAGTTCCGGTTCAGAGTGCAAATGCCAGAGTCAAAGATATGGTCAGCATTCTGAAACTGTATCTGCTGGAAGAGTCCGGGAAAACGGGAGAGCCATATCTTGGAATTGTGCATCGCTTAGATCAGCCGGTCCAGGGCGTGATCGTATTTGCCAAGACAAAACAGGCAGCAGCCAATTTAAGCAGTCAGATTGCAGACCGGAAGGGCAGCGGTCAGGTCGTGAAACGATATTGTGCAGTTGTGCGTAGAAATGCCGATATATACAAAGAAACAGAAACAGAAACAGCAGCAGAATATCAGGAACTGACTGATTATCTTCAGAGAGACCGCAGAACAAACACTTCTTATATTGTGCCAAAGGGAACGAAAGGTGCAAAAGAAAGCAAACTGCGTTATGCGATCCTGGAAGAAACAGAGGATCTCAGCCTGGTAGATATTGAACTTCTGACCGGTCGGCATCATCAGATCCGTGTACAGCTTTCCGGAGCGGGCATGCCGATTGCGGGTGATAAAAAATACGACGAAAAATCCGCAAAAACGACAGGAACACGCGAAAAAGAAACTCCGGCACTCTGTGCTTACAGCTTAAGTTTCCTGCATCCGAAAACCGGAAAACAGATGGATTTCACCGTTCTTCCGGAAGGAGGAGCGTTTGAAAAATTCCGCAAAGAATAGCAATATCCGGTAAAAACAGGATAACAGAATGAAAAAGATTATGTCGTACATACTAAATCCGATAAAAGCGGATAAGGAAGGTGCGGCGAAGATGAATACAAAAATCAGAAAAGCAATCGGAATTGTGGGAATCATAATGGCGGTATATATCATTTTTAAATATATATTCGTCTATGTGGCCCCATTTCTGGTGGCTTTTTTGATTGTAAGGATTTTAAATCCGGCTGCCATCCGTCTGCAAAAATATCCGTGTTTTCGGAAAGTAGGAAAAGGGAGTCTTTTGTTCTGCATGATGAGCCTGATCCTTGGAATAACAGGCGTATGCATGTGGTTCCTCGGTGTGCGGCTGTTTGCACAGATTCGCAGCATTTTTCTGCATATTGATCAGTACGAGGCAAAGATGGAAGCGATGATCGAAGGATGCTGTGTGCTGCTCAATCAGAAATTCGGGATAAAAAGCGAAGCAGTCAGGGAGGTTGTTTATCAGAACATTGAAAAAATGTCGGAAAAAATACAGGCAGTCAATATCACGCAGGTTTTTCGATATTCCGTGCGGTATGCGGTCGTTGCCGCAGAATGGTTCAGTGTGCTCTTTGTGATCTTTGTGGCTGTCCTGCTGATCATCAAAGATTATGATGAAATCTGTCAGAAATTGCAGAAATACAGCACGTTTCGTCATCTGGTGCGGATTGGAGAACGTCTGTGGCAGATGGCGGGTCTGTGGCTTCGGGCACAGCTTCTGATCATGGCGGCAGTGATGGCAGAGTGCGTGGCAGGTCTGTGGGTTTTGCAGAATTCCTATGCCCTGCTGGTCGGGATCCTGATTGGTTTTCTGGATGCACTTCCGTTTATCGGGACAGGGACGATCCTGCTTCCGTGGGCGGCACTGGAACTGTTTCGCGGGGACTTCTTTCATGCCGCAGCTTACCTGACTTTCTTTCTCATTACCAACAGCACGCGGGATTTCCTGGAGCCACGGCTTTTAGGGGAAAAGCTGGGCGTATATCCCATTGTTATCGCAGTTGTAGTATATGTGGGGATCTGCATCTTCGGACCGGCGGGAGTTTTGCTTGGTCCGCTGATGCTGCTTGTTATCAGAGAGGTGGTCAGGGAATGGCTGGAAGCGTAAAAAAACCTTTTCTATTTCCAGAAAAAATGGTATGATAGGATTTGATAGTAACTGAGGGTTTGGAGAAGATGCAATGAATAAGAAAAAGAAGGTAAGGCACAGCGGAAAATTAAAATCCTATATGCAGTGGCCGGCAGTCGTGGCGGTTTTACTTGTGATGCTGGATATCCTGGTTTTTGCGATCGATGTGAAAGCAGGATTTCTGGTATTTTGTTTTACTGCCGTTTATTGGGTTCTGATGTCTGTTCTGATGCTGCGTTACCGTCCGTTTGTTCTCCGTGAGATGATTGCGTTTGCATCCCAGTATTCCCAGATCCAGAAAGGGATGCTGAAAAATTTTTCCATTCCGTATGCGGTACTCGATACGGATGGAAGAGTACTCTGGATGAATGATGCATTCTGTGATGTGACAGGAAAGGATTCCAGGTATCGGAAAAATATTTCAAACCTGTTTCCGGAGATTGATGCGTCTGCACTTCCGTGCAAAAAGGAAGAAACAGATGTGCAGATTTTTTATAATGAAAACGATTATCAGGCACATCTGCAGAAGCTTTCAATGGGAGATCTCAACGAGGAAGTATCGATTGTGGATATTCCGCAGGAAGGGAATTATCTGATCGCACTGTATCTGTTTGACAATACGGAGCTGAATTATTACATCCGTCAGAATCAGGAACAGAAAATGGTTGCCGGACTGATTTACCTGGACAATTACGATGAAGTGCTTGAGAGTGTGGAGGAGGTAAGACGTTCCCTTCTGCTTGCCCTGATCGACCGTAAGATCAGCAAATATGTGGCGAATTTGGACGGTATCACAAAAAAACTTGAGAAGGACAAGTATTTTGTAGTTCTGAAATATAAGTCACTGGAAGAACTGGAAGCAAACCGTTTTTCCCTTCTGGAAGAGGTAAAGACGGTCAACATCGGAAACGAAATGAAGGTCACTTTAAGTATCGGTATCGGAGTGAACGGCAGTACTTATGCACAGAATTATGAGTTTTCAAGAATTGCCATTGAGCTTGCTCTTGGACGCGGCGGTGATCAGGCAGTCGTAAAAGATAACGATAAAATTTCTTACTACGGCGGCAAATCCCAGCAGATGGAAAAGAGCACGCGTGTAAAAGCAAGAGTAAAGGCACATGCACTTCGCGAATTTATCGGAAGCCACGAAGATGTGGTCATCATGGGACACAAGATCACGGATATCGATTCTTTCGGAGCAGCCGTCGGCGTATGGCGTGCGGCAAGGATTCTTGACAAAAAAGCCCATATTGTGCTCGGAGATATCAATGGATCGATCCGTCAGTGGGTGAATCTGTTCCTAAATGACAAAGAATATCCGGAAGATATGTTTGTGACACATGAGCAGGCGAGAAAGATCGTGGATCACGACACTGTTGTGGTGGTTGTTGACACGAACCGTCCAAGCATGACAGAGTGTTCCGAGATCCTGAATCAGACCAGGACGATCGTTGTGCTTGACCATCACCGCCAGAGCAGCGAAGTGATCAAAAATGCGGTTCTGTCCTATATCGAGCCGTATGCATCATCCGCATGTGAGATGATTGCAGAGATTTTGCAGTACTTTGCAGATGATATCCGTCTGAAAGGAAAAGAAGCAGACTGTATTTATGCAGGTATTATTATTGATACCAATAATTTTATGGCGAAAACAGGGGTCCGCACCTTTGAAGCGGCAGCATTCTTACGCAGATGTGGAGCAGATGTGACGCGTGTCCGCAAGATGTTCCGGAATGACATGAGTTCCTATAAGGCGAGAGCAGAAGCGGTTCGCCACGCAGAAGTATTTGAGCAGTATTATGCGATCAGCTGCTGTCCGAGCGAGGATCTGGAAAGCCCGACTGTAGTCGGTGCTCAGGCCGCAAATGAACTGCTGAACATTGTCGGTATCAAGGCTTCTTTTGTATTGACAGAATACAAAGAGCGTATTTATATCAGTGCACGAGCCATCGATGAGGTCAATGTGCAGATCATTATGGAGCGTCTCGGCGGAGGCGGTCATCTGAATATCGCCGGGGCACAGCTGGACGGAGTGACACTTGAAGAAGCAAAAGATAAGCTGAAAAGTACGATAAGAACGATGATAGAAGAAGGAGCGATTTAAATGAAAGTTATTCTTGTAGAAGATGTAAAAGCACTTGGAAAAAAAGGTGAAATGGTAAATGTAAGCGATGGATATGCAAGAAATATGCTGTTCCCGAAAAAACTTGCACTGGAAGCAAGTGCAAAGAACATCAATGATCTGAAACTGAAAAAAGCACACGATGAAAAAGTTGCAAAAGAACAGCTGGCAGACGCAAGAGCATTTGCAGAAGAACTGGCAAAGGCACAGGTAAAAGTTTCTGTAAAAGTAGGCGAAGGCGGAAAAGTATTCGGTTCTGTTTCCAGCAAAGAAATTGCAGAAGCTGCAAAAGCACAGCTTGGATATGATATCGATAAGAAGAAGATCCAGATGAAAGATCCGATCAAGGCAGTCGGCACAACAAGCGTTGCGATTAAGCTGCATCCGAAGGTAACAGCAGAGCTGAAAGTCGTAGTAGAAGGTATTTAACAGGGGGCATAAAAATGGAAGAAGCACTGATCAAGCGGGTATTGCCCCACAGTGTTGAGGCAGAGCAGTCTGTAATCGGTGCTATGCTCATGGATCAGGAAGCCATTATCAAAGCCTCCGAGATCATAAGCGGAGACGATTTCTATCAGCATCAGTACGGCATTGTTTTTGATGCGATCGTAGAGCTTTATAATGACGGCAAACCGGTAGATCTGATCACGCTGCAGAATCTTCTGCGTGAAAAAGACGTACCGCCTGAGATCAGCAGTCTGGAGTTTGTCAAAGATCTGCTGACTTCTGCACTGACCTCCACAAATGCAGATGCCTATGCACAGATTGTACATGAAAAGGCAGTTCTGCGAAAACTGATCAAAGTCAATGAACAGATCGCAAATGACTGCTACAGCGAAAAAGAAAAACTGGAAGATATTCTGGAATCAGCAGAAAAGCGGATTTTTGATATTGTTCAAAAACGAAATTCCGGAGACTTTGTGCCGATCAAAGATGTCGTGTTGCGGGCACTCGACCGGATTGAAGCGGCATCGAGAAACAAAGGAAGCGTGACCGGAATCCCGACCGGATTTATTGATCTGGATTACAAGACAACCGGTATGCAGCCTTCCGACCTGGTACTGATCGCAGCTCGTCCTTCCATGGGAAAGACCGCATTTGTACTGAACATAGCCCAGTATATGGCATTTAAGAAAAATTATACGGCAGCGATCTTCAGTTTGGAAATGTCAAAAGAACAGCTGGTTAACCGACTGTTCGCACTCGAATCACAGGTAGATTCACAGCAGCTTCGTACCGGAAATCTGAGCGATGATGACTGGGCGAAACTGATCGAAGGAGCCGGGATCGTTGGACGTTCCAACCTGATCATCGATGACACGCCTGGTATTTCCGTTGCGGAGCTTCGCTCCAAATGCCGCAAATACAAAGCAGAAAAAGGTCTGGATGTCATCATGATCGACTACCTGCAGCTGATGACAGGAAGCAAACGTGCAGATTCCAGACAGCAGGAAATTTCCGATATTTCGAGATCCTTAAAAGAAATTGCCAGAGAGCTTCAGGTTCCGGTGCTTGCACTTTCTCAGCTGAGCCGTGCGGTAGAGCAGAGACCGGATCACAGACCGATGCTTTCCGACCTGCGAGAGTCCGGTGCGATCGAGCAGGATGCCGACGTTGTAATGTTCCTTTATCGAGATGATTATTACAATAAAGATTCCGAGAAAAAGAATATTGCAGAAGTCATCATAGCCAAACAGCGTAATGGTCCGATCGGTACGGTAGAGCTTGCATGGCTGCCAAACCTTACCAAATTTGCAAACTTAAAAAAATAACGCCGGGAGTTTCCGGGATGAAAAAGATGTCGCTTTTTGCGATATCTTTTTTGCGTTTTTGAGAAAGAAATATGTTACAATCATATGAGAATGCCAGGGTACAAATTCGTTGGCATTCTCATGTAAATATGCCAGGGTCAAACTCGCAGGCATCAAAAAGGGACAACGTCCAAAAACATAAGTAATGATTCAATACAGATGGAAGCAGTTGCTTTAACTAGTTTTGCATTGTAATTGCGAAAGTATTGAACGGTTACAATATTGGGAGGTAGAGGATGAGCGAGATCAGATACATGATTTCCGATGCCGCCAGACAGGCAGGGGTGGAGGCACATGTACTTCGAAGCTGGGAAGAAGAGCTGGACATCAAAGTGGGCAGAACGGAACTTGGACATCGCTACTATACCGATAAAACGATCTATATCATGAAGAAAGTCAAAGAACTGCGGGACAAAGGATTTCAGCTCAAAGCGATCAAAGTGCTGATTCCGGAAATACAGAAAAAAGCAGAAGAAATAACGGAAATCGCAGAAGAGAAAAATGCAGTAATGAAAGACACAGCAACAAAAACTGAAAAAGCAGAACATACAGAAAAAACAGATTCGGATGCGAATTTAAAAGACAGCACACAGGAAGTCCCGAAACCACAGACCATACTTCCGTTTGTAGATTCACTGGACAACCTGGAAAAATTTCAGGACATTGTCGGTGATATCATGAAACGTGCTCTTCAGGAAAATAATGTGGAGCTGGAAAATCGGATTGCAGACAGTGTTTTAAAAGAAATGGAGATCCTGATGAAGATCCAGGAAAAAAGAGAGGAAGAACGTTACCGAAATCTGGATGAAACCATTCGCTCCTTTCAGCATAACCGGCAGATGGTGGCAGCGACAAGAGAGAAGGAGAGCCATAAAAAATGGTTTCGGATTTTTAAATAAAAAGAAAATAGAAAAGCAAGGGGAGCTGCTTACGCAGCTCCCCTTGCTTTTATAAAATTTTTTAATTATTCACCTGCTACGATAGCACCTGTAGGACATTCTCCTTCACATGTACCGCAATCCAGACATGCATCTGCATCGATTACATATTTGCCATCGCCTTCGCTGATAGCTTCTGCCGGACAGGCTTCTGCACATGTACCGCAAGCTACACATTCATCTGTAATAACGTATGCCATGATAAAACCTCCTTATTTTTATGAAATATGTTTTCAACAGGATTCGGCTCTCCGAATCTTTATCCCATTTTAATACATAAGTCTGGAATATACAAGAGGTTTTTTCTATGCCTTGCATAAAGTACAAAAACATATTATAATCAACCTGTCAAAAGAAATCAGGTACAGATTTTTATGAGAAATTTAAGTCTGTACAGAATGATAAAGGAGGAAAATCATGCAGAAAATAACCAAGGATATGATTATCGGCGATATTTTAAGAATGGATCCTGAAATGGCAGGCGTACTGGTAGCAGGCGGCATGCACTGTATTGGATGCCCATCCGCACAGATGGAGACCATCGAAGAGGCAGCTCTCGTTCATGGTATCGAGCCGGATCTGCTGGTAGCAAGAGTAAATGCATTTGTTGAAAGCAAACAGGCATAAACAGACAGCAAAAGTGGATTGTGAATATCCATTAAAAAATAAAAAGCGTTTCCACCAGGATTTTCCAGGCGGAGACGCTTTTTCTACACTCTATTTCCGTTTGCAGCGAATCGGTTCAGAAACTCTGACTATCGATTTCATATCAATCAGATCAATGCAAGCTTCTGCAGAGCCTCATCCGCAACGATACATTCCAGATGCTCTTCAAAGAATGCTTCGTTGCCCGGTGTGTATTTCAGGCTGGAAGCATACTCGGAAAGGGTATTGCAGACTTTATTAAACTCTTCTGGTGTGTGTGCAGATTTGCTGAGTGTCAGCAGATATTCACGGCCTTCCGGATTCTTATAGAGCGTGTTGCAGCCCTGGTAAGAGTTCTGCAGAATATGAGCTGCACGGATCACAGTGTCCAGATCGCGGAAACGGTAAAGTTTCGTCAGATGAAAGGATTCCGGATTGATCTCCGGTTTTGCAGGAGTCTTTTCTTTCTTTTCAGAAGTTTTTGCTGCTGCATTTTCAGCCATCTTTCTTGCCTCGTGGATCTTATTGAAAAGATTCAGGATATCATCGGCTCCTTCAAGAGGTGCCGGTGCCGGCGGAGTGATGTTGTTGTTCTCTTCGCCGTTTGACGGTGAAAATTTTGCAAAACGTGTATCAAGTTCTTCCGGATCTTCCACCTTGGTAACGATCAGAATTACAGAGTCGGAAGAAATCGGGATCGCTTCTATCATCAAAGGAATGTCATTTGCTTCAAAACCAAATTCGTATGCGGCCTGCTGCATCATATCACGAAACAGCAGCTTTGCTTTTTCTGTGCCGTAAGCAAGTTCACTGAGCTTGATCTCACGGTCTGCCAGATCCTGACGTGTAAGCGTGCAGCGAATCTGATTATCGTTGATTTTTTCTATCTTCATATTATCACATCCTATCTATGATATGTTAACCTTTTATTGGAATTACTATGATTATGATATTGATTAAGGTTAAAAGATGCCATAAAACCACTCCTGTGCAAGCACATTGTGTCTTCAGACTTTTGACCTTGGCATCTTATTATCTTATAATTATATCTGCATACTATCAAAAAGTAAAGTAGATTGCCAGTGTAAAATTATAAAAAGAGTGTAAAAACATCTTGCATTTTTCAAACATAAAGTATATAATAATCAATGTGAGGATGAAACAATGCTTTAAGCAACATCAAAAATCAAAATGAATAAGAAAGCGAATTCTGTCGCTTTTTATTATCTTATGCGGGATTCTCCGCAATATTCCAAAAAAATGATTGTACCTCCATAAAGCAATATTGAGCTTAAAAGATGCCATGTAAACTCTTTGGTACTTTGCATTCGTACAATGAATGTTATCTGGTATCCTGAAGTACTGTTGATCGGAACAAAAAAGAACGTACTGCACTTTGCAAAAGAATAGAAAAAGGCTTGAATGTTTCTGATTTACAGATTTCGTATACGGTGTTGTTTTCGTGTCAGCAATGCTGACCGGAATTGCATGTCAGGCAGCAGCCTTATGTGTATTCGATTTAAATTCTCACGATAATGTCAGCAGAATCTTTAAGTTTAACGAGAGGGGGGGGTGGAACTATAGGCAGCAGAAAAAAACGGAAACATCGACTGCAAAAAGAATTAAATGCATATGCCAGAGCAGGCATGAAGCTGTGGTTGAATGGAAAGCCAAGTACACCTTCGGATATCATGCACCAGTGCATGATCCGGGAAGAAGAGGAGTATATGAGAGATTTTGTAAGCGATGATGACGATCACATTATAGGAATCGGATTCGACTATATAAAAAAGAAAGAGGTCTGATGACAAATCCCCATAGTACAGAAGACAACCATACAGGTCGAAGGATTATAAAAAATGTAGACTTAAGTCATCTTTCGTTCATAAATCTATGATACACTGAATCAAAACGATGTATTCCGTTGTAAAAACGATGTTGCAGTATGCGAATACTGAGGCGGATTGTGGGAGTGCACCGCACGGAACAATCCGCAGGCATCATAGTATGGAGGTACAATGAATGAAGAAAAAGAAAAGTCCTGTGAAGGTCGTAGTGCCGCTGATCCTGGCGGTGGCTGCGGCAGGCGTAGGATATAAAGTTGTAAATCGATATATTCCATCCAAAGAAGTGATGGATGGCAATGAATATTTTGGCACTTTCGGAGGGGAGGATGCAGCAGTCGTACTTCCGGACCGTCTGGAACAGGGGAAAGCACTTGTGAAGGATGGCACGGCATATGTAGAATATGCGACTGCAAAAGAAAATCTGAATGATCATCTTTATAAAAGCGATGAAGAACAGCAGGTCATACTGACAACGGCAGTGGATATTATCAAACTTCCGTATGACAGCAATGAATATACAACGCTTACCGGAAATGGCAGCATGCCGTATCAGATCGTTGTTTCGCAGGATGGAAATGTCTATATTGCACTGGATTATCTGGCACAGTATACAGCACTTCAGTATTCGGTGGAGCAGGAACCGCTTCATATTATTATAAACAATCAGTGGGGAATGAAAACCTTTTCGGATGTGATAAAAGAAGAAAGCGTACGTCTGGATGCAGATATCAAAAGTCCGATTCTAAAAAAAGAAGCGGTCGGAGATAAAGTGACGGTTCTGGAACAGGAAGAAGAGTGGACAAAAGTTCTGACTGCGGATGGATATATTGGCTATATGAAGAGCAAAAAGCTTTCTGACAGCTACGAAGAACAGGTCACCAGTGATTTCCGGGCGGCAGAGTACACCAGCATACATAAAGATTATGACATGAATCTTCTCTGGCATCAGGTGACGAGCCAGGATTCAAACGATGCACTTGCAGCGGACATTCAGGATGTAAAAGGGGTCAATGTCATTTCACCGACCTGGTTTTCTATCAGCAGCAACGATGGAGATATTTCTTCTCTTGCAAGCAGTGACTATGTAGATACCGCACATCAGAATGATATGGAAGTCTGGGGACTGATGGACAATTTCAGTACGGATATTGATACCGACACTGTGCTTGGCACTACCACATCCAGAGAGAACCTGGAAGGACAGCTGATTACCGAAGCACTCAACTATCAGCTGGATGGCATTAATATCGATATCGAATCCTTACCGGAAGAAACTTCCGAAAGCTATGTGCAGTTTATGAGGGAACTCTCTGTAAAGTGCAGAAATAACAATCTTGTACTTTCGGTGGATGTCCCGCCGCCATACAGTTTCAATGAACATTACAGCCAGAAAGAGCTTGGCGAAGTCGTAGACTATGTGATCATTATGGGCTATGATGAACACTATGTTGGCTCCGATGCCGGTTCCGTGGCATCCCTTTCCTATGAAAGAGACGGCATTACCGGAACACTGGAAAACGTTCCGAAAGAAAAGATCATCAGCGGTATTCCGTTCTACACGAGATTATGGAAGACCAATGCTTCCGGTGAAGTAAGCAGTGAGGCGATCGGCATGGATAAAGCAGACCAGATCTTGTCCGATTACAAGGTGACTGCCGGATGGAGCAGCGAGACATCACAGGATTATGCAGAGTTCACAGATGAAGATGGCAATTTCTGTCAGATCTGGCTGGAAAACGAAGCATCGATCGAAGAGAAGATGAAACTTGTGCAGGAATATGGCCTGGCCGGAGTGGCAGAGTGGAAGCTTGGATTTGAAAGATCATCCATATGGGATGTAATAGCGAAATATGTGAATTAGATCATGATTCCGCTTCAAAGTCAGGTTTGGCTGCGAGGCGGAAACATTGCAAAAAATAAGAAAAAATACTTGCCTGTCTTGCAAAAATATGATAAAATCAAAAATTGTGAGTGGCTGCAGACAAGCAGCCATTTTGAAACATTGAATTCCTTGCTCACGAAGGTAATAGTGGGCCAGAGACCATAAGGAGGTGCGAAGAGCATGAACAAATACGAATTAACCGTTGTTGTTAACGCAAAAATTGAGGATGACGTAAGAGTAGCAACTGTAGAAAAAGTAAAAGAATACGTTGCACGTTACGGCGGAACAGTTACTA
The DNA here is from genome assembly GCF_020687205.1 of Hominisplanchenecus faecis. Lineage (GTDB taxonomy): Bacteria > Bacillota > Clostridia > Lachnospirales > Lachnospiraceae > Hominisplanchenecus > Hominisplanchenecus faecis. The sequence goes on from NZ_JAJEQE010000031.1 coordinate 22,605, forward strand.
ATGTTGACGAATGGGGTAAAAAGAGATTAGCTTACGAAATCCAGAAGATGAAAGAAGGATTCTACTATTTCATCCAGTTCGAAGCTGATGCTACAGCTCCGGCAGAAATCGAAAGACATGTCCGTATCATGGAAAATGTTATCAGATATTTATGCGTAAGACAGGAAGCATAAATAAGGAGATTTAAAATGAATAAAGTTATTTTAATGGGACGTTTGACCAGAGATCCGGATGTTCGTTATTCCGCAGGGGAGAGCGGCACATCAGTTGCAAGATATACATTGGCTGTAGATCGCAGATTCAACAAACGCGATGGCGAAGCAACCGCTGATTTTATCAGCTGTGTAGCGTTCGGACGCAGTGCAGAGTTTGCGGAGAAGTATTTCCATCAGGGACTGAAGGTAGTCGTTACAGGTCGTATCCAGACAGGAAGCTATACCAACAGAGATGGCAACAAGGTTTACACTACAGATGTAGTAGTAGAGGATCAGGAGTTTGCTGAAAGCAAAGCTGCGTCTCAGGCAAATGGAAATAACTATACACCTGCAAGACCGGAACCGAGTGCAGCCAGCGGCGATGGATTTATGAATATCCCGGACGGTATTGACGAAGAATTACCGTTTAACTAGACATTAAAGGAGGTTTACAGCAATGGCTTACAATAAATCTGAAAGACCAGATTCTCCGATGAAGAGAAGAGGCGGACGCAGAAGAAAAAAAGTCTGCGTTTTCTGTGGTAAAGAAAACAACGAAATCGATTACAAGGATGTAAACAAACTGAAGAGATATGTCTCTGAAAGAGGAAAAATCCTTCCGAGAAGAATCACAGGAAACTGTGCAAAACATCAGAGAGCTCTGACAGTAGCTATCAAGAGAGCACGTCACATCGCTCTTATGCCATACGTTCAGGACTAATCAAAATTTGAGAATATAAAGATTATAAAAAGAGCGGCGAACCTTTCTATAGCATGCAAGTGCTGTAGGAAGGTTTTTTTTTGCTGGACAAAACAGTAAAAATATAGTAAATTTGAATAATCACAGGAGGGAAAATAAGGAGGAAACTATGAAAAAGAATGAAAAAAGAAAACTGTGGAAACAGGGGCTTGGAACAGCTCTTGTTTGTGGTCTTGCAGTAGCTGTGTTTCCGGCAGCGAAAGCAGACGCAGCAGACTTGCTGAAAGCAGGTCCGATCAACACGACAGCAGAGCATGTAACACAGAACCAGCCGTTTGCAGAGAGAACAGCGGGAAGTCAGTATTTCCGTATCCCGGCATTTATCGTTACGCAGAAGGGAAATCTTCTGGCAGCAGCGGATGCGAGATATTCTACAACCGGTGACGGCGGCGGACTGGATACGATCGCTTCTGTATCAACCGATAATGGTAAGACCTGGAATTATTCATTCCCGCTGTATTTTCCGGACAGCGATGGTTATATCGGCAATACGGCAACTACGATCATCGATCCGGCACTGGTACAGGGAAAAGACGGAGAAATTTATTGTATTGCCGATGTAAACCCAACCGGCGTAACGACAATGGGCGGTTATAAAGCTCCGGGAGAAGGAACCGGTTATGTTAAAGTAAACGGAAAAGATTATCTGGCAGTAACGGATAATTATGACAATGTAAACACACAGCCAAAAGATGACGATGCCACAACGTATGCTTATTATGTAGGGGACTGGGATGAGAACGGATATGCAAGAATTTTAAAGCGATCCGATCATTCGGAAACAGAATATGGCGTGGATAAGTGGTACAACCTGTATAAAGTAGAAAATGGAGAGTATAAAGATACCCTGACACAGAAACAGGTTAATTCCAATACGGATATTCAGCAGAATATTTTCTATAAAGGATCTGCATTGCATGTATACAATACCGGATATATGATGTATGCAAAAACATACGATGATGGATTTACCTGGACAGATCCGGAAATCCTGAATCCACAGATCAAACGTCCGACAAAAGAGACAGCACTGCTGGTATCTCCGGGGCAGGGGCTACTGACTTCAGATGGTACGATCGTCATTCCATTCTATGATCATGGCGATGGGGAAGAAAATGCAAGCATTATCTGGTCTGATGATAATGGAAAAACATGGGAAAGATCCAATGACGTACCAGGAGCAGCCGCAGGTGGTTACTGGTCATCCGAAAGTGAAGTCGTAGAGCTTTCAGACGGAACATTGCGTATGTTCTTCAGAAGCGGACAGGGAGTGGTCTGCTATTCAGATGCAGTAAGAAATACATCCGGTGATTATGTATTTACAAAGCCGGTCAAGACAGGCGTTTCTTGTACATCAACCTGTAATGTGACAGCGATCAGTTATTCTAAAACGATTGATGGAAAACAGGCAATCCTGGTAGCTGCCCCGGGCGGAAGTGGACGAGCAAACGGTAAAATATTTACATTTCTGGTAGAAGAAGACAAGACGCTGACTTTAAAAAACAGCTATTCAGTAAACAGCGGCACTTATCAGTATTCCTGTATGTCAGAGCTGAAAAACGGAACGGTAGGACTTCTCTGGGAAAATGGCGGAGGAAGCATACGCTATGATAATTATGATATCGCCCAGCTTGCGGCAGATGGTTATATAAATGATTTAGAGCTTGGCGTAGAACTTACCAGAAATGAAACTTATACAAGGTCTTACCAGGTGGCAGAAGAACATAAAACAGGTATTACGACGGAAGCAGATCAAAAGATTGCAGATGTAAATTATGCAAAAGTAGATGGTGTAGAAAAAGAAGTTGTGCCGATGTATGCACATATAGCAAACAATAATTCTGACCTGAGCAGTTTTGCAGCAAAAAATGATATATCACTGAATCTGACAGATGCAGAGTTTACCTTTACTTCAACCGGAACAGCAAATGTGTATGCAGTATATAATGAAAATAAAAAGGTATATCTCACCAATGAAAGCGGTGCAAATTCATTTTTCAGTGCAGCAGCAAAAAATAATATGCTGGTAACGCCGACAGATGGCAGTGATACTTTCCGTATCTGCAAAGAAAACGGAGAACGATATGTAATTTTCTATTATACAAACATGGACTTCAACGCAAACAGACTCTATAATGCAAGCTTTACAGCTGGAACCTATGAGGTGGTTCTGCTTGAGAAAAAGGACAAAGCAGAAGCAGGAGATATTGTTCCGGGATATCAGAGAGTATCAAAAGTTACTTCCGGTAAAAAATATCTGATCGCCAATATCTTTAATAAAGACAATAAAGACCATGTTATTGTTCTCTACCCAACGAATGGAACAGGAAATCAGACAAAACTTCTTGGAGCAGCAGAGAAACGAATAACACCGACGGAAGCAACCGTGACAATCAAAGCAAACGAGATCGGAAGAACCACAACGGTGATCGACGGTGTGACATATAATATCGTATGCGATGAGCCGGCAACGGTAAACGATAAAACGACCTTAAGTACCGATGCACAGGTTGCAGAGAGAACTTATCTGGAAAAAGATTATCCGGAAGGAACTTTTGCCAAGTCCGGTATCGCAGAGGCAATCGCAAAAGCAAAAGAAGTTGCACAGAAAGAAAAAGTAACCAAACTGGAAATCAAAGAAGCAGACGATGCTTTAAAGAAAGCACTGGGCAAACTCGATGAAGTAAAAGCCTCCGGCAAAACAGAAGTACAGACAAAGATTGCACAGGCGGCAGAAAAGAAAGAAGCAGATTACACAAAAGAAAGCTGGGCAAATTTTGCAAAAGCAAAAAGGGATGCAGAAATGGCATTTGCTTCTGAAACAGCAACTGCAAAACAGCTGAAAGATGCAGCAGATGCATTAGACATCGCCATGAAAGCACTGGAAGCAAAGAAACCGGATAATAATAACGACAACAACAACGGTAATAATGGAAATAACAACAGCCAGATCCCGGCAATCGGCAGCGTGATCGCAGATGCATCCGGTATCTTTAACTACAAAGTTACCGGAAATGATACGGTTGAAGTGAAAAACATGACTGCAAAAGGCAAAGCAAAGAGCAGCGTGAAAATCGCAAAAACCATCAAAGCAAACGGTAAAACTTACAAAGTAACCGCTATTGCAGCCAATGCCCTGAAAGGCAATAAAAAAGTAACTTCCGTAAGCATCGGCAGCAACGTAGAAAAGATCGGAAAGAAGGCATTTGCAAATTGCACGAAACTGAAAACCGTTACGGTAAACGGAAACAAACTGAAGACCATCGGACAGAGTGCTTTCTCAGGAGATAAGAACTTAAAGGTCGTAAACCTGAAGAAAGCAAAAACACTGAAAACCGTTGGAAAATCAGCCTTCAAGGGTGTTTCAAAGAAGATAACGGTTAGAGTGCCAAAGAATAAAAAAGCAGCTTATGTAAGAATCTTCAAAAAAGGCGGGATCGCAGCCAATAAAATTAAATAATGAAAAAACAATTTATAGTAATAGTGTTAGTGGTTCTTGTAAGTTTAATTGTTGATTATGGAATAAGGGGATATTATTATCCTCAAAAGGATGATTTTGAATCAAGTGGTACTGGATGGATTCTTAAAAAGGGAGCACCGGAATTTGGAACAACTGTCAATGTGAATTTTTCAGGAGAAAAAAGTCATTATATTTTTAAAACATTCAAGGCAAATGATGATGGTATATGTGGAAAAATAATAGTTAATGGAAATAATGTGCTTTTAAGTACAGAAACGTTTCTGGGTATACTTCGTGAAGGCCAAGAATATTTTGATGCAAGCTTTACGATGGAAAATCTTGTTTTACTTATATCAGAAGATGCTAAGAGCTTTATAATGTTATTTCAGAGTACGGAAAATGATAGATTTGGTATTGGTAAGAGTGGAACGATGATGCTGGTATACCCTGCCGCTTCAAAAGAGCAGGCTTTAGAGAAATTGTGGGATGCTCTTCCGAAATCAACTACATTACAGCGACGGTTGGTAGAGCTTGACTGGAAATAATTTGTCTTGTAATAGAGGAGCAGAAATTAGAAGAAGCTTTTCTGTAAAAGGCAAATAAGCAACAGACAGAAAGCAGAAAAACGTAAGCGGGAGGAAGCATAAAAATGTGCAGGCAGAGAAAAACTCAAAGCCTGCACATTTTTTGAAATTTAACCAAATCAAGGAAGTCCCCAGCTTCAATTGCGAAAAGCAATAAGCAGTGGGTGGGGACTTCCTTGTATCAGGAGGAGTGCAAGCTCTTTCTGATAAACTGCGGAGCAGTTATTTGGTTATGAGGAAGTAGCAAAGCGGATTGCGAATATCCGCTTGACTTGATAAAAATAATTGGTTTCAGAATTCAGGTTAAAAATTGAAGACTAATTAAAACTGCGTGGATCCGGATATTTATCAGGAGAAGTACTATATCCATTCTGATATTTAACGGTCATGTAAATTGTTTCATCGCCGTTTTCGATTTTGACATAGCAGACATTGTCCTTGTCGAATTTGTCGGTGATTTCGATTTTCTGATTTTTATAATAAACCCATACGCTGTCATCATCGAGATATTCTACGTCCGGTGCGTTTAGTTCCTCCATAATTTCGTCTTCGGTCAGAGGACGTTCGTTTCCGTCTGCATCGAAGGCAACACCGCCTCCGCCCTGAGTGACGGTGTTTCCGTCGGTATCTTTGTATTCAAGAGAATAAGAACCGTCGTCGGTATTTAAATCAAGAGTGGCACTTGTCTGGTCACCGTGCATCCAAAGCTGGATAGTTCGCTGGATTCCGCCGACATTTGCCGCGTAAGCCGTTCCTGTTCCGCCAACGATCACGCAGACTGCGATTGCAGCCGCCGCAAGTTTCATTTTCTGCTGTTTTCTTAATTTTACCATATATTTGACCTCCCCTTCAGAGATATCGGAGGTATGCAAAACCGAAAAGGCCTGTTTGTATTTTTCTTTATTCGTCATTTTCCCATTCCTCCCTCAGTGCTGTTTTCAGAAGAGAGCGTCCGCGTGACAGGCGTGTTTTTACGTTGCTTTCCGAGAGCTTTAAAATATCGGCGATTTCCCTGACGGAATAATCTTCATAATAAAATAAATGAATAACGATGCGATATTTTTCGGGAAGTTTCAGAACTTCTTCGAATAAATTCTCAGATTCCGGATTTTCAAAAGTTAACGTTTCTATATAATCCTCCAGCGAACGTCTGTTACGCCGCCAGAAAGCAAGCGTTGTATTTTTCGCTTTATTGATTACGATACGGATCAGCCACGCACGGATATGCTGCTCATCTTCAAAATCTTTGCTTGTCGTGTAATACTGGATCAATGTATCCTGAACAACATCTTCTGCATCTGCCTGATTTTTACAGATGTTAAAGGCGATGGCGTAGAGATTGTTCTGATAGCGTTCGATCAGTTCCTGTACAGGTTGTCTCATGAGTACTCCTAAAATATAAAATTTGATGTAACTGTTCAGAGCCAACCTCCAAAATGCTACGCATTTCGTCGGTGTGGCGTATCCGCCAAATAAAATTTCAAAAACAGTTTTAAAAATGCAAGCATTTTATACCTGTTTTTTGAAATTTTGCTTGGCTCTGAACAGTTACAATTTGATAACAATTCATTGCAGATTGAAGTATTTGCTGCCTGAATCGTAAAAATTGCAAGTCCTTGATCAAGGTGCTTTCAATTATAATACAAATCAGCAGGAAAAAAGGTTACAAAAAAGTATTTTCGTTTATAAATTTTTGGATTGATTATGATAGACAGGACAGAATGATTATGGAAAAAGGAAAACTGACAGAAAAAGAAAAAATACTTGCAGAGATGTTGTATGATGCCGATCACAGTCGGAAATGATGTATGGATTGGAGCCGGCGTGTGCGTTATGCCGGGTGTTACAATCGGAAACAATGTTGTGATCGGCAGCGGAAGTGTTGTCGTGAAAGATATTCCGGATAATGTGGTAGCAGTTGGAAATCCGGCGAAGGTGATCAAGACACTGGATGCAGAGAAGTTCAGAAAAGAACCTTCTGATTTACAGAAATAAGAATTTTTGATAAGATTAAGTCAGCAGAGAAAAGGGGATTTTCGGGGGAATTGATATGGGAATGTTTTTAAACAGTATTGAGCCATATGATAAATACAAAACAATTACGAAAGGTCTTTATTTTGTAGACAAAACAGAGCTGCTGGAAGAATTAATACCGGCTCTGGAACAGGAACAGAGATTTTTCTGTATCACAAGACCAAGGCGTTTTGGAAAAACGGTTATGGCGAATATGATAGCATCTTTTTTTGAAAAATCGGAGGGCGGTTCCGATATTTTTGACAGACTTAAAATTTCAGAATATCCAAAATATAAAGAGCATTTAAATAAACATGATGTGGTATATATTGATTTCAGTGAAATGCCGAAAGAATGTGATAGCTATAAAAAATATATTTCTCGCATTGAAGAGGGAATATATTATGATTTAAGAGAAAAATATTCGGATTTGTATTTAAAGCAGGAAGATGCTATATGGGATATTTTTTCGAAAATATTCAATGAAACAAAAAAGAAATTTATTTTTGTTATGGATGAATGGGATGCGGTATTTCACATGTCATTTATGACAGAAAAGAACAGAGAAGACTATCTGCTTTTTTTGAAATTATTATTAAAAGGACAGAGTTATGTTGAGCTTGCCTATATGACAGGGGTGTTGCCGATTGCAAAATATTCCGACGGATCGGAATTGAATATGTTTCTAGAATATAATATGGCAACACGTATTCGTTTCAGTGAGTATTTTGGATTTTCAAATAAAGAAGTAGATAAGTTGTATGAAAAATATCTTCAGAATACAAAAAAGCCTCAAATTGACCGAGAGGGTTTGAGGGAATGGTATGACGGTTATCACACAGCATCCGGTCAGAGATTGTATAATCCGCGTTCGGTTGTATGTGCATTGTCCGATAATCAGCTGTCAAATTACTGGGTCAGCTCAGGAAAATATGATTCCGTATTCAGCTATGTTAAAAACAATATAGATGACGTACAGGAAGATTTGGTTCTCATGTTTGCAGGAGAAAAAATACCATCGGGTATTGAGGAATATGCAGCAACGGCACAGCAGCTCGATACAAAGGAAGAAATATATTCGGCGATGGTTGTTTATGGGTTATTGACGTATGATAATGGCTGCGTGTTTATTCCAAATAAAGAGTTACAGGGAAGCTATGCATCTATGATGAAAAAGGAAAAATCCCTGGGATATATATACAGACTTGCAAATATTTCTAATAAAATGTTACAGGCGACTTTAAATAAAGATACAGATACTATGGCTGAAATTTTGCAATATGCACATAATACGGAAACGCCAATCTTATCTTATAATAATGAGGTGGAATTATCGGCGATTGTAAATCTGGTTTATCTTTCTGCAAGAGATTTTTATAGGATAGAAAGAGAAGATAAAGCTGGAAAAGGATTTGTGGACTTTATTTTTTATCCTGTCAGATATGAAGATAAGGGCATTATATTGGAATTAAAAGTGGATCAGACACCAGAAGAAGCTATCAAACAGATTAAAGAAAAAGATTATATATTACGTTTCAAAGGAAAACTGGGAGAACACAGACAATGCCCGCAAAATATTCTGGCAGTGGGGATTTCATATGATAAAATAACAAAAAAACATACCTGTAAAATAGAAGAATTATTAATAAATAGCTAAGTAAAAAAGGAAGAAAAAGTGAGGTATGAATCAGATTTATCGATATTATGGCAGGGAGGGAAATTGATATAGATAATTGTTTTCTATGGTTGTGCCTTGAGTTAAAATAACATAAAACAGTTGATTATTTTAAAATTTATGCTATAATTTGGAAATGTAAATAACAGTCAGATATAAATGATAGGTTATAGGGTAATTATCGGACTGTTAGGAACGAATATTTGAAATAGAATAAGAAGCAGCTGGTGCTGCCGCAAGGCGGAGAATAGGGAAACAGGTGAAAGACCTGTGCGATCTCGTCACTGTAAACAGGAGTGTGTTGCTTATTATGCCACTGAGATATCGGGAAGGCGGCAATGTGCGTTAAAACTGTAAGCCAGGAGACCTGCCAGACTGTGGTGCGGGGAATAGATATTCCAGGTCACGAGGATTGATTGTACCGAATTGAAATAGAAACAGCGAAGCCGAAGAAATTCTGGTTTGGCTGTTGTTATCCAGTATACAGTCCAACGACGTGTGTTCGTTGGATTTTCTTTTTCTCCCAAATCTTATTTGTTTCAAATAAAAGTATTATTTTGGGAGGAAAGGCAAATGAAGAAAAAACTGGTAACGATTTTATGTGTAACAACAATTACAGCATCTATGCTGGCAGGATGCGGAAGCAAAACAGCAGAGACAACTGCTCCGACAGAGACAACTGCAGTAACCGAGACAGCAGCAGCTACCGAAGCGGCAACAACCGAGGCAGCTTCTGAAACAGCAGCAGCTACGGAAGCAGAAGATGATCAGGCAGCAGCAGATAAAGTAGCAGCTCTGATCGATGCAATTTATGTTCAGGAAAGAAATGAGAACACAGACGAGCAGTGTAAAGAAGCAAAAGAAGCATGGGATGCTCTGACAGATGCTCAGAAAGAACTGGTTGAAGGCGAAGAAGCTGATCCGGATTATTTCGGAAGAGATACCGGTGATGCATCCAAAGATGATCCGCGCAATGGTGATGAGATCGGTGAAAACGAACTCCTGGTTGTAAGCTTTGGTACTTCTTTCAATGACAGCCGTGTTGCTGATATTAAAGGTATTGAAGATGCACTGCAGGCTGCAAATCCGGACTGGTCTGTAAGAAGAGCATTCACAGCACAGATCATTATCAATCACATCCAGGCTCGTGATGATGAGCACATCGACAACATGGATCAGGCTCTGGAACGTGCCGTAAATAATGGCGTTAAAAATCTGGTTATTCAGCCTACACATCTGATGCATGGTGCAGAGTATGACGAACTGATGGATGCCGTAGATGCATATAAAGATAAATTTGAATCTGTAAAAGTAGCAGAACCGCTGCTGGGTGAGGTCGGAGATGATGCAGATACTGTAAACGATGATAAAAAAGCAGTAGCAGAAGCAATCACTTCTGAAGCAGTAGCAACAGCAAATTATGATTCCCTGGATGCAGCAAAAAAAGACGGTGTTGCATTTGTATTCATGGGACATGGAACTTCTCATACAGCAAAAGTTTCCTACAGCCAGATGCAGGCTCAGATGAAAGAGCTTGGTTATGAAAATGTATTTATTGGAACCGTTGAAGGCGAACCGGAAGAGACAGCATGCGAAGAAGTCATCAAAGCTGTATCTGCAGCAGGATACAAAAAAGTAATCCTTCGTCCGCTGATGGTTGTAGCAGGAGATCATGCAAACAACGATATGGCAGGCGATGATGACGATTCTTGGAAGAGCCAGTTTGAGGCATCCGGAGAATTCGACAGCATCGATACACAGATCGCAGGTCTGGGTGAGATCAAAGCAATTCAGGATCTCTACGTTGCCCATACAGCAGACGCTATGAACGAGTAATAAGTAATACATAATACATGAGATGTACCTCGCAGCAGGAATGTCAGAGGTATTCTTGAAAAAAGAAGCAAAACAGAAGGACAGGAACAAAAATGAAGAAAAGAATCATTACATTAGCAGGATTAATGGCACTTAGCTGTGCACTGGCAGTTGGCTGCGGAAACAGCACAAGCCAGACAGAAACACAGAGTGCTGCACAGACAGAGGCAGCTTCTGAAACACAGGTACAGACCGAAGAAACACAGGAGGCAGAGAGTGCAGCGGAAACGACCGCAGACACAGAGGCAACAGAAGCCGCTGCAACACTGGAAGATGGAACGTACACTGCTGATTTTAATACAGACAGCAGTATGTTCCAGGTCAATGAAATGTATGATGGAAAAGGAACTCTGACCGTAAAAGACGGAAAGATGACCATTCATATCACGCTGCGTTCTACAAACATTGTAAATCTGTATCCGGGACTTGCAGAAGATGCACAGAAAGATGGAGCAGAACTGCTGCAGCCAGTTGTGGAAACCGTAGATTATAATGACGGTGAACCGGCAGAAGAAGTGAATGCATTTGATGTTCCTGTTCCGGCTATCGACGAGGAATTTGATCTGGCACTGATCGGAACAAAAGGAAAATGGTATGACCATAAAGTCAGCGTTTCCAATCCGGTAAAAGCAGAAGAATAAAAAATATCAGATTTTGCGAAAAGCTGCTGCGATATGTATCTACATATTTTGCAGCAGCTTTTTATCTTGAAAAGGAGAAATCATGACAGCAGAGGAGCTAAATTTAAAAGACGGTGAATACACCGCAGAAGTTACGATGGAAGGCGGAAGCGGAAGAGCAACGATCGATTCTCCGACTGACATTTCGGTAAAAGATGGAAAAGTAACAGCTGAGATTAAATGGAGCAGTTCACATTATGACTATATGCTGGTTGACGGTGAAAAATTTCTTCCGGTCAATACGGAAGGAAATTCTGTTTTTGAAATTCCGGTTGCAGAATTTGATGAACCGATGGCTGTAACGGCAGATACGACTGCGATGAGTGTCCCGCATGAAATAGAGTATACGCTGACCTTTGCATCAGACACCGTGACAGTGTCCGGTTCCGGATCGGGTATGAGTGGATCGGTAAATATCGCATTGTGGATTGCAGTTGCAGTGGCTGTGTTCATGCCGGTTGTTACCAGGATGAGACGAAAGGAAAAGAAATGAAGAAAATAGTGGGGGTACTCGGTGTTGCATTCTGCCTGATGCTGGCAGGCTGTGCATCGCAAAAACAGGATACGATTGAAAAGCGGAATACCGATATCAGCAAGGATCTGACATATGATCACAGCATGGAACTGGAGTACGCAAAGATGTTTGCGGTGGATTATTATCAGAATGATTATGCACTTGTCACGATCGCAGATGACGGGAAATATCTGATCGTACCGGAAGGAGAATCTGTGCCGGAAGATATGGATAAGGATATCACGGTGCTGCAGCAGCCGATCCAGAATATTTATCTGGCGGCTTCGGCGGCGATGGATATGTTTGTGGCGACAGATGCACTGGATGCGGTTCGATTCAGCTCGCTGAAAGCAGATGGCTGGTACATAGAAGAGGCGAAAAAAGCCATGGAAGATGGGGATATTATTTATGCCGGGAAATATTCAGCCCCGGACTATGAGATGATATTGAATGAAAACTGTGGGCTTGCCATCGAGAATACCATGATTCTGCATACACCGGAAGTAAAAGAGCAGATGGAAAAATTTAATATTCCGGTTCTGGTCGATCATTCCAGCTATGAGACAAATCCGCTCGGACGTACTGAATGGGTCAAACTTTATGGGATGCTGACCGGGCATGAAGATCAGGCAGAGCAGGCGTTTGATGCAGAAGCGAAAGCGTTTGAACAGGTGAGTGATCAGGATGCAACCGGAAAAACGGTGGCATTTTTCTATATCACGACAAATGGGGAAGCAAACGTGCGAAAAAGTGCGGATTATCTGCCGAAAATGATTGAACTTGCCGGCGGAAGCTATATTTTTGATGATCTAGGTAACGAGGAGGAAGCGACATCTACAGTTTCCCTTCAGATGGAAGAATTTTATGCCGGAGCAAAAGACGCAGACTATATTATTTATAATAGTACAATAGAAGGAGAATTGTCTTCTATGCAGGATCTTCTGGCAAAAAGCCCGCTGCTTGAGAAATTCAAAGCGGTGAAAGAAGGACATGTATACTGCACGACCAAGAATCTCTATCAGTCAACAATGGAACTTGGGACAATCACATCCGATATTCGAAAAATGCTGACCGGAGACGATGCAGACCTGACTTATCTGTATAAGGTGGAGTGATACGATGAAAAAAAGCAGATATGGTGCTGCATTTATCATTCTTGCAGCTTTGTTATTTTTATTTTTGGTTTTGAATATATGCATCGGAAGTGTAAATATACCGGTTTCGGAGATACCGAAAATGCTGTGGGGAAATGGAGCGGATGAAACCTTTACGGATATTGTGATGGGAATCCGTTTTCCGAGAGCAATGGCAGCGGCAATCCTAGGCGGCGGGCTGGCATTGTCCGGATATCTTTTGCAGACTTTTTTTCATAATCCGATCGCCGGACCGTTTACACTGGGAATTTCCTCCGGAGCAAAACTGGTCGTGGCACTTGTCATGGTAGCTTCCCTTGGAAATGCCCTGCATTTAAGTTCCTGGGTGATGATCATGGCAGCTTTTGTTGGTTCCATGATCTGTATGGGATTTGTGATCCTGATGTCGAAAGTGACCGATCAGATGTCGATGCTGATCGTCAGCGGCGTTATGATCGGATATATCTGTTCTGCGATTACCGATTTTGTGGTAACATTTGCGGACGATGCCGATATTGTCAATCTGCATAACTGGTCAAAAGGAAGTTTTTCCGGGATTACCTGGGATAATGTAGTGATCATGGCGATCGTTGTCGGGATCACTTCGATCTGCGTTTTTCTGATGTCAAAGCCGATCAGTGCCTATCAGATGGGAGAATCTTATGCCCAGAATATGGGACTGAATGTACAGCTGTTTCGCATACTGCTCGTGCTGTTATCCAGTATTCTGTCAGCCTGTGTGACAGCCTTTGCAGGACCGGTATCCTTTGTTGGAATTGCTGTTCCGCATCTGGTTAAAAATTTATTCGGCACCGCAAAACCGATCATCATGATACCCGCGTGTTTCCTTGGCGGATCTGTTTTCTGTCTGTTTTGTGACCTCTTGGCAAGAATCATGTTTGCTCCGACAGAACTTTCCATCAGTACGATCACAGCGGTATTTGGGGCACCGGTGGTAATCTATATTATGATTCACAGAAAAAAAGAAAAAGTGTGAAATCAGGAATCATGGAACAGTTCATGCAATGCATAAGGTATATCTTGCAGCAAGAATGTCAGAAATATTTTTGAAATAAGGCTACCGCAATCCCACTGGCTTTAGACGGTGGGTTAAGGTAGCCAAAAATCAGAAATTATAGTATACTCATGGCATGGGAACCTGGAAATCTAAAAACAGACACAAATACTTATGATGTTGGGGTCAAAAGATGCCATACGAATTGTTCCGTACTTCGTACTTCCACAATTCTACCCAATATTCGCATATCGTGAAGCTTACGCTCCACTTTTATGCTCATATCGGGGCGGGTCATTAAGCCATAAAACCACTTTTGTGCAAGCACATCGTGGTTTCAGGCTTTTGACCCTGGCATCTACTTATTACAATATCACATTATTTTCGTCTGCAAATATAGGAAGAAATTACTGGTTTCGAGGCAGATATCAGATGATATAAAGCAGTTTTCATATGAGATATGCCAAAAACACAGTGTTATTATCAGATATATGGAAACAGATAAAGACCATATTCATTACATGATAGAGACAGAACCGACAATGTCTATTAGTAAGATTGTAAACCTGATGAAGAACTATACAACATACCATATATGAAAAAGTTATCCCCAATATTTACGAAAACAATTTTGGAAAGAACATACCTTTTGGACAGATGGATATTTTGCATGTAGTGTAGGAAATGTATCGGAAGAAATGCTGAAAAGATATATAGAAAATCAAGGTTGAGAAAGAGGGTGACAGTGGATGTTAAAGGCATATAAATACAGAATATACCCTAATAATGAGCAGAAAATACAAATTGCAAAAACATTTGGCTGTTGCCGTTTTGTATATAATCAGTCACTGGCATA
>NZ_JAJEQE010000032.1 GCF_020687205.1 Hominisplanchenecus faecis
CACAGCGATTCTGTTGGGTAAATGTCAGCAAAGCTGACCAGAATCGCGTGCCAAGTCTCACGTGCGTTCGACTTGAAACGAAAAGTACACCAGGCACAGTCAGGAGGAAAAAGATGAAATGTCCGTTTTGTAATCAGGATAATACCAGGGTAGTAGATTCAAGGCCTGCAGATGATAACTGTTCCATCCGCAGAAGGAGACTTTGCGATGCCTGCGGAAAGCGTTTTACCACTTACGAAAAGGTGGAAACGATCCCGCTCACCGTGATCAAGAAAGATCTGACAAGGGAACAGTATGACAGGTCCAAGATTGAAGCAGGAGTCGTAAGGGCATGTTATAAACGTCCGATCTCTGTACAGAGGATCAACGGGATGATCGATGAGATTGAAACGGAGATTTTCAATCGAGAAGAAAAAGAGATTGACAGCAAGACCATAGGGGAGATCGTTATGGACAAGCTCAAAAGCCTGGATGCGGTGGCGTATGTGAGATTCGCGTCAGTCTATCGCGAATTTAAAGATGTCAATACTTTTATGGATGAATTAAAGAAAATATTAGAGTAAACAGATGTCAGACCTGAAAGTACGGAATGTGAAACGATCTGTATGGCATTTGGCAGAAATAAGCGATCATGTGTGAGATTCACACAGAGAAATGGAGAAAGCATGAAGCGAAGAATAGAAGAGCTGATGAATGGAATATATGAATATAAGACTCCAGATCTTCTTTTTTCCTGTGATGAGATTCGTGCGGTGGTGAAACCAGGAGAAAAGTTTTTCGGCAGTTTTACAATAAAAAATAAAGAGCAGAAAAGGATCCGGGGATTTTTGTATTCTTCGGATGCACGCGTGGCATGTGAGCCGAGAGAATTTTCCGGGATTGAACCGAAGCTGTCTTTTGATGTGGATTTTACGGGAATGAAAGCCGGAGATGTGCTGGAAGGAAGTCTTACCGTCTGCACGAACATGGGAGAAAAAGCACTTCCTTTTTCTTTTGTGATCATGCAGAAAAAGGTGCAGCTTCCGGCAGGAGAGGCATTTACGCTGGATTCTTTTGCACAGCTGGCAAAGGAGCATTACGAGAAAGCGTATGCGATGTTCTGCTCCAGGAGTTTTACAAGGACGATCGAAAAGCAGTATCCGCAGTTTGAGGCTCTCAACCGCGGACTGAGGAGCAAGACCATGAGCATGGAACTTATGGAGGAGTTTCTAATCAGCACCGGGAAAAAGAGTGCCATAAAATATGAACTGAAAAAAGAAAGGCAGGAATTTTCACAGATCGCTTCGGTCATTCAGGAGCAGATTGAGATCGTAAAGAACGGATGGGGCTATTCGCAGATCGAAGTCTTTTCGGATGCGGCATTTCTGCAGCCGGAGCAGAGCCTGATCCGCCCGGATGATTTTCTTGGAAGCAGTTTTACTCTGGATTATCTGATCGATCCGGCACGGATGCATGCCGGGCACAATTTTGGCCGGATCATCTTAAAAAGCGGAAACTGGAAGAAAACCTTTGAAGTGACTGCACGCAAATTTACCGAAAAAGAGATCGATCACAGAGCTCATATCCAGAAAAAGGAGATCGAGCGTCTCTACCGGGATTATCTGGATTTTCGCTTAAAGAAGATCAGCTTAAATACCTGGATCGCCAGAGCGGAAGATTCTTTTGCACGCTATGAACAGGCAGGCGGAGAGGATATCATGATGAAGCTGTATCAGGTACAAATCTATTTTGCGGCAGATCAGCCGGAGATCGCCTGTACTTTGCTTGAAAAGCTGGAGCAGAAACGGAGGATCTCAGACCGTCCGGCCGTGCAGGGCTATTATCAGTATCTGACGACTCTTTATGATAAAGATGAGAAATATATTGATTATATCGAAAGCAAGATCCAGGATCTGTACCTGAAAAATCAGGAAGAATGGCTGCTTCAGTGGGTGCTGTTATATCTGAAGGAGAATCTTCTGCAGCATCCGTCACAGAAACTGGAAGCAATCCGAAGACAGTATAAAATGGGCTGCCGCAGCAGACTGATGTATCTGGAGGCGTTCACGCTGTTTCGGAAGTCACCGCTTCTGTTAAAGAAGCTGGATGATTTTGAGATTCAGGTGCTGCGTTTTATCTGCCGCAACGATCTTCTGGATAAAGAACTCGTGATGCAGGTGGCAGATATTGCCGGACGGCAGAGACGTTATGATGCGACCATGTATCAGATCCTGTGCCAGTGCTATACCAAGTATCCGTCAAAGAGTGTGGTCAGTGCGATCTGCAGTCTGCTGATCAAAGGACATAAAGTGGGTGCTGCTTATTTTAACTGGTATGAAAAGGGTGTTGCCGAAGGACTGCGTCTGACCGGATTGTATGAATATTATGTGGAGTCCATGGGAAAAGAACGGACAGGACTCCTGCCGCAGATGGTGCGGATGTATTTTTCCTATGAGAACAGCAGCCTTGATTATGTGAAAAAGGCAGTTTTATATAAAAATATTATAGACAATAAAGAACAGGATCCAAAGACCTACGACAGCTATCGTGCGGCGATCGAGAAATATATGGTGGATCAGCTGATGGCAGGACGCATGAACCGCGAGCTGGCGTGTATTTATCAGGAGTTTCTCACAAAATCCATGTTAAATACAAGGATGACGGAGAATCTTTCCCATGCACTTTTCACCTGTGAGATCTGCTGTAAAGATCCAAATGCATCCGCAGTTGCCGTTGTCCACAGACAGCTCGAAGAGATCCAGACGGTGATCTTCTCCAAACATACGGCAAACGTGCAGATCTATACGGAAGATGCCTGTATTTTTATCATCGACCGCGAAGGAAGATGGCATACAAAAGGATTTGATTATACCATTACCAGACTGCTTAAGGGCAGCGATATGTTTTCTATGTGCCGCAGGATTGCACCGGACAGTCCGGGATTTCTGCTGTATTCCTGTACAGAAGCACAGAGATCAAGGGATATCACACAGGAGAAGATCCGAGACTTTTTCGGCATGCTGGAGTTCGTGGATGTAAAAGAAGACTACAAGCAGCAGCTAAGAAAAGAAATCCTGGAGTATTATTATGATAATCTGCAGGATGATACGCTCTATGAGCACCTGCACGATATGGATCTTGAGGTTTTTGCGGCGGTGGATAAGGCAAAGACGGTGGAACTTCTGGTCAGAGAAGGCATGTGCAAAGAAGCATTCCTTCTGGTATCCAGGTTCGGACCGGAAGAGATCCCGCTTGGCGTTCTGGTGCGTCTGTGCAGCCGCAGGATCTTGGAGCAGGGACCGGAAGAGGACGAAATGCTGCTCTATCTGTGCCATTACTGTTTCTGCCACGGAAAATACGATGAGGCCATTCTTTCTTATCTGCTCTCAGGTTACGACGGACCGATGGAGACGATGAAGACCCTGTGGAAAGCCGGCAAGAATTTTGACCTGGATACCATGGCACTGGAAGAAAAGATCCTGATCATGCTGGCATTTGAGCGGACGGGCATGGAAGAAACGGAACCGATCTTTGAATCCTACCGCCGGAAGTATGGCAAGAAGATGTTGCTTGCGGCTTATCTGAATCTGATGTCTTACCAGTATTTTGTGAAAGGGATGGACGTGCAGAAGCCGGTTTTTGATGAGATTGAGCGAAGGATGAATGCATCCGAATCCGTTGATCCGGCATGCAGACTGGCTTATCTCAGGTACCGTACCGAATGTGGGGAAGCTTCCGAAAAGCAGCTGATCCTGATGTCACAGATCCTTCAGGAGTGCGGCGATAAGCATATGTGCTTTGGATTCTTTGAAAAGCTGCCGGTATCTCTGATGCGTACCCTTCAGCTTATGGACCGCAGCATCATCGAGTACCGCACCGATCCAAAGGCGATCGTGATGCTGACGTACACGCTGGAAAATCAGGAAGAAGGCACTTCCGTGGAGCATACGGAAATGCTGCATAATGTATACGAAGGTATTTTTGAGAAAGATTTTACCCTGTTTTACGGTGAAAAAATGGTCTGCATGATTCATGAGGAAAAGGACGGGAAGAAAACGCAGTCCGGTCCGTTTACACTGCTGCCAAGGACAGAAGTGCCGGAAGATAACGACATGCAGAGCCGTTACGGTATGTTAAATGAGATGTGCAGAGCATTTGTACAGAAAAAGGAAACGGAGTTTAAGGCACAGGCAGAAGAATATCTGAAAAAAGAAAGTCTGGCAGAGCATTTTCTGCCGGTCAGATAAAAGCGGACAGAGAAAGGAACGACAAGTATGTTGGCAGAACATGGCAATATTTCAGTGGGAATTGATCTCGGACGGGATTATTCTCAGATTGCATTTTGCAGTAAATCTGACCGTGCACCGCTGATGGTCATGCAGTCAGAGGAGGAAAAAGAAGAAAACGATTACCTGATCAGGATACCGGTCGATCTGTTCTCTTTGGTCGAACGGAAAGATGCCAGAGGCGTGGAAGTACTGTATCAGTTTTTGAAAGAATGTTTTGCATTGTTAAAAGGTGCAGGGTCTGTGGAACATATGACGGTTATGGTGACGATGCACGAGATGAAAGGGATCTGGGCAGATGTGATCCGCACGGCACTTTTAAAGCTTGGCATACCGTCCTCAGCCATTTTTTTGCAGGGACATCTGGAGAGCTTTTATGCCTATCTGATGAACCAGAAAAAAGAGCTTCTGACGTATCATGTCGCATTACTGGAATACGAAAGAGACTGCATCACGGCATGGCATTTCTGGCTGGAGCGAAAGACAAAACCGGTGCTTGCAAAGACAGAAAAATGTTTCCGGCTGTATCTGGACAACAAAGCAAGAAAAGGACGCGGGGACGAAGAGTGGGGGATCCTCAGGGATTCGCTTCTGCATAAAAATCTGGAGAAAATGTTTGAAAACACGCCGTTTTCTGCCGTTTATCTGGTCGGCAGAGAGTTCGAAGGGGAATGGATGGACAAATCTTTTCGTTTTCTGTGCAGAAAACGGAGAAGTTTTCGCGGAGACAATCTCTACACCATGGGAGCCTGCTATGCGGCAATGGAAGAAAACGGGGCGACGGCCTGCAAAGATACGCTCTATCTGAGCGATGACATGATACAGCACAATCTCGGAATGTGGATGGAGATCCGCGGTCAGGAAGGCTATTATCCGCTGGTGAATGCCGGGATCAACTGGTATATGGCGAGACATACCTGTGAATTTTTGCTTGGCGATGAAAAGGAAGTCGTGATCTACTCCAGAACGGTCCGGGGAGAAGAAATGGAACACACCCTGGCTCTTAGCCAGCTTCCGGATCGACCGAGACGGGCAACCAGACTGCGGCTCGACATTTCCTTTACCGCACCGGACAGATGCAGAGTGCGGGCGGAGGATCTTGGACTTGGTGAACTGTATCCGTCTTCCGGTAAAATCTGGGAAGCAAATATCAGCCTTTCCTGAAAAGGGGAGGAAAGGGAGGAATGATGGCAATGTATCAGTTGTGTCGTGCGAAAGCGGCGAAACATCCGTTTTATATCGAGAGTATTGATATCAATATTTATACAATAGAAGAATTGTGCTTTTATCTCTGGAAGAATGTAAGTCTTTTGGATGAGAGCATTCTGAATGAAAAACTGTGTGACTGGCTGGAAGGAGAGCTGGGCATGCAAAGGCTGGCGTTCCATCTTCGTGAGAAACTGAAAGACGCAGAGAGTATTGCGGAGCTGGTGCTGCCGGTTTTCCGGGAAGTACGTTATCTGAATGCGGCTGAGATGTATGCGGTAAAGGAGCAAATTGGCAAGCTGGAGGTACAGACGGAGGATATCCGCAGGAAGATCCGTGCGGATCTGCTGGTCAATTACGGCATGTATTCCGGGGCGGTCAGCCTTTACCGTCAGATCCTGCAAAACCGCAATCAGGGGAAAACAGGGCTTCAGTTTTATGCAGGCGTACTGAGCAATATGGCGGGGGCGTACGGAAGGATGTTCCTGTTCCGCGAGGCCGCAGACTGTCTGTGGCAGTCTTATGAGATGGTACGCTCCAATGCGGTGTACCGCAGTTATCTGGCAATTTTGCCGCTGTATCTGTCGGAAGAAGACTATAAAAAGCGTCTCGAAGAGCTGAAAGTGCCAAAAGAACAGCTCGACAAGATCGAAGAAGAGAAGCAGGAAGTACTGGCAAAGGCAGAAAAAATGCAGAAGATCGAAAACGCCGGTCAGGAAACACTGGCAAGGTTTTTACAGGAAGAAAAAAGAAAATATCATAAAAGCAGAAGATAAGTTGACATCGCCCTGATAATGTGATAGTATTTGATTACTTTACCATGGTAGAGTGGTCACATACAGCAGTAAAACAGGGGAAGACCCCTTGAAATACAAAAAGAGAGAGGATGGCAATATTATGAAAAAAAGAGCAGTCAGCGTTATGTTAACAGCAGCAATGGTATCGGCAATGTTGGCAGGATGTGGTTCCAAGAATGCAGAGACGCAGTCCGCAGCAGATACAACAGCAGAAAGTGCTGTTTCCGGAGACGAAACATCAGCCGATACACAGACAGCAGATGCAGAAACTACCGATGCCAGCAAGACAGATGGCACGTTCACCGTTGGATTTGACCAGGATTTCCCACCGATGGGATTTGTCGGAGATGACGGAGAGTTTACCGGGTTTGACTTGGAGATGGCAGCAGAAGTTGCAAAACGTCTGAACCTTACGATTGCATATCAGCCGATTGCCTGGGATGCAAAAGACATGGAGCTGGATGCCGGAACGATTGACTGTATCTGGAATGGCTTCACCATGAATGGCCGTGAAGACGACTATGAGTGGAGCAAGCCTTATATGAAAAACAATCAGGTCTTCGTTGTACGTGGAGATTCGGACATCAATTCTGAGGCAGATCTGGCCGGAAAGAACGTAGAAGTCCAGACGGATTCCAGTGCGGAAGCAGCACTGAACGACAACAGTGAGCTGACTTCCACGTTTGGAAGCCTGACACCGGTTGCAGATTACAACACGGCATTTATGGATCTGGAATCCGGGGCAGTGGATGCGATCGCAATGGATGACGTTGTGGCAAGTTATCAGATCACAAGCCGTAAGGCAGATTTCAAAGTCCTGGATGATGTGATCGCAGCAGAAGAATATGGCATTGGCTTCAAAAAAGGTAATACCGGGCTGCGTGATAAAGTTCAGGCAACACTGGAAGAGATGGCGGCAGACGGAACGGCTGCAAAGATTTCCGAGAAGTGGTTCGGAAAAGACATCACAACGATCCAGTAAATCAGACAGAGAACAAAAGGCGGGCTGTTGCATCTGCGGCAGCCCTTTTTATGCGGACAACGAACCAAAGTGTATTTCTCATGGTTTTACGCAAAGAAAGGAGAAGTTATTATGGGTATCAGCCAGATGCTTATGAAGCTGGCAGAGGGTATGGCGACGTCCTGCTGGATTTTCGGGATCACACTGCTTTTTTCCCTGCCACTTGGTATGGTCATAGCGTTTGGACGAATGTCAAAAAAACGTATTGTTCAGGGGATTACAAAAATTTATATTTCAATCATGCGAGGCACACCGCTGATGCTGCAGCTGATGGTTGTCTATTTCGGACCGTATTATCTGTTCGGGATCAAAATTTCACCGTTTTACCGAAACATTGCGGTGGTGATCGGTTTTGTGCTTAATTATGCAGCTTATTTTGCGGAAATCTATCGAAGCGGAATCGAATCCATGCCGGTTGGACAGTATGAGGCGGCAGAGATTTTAGGATACAGCAAAAGTCAGACATTTTTACATATCATTCTTCCGCAGGTGATCAAACGCATCCTTCCGTCGGTGACAAACGAAGTCATCACACTGGTCAAGGATACTTCTCTTGCCTTTGTGATTGCCGTATCGGAGATGTTTACGATCGCAAAGGCACTGGCATCTTCACAGACCAGTATGGTTCCGTATGTGGCAGCCGGTATTTTCTACTATGTATTTAATTTTCTGGTTGCATGGATTATGGAGAAGATTGAGAAGCATCTGAGCTATTATCGTTAGGAGGGAATCTATGAATTATCTGGAAATGAAGCATATAAAAAAGCATTTCGATGAACTGGAAGTGCTCAAAGATATTTCCCTGAATGTCAGAGAGGGACAGGTCGTAGCAATCATCGGTCCGTCCGGATCGGGCAAATCAACGCTGCTTCGCTGTGCGACCATGCTTGAAAAGATCGATGATGGGGAGCTTTCTTATCTTGGGGAGCGTGCCGCTTACAGCCAGAACGGTGAGGCGGTCTATGAAGCACCGGGCAAACTGAAACAGCTGAAAAGTTACTACGGGCTGGTTTTTCAGAACTTTAACCTTTTCCCGCATTACAGCGTGATGAAGAATATCTGTGATGCACCGATCCGTGTGCAGAAAAGAGAGAAAAAAGAAGTGCAGGAGCAGGCGAAAGTGCTGCTGAAAAAAATGGGACTGGAAGATAAGGCAGATGCCTATCCGTATCAGTTATCCGGCGGACAGCAGCAGAGAGTTTCGATCGCAAGGGCACTGTGCATGAATCCGAAGATCCTGTTCTTTGATGAGCCGACTTCAGCTCTCGATCCACAGCTGACCGGGGAGATTTTAAAGGTCATCAAAGATCTGGCGGCAGAACATATGACGATGGTCATCGTAACCCACGAGATGAATTTCGCAAGAAATGTGGCAGATCATATCGTATTTATGGAAAATGGCGTGATCGTGAAAGAAGGAGCACCGGAAGAACTGTTTACATCGGACAATCAGCGAATCAAAGAATTTCTTGGAAAGTTCCAGGATTAAAGAGGATATTGACGCAAAAACAGGCAGAGAGAAAAAGAAATTTCTCTGTCTGTTTTTTGCAGTAGATTTTTGCGCGGTTGTCATGTATAATAAAACGAGGCATGGGACAAGCAGGCACAAAACGGATGTCTGCATGCGGATTTGTGTCTGCAAGGACCACGTAGGTCTCCGGCCGTACAGCAGTCGGAGACGGAAACAGGATGTACGTAAGAAAACAAAACGACAGGAGAAGCATATGAGTAAAAGAAATGATATTCACAAGGTACTGATTATTGGTTCCGGCCCGATCATCATCGGACAGGCATGCGAATTTGATTACTCCGGTACACAGGCTTGTAAAGCACTGCGTCAGCTGGGATACCAGATCATTCTGGTAAACTCCAATCCGGCAACGATCATGACGGATCCGGAGATTGCGGATGTCACTTACATCGAGCCGCTGAATGTGGAACGACTGGAGCAGATCATTGCAAAAGAGCGTCCGGATGCCCTTTTGCCGAACCTTGGCGGACAGTCCGGACTGAACCTCTGTTCTGAGCTGGCAGCAGCCGGTGTTCTGGACCGTTACGATGTGAAAGTAATCGGTGTACAGGTAGATGCCATTGAACGTGGAGAAGACCGCATTGAGTTTAAAAAGACCATGAACAAGCTTGGTATTGAGATGGCACGCAGTGAAGTTGCCTACAGCGTGGAAGATGCTCTGGCAATCGCAGACAAACTGGGTTATCCGGTGGTACTGCGTCCGGCTTATACCATGGGCGGAGCCGGCGGCGGTCTGGTATACAACGTAGAAGAGTTAAAGACGGTCTGCGAACGCGGTCTGCAGGCGAGCCTTGTGGGACAGGTTCTGGTCGAAGAGTCCATTCTCGGATGGGAAGAGCTGGAGCTGGAAGTTGTCCGTGATGCAAAGAATAACATGATTACTGTATGCTTCATTGAAAATATTGACCCGCTTGGTGTGCATACCGGAGATTCTTTCTGTTCTGCACCGATGCTGACGATCTCAGAAGATGTTCAGAAAGAGCTGCAGAGACAGGCTTATAAAATCGTAGAAGAAGTAGAAGTGATCGGCGGTACGAACGTACAGTTTGCACACGATCCGAAGAGCGGACGTATCATCGTCATCGAGATCAATCCGAGAACTTCCCGTTCTTCCGCACTTGCAAGTAAAGCAACCGGATTCCCGATCGCCCTGGTTTCCGCAATGCTGGCTTCCGGTCTGACACTGGATGAGATCCCGTGCGGCAAATACGGCACACTGGACAAATACGTGCCGGACGGCGACTATGTGGTAATCAAATTTGCAAGATGGGCATTTGAGAAATTCAAAGGCGTTCAGGACAAACTCGGCACACAGATGCGTGCAGTGGGCGAAGTCATGAGTATCGGCAAGACTTACAAAGAAGCATTCCAGAAAGCAATCCGCAGCCTGGAGATCGGACGTTACGGCCTTGGATTTGCCAAAGATTTCCATGAAAAGTCAAAGGAAGAACTGCTGAAAATGCTGTCTGTTCCAACCAGCGAACGTCAGTTCATCATGTATGAGGCACTGCGTAAACATGCAACCGTGGATGAGCTGTTTGAGCTGACCAAGATCAAACATTATTTTATCGAGCAGATGAAAGAGCTGGTGGAGGAAGAAGAAGCTCTGCTTGCAGACAAAGGCAGTGTTCCTTCAGAAGAAGCTCTGCGTCAGGCAAAACTAGATGGATTCTCTGATAAATATTTAAGCCAGATCCTGGAAGTGACCGAAGAAGAAATCCGCAATGCACGTATCGGCTACGGCATCGAAGAGGCATGGGAAGGTGTTCACGTAAGCGGAACCAAAGACAATGCTTATTACTATTCTTCTTATCATATCAAGGATGAGAGCAAAGCAAGTGACAATAAGAACAAGATCATGATCCTCGGCGGCGGTCCGAACCGAATCGGACAGGGTATCGAATTTGACTACTGCTGCGTACATGCAGCAATGGCTTTGAAAAAGGCCGGATTTGAGACGATCATCGTAAACTGCAACCCGGAAACGGTATCAACAGACTACGATACATCTGATAAACTGTATTTTGAACCGCTGACATTGGAAGATGTTCTGAGCATTTACAAGAAAGAGAAGCCGCTCGGTGTGATCGCACAGTTTGGCGGACAGACACCGCTGAACCTTTCTGCAGAGCTGGAAAAATACGGCGTGAAGATCCTTGGTACTTCACCGGCTGTCATTGATATGGCAGAAGACCGTGACCTGTTCCGTGCAATGATGGACAAACTTCAGATCCCGATGCCGGAAGCAGGCATGGCAGTAGATGTAGATGAGGCACTGGCGATCGCAGAACGCATCGGCTATCCGGTTATGGTACGTCCTTCCTATGTACTTGGCGGACGCGGCATGGAAGTTGTATATGATCCGGAAAATCTGAAAATTTACATGGAAGCAGCAGAAGGTGTGACACCGGACCGTCCGATCCTGATCGACCGTTTCCTGCGTCATGCAATGGAGTGCGAGGCAGATGCGATCAGCGACGGCGAACATGCTTACGTACCGGCTGTTATGGAGCATATCGAGCTTGCCGGTGTACATTCCGGAGACTCCGCATGCATCATTCCGTCCAGACACATTTCCGAAGAAAACTTAAAGACGATCAAAGAGTACACGAAGAAGATTGCAGAAGAGATGCATGTCAAAGGTCTGATGAATATGCAGTATGCGATTGAGGACGGCGTTGTCTATGTGCTTGAGGCAAATCCGCGTGCATCCAGAACGGTGCCGCTGGTTTCCAAAGTATGTGCAATCTCTATGGTACCGTTGGCAACCGAGATCATCACTTCTGAGTTTACCGGGAAAGAGTCACCGATCAAAGATCAGAAAGACCGCGAGATTCCGTATTACGGTGTCAAAGAAGCAGTCTTTCCATTCAATATGTTCCAGGAAGTAGATCCGCTGTTAGGACCGGAAATGCGTTCGACAGGTGAAGTGCTCGGACTGGCACAGAGCGTCGGCGAAGCTTACTTCAAAGCACAGGAAGCAACCAAGAGTCCGCTTCCGCTTTCAGGAACCGTTCTGATCAGTGTCGGCGACCGTGAGAAAGCAGAAGTTGCAGAAGTGGCAAAACGTTTCCATGAAGCAGGTTTTGCGATCATTGCGACCAGGCATACAAAAGCGATCATTGAAGAAGCAGGTATCCCGGCAGAGTTTGTATACAAGATGTCAGAGGGTCGCCCGAATATCTATGATATCATCACGAACGGCAAAGTCGATCTTGTTGTAAATACACCGAAGGGTGAAGAAGAGGGACCGGATGACAGCTATGTGAGAAGAGCCTGCATCAAGAGCCGTGTTCCGTATATTACGACCATGGCAGCAGCTCTTGCAAGTGCAGAAGGTATCCTGACGGTCCAGAAACAGAGCAGCAGAGAAGTTGTTTCCCTGCAGGATCTGCATGCAAGGATCAAATAAGAGCCTGTGTTATAAAAATAACAGGAGAAAGAAAAAATGGAGAAAAAAATCATTCAGGTGGACGAGAAAGTACCTGTAAAGATGCTGATCCCGCTGAGTCTTCAGCATATGTTTGCCATGTTCGGAGCATCGGTGCTGGTACCGTTTCTGTTTGGAATCAGTCCGGCGATCGTGCTTCTGATGAACGGTGTCGGCACACTGGTCTTTATCGTTGTAACAAAAGGAAAAGCACCGGCGTACCTGGGTTCCAGTTTTGCATTTCTGGTTCCGGCGGGGCTGGTCATTGAGAAATTCGGTTACCAGTATGCACTGGGAAGCTTTGTTGCCATCGGATTTGGCGGTATCATTGTTGCACTGATCATTCGGAAATTCGGCACAAAATGGATTCATATCGTGCTGCCGACAGCAGCCATGGGACCGGTTGTAGCCCTCATCGGGCTGGAGCTTGCGGGAAATGCCGCAAGCAATGCCGGCCTGCTGGATGAAGTGATTGATCCGAAAAACGTGATCGTTTTTCTGGTGACACTTGGCGTTGCCGTGTTTGGACAGATCCTTTTTCGCGGGTTCCTCGGTGTGATCCCGATCCTGATTGCGATTATTTCCGGCTATGTGGCAGCTGCGGCGTGTGGTATCCTTGATTTCACGGAAGTTGTACAGGCATCCTTCTTCGCACTGCCGAATTTCCAGTATCCGAAGTTTAACTTGGAAGCGATCATGACGGTATTTCCGGCACTGCTTCTGGTCGTGTCGGAGCATATCGGACATCAGGTTGTGACAAGTGAGATCATCGGAAGAGATCTTTTAAAAGAACCGGGACTGCACAGGACTTTGTTCGGTGACTTCTTTTCCACCATGCTTTCTGGTCTGGTAGGATCGGTGCCGACCACGACATACGGTGAAAACATCGGTGTCATGGCGATGACCGGTGTCTACAGCGTGCAGGTGATCGGCGGGGCGGCCGTTTTATCCATCTGCTGTTCCTTCCTTGGTAAGCTCTCCGCACTGATCAGCACGATCCCGGGTCCGGTTATCGGAGGGGTATCCTTCCTGCTTTACGGTATGATCGGTACATCCGGTATCCGTCTGCTGGTAGACGGAAAAGTAGATTACAGCCGTTCCAGAAATCTGGTGCTCACATCGGTAGTATTTGTGACAGGGCTTTCCGGCATTGCACTGAAGATCGGCAATGTGGAAATGACAGGAATGGTACTGGCATGCGTTGTTGCTATGGCAATGAGCCTGGTATTTTATATTCTTGATAAACTCGGACTGACAAACGATCAGCCGCAGAAATAAAAATGAACACAGCGGCAGGCTTCTCTTGCGGGAGCCTGCCACAAACAGGAGGTAAGAAAGATGAATCAGGTAATTATTCCGGAAAACTATCATTCCGTGCTCTCTATGTATGAGACACAGGATGCAATCGGGATCATCAAAGAAATGATGCAGAAGAAACTCTGTATGGCACTGCGTTTGAAAAGAGTCACAGCTCCGCTGTTTGTAGATCCGGCATCCGGACTGAACGACGATCTGAACGGAGTGGAACGACCGGTTTCTTTTGAAATCCCGGCAGCTGGCGTGGAGGCACAGGTTGTACATTCTCTGGCAAAATGGAAACGTATGGCACTTTACCGCTACGATTTTCGTGTTGGAAAGGGGATTCTGACAGACATGAATGCCATCCGCAGAGACGAGGAGCTTGATAATCTTCACTCCTGTTACGTGGATCAGTGGGACTGGGAGAAAGTCATCGACCGCAGCGACCGCAACGAGGACTACCTGAAAGCCGTTGTCAAGAGAATTGTCGGCGTGATCTGCAATACCCTGGATGAGCTGAAATACTATTATCCGCAGCTGGAGCTGGAACTGAACCGTGATGTTGCATTTGTCACAACACAGGAGCTGGAGGACCGTTATCCGGATCTGACACCGAAGCAGCGTGAAAATGTGTTTGTAAAAGAACACGGAACTGCTTTTATCATGAAGATCGGTGACAAACTGAAGTCCGGTGAGCCACATGACGGCAGAGCACCGGACTACGATGACTGGGCACTGAACGGAGATATTCTGTTCTGGCATGAGACACTGGGCTGTGCCCTGGAGGTATCTTCCATGGGAATCCGTGTCGATGCAAAATCTCTGGCAGAGCAGCTGACAAAAGCAGGATGCGAAGATCGAAGAGAACTTTTGTTCCACAAAATGCTTCTGGAAGAGAAACTGCCTCTGACGATCGGTGGTGGTATCGGACAGTCCAGAGTCTGCATGCTTCTGCTCGGTAAGGCACATGTCGGCGAAGTACAGGCATCGATCTGGGATGAAGAGACACTGAACGCATGTGAAAAGGCAGGAATCTGCTTGTTATGATCGATCAGAAATGCCGTCTCTGTCCGCGGGAATGTAAGGCAGAGAGGGAAAATGGACAGATGGGTTTCTGCGGTATGACAGGAAAAGGCATCAGGGCGGCGAGAGCTGCCCTTCATTTTTGGGAAGAACCATGTATTTCCGGGAAGGGCGGTTCCGGTGCCGTCTTTTTTGCAGGCTGTACCCTACGTTGTGTTTACTGTCAGAACCGCGAGATCGCAGCCGGGAGGATGGGAGAGGGGATCAGCCTTTCACGCCTGGTGGACATCTTTTTTGAACTCAAAGAACAGGGAGCGGAAAATATCAATCTTGTCACACCGAGCCATTATGCGGACAAGATCATGTCTGCAATCCGTATGGCAAAAGAGAGCGGATTTGACCTTCCGTTTGTTTATAACTGCAGCGGATATGAGAAAGTGGAAATCTTAAAACAGCTGACTGGCCTGATTGATATTTATCTTACGGATTTTAAGTATATGTCGCCGGAAAGTGCCCTGCGATATTCGCATGCCAAAGATTATCCAAAGGCTGCAAAGGCGGCACTTGCCGAGATGATGCGTCAGCAGCCGCAGACGATATACGATGAATATGGCATGATGAAGCGTGGTGTGCTGGTCCGCCATCTGCTTTTGCCGTCGCACCGTAAGGAAGCAGAACAGGTGGTAAAATATGTATACGATACTTATAAAGATCAGGCGGCGATCAGCCTGATGTGTCAGTATACACCACTTGGCGAACTTGATAACTACCCGGAACTGAATCGGAGAGTGACAAAAAGAGAGTACGAAAAGCTGCTGGATTTTGCTGTCGAACTTGGCGTGGAGAACGGCTACATGCAGGAAATGGAAAGTGCGAAAGTCTGCTATATTCCACCGTTTGACGGAGAGGGGATAAAAGCATAAAATATGCAGTAATTTGATTTTCTATGCACCAATTCCGTTGACATTACTTTGAAACAGTGTTAAACTCAGACGCAGAGCAAGGAAGCAGTCCGGATGATGGAAAAGACAGAAATTTCGGACAAGCTTATTAAAATTCAGGAGGAATAGAAATTATGAAAAAACTGATTGCAGCAGCACTGGTTGGAACAATGGTACTTACTATGGCAGGATGCGGAAGCAAGACTGCAGAAACAACAGGAAGCGAAGCTTCTTCTGATGCAGCAGGCGGCACACTGGTTATGGCTACCAATGCAGAGTTCCCGCCATATGAATATTATGAAGGCGAAAATGTCGTAGGTATCGATGCAGATATCGCAGCAGCCGTAGCAGACAAACTGGGTATGGAACTGAAGATCGAAGATATGGCATTTGATTCTATCATCCCGGCTGTAACATCCGGTAAGGCAGATATTGGACTGGCCGGTATGACCGTTACCGAAGACCGCCTGGAAAATGTGGATTTCTCTGATACTTACGCACATGCAACACAGGTTGTTATCGTAAAAGAAGACAGCGATATTGCAAGTCCGGATGACCTGGAAGGCAAAAAGATCGGTGTACAGCTTGGTACCACTGGTGATATTTATGCAGGTGACATCAAAGATGCAACCGTAGAGCGTTACAACAAAGGTTTCGAGGCCGTACAGGCACTTACTCAGGACAAAATCGATGCCGTTGTCATCGACGGAGAACCGGCAAAAGTATTCGTGAAAGAAAACGAAGGCCTGAAGATGCTTGACGAAGCATTTACCGAAGAAGATTATGCGATCGCAGTAGCAAAAGGAAATGATGAACTGCTGGATAAGATCAACACTGCACTCGGCGAACTGAAAGATTCCGGTGAGCTGGATAAGATCGTTGACAAGTATATCACAGCGAAATAAAAGAAAGTGACAGAGGAATGCCATGTCAAGACAATTATACTTGAATTTTATTAAAGATAACAGATGGAAATACATTGTGAACGGTCTGGGAACGACACTGCAGATTACCTTTTTTGCAGTCATTCTCGGTATTGCTCTCGGATTCCTGATCGCAGTCATCCGTTCAACCTATGACAAGACAGGAAAAGGGAAAATATTGAATTTTCTGGCAAAAGTATATCTTACCGTAATACGAGGAACACCGGTACTGGTACAGCTCCTTATCATTTACTTTGTCGTATTTGCAAGCGTGGATATCAATAAAATCATCGTTGCAGTCATGGCATTCGGTATCAACTCCGGTGCGTACGTGGCAGAGATCATAAGAAGCGGTATCATGTCGATTGATGACGGACAGTTTGAGGCAGGCCGAAGCCTGGGCTTTAACTATACACAGACCATGATCTACATTATCCTGCCGCAGGCACTGAAAAACGTGCTTCCGGCACTGGCAAACGAGTTTATCGTACTTTTAAAAGAAACTTCCGTATCCGGATACATAGCCATTCAGGATCTGACGAAAGGCGGAGATATCATTCGAAGCCAGACATACAATGCTCTGTTCCCGCTTCTTATGGTGGCAGCGATCTATCTGATCATGGTGCTTTTCTTTGAAAAGCTGGTATCCATTTTAGAGAGGAGGCTGCGTAACAGTGAGCGTTGAGAAAAAAGAAACCCTGATCCAGGTTCAGAACCTGACCAAGACTTTCGGCGGCAGCGTACATGCACTGAACGGTGTCAGCACCGACATCAAAAAAGGCGAGGTTGTCTGTGTGATCGGACCTTCCGGTTCCGGTAAAAGTACATTTCTTCGCTGTCTGAATCGTCTGGAAGATCCGACGGACGGACGTATCATTTTTGCGGGGGAAGATCTGATGGATCCGAAGACGGACATTGATATGCACCGTCAGAAAATGGGAATGGTATTTCAGCATTTCAACCTGTTTCCGCATATGTCGATCCTGAAAAATATGACGATCGCCCCGATGAAACTGCAGAAACGCGGCAAAGACGAAGCAGAAGGTCAGGCTATGAAACTTCTGGAGCGAGTAGGACTTGCTGACCGTGCAAATGCTTATCCAAGCCAGCTCTCTGGCGGACAGAAACAGCGAATCGCCATCGTGCGTGCCCTGTGTATGAATCCGGAAGTGATGCTTTTTGACGAGCCGACTTCCGCACTTGACCCGGAGATGGTCGGAGAAGTGTTAAATGTTATGCGAGATCTTGCCAAAGAGCACATGACCATGGTCGTGGTAACCCATGAAATGGGATTTGCAAGAGAAGTTTCCGACCGCGTGATCTTTATGGCGGAAGGAAAGATCGTAGAAGAAGGAACGCCGGAAGAGATCTTTACGGCACCAAAAACAGAGAGACTTCAGAGTTTCCTGAGTAAAGTTCTTTAAAGAGAATTTATCGAAATACAGAAAACGGCATGGGTGTCAGAAAAGCTCCGGTGCCGTTTTTTTATGCTGACAGATGAAAAATTATGCGAAAAGAAATGCTTGCATATTAAACAGGCATCGCTATAATAATAGAAGAAACGTAATGATACAGTGTGGCAGGAGCATTTGCTGTCCGGACTGTAAAAATCTAAAAGCAAAGTGGTGGATAAAATTGAACTATACAGAAGCAGTAGAATATATACTTAATGTACCAAAATTTACGACAAAAAACAAACCGGAACATACTGTAGAGCTGTTAAAAAGACTGGGACATCCGGAGTGCGGCATGAAGGTGATCCATGTTGCAGGAACCAATGGAAAAGGTTCTGTCTGTGCCTTTCTTTCAGAGATGCTGACACTGGCAGGCAAAAAGACCGCCCTTTTTACCTCTCCGCATCTGGTTCGGATCAACGAACGTTTCCAGATCAACAATGTACCGATCAGCGACGAGCTTTTTCTGGAATCTTATCAGAAAGTACAGGCAGCCATTGACGGCATGGTAAAAGACGGACTGCCGCATGCAACTTATTTTGAGCTGCTCTATGCGGTTGCCATGGTTGCTTTTCAGAAAGAAAAGGCAGAATACGTGGTTCTGGAGACCGGTCTTGGCGGAAGACTCGATGCGACCAACACGATCGAACATCCGATCGCAACGGTGATCACTTCGATCAGCTTGGATCACACGGAGATCCTCGGAGATACGATCGAAAAGATCGCAGGGGAAAAGGCCGGGATCATCAAAGAAGGTGTGCCGGTCATCTACGACGGCAGAAACGAAGAGGCAGAAAAGGTCATCAAAAAGAGGGCCAAAGAGCTTCACGCACCGGCGTTTGCACTGAAAGAAGAAATGTATGAAATTTTGGGAAACACGGACAAAAGTATTGATTTTTGCCTGAATTGTGGGTATTATGAACATGCAAAAGTGACCGCACCTTATCTTGCACCATATCAGGTGGTGAACAGTTCTCTGGCACTGCTTGCCATGGATGTGATCGATCCGAAACAGGAGATCTCGCAAGATCTTCGTATCCGGGCGATCGAAGAGACAAAATGGCAGGGACGTATGGAAACCGTTCTGCCGGGTGTGATCGTGGATGGGGCACACAATGCGGATGGTATCGCACAGTTTGTAAAGACCGTGCAGAGCGTACAGGAGCGTTATCGGATCGTACTGCTGTTCTCCGCTGTGGTAGAGAAAAATTACGAAGAGATGATCCACACGATCTGCAGCCAGACGACACCGTCTGCGGTGGTAGTCACGGAGATCAAAGGCGACCGCATCGTGCCGGCAGGGGAACTTTCCGAAGTGTTTGCAAAATACACAGACGCACAGATCGTAACGGAACCGGATATCGAGAAAGCGTTTGAAAGGGCATGCACCCTTCGACAGGACGGACTTTTGTTCTGTGCGGGATCTTTATATCTGGTAGGGGAGATCAAAGAAATCCTGGAAAAATGCAAGGCATGACAAAGGAGCAGATTTTATGATTAATTACGAAGAAGAATTAAAAAAATTTCATTCCAGCCTCGATGTGAATGAAGCAGAAGATGCCATCTACAATCGGGATCTGACGGATATCACCGATATTCTCAAAGAGCTGATGAAAGATGAAAAAAAGAAGATAAGAAGATAAGGGGACAGCATGAATTGTATTTACTGCGGAACTCCATTATCCGATATTGATTACTGTACCGGATGCGGAGCGGACATTACGATACTGAAACGTGTGGCACGTATTTCC
Organism: Hominisplanchenecus faecis; assembly: GCF_020687205.1. Classification (GTDB taxonomy): domain Bacteria; phylum Bacillota; class Clostridia; order Lachnospirales; family Lachnospiraceae; genus Hominisplanchenecus; species Hominisplanchenecus faecis. The sequence goes on from NZ_JAJEQE010000032.1 coordinate 19,642, forward strand.
AATCTGCTTTACAACGAAGGATTGGACAAAGCACGCGTCAGGGACTTGTCGGGAGCGATTAAATCACTGAAGAGAAGTCTTGAGTTCAACAAAGAAAATAAAGATGCAAGAAATCTTCTGGGACTGGTCTATTTTGAGTCAGGTGAGGTTGTATCTGCACTGACCGAATGGGTGATCAGCAAAAATATGAACCCGAATGACAATCTGGCGGAATACTACATAGACAAGCTGCAGTCCAACAAAAACAAGCTGGATACGATCAATCAGACGATCCGCAAGTACAATCAGGCACTGGTCTACTGCCGTGAAGATCATGATGATATGGCAATGATCCAGCTGAAAAAAGTACTTTCCCAGAATCCAAAACTGATCAAGGCATACCACCTTTTAGCGTTGCTTTATCTGAAACATCAGGATTACGAAAAAGCAAGAAAACTGCTCAAAAAAGCAGCATTCATTGACACAAACAATACAACGACACTCCGCTATCTCCAGGAAGTGGAGCTGGCGACCGGTATCAGCACCAGTCTGGATGTCAAACGTAAGAAAAAATATGCAAAAGAAAAGGTTGATCGCTTAAGCGGCACGGTAACCTACATGAACGGCAATGAGATGATCATCCAGCCGACAACGTTCCGTGACAGCTCGGCGGTTGCCACGTTTATCAATATTTTCCTCGGAATTGTACTCGGGGCGGCTGTGGTGTGGTTCCTTGTTGTACCATCGACACGTCAGAGCATCTATGAAAAGGCAAATGCACAGGTAACGGATGCCAACTCCCAGATGGCGGCTCAGGTTTCCAGGGTGCAGGGACTGCAGGAAGAGATCGACGGCTATCAGAGCAAGGTCGATGCAGCGAACAAGGCAAAAGAAGAAGCGGATAAAAAGGCAGATTCTTATGATGAGATCCTGCAGGCAGCCAATTATTATCTGGCAAACGATATGACAAAAGCAGCGGATGCGTTCAATCAGATCGAGGAGAGCAGCATGACCGGAAAAGGTCAGGAGCTGTATGCGACACTGAAAACGGCTCTTGCGGACTATGTATTTACGGAGGCCTACAATGCAGGGGCAACGGCGTTTGCGTCCGGAGATTATAAAACAGCGATCACACAGCTAAAAAAGGCGACCGAAGCCAAGACAGATGATTTCAATGCCTGGTATTATCTGGCCTTTTCTTACCGTAACAACAACGATACGAAAAAGGCGAACAAGATCTTCCGGCAGATCGTACAGCAGTTCCCGACACAGGCGGCAGCTTATAATATTTCCAGCTACATCACAAGCGATACTTCATCGGGCAGCAGTACGACAAATGCCACACAGGGTACGACGACCGGAGGAACGGACACCACAAATACAGCCGGAACAACCGATACCACAAATGCAGCCGGGACAACGGATAACACCACCGGGGCGGGTGATACGACCGGAAATGATATGACCGGCAACGATACCACAGGCGATAACGGTACTGCGGATATCAACAACATGTTTGGCATCGAATAAGAAAATATGAAATACAAAAGAGAAGCTTACACAGATCGAAAAAGATCGGTGAGGGCTTCTTTTTTTATCTTAGTCGGAGAAGACTCCCTATAAGTGGCGAGCAACAAATTTGTCTTAGTGGAAGTGCAATCTCCGACTAAGATAAACGCTCCGCGAGGATGCACAGCGATTCTGTTGGGTAAATGTCAGCAAAGCTGACCAAAATCGCGTGCCAAGTCTCACGTGCGTTCGACTTGAAGCAACAGTATACGGAAAAGATTGGGGGATATCAGAAAGATGCAGGATTTTGTGAAAATGAGAGGGAGCGACATGATCATTTTTGTTCCGGAAGAGCTGGATCATCACGGTGCAGAGAAAATACGCCGGGAGGCAGATCAGCTGATGGGAAGTCGGAGAGTCAAACAGGTGATCTTTGATTTTAGGGAGACGGTGTTTATGGACAGTGCCGGGATCGGTATGATCATGGGTCGCTATAAATTGATGCAGTCGCTTGGAGGAAAGGTGACGGCAATTCATGTAAACCAGAGGGTACGCAGGATCCTGCTGCTTTCCGGAATCTATAAAATTGTCGGGATTTACGAGGATACCCCACAGACAACCGGGGCGATGTATGGAGGGAACAGACATGGGGTATGAAAACGAAATGAAGATAGAGTTTGACAGTCGCTCCTGCAACGAAGGGTTTATCCGCGTGGCAGTTTCCGCTTTTATGACACAGCTCAATCCGACGCTGGAAGAGGTGGCGGATGTAAAGACAGCAGTTTCAGAAGCAGTCACAAACTGTATCGTACATGCATATGACGGAAAGGTGGAGAAAATAACGGTATCCTGTCATATCGAAGGAAATGCCCTCTGCCTGTCGGTCAAAGATACCGGATGCGGCATCCCGGACATTGAAAAAGCCATGGAACCACTGTTTACGACCAGACCGGAGATGGAACGTTCCGGTATGGGATTTGCCTTTATGGAAGCTTTTATGGATGAAGTGCATGTCGAATCCACACCTGGACATGGAACCACGGTTTCCATGCGAAAGGAGATCGGATGGAACAAACCCTTGCATTGATCGAACGTTCTCACAAGGGGGACAAAGATGCAAGGAATGTACTCGCACAGCAGAATATGGGACTTGTCTATACCGTCGCGAGGCGTTTTAATGGCAGAGGATGTGAGATGGAAGATCTGATACAGATTGGAAGCATCGGACTGTTAAAAGCAATCGATAAATTTGACCTTTCCTATGATGTCAGATTTTCGACGTATGCAGTCCCGATGATCGCAGGAGAGATCAAACGGTTTCTGCGGGACGACGGGATGATCAAGGTCAGCCGCTCTTTAAAAGAGATGGCGGTAAAAGTGTGCATGACAAGAGAAAAGCTGGAAAAGGATTACGGGAGGGAACCAACCCTGGAAGAAGTTTCAGAAGAGATCGGGGCGACAAGAGAAGAGATTGTGATGGCGATGGAGTCTGCAAGCGAGGTAGAATCGCTGCACAAGACCATTTACCAGGGGGACGGAAATGCCATTTCTCTGATGGACGGTATAAAAGAAGAAAAAGATGCCTCAGAAGAACTTCTGGATCATATGCTTTTAAACAGTCTTCTTGGTACGCTGGAAGAAAAAGAACGTGATCTTCTGCGGCTTCGCTATTTTGAAGACCTGACGCAGGTGCAGGTCGCAAAACAACTGGATATGACACAGGTGCAGGTTTCCAGGATGGAAAAGAAGATTCTGGGGAAACTGAGGGAACGGCTGTAAAGGCGGATTCTGGGAAAAAGAAAGGGATGATAACCGGGAATAAAAAACAAAACAAAGGAGATACTACAGAAGAAAGAAAAATACAGCTGGAGGCTACGATATGAAGCAGGCAGGCGGTGAGACACTTTATCTGAAAGTGGATCGAAATGTGCAGGTACATGACAAAAAAGTAACGATTGGTGATCTCGCACAGATTCTCTGTACAGATAAACAGACAGAAAATCTTGTGAAAACCATCAAAGTGCCGCAGGCGACAAACGGGAAACCGGGGCGACATACGATGTCGGTCATGGAGCTGATTGAGCGGATCCAGGAAGAAGTTTCCGGGCTTGAGATCAACAACATCGGAGAGTATGATTTCCTTGTGACGTATGAAGCAAAAAAACAGCCGGGGCGTGTGCTCAGTTACGCAAAAACCATATTTGTCGCGGCACTGTCGTTTTTTGGGGCGGCTTTTACGATCATGACGTTTAACAACGATGTGGACATTCCAAAGCTGTTTGCTCAGATCTATCAGCAGTTTACGGGCACACCGTCCAGTGGTTTTACGGTTATGGAGTTCTCGTACTCGATTGGGCTGGGGCTTGGGATACTGCTCTTTTTCAACCATTTCGGCGGCAGAAAGATCACGGCAGATCCGACACCTCTGGAAGTGGAGATGCGTACTTACGAAGATGAGATCGACACGACGCTGATCGAGCGAAGCACCCGTGACCCGAAAAAACAGAAAAACACAAATCAGCAGAAAAAGGCGGGTGGATGATATGGCGGAAAAACAGATCATTCCGGCAGTCGTGGGACTCTCCGGAGGTTTTGTCATAGCAGGCGGTGTGATCGCCCTGATGGTGGGACTTGGGATCATCACGCGGTTTGTCGGGATCACACATACGGCAAAGCATGTGAAAGGATATGAGACAGCGATACTTGCAGGAGCCATTTTCGGAAATCTTCTGACGGTGTATCAGATCCGGATTCCACTGGGAATTTTTGGTCTTGTGCTGATGGGTGTGCTGTTTGGGATTTTTGTTGGTGGATGGATCCTGGCACTGGCAGAAATTGTCAATATTTTTCCCATCTTTGCCAGAAGAATCGGCATTACAAAAGGTTACAGTCTGATTGTGATCGCGATTGCAGTCGGAAAAACGGCGGGCAGTCTGTACCATTTTTACAGGCGTTGGGGCATGTAGAAAGCAGACGGCAGGAAGGAATGTTAAGAACATGAAAGATGTGTTAAAAGAACAGAGAAATCAGAAATACAATGATTATGTCAAACAGGTGACACCGGTGCACAGTCTGCCGTTGAATATGCTCAAAGCGTTTGTGACAGGCGGCGTGATCTGCGTGATCGGACAGGCAATCTTAAATTATGGGGATATGCTCGGACTGGAAAAAGACATTGCAGCGAGCTGGTGTTCCCTGATCCTGATTTTTGTCAGTGTGATACTCACCGGTCTGAATATTTATCCGAAACTTGCAAAGTTCGGCGGAGCAGGAACGCTGGTGCCGATCACTGGATTTGCCAATTCGGTGGCAGCTTCTGCGATCGAATATCAGAAAGAAGGGCAGGTTTTCGGGATCGGATGCAAGATCTTTACGATTGCAGGACCTGTGATCCTGTATGGGATCTTCTCGAGCTGGGTGCTGGGACTGATCTACTGGATCTTTCAGGTGACTGTATATCAAATGTGAGATGAATCCCGTCTTGGCAGGCGGTGCACTACAGGTTTGTATCAGTGACAGATTCGATTAAAAAAAGTCCTGAATGTTCTTCAGGACTTTTTTCATGCCGGTGGCCGGACTCGAACCGGCACGGCTGTTAAACCGCTTGATTTTGAGTCAAGTGCGTCTGCCAATTCCGCCACACCGGCAAAATCTCAAAACCGATATTTAGTTTACCATAAATATTCTGGTATTGCAAGCGTTTTTTGCGTGTTTTCTTTTACTTTACACCCGAACGGAGATAGGATATACTGAGGGGGAACGAAAAACAAAGGAAAAGACAGCGGGGGATCACGATGGATTGTAAAAAAGCCCAGTCATTGGTAACAGCTTATATTATGAGAAAACTCAATGACAAAGATCTGGAAGACTTTCTGGAACATGTGGATAGCTGTGAGGAATGTTATGAGGAGCTGGAAATATACTATACCGTACATTATACTATAGCCCGCCTGGATGAAGATGAGGCGGATCAGGTGTATAATGTCAAAAAGGCACTGCAGAACCGTCTGGAAGAAAGTCGTTTTTATATATGGAGGACAAAAGTTTCCAGGATCTACCGCATGGGGCTCATGGTACTGGCGGAGCTGCTTCTGGTTGTGATCCTAATGACACAGGCAGATCTGTGGCAGAACGGAACCATGGAACACAATCCGATCTGTCAGTTTTTATCCATACACAGAGAAGACAGAAGGCAGGCAGAGACAGAGTCTAAGCCGGGTGAAACAGAAAGCGAAACAAAGAATCCTCTGATAAAAACAGACACTGCTTCGACAGAAAATGAAACAACAACGCAGAAACAGACAGAAAAGAAGCAGTCGAAAAACAGGAAAAAGAAGAAAAACAAGAAAAAATCAAAGAAATCAAAAAAGAAGAAAAAGAAGCAGACTGAAAAAACGACAGAAAAGTGAAAGAACAGAAAAGAGGACTGGAACATTGAGAGAAAAACTCGTTTTGATCGACGGACACAGTATTTTGAACCGGGCATTTTACGGAGTGCCGGAGCTGACCAACTCGGAAGGGCTGCATACAAATGCGGTCTATGGTTTTTTAAATATTTTATTTAAAATCCTTGCGGAAGAACAGCCACAGTATCTGGCGGTTGCTTTTGACCTGAAAGCACCGACCTTTCGCCATAAAATGTATGATGCTTACAAAGGGACGAGAAAGCCGCAGCCGCCGCAGCTTCACGAGCAGGTGCCGGTCATGAAAGAAGTGCTGACGGCGATGGGCGTACCGCTTCTGATGAAAGAAGGCTATGAAGCGGATGACCTGCTTGGAACGGTGGCAAAGCGGATGGAAAAGGAAGGTCTGGATGTTTCTGTGGTCTCCGGTGACCGGGACCTTTTGCAGCTTGCAACAGAGCACATCATGATCCGCATACCAAAGACGAAGCGGACCGGCACGGAGATCGAGGATTACCATGCAAAAGAAGTGCTGGAGAAGTATCGGGTGACACCGCCACAGATCATTGAGCTGAAGGCGATGATGGGTGATGCCTCGGACAATATTCCGGGACTTCCGGGAGTCGGTGAAAAGACGGCGACCAAACTGGTCGTGGCGTATGGCACGATCGAGAATGCCTGTGCCCATGTGGAGGAGATCAAGCCGACCAAGGCGAAAAATGCTTTTCTGGAGCACTATGATCTGGCAGTCCTCAGCAAAAAACTGGCGACGATCGATACCGACAGCCCGATTGATTTTGTGCTGGAGGATGCGAGACTTACCGATCTGTACACGCCGGAAGCCTTTGCTCTGTTCAAAAAGCTGGAGTTTAAGAATCTGCTGGGAAGATTTCAGTGTGATGCACCGGATCAGAAGATAGAACAGTATTTTTACGCAGTGGAAGATTTTGGTGAGGCGGAAGACGTGTTTGCACAGGCAGCAGGGGCAGCACTCGTGAGCTTTTCTGTCATTTCTCACAAAGGAGAAGTAAAAGGCATCTCTCTTGGCTGGGAGAAAGAAAAGATTTATTATATCCCGGCACAGGGTTTTGTGACTGATCAGTATCTCTGTGAAAAAATGACGGAAGTGCTGGAAAAAGCGGATGCGGCTGTCACGATGAACGTCAAAGAGCAGCTTTCGTATCTGCACGTGGAGAAGAAAAATCTCTTTGATGCAGCGATCGCCATGTATCTTTTAAATCCACTCAAAGATACCTATGCGTACGAGGACATTGCAAAAGAATGTCTGGATCTTCTGGTTCCGTCCGTGCAGGAGCTGCTTGGGAAAGAAGATTTTGGATCGGAAGATGAGAAAGCAGTGAAAAATGCAGCCTGCTATGGCACGTACACCTGCCTGGAAGGAAAAGCAAAACTGGAAGAAAAGTTAAAAGAGAACGGTATGTGGGATCTGTTTAAGGAGATTGAGATGCCGCTGGTCTATACGCTTTACGACATGGAAAAAGCCGGTATAAAGGCAGATGGAGAGGCGTTAAAGCAGTATGGGGAGCAGTTGTCCGGACGGATCAAAGAACTGGAAACGACGATCTACGATCTGGCTGGAGAGACCTTCAATATCAATTCTCCGAAGCAGCTCGGTGTGATTTTGTTTGAAAAACTGCAGCTTCCATATGGAAAGAAAACGAAGACCGGCTACTCGACTGCGGCCGACGTGCTGGAGAAACTGGCACCGGAGGCACCGATCGTGTCCCATATTCTGGAGTACCGTCAGCTTGCAAAGCTCAAATCCACCTATGCGGACGGACTGGCAGGTTACATTGCGGCAGACGGAAGGATCCACAGCAAGTTCCATCAGACGATCACGGCAACGGGACGCATCAGCAACACGGAGCCGAACCTTCAGAACATCCCGATCCGCATGGAACTTGGCAGAATGATCCGCAAAGTCTTTATCCCGGAAGATGGATTTGTCTTTGTGGATGCCGACTACTCCCAGATCGAGCTGCGTGTGCTGGCACACATTTCCGGGGATGAAAGGCTGATTGAAGCTTACCGGGAAGCTCAGGACATCCACCGGATCACGGCCTCCCAGGTGTTCCATGTGCCGTTTGATGAAGTGACACCTTTGCAGAGAAGAAATGCCAAGGCAGTTAATTTCGGCATTGTCTACGGCATCAGCTCCTTTGGCTTAAGTCAGGACTTGAGCATCTCCAGAAAAGAAGCTGCAGAATATATTGAGAAATATTTTGAGACGTATCCGGGCATCAAACAGTTCCTGGATCAGAGTGTGGCGGATGCAAAAGAAAAAGGCTATGTCACGACACTGTTTGGCAGAAGAAGACCGGTTCCGGAGCTTTCTTCTTCAAATTTTATGCAGCGTTCTTTCGGGGAGCGTGTGGCGATGAATTCACCGATCCAGGGTACGGCGGCAGATATCATCAAGATTGCCATGATCCGTGTCAATGAGCGGCTGAAAGCAGAACATTTCAGATCCAGACTGATCCTTCAGGTGCACGATGAACTGCTTGTGGAGGCGGCAAAAGAGGAGCTGGATATGGTAAAACAGATCCTTGCAGAGGAGATGCATGGTGCGGCGAATTTAAAAGTTTGCCTGGAGATCGATATGCATACCGGAGAGAACTGGTACGAGGCAAAATAGACCGGAGATTGCAAAAAGTGCAGAAAGCAGGTTATAAATATATGAAAGTACTTGGGATTACCGGACAGGTAGGGGCAGGGAAAAGTACGATCCTTGCCTATCTGGAGGAGAAATACAGGGCAAAAGTCATTCAGGCTGATCAGGTCGGCCATCTGGTGATGGAGCCGGATACTTCCTGCTATAAGCAGATCTGTTCTTTGTTTGGAGAGCAGATCCTGGCGGCAGATCAGAAGATCGACCGGAAAAAACTGGGTGCAATCGTGTTTGCAGATCAGGAAAAGCTTGCCATGTTAAATGCGATCGTTCATCCGGCAGTGAAAGAATACATTCGAACTGCCGTTTATCTGGAAAAACAAAAGGCATGTGTGCCGTTTGTGGTCGTGGAGGCAGCTCTTTTGCTGGAAGAACATTACGACGAGATCTGTGACGAGATCTGGTATATTTATGTGGACGATGCGGCACGTCGCGTACGTCTGAAACAGAGCCGCGGTTATAGTGACCGCAAAATAGATGATATTTTGAAAAATCAGCAAAAAGACAGCGTATTTCGAAAGTCCTGTCAATTTGTGGTTGACAACAGCAGCGATTTTGTAGAAAATACATTTGAACAAATGGACAGGGGATTAAAAGAACATGGATTTTTGTAGTATAGCAAGCGGAAGCAGCGGAAACTGCATTTATGTGGGTTCTGATCAGACTTCTGTGCTGATCGATACCGGGATCAGCAGAAAAAGGATCGTGGACGGACTGCATGAGATCGACCGGAAGCCGGAAGAGCTGAAGGGGATCCTGATCACACACGAACATTCGGATCACATCAAAGGGCTGGGCGTGATGTCCAGAAAGTATCATATCCCAATCTATGCGACAGCAGGTACGATCGACGGGATCAGAAACAGTACCAGCCTTGGTCAGATTGATGAAGATTTGTTCCATACGATCCGGGCCGATGGGAAATTTCAGATCGAAGATCTGGAGGTGGAACCGTTTGCCATATCGCACGATGCCGCCGAGCCGGTTGCCTATCGTCTGGACAATGGAGAGAAATCGGTTGCCGTTGTGACGGATCTTGGTTATTACGATGATAAGATTGTTTCTCATCTGAAAGATCTTGACGGCGTGCTGCTCGAATCCAACCACGATATACATATGCTGCAGGTTGGCAGCTATCCCTACTATCTGAAACAGAGGATCCTCGGGAACAGAGGGCACCTGTCAAATGAAAATGCAGGCCGTCTGCTCTGTGAGATTTTAAATGACAGGATCAAAACCATTCTGCTTGGACATTTAAGCAGGGAGAATAATTACGAGGCACTGGCTTACGAGACCGTATGTGCGGAAGTTACATTGGGTGATAATCCTTACAAGGCCGGCGATTTTCCAATCGCAGTGGCAGCGAGGGATCATATATCACCGCTCTATGCCCTTTAAAGGGCGGGCGGAGTCTGCATATCAGACAGAAAGGAAGATAAAATGAAACGTACCGTTATAACCGTAGTAGGAAAAGACACCGTAGGTATCATCGCAAAAGTCTGCACGTATCTGGCAGAGAATAACGTAAATATCCTGGATATTTCACAGACGATCGTGCAGGGATTTTTCAATATGATGATGATCACCGATGCAAACCAGTCAGAAAAACCATTTGCAGATCTGGCAAAAGGGCTGGAAGAGCTTGGAAATGAGATGGGACTGACCATCCGCTGCCAGCACGAAGATATTTTTAATAAGATGCATCGTATTTAAACCGTGACGGAAAGAGGACAGCGATTATGATTAATATGTTTGAAGTAAACGAGACAAATAAGATGATCACTCAGGAAAATCTGGATGTTCGTACCATTACGCTCGGTATCAGCCTGCTGGATTGTGTCGATGCAGACCTGGAAGTATTAAATGAAAATATTTACCGCAAGATCACAACCGTTGCGAAGGATCTGGTAGCAACCGGTCAGCAGATTGAAAGAGAATATGGGATCCCGATCGTCAACAAGCGAATCTCCATCACACCGATCGCTTTCGTTGGCGGTAAGGCATGCAAATGTCCCGAAGATTATGTGAGCATTGCAAAAACACTGGACCGTGCCGCAAAAGAGGTTGGCGTCAACTTTATCGGCGGCTACTCCGCACTGGTATCAAAGGGCATGACAAAGAGCGATGAGAATCTGATTCGCTCCATTCCGGAAGCACTCTCTGTTACAGAGCGTGTCTGCAGTTCCGTTAACGTCGGCTCCACAAAATGCGGTATCAACATGGATGCGGTACGCCTGATGGGCAAGATCGTAAAACAGGCAGCAGAATATACAAGAGAGCAGGATTCTCTTGGCTGTGCAAAGCTGGTTGTATTCTGCAATGCACCGGATGACAACCCGTTTATGGCAGGAGCATTCCACGGCGTGACCGAGGCAGATGCGATCATCAACGTCGGTGTCAGCGGTCCTGGCGTTGTAAAGACTGCCCTGGAGCAGGTACGCGGTGAGAGTTTTGAAGTACTGTGCGAGACGATCAAAAAAACGGCGTTCAAGGTTACGCGAGTAGGCCAGCTGGTTGCACAGGAAGCGTCCAGAAGACTTGGTATTCCGTTTGGCATCATCGATCTTTCTCTGGCACCGACTCCGGCGATCGGAGACAGCGTTGCAGATATTCTCTGCGAGATCGGCCTGGAACATGCAGGAGCACCTGGCACGACGGCAGCACTGGCACTTTTGAACGATCAGGTGAAAAAGGGTGGTGTCATGGCATCTTCTTATGTCGGCGGCTTAAGCGGAGCCTTTATCCCGGTCAGCGAAGACCAGGGTATGATCAATGCGGTAGAAGCCGGTGCACTGACACTGGAAAAACTGGAAGCAATGACTTGTGTATGCTCCGTCGGTCTTGACATGATCGCCATTCCGGGCAAGACAAGCGAAGCGACCATCTCCGGTATTATCGCTGATGAGATGGCGATCGGTATGGTCAACCAGAAAACAACGGCAGTGCGTGTGATTCCGGTCATCGGAAAAGACGTTGGAGATATGGTAGAATTTGGCGGACTGCTCGGATATGCTCCGGTTATGCCGGTCAATTCCTTCTCCTGTGAAGCATTTGTATCCCGCAAGGGACGTATCCCGGCACCGATCCACAGCTTCAAGAACTAAACCGGAAAGCACAAGGTGGAGTTATGGCAAAGGATATGACAAAAGGAAATCCGGGGAAGACACTGTTTTTCTTTGCAGTGCCGATGGTACTCGGAAATCTTTTTCAGCAGCTTTATAATATTATTGATTCTATCATTGTGGGAAATTATGTGGGAGCAGATGCACTGGCAGCCGTCGGAGCATCTGCTTCGATTACGTTTCTCTTTGTGGCGATCGCCACGGGACTGAGCATCGGCTCTTCGGTCGTGATCTCCCAGTATTTCGGAGCAAAACGATATGGAGAAATGAAAACAGCGATCCAGACGGTGCTTTTGGCCTCTTTTGTGATCGCACTGTGCCTGATGCTGGTCGGGATTTTCGGGACGGACGCGATCCTGCGGTTTATGCAAACCCCGCAGAAAATCTTTTCAGATGCATCTCTTTATCTGAAAATTTATTTCTGCGGCCTTGTCTTTCTTTTCCTCTACAACATGCTGACGGCATCGTTCAATGCGATCGGGGATTCAAAGTCCCCTTTGGTATTTCTGGCACTGTCATCCGTCTGCAACATCGTACTGGATCTGTATTTTGTGACAGAACGGAAGATGGGCGTAGCCGGAGCTGCACTGGCCACTGATATTTCTCAGGCAATTTCAGTTGTTGTTTCGTTTCTGTGGCTTTGTACCCGCATGAAGAAAATGAAAACACAGCAAAAGAGCAGAATTTTTGATCTGCATATCCTGGAGATTGTCTGCAATGTGGCAGTTCCGTCCATGCTCCAGCAGTCGATGGTGTCAATCGGGATTTTTCTGGTACAGCGACTGGTCAATGGTTACGGGGAAGCCGTGATGGCAGGCTATGCAGCGGCAACGAAGATTGACAGCATTGCAATCCTGCCGATGGTAAACGTGGGCAATGCCGTCTCAACGTTTACCGCTCAGAACATCGGCGGTAAGAAACCGGAGCGGGTAAAAGAAGGATTTCGTGCCGGACTTCTGATGAGTGCTGTGATCGGTGTGATCGTGACAGGGATCCTTCTTGTATATGCAAAGGTGTTTGTCGGGCTGTTCATGGACAGCAGTTCCAATCAGGCGGCGATTGCCACCGGCATCGAATACCTGCGTGTGGTCGGCCTGTTCTATGCACTGATGGGTATCATGAATACCTGTACCGGCGTACTGCGGGGAGCAGGAGACATCCTCTGGTTTTTGATGGTAACGCTGATCAACTTAAGCTCCCGTGTGATCCTTGCTTACAGCATGTCTGGGATGCTCGGTGCAAAGGCTATCTGGTGGTCGATCCCGATTGGCTGGGGCATCGGCTTTGCAATCGGTTTTGTACGCTACTTAAGCGGAAAATGGCAGAAAAGTAGCCTGATCGAGTGAGCGAAAAACAGAATATCATATGATTCGTAATACTGCACAGTTAAAAAGTACATGATAGATGCAAGAATATATCGCGTTTAAATACGGATGATCTGCGTGCGGTATTCATTGTAGCCGCCGCCGGGGTCGGTGATGTGATAGAGGTCGCTGGCACGCACATTTAACAGAAATTCATCCAGTTCGGATGCTAAAAGAAGCTTTTTCGCATCTGCGGCTTTTGTCAGCAGTGGGATGGAGCTTCTTTTTTTGATCTCCCTGAAAAGCGGCAATGCACTCTGGCGAAAGCCGAGAACTCTTGCATAAGAAAGACCGGCAAAACGATCTTCCGGCCGTTCTTTTTTTCGAATACCAAGCAGAATATGCAGCAGACTGCGGCGGATGCGTGCCTCGGTGACCTGTTTTGTTTTTAACAGGCTTACAAACGAAGAAAAAGACTTGTACTGTGGCAGCAGCTTGCGGATGCGGTCCGAGAGGTCTGCATTTACGTCCAGAAAAGCAGTATAATCCTTCTGCATCAGAAGAGCATAGTGTAGAAGGTCTGAGTAATCATCAATAGAATGAAGCATCTGACCTGAAACAGCATGTTCATATAATTCCCGGCAGACATTCGGCATATATCCGCAGGCAAGAGCCGGATTTTTGCGGATCGCTGTGGCGGAAGCAAAATTTCCCTGGGGCAGAGAACTGTGATACGAAGCCCCCTGACGTTTGACCGGCAGAAAATCAAATGAAGCCTTCAGACGTCTGCAGGCAATCAGGTATTCGAGCCCGAGCGTATTATTCGGGAAAGAAAGAAGCTCGGTGGCTGTTTTGAAAGAGAAAGGATTGCCCGGAGGACTCAAAGGATCAGCGTCAGAAGCAAAATGTGAGTCGTATCCGGGAGAGCTTTGGTAAGAGTCCGGAAAGAAACAGGATTCAAGGGCCAGAAGGCGTGCCTTCGGATAGGAATTTCCGGCGGCAAGATACGATCTGAGATATCGCCTGAAAGCTTCCGGTTCGTCTGCAAGAAGAGAAGAAAGAGCCGAAAAAGCAGCCGGATCTTCCGTTTCACATCCAAAACAGAGTGTATCGGTTACATTCAGGGAGGCAAGAAGTGAGCAGGCACCCCTCGCAAAATATTCGGCACTGCCGGCTGCATAGCGGACCGGAAGCTCGAGTACGAGGTCTGCTCCGCCAAGCAGAGCCATCCTGGTGCGGGAAAATTTATCAAGAACGGCAGGTTCGCCTCTCTGGACAAAATCTCCGGACATCACGATCAGGGCAAAGTCTGCACTGGTACGGCGTTTCGCCTCTGCGATCTGCCAGGCATGGCCGTTGTGGAAAGGGTTGTATTCGGCAATAATGCTGATGGTTTTCATGGTAACATCGCTCCTTGGACATATGATTGCTAACTATAGCATGAAGCAGTACAGAGGTAAAGAGATAAAAAAACAATGGTAAGACAATATTTGTGAAATTTTTATGGCAAAGAGGGGGAGAATCAGGGTTTGTTTGTAAAAAGATACATATTTCTGGTTGAAAATACCATAATCAGGCGATATAATGAAAGTAAACGCAGTCTGTAACGAAACGGACAGTCAGGCACTGTGAAATTACAGACTGTGAATGGAAATGAATTATACTGAAAGGAGTCAGAAATCATGGGATTTATTGACGTAATCAAAGAAAGAGCAAAAGCAGCAAACAAAACGATCGTATTACCGGAAACCGAGGATCGCAGAACATATGAAGCAGCAGCACAGATCCTGAAAGAGGGAATCGCAAAGATCATTCTGGTCGGAAGCGAAGAAGCAGTGAAAAAAGGAAGTGAAGGACTGGATCTGACAGGAGCCGTAGTTGTTGACCCGGCTACTTCTGACAGAACACAGGCTTACATCGACAAGCTGGTTGAGCTGCGTCAGAAAAAAGGCATGACACCGGAACAGGCAAAAGAAATCCTGTTAAACCAGTATCTGTACTATGGCGTAATGATGGTAAAAATGGGCGATGCAGACGGTATGGTATCCGGAGCATGCCATTCTACCGCTGATACACTGCGTCCATGTCTGCAGATCCTGAAAACAAAACCAGGTACAAAACTGGTATCCGCATTCTTCCTGATGGTTGTTCCGAACTGCGAATACGGTGCAGACGGTACCTTTATCTTTGCAGATTCCGGTCTGAACCAGAACCCAAATCCGGAAGAACTGGCTGCAATCGCAGGATCTTCTGCAGATTCTTTCGAACTGCTTGTAGAGAAAGAGCCGATCGTAGCAATGCTTTCTCATTCTACAAAAGGAAGTGCAAAACATGCAGATGTTGATAAAGTCGTAGAAGCTACCAGACTTGCAAAAGAGCAGTATCCGGATCTGAAACTGGACGGAGAGTTCCAGCTGGATGCAGCAATCGTTCCGAGCGTAGGAGCTTCCAAAGCACCGGGCAGCGACATCGCAGGCAAAGCAAACGTACTGATCTTCCCGGATCTGGATGCAGGAAACATCGGATACAAACTGACACAGAGACTGGCAAAAGCAGAAGCTTACGGACCAATCACACAGGGTATCGCAGCACCGGTCAATGACCTGTCCAGAGGATGTTCTGCAGAAGACATCGTAGGTGTTGTAGCGATCACAGCCGTACAGTGTCTGGCTAAATAATAAGATTTACATATCAGGAGGATGTTAAAATGAACGTATTAGTTATCAACTGCGGAAGTTCATCTCTGAAGTATCAGCTGATCAATTCGGATACAGAAGATGTTCTGGCAAAAGGTCTCTGCGAGAGAATCGGTATTGACGGAAGACTGGTTTACCAGAAAGCCGGATGCGACAAGGAGATCACAGAGGCAGCCATGCCAACACATAAAGAAGCGATCCAGATGGTGCTGGATGCACTGGTAAACGACAAAACAGGTGCGATCAAGAGCCTGTCAGAAGTAAATGCAGTCGGTCACCGTATCGTACACGGCGGCGAGAAATTTGCTTCTTCCGTTGTGATCACAGACGAGGTTCTGGAAGCAGTTGCACAGTGTAACGACCTTGCACCGCTACACAACCCGGCAAACCTGATCGGTATCAATGCATGTAAAGAGCTGATGCCAGGCGTACCGATGGTAGCTGTATTTGATACCGCTTTCCATCAGACTATGCCGGAAAAAGCATATCTGTATGGTCTGCCATATGAATATTATGAGAACTACAAAGTGAGAAGATATGGTTTCCACGGAACCTCTCACAGCTTTGTATCCAAAGAAACAGCAAGATTCCTCGGTATGGATCTGGAAAACTCTAAGATCATCGTATGCCACCTTGGAAACGGTGCATCCATCAGTGCCGTAAAAGACGGCAAGTGCGTAGATACTTCCATGGGTCTGACTCCGCTGGAAGGTCTGGTAATGGGTACACGTTCCGGTGATATCGATCCGGCGATCATGGAATACATTGCAAAGAAAGAAGACCTGGACATCGCAGGTGTTATGAACGTTCTGAATAAAAAATCCGGTCTGGAAGGTATTTCCGGACTGTCAAGTGATTTCCGTGACCTGACAGCAGGTGCAAAAGAAGGCAACAAACGTGCGATCGCAGCAATCGAAGTATTCTGCTATCGCGTGGCAAAATATGTTGGTTCTTATGTAGCAGCTATGAATGGTGTAGATGCGATTGCATTTACAGCAGGTATCGGTGAGAACGTAGGTCTTGTACGTGAAAAAGTCTGCAGCTACCTGGGTTACCTTGGCATCACTCTGGATGCAGAAGCAAATGCAAAGAGCGGTGACGACTGCGTGATCTCTGCTGCTGACTCCAAAGTAAAAGTAGCAGTTATCCCGACAAACGAAGAGCTGGCTATCTGCCGCGAGACCGTTGCTCTGGTATAAGTGTGGAAGTACGGAATAATTCGTATACATCAATGAGTGGCAAAAGTCCCCAACTATGATGCCTACGGATTGTTCCGTGCGTTGCACTCCCACAATCCTTTCTACGCTCCGCTTCGG
>NZ_JAJEQE010000033.1 GCF_020687205.1 Hominisplanchenecus faecis
GTGGATGAAAGACCTTGGGACCCGCCCCGATATGAGCATAAAAGTGGGATGATAATCCCACGATATGCGAATACTGGTGAGGATTGTGGGAGTGCAACGCACGGAACAATCCGTAGGCATCATAGTTGGGGACTTTTGACACCCACATCATAAGATACTAGCGTAGAAAGGATTGTGGGAGTACGAAGTACGGAGCAATTCGTAAGGCATCTTTATGTAAACATCAGATAGCAGAAGAAAGGGGAGCAGGCAGATGCGTCTTGAAAAAATACAGGCTTATTTAAAAGAGAAACAGTGGAACTACGAATACACGGAGGAGGACGGGCTTGGAAGCATTGATTTTGAGCATCGTGGACTGAGCTATCACATCTGGGAATTTGAGGATGGTGGATACGGTGCGGAGACAAATGTGCGTACCGTGGGAAGACAGGAAGACATCATGGGGAACTACGAACAGGAGATCATCGAAATCCTGAAAACCTGGTAAGATGAAAGGAACGGAAAATGTTTGAAATAGCACGGTAGATGTGCTATCCTACTGTCTATGGAGGTGAAAGCCATGAAATTAACAAAATTACTGGAAAGAGTAGAATATGAATGTATAAATGGCTCTGTAGATGTCGAGGTGGCAGATCTTGTCAATGACTCCAGAAAAGCAAAAGAAGGTTCTCTGTTTTTCTGCATCAAAGGAGCCGTTTCTGACGGACACAAATACGCAGCAGATGTGATCGCCAAAGGAGCAAAAGTTCTGGTCGTGCAGAATGAAGTAGAAGCTCCGAGGGATGTGACGGTGATCAAAGTGGCGGACAGCCGCTATGCGATGGCAATGATCTCAGCAGCATATTTTGATTATCCGGCGGAAAAAATGAAAGTGATCGGTATCACCGGAACAAAAGGCAAGACCACGACCACGTATATGATCAGATCCATCCTGGAAAGTGCGGGACACAAAGTCGGACTGATCGGAACGATCGAGGCGATCATCGGAGAGGAGCATATCCCGGCGGCCAATACGACCCCGGAGTCCTACACCGTGCAGTCTTATTTTGACCGGATGGTAAAAGCAGGATGCGACTGTGTTGTGATGGAAGTATCTTCTCAGGGACTGATGCTGCACAGGACGGCAGGCATTCCGTTTGAGATTGGTATTTTCACGAACATTGAACCGGATCACATCGGACCGGCAGAACACGCAAGTTTTGAAGACTATATACACTGCAAAGGGCTGCTGTTCCAGCAGTGTAAGCTTGGCATTGTCAATATGGATGACAAACATCTGGAGCAGGTGTTAAAAGGTCATACTTGCAGGATTGAGACATTTGGATTCTCAGAAAAAGCAGACCTTCGTGCCGAAAACACAAAACTGGTATCAAGACCGGGTTATCTTGGTATTGATTACACGGCGGAAGCAAAGGATTTCCATCTGGATGTCGAGATTGATATCCCGGGCAAATTCAGCGTCTACAACTCTCTGACAGCGATCGCAGTCTGCCGTCATTTCGGTGTCTCAAAAGAGGACATCTTAAAGGCACTGGCACAGGCGAAAGTAAAAGGCCGTATCGAGATGATCAAAGTTTCCGATGATTTTACGCTGATGATCGACTACGCCCATAATGCCATGAGCCTTGAGAGCCTTTTGACGACATTAAAAGAATATCATCCAAAGAGACTGGTATGTCTGTTCGGGTGCGGCGGAAACCGTGCAAGATCCAGAAGATTTGAGATGGGAGAAGTCTCCGGAAGACTTGCGGATCTGACGATCATCACATCCGATAACCCACGTTTCGAGAAACCACTGGACATTATTGCGGACATCCGAACCGGCATCGAAAAAACGGATGGTAAATACATCGAGATACCGGATCGGAAAGAGGCGATCGCCTGGGCGATCCACCACGGTCAGAAGGGTGATGTCATCGTTCTTGCCGGAAAAGGACATGAAGATTACCAGGAGATCGAAGGCAAAAAATATCCGATGGATGAGCGTGTGCTGATCCGGGAGATTCTTGCGGAAGATGCAGCGAAAGGAAAGTAAGTGTCAGGAACAGAACAAGTACTTTACGCAAATGTGATCGTAGATATCAGCCACGAAAAGCTGGATAAGATTTTTCAGTACCGCGTGCCGGATGTTCTGCGGATGCAGATTCATCCGGGAACAGCCGTTACGGTTCCATTTGGAAACGGCAACCGCAGGATACAGGGCTATGTGGTCAAACTGACGGACCGGACCGATTATCCGCCGGAAAAGATCAAAGAAATACAGGGAGTCTGTGCAGGTCAGACAGGCGTAGAAGGAAAGCTGATCGCACTGGCTGCGTGGATGCGGGATTATTATGGTTCCACGATGATCCAGGCATTAAAAGCAGTGCTTCCGGTCAAACAGAAAGTGGCACAGAAAGAACAGAAACAGATTCGTCTGCTGCTGCCGGAAAAAGAAGCACGGGAAATGCTGCAGGTTCTGGAAAAGAAAAATCAGAAAGCCAGGGCAAGACTTTTAGATGCTTTGCTGGTGATTGCGAAGCAAAACGAAAAAGGCATGGCAGTTCTTTCTTGGGAGCGGGCAAAGGAGCAGTATGGCGTTACCATGCCAGTTGTACGGGCAATGGAAGAAAAGGGTATCGTAAAGCTGGAAAGCATGCGGATCTACCGCGAACCGCTGGATCTGATGATCTCCCGGTCCGATCAAAAGCAGGAAGAGGTAAAAATGCAGACAGGCAGAGACTTTTTTCTGAACGAAGAACAGCAGCTGGCAGTCCAAACGATTTTAAAAGAGTGGGATCAGAAAGATAAGTCTGTTTATCTGCTGCATGGTGTGACTGGGAGCGGAAAAACAGAAGTCTATATGGAACTGATCGATTTTGTGCGAAAACAGGGCAAACAGGCGATCTTTTTGATTCCGGAGATCGCTCTGACGTATCAGATGGTGTTGCGGTTTTACCAGCGGTTTGGAAGTCGTGTATCCATTCTGCATTCACGGATGTCAGCCGGAGAACGCTATGATCAGTACGAAAAAGCAAAAAATGGTGAA
This sequence comes from Hominisplanchenecus faecis, assembly GCF_020687205.1. GTDB lineage: Bacteria > Bacillota > Clostridia > Lachnospirales > Lachnospiraceae > Hominisplanchenecus > Hominisplanchenecus faecis. The sequence continues at coordinate 3,029 of NZ_JAJEQE010000033.1, forward strand.
ATTGACATTATGATCGGGCCAAGGTCGGCACTGTTCACACCATTTTCAAATCTTGGCATTATTATTATCGATGAGGAACACGAAGAGTCCTACAAAAGTGAGACGGTCCCTCGTTATCATGCAAGAGAAACAGCACAGAGACGGGCCGAAATGGAAGGTGCGAAGCTCATTCTGGGATCGGCAACCCCGTCGGTGGAGTCGTATTACCGGGCAGAAAAGGGAGAATATTGCCTGCTGGAGATGAAGAGGCGGGCGAACAGACAAAAGCTTCCGTATGTCTGGATTGGAGATATGCGAAACGAGATGCGGGAGGGCAACCGCAGTATTTTAAGCCGATATCTGCAAGAGCAGCTTGGGATGTGTCTCGAGAGGGGCGATCAGGCGATGCTGTTTTTAAACCGACGCGGTTATGCCGGTTTTGTGGCATGCCGTTCCTGCGGTACGGTGATCGGGTGTCCGCACTGCAACGTGTCCCTGTCACTTCACAAAAAAGGTACGGCAGGCGAAAAGCTGGTGTGTCATTACTGCGGCTATACACAGCCAAATCCACGCCTCTGTCCGTCCTGCACTTCTCCTTTTATCGGAAGTTTTCAGGTGGGGACACAGCAGGTAGTAAGCCAGGTGCAGCGTATGTTTCCGAAGGCACGTATTTTGCGTATGGATGCCGATACGACCAGAGGGAAAGACGGACATCATAAAATTTTAGAGACCTTTGCAAAAGGCGGAGCCGATATTCTGGTCGGGACGCAGATGATTGTCAAAGGGCATGATTTTGCAGATGTCACGCTGGTCGGGGCACTGGCAGCGGATCTGTCGCTTCACATGAGTGATTACCGGGCAGCCGAGCGGACCTTTCAGCTGCTGACGCAGGCGGCCGGACGTGCCGGCAGAGGTGAAAAAACGGGAAGTGTCGTGATCCAGACTTATGAGCCGGATCATTACAGTATAAAAGCGGCGGCAGCTCAGGATTATCAGGCTTTTTATGAAGAAGAGATCTTGTACCGCAGCCTGATGGATTATCCGCCGGTCGGCGGTATGCTTGCCCTGCACGGACAGGGGGAGGATGAAAGTTACCTTCAGATGGCGATGGAATATTTGAAAAAATACCTGGATGTACTGGCGAAGAAAACACAGGCAAGAGTGATCGGACCGGCAGATGAAAGCGTTTCGAAAGTTGCGGATATTTACAGAAAAGTGATTTATGTAAGGCATGGGCGAAAAGAAGTGCTGGATCAGATCAAGGAGCGGACAGAACAATATATTGAAATAAACAGAGGTTTTGATAAAATTACCATTCAGTATGACAGAGATTAGAGAAAGCGGAGGATAAAAGAGATGGCAACCAGAACAATAAGGACGATCGGAGACGATGTACTGACGAAAGTATGTAAAGAAGTAAAAGAAGTAACGCCAAAAACAAAAGAACTGATCGATGATATGTTTGAGACAATGTACGATGCCATGGGCGTCGGACTTGCAGCAAACCAGGTCGGCATGCTGAAAAGAATCGTAGTTATCGACTGCGGGGATGATCCACACGTATTGATCAATCCGGTGATCATCGAGACAGCCGGAGAGCAGAGAGGTTATGAGGGATGCTTAAGTGTTCCGGGAAAAACGGGGGTCGTTACAAGGCCTGATTATGCGAAAGTAAAAGCATATGATGAAGATATGAATGAATTTATTCTGGAGGGCGAAGGACTTCTGGCCCGTGCCATCTGTCACGAATGCGAACATCTGGATGGGCATATGTATGTAGAAAAAGTAGAGGGCGAATTAGAAGATGTCGCTCCTTATGATGAAGAAGAGTGATGAAAATATAGTAAAAAAGAAACAGGAGGCGATAAGATGAAGATCATATATATGGGAACACCGGATTTTGCGGTTGAGGCACTGGAAGCCCTGGCTTCATCCAGACATGAAGTGACCGCAGTCTTTACACAGCCGGATAAGCCAAAGGGACGCGGAAAAGCGATGCAGTTTACGCCGGTCAAAGAAGTGGCACTCCGGGAGAATATTCCGGTCTATCAGCCGAAAAAGGTAAGAGATCCGGAAGTGATCCAAAAGATCCGGGAACTTGCACCGGATGTACTGGTTGTTGTGGCGTTTGGACAGATCATACCACAGGAGATCCTGGACATCGCACCGTATGGCTGCATCAATGTGCATGGTTCACTTTTACCGAAATATCGCGGAGCTGCTCCGATCCAGTGGGCGGTGATCGACGGTGAAAAGGAATCCGGCGTGACAACCATGCAGATGGATGCCGGACTGGATACCGGTGATATGCTGCTGAAAACCGTCGTGCCGCTCGATGAAAAAGAAACGGGAGGAAGTCTGTTTGACAAACTGAGCAAAGCAGGGGCAGATCTGCTTCTTAAGACGCTTGATGCACTGGAAAATGGCACGGTTACCCCGCAGAAACAAGGTGAGTCGCCGACCGCTTATGCAAAAATGCTGACCAAAGATATGGGAGCGATCGACTGGAACCGCCCGGCGAAAGAGCTGGAACGTCTGATCCGCGGACTGAATCCGTGGCCGAGTGCCTATACGAAACTAAACGGTAAGACCCTGAAAATCTGGGCAGCAGATGTATGTGGGCAGACCGGTGAAAAAGCACAGCCCGGAACGGTGCTGAAAGCAGAAAAAGACGAGTTCCTGATCCAGACAGGAGAAAAGATCCTGTCCGTGAAAGAACTTCAGTTAGAAGGTAAGAAACGTATGGACACGGCAGCCTTCCTTCGCGGCTGTCATCTTGAGAAAGGGATGATTTTATAATGTATGGATGGTATTATGATCCGACTTTTATACTTGTTTTTGCGGGGCTGATCCTGACGCTGATCGCATCGGCAGGCGTGAAAAGCACCTTTGCAAGGTATTCACGCGTTCGCTGTATGTCAGGCTATACCGGTGCACAGGCGGCACAGGAAGTGCTCCGCATCAGCGGTATCTATGATGTCCGCATTGAGCGTGTGGCAGGAGAGCTGACTGATCATTATGATCCGAGGGCAAAAGTGCTGCGTCTTTCAGACAGCACCTATGGCTCCAATTCCGTTGCGGCAGTATGTGTGGCAGCACATGAGTGTGGTCATGCAATCCAGCATCAGAAAGGATATGGACCTCTGGTACTTCGAAGCACACTGGTTCCGGCAGCCAACATCGGTTCCAGTCTTTCCTGGCCGATTTTTGTTGCAGGGCTGATCTTCAGCATGCGTCCGCTTCTGATGCTCGGTATTCTTATGTTTGGACTGGCTGTGATCTTTCAGCTTGTGACACTGCCGGTTGAGTTCAACGCATCCAGCCGTGCGATCAGGATCCTTGAGGGAAACGGAATGCTTGGAGAAAGTGAGATCACAGGAGCAAAAAAAGTGCTCAGAGCGGCAGCTATGACTTATGTAGCAAGTCTTGCATCATCCATACTGCAGCTGCTGCGTCTTGTCATTTTAGCAGGAGGAAACAGAAGAGATGATTAATCTTAGAGAAATTATCCTCGGTGCACTGATGGATATCGTGGAAGAAGAGCAGTACAGCCATATCGTGCTCAAGGATGTGCTGGAAAAATATCAGTACCTGGACAAACGTGACCGGGCATTTATTACGCGTGTGACCGAGGGCACGCTGGAAAATATGCTCCAGATGGATTATATCATTGAGCGTTTTTCAAAAGTAAAAGTGGAAAATATGAAACTGGTGATCCGCAACATCCTGCGTATGTCGGTTTATCAGTTAAAATATATGGACAGTGTACCGGATTCTGCTGTCTGTAACGAAGGCGTGCGTCTGGCACAGAAACGGGGTTTTTATCAGCTCAAAGGTTTTGTGAACGGCGTTCTTCGAAGTGTTGCAAGAAATCTGGACAAAGTGGAATATCCTTCAAAAGAAAAACAGCCGTTGCTTTATCTTTCAGTCACCTATTCCATGCCGGAATGGATTGTAAAGAGCTGGTGTGAACTCTACGGCTTTGATGCCGTGGAAAAGATCTGCAAGGATATGCATGAAGAAAAACCGACTTCGATCCGCTGCAATCTGGATAAAACGGAAAAAGAGCAGATTATCGAGAGCCTCAAAGAGCAGGGGATCCAGGTAGAGCAGAGTCCGTATCTGGACTATGCACTCGGCATCCGCGGCTATAATTACATGAAAGCGGTGCTTGCCTTTAAACGCGGCTGGTTCCAGGTGCAGGATGTCAGCTCCATGCTGGTTTCTGAGATTGCAGCACCGAAATGGGGCGACTACTGCATTGATGTCTGTGCCGCACCGGGAGGCAAAAGCCTTCACCTTGCAGATATGCTGCACGGAAGCGGTCATGTGGAGGCAAGAGATATCACCGACTACAAAGTCCGGCTGATGCAGGAAAATATTGAGCGTATCGGCGTGATCAATATGTCTGCGACCCTGCAGGATGCGACCGTTTTTGATCCGGAATCCGTGGAGCGTGCGGATATTCTGCTGGCAGATGTGCCTTGCTCCGGACTTGGCGTGATCGGCAAAAAGGCGGACATCCGCTACAAGATGACACCGGCAAAACAGACGGAGATCATCAAACTGCAGCGTAAAATCCTCGATACGGTCTGGAAGTATGTCAAAGTGGGCGGAACATTGATTTACAGTACCTGTACGATCGGGGCAGAAGAAAATCAGTACAACGTCAAATGGTTTCTGGAAAATTATCCGTTTGTGCTGGAAAGCATTGATCCGTACATCTGCGACGAGCTGAAGGGTAAGACAACCAGTGCCGGATATCTTCAGCTTCTGCCCGGCATACATAAATCAGACGGATTTTTCATTGCACGCCTGAAACGTGTAAAGTAGGAGTGTGGCATGGAAAAAACAGATATCAAATCATTGGATTATGACGAACTGAAAGATTTTTTTGTCAGCATCGGCGAAAAGCCGTTCCGGGCAAAGCAGGTCTACCAGTGGATACATGAAAAACAGGCGGATGGTTTTGAAGAGATGACCAATCTCTCAAAAAATCTGCGGGAAAAACTGGCAGAAACCTGTGAATATACCTGCCTTGAGAACGTACAGACGCTGGTTTCCGAACTGGACGGAACGAGAAAATATCTGTTCCGCCTTTCGGACGGCTATGTGGTCGAGAGTGTGCTGATGCGTTACCAGCACGGCAATTCGGTGTGCATTTCCACGCAGGTCGGCTGCCGCATGGGATGCCGTTTCTGTGCCTCCACGATCGGAGGAAAGACAAGAGATCTGACGGCGGGGGAGATGCTCGATCAGATCTACCGTATCCAGAAAGACATCGGGGAGCGGGTATCCAACCTGGTGATGATGGGTACCGGAGAGCCACTGGATAATTACGACAATGCGGTAAAATTCATCCGGATGCTGAGTGATGAACACGGACTGAATATCAGCCAGCGAAACATTACCTTATCAACCTGCGGGATCGTGCCGCGGATGCGTCAGCTTGCAGATGAAGGATTTCAGATCACACTGGCACTTTCGCTCCACGCACCGAATCAGGAAAAACGAAAAGCACTGCTTCCGATCGCCGGAAAATATGAGATCCATGAGGCGGTGGATGCCTGCCGGTATTATTATGAAAAGACCGGACGTCGCATCACGTTTGAGTACAGCCTTGTTGGCGGACAGAATGATTCAAAAGAAGATGCAAAGCAGCTTTACGAACTGATCCATGGCATCAACTGCCATGTGAATCTGATTCCGGTCAATCCGGTAAAAGAACGTTCTTATGTGCAGTCGGAACGAAAAGTGATTGTGGAGTTCAAAAATAAACTTGAAAATTGCGGAATAAATGTTACTATTAGAAGAGAAATGGGACGTGATATTGGCGGTGCTTGTGGACAACTTAGGAAAAGTTATATGGATAAAGAAAAAAAGGAGTAAAGGCATGAGATCATGCTGTGTTACAGATGTAGGGCAGAAAAGAACCACGAACCAGGATTTTGTGTTTGCTTCTGACACTCCGGTAGGACCATTGCCGAACCTTCTGATCGTTGCGGACGGTATGGGAGGACATCAGGCAGGCGATATGGCATCCCGCTATGCGGCCGAAGTGATCGTCAGTCATATTAAAAGAAGCAGAGAACGAAATCCGATCCGTGTACTTCGAAGTGCAATTGAAACAGCAAACGAAAGAGTGCTGGAAAAGGCAGCAGAAGACGAAGAACTGAGCGGTATGGGTACGACTGTCGTAGCCGCAACCGTGGTTGAAAATTACCTTTATGTTGCAAATGTAGGAGACAGCAGACTGTATCTGATACGGGATCACATCAGACAGATCACCAGAGACCATTCTCTGGTAGGAGAGATGGTGCGGGCGGGTGAGTTAAGCCCGGAGCAGGCGAGAAATCACCCGAACAAGAATATCATCACCAGAGCAGTAGGGGCAGGACAAAAACTGGAGATTGACTTTTTTGACGAGGACTTAAGAAAAGGAGATATCCTGCTCTTATGTTCCGACGGACTGAGCAACATGGTAGAAGATGAGGAAATTGAAAAAATAATCAAAAGCGGCAGAGAGCTGCCGAAGATCGCCATGGACCTGATTGAACGGGCAAATCGCAATGGCGGCAAGGACAATATCGCGGTTGTACTGGCACAGCCGCTGACAGGTGAGGTGGAGCAATGTTAAAAGAAGGCATGTTTATCCAGGATCGATACGAGATCATCAGCAAGATCGGTTCCGGCGGTATGGCAGATGTATATAAGGCAAAAGACCATACACTGAACCGCTTTGTTGCAGTGAAAGTATTGAAACCTGAATTCCGAAAAGATAAGGGATTTATCACGAAATTCCGTGTGGAGGCACAGTCTGCGGCAGGACTGGCACATCCGAATATTGTAAATGTCTATGATGTAGGTGAGGACAACGGCATCAGTTTCATTGTCATGGAGCTGGTAGAAGGGATCACCTTAAAAGAATATATCGAGAAAAAGGGAAGACTCGCAGTGCGGGAAGCAACCAGCATTGCGATCCAGGTATCGATGGGGCTGCAGGCGGCACACAACAACGGCATCGTCCATCGTGATGTCAAACCGCAGAATATCATCATCTCCACAGATGGAAAAGTAAAAGTCACGGATTTTGGTATCGCAAGAGTGGCGACATCCAATACGATCAGTTCCAATGTCATGGGCTCGGTACACTACAGTTCACCGGAGCAGGCAAGAGGCGGTTACAGTGACTACAAGAGTGACATCTATTCGCTTGGTATCACGATGTATGAGATGCTGACCGGTCATGTACCGTTCGACGGTGACACGACGGTCGCCATTGCACTGAAACATCTGCAGGAGGAGATCCAGTCACCGCGTAAATATGTGCCGGAACTGCCGAAAAGTACGGTACAGATCATCTATAAATGTACGCAGAAAAGCCCGGATCGACGATACAGTGACATGGAAGAGCTGATCAGTGACTTAAAGGAGTCTCTGGTCAACCCGGAAGGTGACTTTGTAAAGATTGCACCGCTTGACAGCCGTGCACATACCGTGATCGTCTCTCAGGATGAGCTGAACAAGATCAAAGAAGGACGCAATGAGATGCAGCAGGCAGAAGAGCCTTATCCTGCAAATCAAGAACCGGTCAATACCGGCATGCCAAATCCTCAGAACCTACAGAATATGGGAAATCCGCAGAATATGCAGGGCAGAGGACAGCAGTATGCAAACAATGGATATCAGAATCCGCAGAATTATGCCGGTGGATATTATCAGCCGGAAGAGCCGCAGGAGCCGGAAGTCAATCCGAAACTGGAGAAATTCATGACGATCGGCAGCATTGTCGTAGGCGTTCTGATCCTGGCAATCTTTCTGGCACTGGTCGGAAGTGCGACCGGATTGTTTGACCTTGGATTTTTGGCAGGCGGAAGCAACAAGAAGCAGACAGAGACAACGACCGCAACTGAGACGACACAGATCTCCGGTCAGGTCGAAGTGCCGAGCATCCTTGGCAAAACAGAAGCAGAGGCAAAAGAAATGCTGGCAGATACTGGTCTTGGGCTTGAGTATGCCGGAGAAGAACCGTCCACTGATTATGACAAGGGTCAGATCATGGCTCAGCAGCCGGAAAGGGGCGAGATGGTTGATAAAAATACGACCATTTCTTACACGGTAAGTACCGGAAGCGACAAGATCACCCTGCCGGATCTGGAGAATGAGTCAGCAGACGATGCGAAAGCAGCACTGGAAAAGCTGGGGCTGAAATGTGACCAGCAGGAAGTGTATGATATTTCCATCGCCCAGGGACATGTCAGTTATACAAGTCCGGGAGCAGGAAAGGAAGTTGCCCCGAATTCTACCGTTACACTTTACATCAGCAACGGCGGAGACGGAAGTGTCGACAGTTCCGATCCTGCATCGGACACGGAAACGGATACGGAAACACAGGAGACAGTCAAAGAGACGAAAAAAGAAACGGAATCCAAAGAGACCAGTGCAAAGGCAGAATATTCCACCGATGTAAAGCTTTATGCACCGCAGGACTACAACGATGAGAAAGTCCGCATTGAGCTGGTGCAGGACGGCAAGACAACGACTCTGGTGGACGGAGAAGTGGTTGAGTTCCCGTACAGCCTGAAAATGACATCCGATTCCGGCAGCAGTGCAACTGCGTATGTTTATGTGCTGGATGACGATGGAAATATATTGAAAAAAGTAGAATATGAAGGCGTGCCGTTCAGCAAATAGCGGTGTGCAGAATACGGAGTTTTCATGCAGGGAAAGATTATAAAAGGAATTGCCGGGTTTTATTATGTCCATATCGCCGGAAAAGGCGTGTATGAGTGTAAAGCAAAGGGTATTTTCCGAAAAAATAAAATAAAACCGCTGGTCGGAGATGATGTGGTGATCGATATCCTGGACGAAGAAAAAAGAGAAGGAAATATCCGGGATATCCTTGCTAGGAAAAATGCACTGATCCGTCCGGCCGTTGCAAATGTAGATCAGGCGATGGTCATTTTTGCAATCAGCAGGCCGGCTCCGAATTTGAGTCTTCTGGATCGTTTCCTGATCTCAATGGAGCGTCAGAATGTACCGGTCGTTGTCTGTTTTAACAAAAGTGATATCGCAGAGCCGCAAGAGGCGGCAAGACTTCAGGAGATTTATGAAAACTGTGGCTGTCAGGTTCTTTTTACCAGTGTAAAAGAGCAGGCAGGGACAGAACAGATACGGGAGCTTTTGAAAGATAAAACGACCGTTGTTGCCGGCCCGTCCGGTGTCGGCAAGTCATCGATGATCAACTTTCTCTATCCGAAGGCAGAGATGATGGTCGGTGAGATCAGTCAGAAGATCGACCGCGGCAAGCATACAACACGTCATTCTGAACTGTTCTCCATTGGTGACAACACGTATCTGATGGATACGCCCGGATTCAGTTCGTTGTATCTTACCGATTTTGAAAAAGAAGATTTAAAAGAATATTTCGCAGAGTTTCGAAAATATGAGCCATACTGTCGTTTTCAGGGCTGTATGCATTTGAGTGAACCTGACTGTGGTGTAAAAGAAGCACTGGCAGAAGGAAAGATCAGTTCTATACGCTACGAAAGCTATAAAGAGCTGTATGAAGAACTGAAACAAAAAAGGAGGTACTGATTTTTATGAAGTACGAATTATCACCGTCTATTCTTTCCGCAGATTTTGCAAGACTGGGAGAGGAAATAAAGGCAGTTGAGCAGACAGGCGTAAACTATCTTCATATTGATGTGATGGACGGTATGTTTGTACCGAGCATTTCATTTGGATTCCCGATCATCAAATCCATCCGGAAAATGAGCAATATGGTATTTGATGTCCATCTGATGGTAGAACAGCCGGAGCGTTATATCGAAGAGACAGCGGCAAGCGGGGCGGATATCATCACGATCCATGCAGAGGCCTGCAAACATCCGGACCGTGCGATCGAGCAGATCCATCAGCTGGGAAAGAAAGCCGGTATTGCACTGAACCCTTCTACTTCTCTGCATGAGCTGGATTACCTTCTGGAGAAAGTGGATATGGTACTTCTGATGACCGTAAATCCTGGATTTGGAAACCAGAAATACATTCCGTACTGCACCGGAAAGGTGAAAGAGCTGCGTACCATGATCGAAGAGCGGGGACTTCAGACCGATATTGAAGTTGACGGCGGCATCAACGCTGCGACGATCGATGCTGTTTTAGAGGCAGGAGCCAACATCCTGGTAGCCGGATCGGCTGTTTTTGGCAAAGAAACGGCAAAAAATGCAGAAAAATACCGGAAACTGCTGGCAGATTATCAGGAGAATCACAAATGAAGCGGGCAGTGATCATAAGCGGGGGCAAAATTCAGACTGATTTTGCCCTTGCTTTTTTGAGGACACAGACCTGGAATTACGTGATCGGGGCAGATAAGGGAGTGATCTTCTGTCACAAAAACCAGATCATGCCCACACACATTGTCGGAGACTTTGATTCGGCTGGCGAGACGGAATACGAGTATTTTCAGAAAAATACCGACGTTCCGATCAAAAGGCTCAATCCGGTCAAAGATTATACAGACACCGATGTGGCTCTTCGTCTGGCACTGGAACTTGGGGCAGAAGAAATTACGATCCTTGGCGGAACCGGGGCACGCATCGACCATACCGCTGCCAATGTACGGATCCTGTTTCTTGCTCTGCAAAAAGGTGTGCGGGCATATCTTCTGGATGAACACAACAAAATGTGGCTGACGGATCATGCAGTATCCATAAAAAAAGAGGAACAGTTCGGCAAATATCTTTCTTTGTTTGGCATGGGAGGTGCAGTGAAAAATCTGACGCTGCAGGGTGTTTTTTATCCGCTTGATCATTATCTTCTGGAGGGAATGGATCCGCTCTGCGTAAGCAATGAGATCACAGAAGAGGCATGTCGGATCAACTTTTCGGAAGGGGTTCTGTTGGTGATCGAGTCGAAAGACTGATATCCCTGTCAAAAAAGGTCGAATAACGAAGAAAAACAGTAAAATTTTGTCGATGAGTTCTTTTTCTGGGGACTTGCAATCAGGAGGTTTACTGTGTTACACTGTTGGTGCTGATAAAGAGCAAAATGTCATTTACATAAAGAGAGGAAATTACAAATGAAACTTGGTATTGTAGGATTGCCAAACGTAGGAAAAAGTACACTGTTTAATTCTTTAACAAAGGCGGGAGCAGAGTCCGCAAACTATCCGTTCTGTACGATCGACCCGAATGTCGGTATCGTAACCGTTCCGGATGAAAGGCTGAATCTTCTTGCAGATATGTATCATTCAGCAAAAGTGACACCGGCTGTGATCGAATTTGTAGATATCGCAGGTCTGGTAAAAGGAGCATCCAAAGGAGAGGGACTTGGAAATCAGTTCCTGGCAAATATCCGTGAGGTTGATGCGATCGTGCATGTTGTCCGCTGCTTTGAGGATACCAACGTGATCCACGTAGACGGAAGCGTAGATCCGACAAGAGATATTGATACAATCAACCTGGAGCTGATCTTTTCTGATATCGAGATCCTGGAGAGAAGGATCGCAAAGAGCAGCAGAGGTGCAAGAAATGATAAGAAGCTTGCAAAAGAAGTGGATTTCCTGCAGAGATTAAAAGCATATCTGGAAGAAGGGAATCTGGCGATCGGATTTGAACTTCAGGATGAGGATGAGGAAGCATGGTTTGCAGAGTACAATCTTCTGACTGCAAAACCGGTGATCTATGCGGCAAACGTATCGGAAGATGATCTGGCAGATGATGGAGCATCCAACGCTTATGTGCAGGCAGTCCGGGATTTTGCAGCTAAGAACGGCAGTGAAGTATTTGTGATCTGTGCACAGATCGAGCAGGAGATTTCTGAACTGGATGAGGATGAAAGAAAAATGTTTCTCGAAGATCTGGGATTAAAAGAGTCCGGACTGGAGAAACTGATCAAAGCAAGCTACAGTCTGTTAGGCCTGATCAGTTACCTGACTGCAGGTGAGACTGAGACAAGAGCCTGGACGATCAAAAAAGGAACAAAGGCACCGCAGGCGGCAGGCAAGATCCATTCCGATTTTGAACGTGGATTCATCCGTGCCGAGGTAGTCAATTATCAGGATCTTCTGGATTGCGGAAGCTATTCTGCAGCAAAAGAAAAAGGACTGGTAGGACTGGAAGGCAAAGATTACGTAGTCAAAGACGGAGATGTTGTTCTGTTCCGCTTCAATGTATAATTGGAAAAATAAAGAGGTGATGTTATGAATACATCCATAAATTTTCCAAATCTTGGGATTCATTTATCAAATGTCGGAAAGTCGATCAGCATCGGTGGCTTTGAGATTGCCTATTACGGTATGATCATCGCATGCGGAATGATTCTGGGTCTGTGCATCGCCATGTGGGTGGCGAAGAAAACAAACCAGAATCCGGATCAGTATTTTGATGTGGCACTCTATGCGATCCCGATCGCACTGATCGGGGCGAGAGCGTATTATGTTATCTTTTCCTGGGATCAGTACAAAGACAATCTGATCCACATTCTGTATTTCCGGGAAGGCGGACTGGCGATATTCGGCGGTGTGATTGCGGCAGTGATTACATTTTATGTATATGTAAAAATAAAAAAACAAAATTTCTGGCTGATGGCAGACACCGCATGTGTCGGGCTGGTTTTGGGGCAGATCATCGGACGCTGGGGCAACTTTTTCAACCGAGAGGCTTTCGGCGGCTATACAAATGGTCTGTTTGCGATGCAGCTTCCGCTGAATGCCGTACGCAGTTCCGATGTCACGCAGGAGATGATGGAGCACCTGCAGACGATCGACGGCGTGCAGTATATTCAGGTACACCCGACTTTTTTATACGAAAGTTTTTGGAATGTCGGTGTTCTGCTGTTGCTGCTGCTCTTTACAAAGCATAAGAAATTTCACGGCGAGATTTTTTTACTTTATCTCGCAGGCTACGGAATCGGAAGATTCTGGATCGAGGGGCTCCGTACAGATCAGCTTCTGCTTCCGGGGATCAAACTTCCGGTATCGCAGGTGCTTTCCGCAGTAGTAGCCATTGTCTCCATCGCAGTAATATTGATTCAACGAAAAAGATGCACGGCAAAAAAAACCGTGTAAAAGCACAGAAAGATTGAGGGATGTACGATGAGTAAAATGAACGAAATACGCAGCGAAGTGGAAAAAATCAAAGAAAGTATTGAGTGTGAGCGAAGAAAACTGGATGAGATCATCCTGTCCGGAAACGCCGAAGAGATCTATCGTCAGAATATCAAAGTCGATCAGCTGATCGAGCAGTATATTGACCTGGCTCAGGTGTAAGGATAGCTGAAATGAAAAAGATTAAGAAAAGCTGGAATATAGAAAAGATATTCCGGCTTTTTTTTGTTTGGTGTAGGGAAATGTAAGAAAAATTTTCTGTGACCTCAACATCATATAAAATGCCAGGCGAAGTATTTCAGGATATTTTCAGCTAAAATTCACATGACAAACAAAAATACCTGTGGTAGAATGAAAATATTAGTAAAAAACAACAAAGAGAGAGTAAAAAATCAGGAGGTAGAAATGAAAAAAGTACAAAAATTGTTAAGGAGGAGTCTTGCGACCGGGCTGGCATTGGTGATGACCGTTTCCAGTATGACGATCGTTCCGGGATCGTGGCAGGTCCATGCGGCAGAAGCATCGGGGCAGATAGGGATTTCAAATGCAGACGAGCTGAAAAAAATAGGCAAAGACAAGGACTATCCGATGGACGGGGACTATGTGCTCACTGATGATATCGATCTTTCCGGCAGTGACTGGACACCGATCGGAGGAAGCGGCGGCAGTCAGTATGCCCTCGTTTCCGGTGAACGTGTTTTTAACGGTACGTTTGACGGAGCCGGTCATGTGATCTCCGGGCTTACGATCCAGTGTGACGGATCAAACAACAGCGGTTACCGCATCAGTCAGTCCGGACTGTTTGCAATGCTCGGAAGTGATGATGCATCGGATTATGCGGAAGTGAAAAATATTGTATTTACAGACGTATCCATCAGCCATAATCTTGGCGGCGGAGATACGATCGGCACGCTGGCAGCAGATGCCGACGGATTTGTAAAGATCGACAACGTTGCTGTGCTGGGTGGCAGCATCGAAGTGACGGCAAACAACGGCGGTGATCTGATCGGCGTAGGCGGTATCATTGGTCAGTCACGCAATAACACGGCAGGTGTACATATGAGCAACCTTTACAATGCGGCTTCTGTCAATGTGACATCTGCAGTTTCCACACCACCGGTGCGGTGTGGCGGCATCATCGGAAGGATTTATCAGGGTGGTGAGATCGGAAGCCTTACTTCCTGTCTGAATATCGGAACTGTGACATACAAAGGTTCCGGCGGTTATGCGATCAATGGCTACAGCCAGAATACAGCAGCGTCCTCCAACACAGCAAATATTACAGGCTGTTATTATCTGGAAGGCAGCGGAATTGCCTATACGGAGGGCGGTTCCGTCAGTGAAAGTGACCTGAAAAGTGAAGCACTGGCAGAAAAACTTGGCACGGATTACTGGTATATTTCCAAATCCGGTCAGGTTATGCCAAAAGTTACGGACGGAAAAGTAGTGGTGCCGATCCCGTCACCGACGTTTGCGGACGGTGACAAAGCATCTTCTGTCACCAAAGATTTCACCCTGCCGCTGACTTACGCAGGAGAAGACGGAGAAGAGACGATCAGCTGGAGCAGCAGCAATCCGGATGTGATCACAATAAATGGAAGCAGGGCAGAGGTAAAAGGCGTGCTGGCAGATACCGAAGTGACGCTGACTGCGACCACATCGAAGACACAAAAGACAAAGACGGTCAAAGTAACCGTCAAATCCGATCTGGAGATTGAATTTGACCGGGAGTATGCAAAGCCGGGACAGCTGATGAAAGCTTCTGTAAAAAATGCACCGGCAGATACCGAGTTTACTTATGTATGGCAGAAAGATAAGAGTACTTTATCAGACAGTGATAGTTATACACCGACAAGTGCGGATCTCAATACCTTTATCACAGTGCGTGCGAGCCTGAAAAGTACCGGAGCGACCGTGGCAGAGAAAAAGATCTACTGCAGCAAACTTCCGGTTGTCTATATCAATACGGAAGATGGATATGGCATTACAAGCAAAGAGACCTACAAACAGGCAACCATGAAGATCCAGGGCAATGACAGCTTTAACAGCACGAACACCACGCTTTATGACGGCGGTATTTCCATCCGCGGTCGTGGAAACAGTACCTGGAATATGGGATATTCCAAACTTCCATATAAGATCAAACTGGATTCCAAAACCAATCTGCTCGGATTTGGAAATAGCAAACACTGGGCACTTCTGGCAAACTATATGGATGAGTCTCTGCTGCGTAACAAGACATCCTACGACCTGTCCGGAAAGATGGGTATGGTCTATCTGAAATCCACCAATGTAGAAGTGATCCTGAACGGTGTCTACGCCGGAAATTATCAGCTGGTAGGAAACGTAAGGATTGATAAATCCAGAGTGAATATTCACAACTGGGAAGATGTGGCAAGTGATGCGGCAAAGGCGATCGCCAAAAAAGAAGGCATCAAGGGTGACGCAAAGGATGCACTGGAAGATTATATGACTGAACATCTGGAATGGATCACCAGCGGAAGCCTCAGTTATAATGGAAAAACTTATCAGATTGAAGATTACTACACAGATCTTCCGAAAGATTCCAGCGGAAAGACAGACGTATCCGGCGGATATCTGTTTGAGCTGGATGCATATTATGACGAAGTCTCAAAATTCCAGACAAAGAAAAAGCAGCCGATCATGTTCAAAAATCCGGAGTTTGCCAATACGAACACCGAGCTGTTTACAACGGCACAGAACTATGTACAGGCTGTCGAGGACAGTATCAATTCCGAGGATTATTATACGACCTACAATGGAGAGAAGAAGCACTACACCGATCTGGTGGATATGGATTCTCTGGTTCGTTATCTGATGTTAAATGAATTTTACTGGAACACGGAAACCATGAAAAAGAGTACCTACATGTACAAAGACCTCGGCGGAAAGCTCTTTATCGGACCGGTATGGGATATGGACTGGACCTCCAACAGCCAGATCAGTGCCGGAGAGACCAGCAATTACCGGGCATGGATGGTCGTGACAAGGTCGGCAGAAGCACAGGCAAATTCCTGGTATAAGACGCTGATCGGAGATCCGTATTTTGTAACGAAACTTTATGAATGTTACAAAGAAAACCGTCAGAATTTTGAGGACATTATAAAGACAGGCGGTATCCTGGATCAGCAGAAAGAATATCTGCTGGAATCCGGAAATGCCAATTATCAGGCGGGCTATCTGATGCATCGTTCTACATTTGAGAGTGAAGTGGAACGACTTCGCACTTTCCTGAAGAACCGTCTGGACTGGATGGATCAGCAGTTCACCAGTGTAGATACGCTGCTTGCTTCTCTTGGAAAGTACAGGGCATCTTCTGCAATCTCTGTGACAGAGACAACTTCAGCAGCAGGAAAAGTACTTCTGACGGCAGAAGTTAAAAACAATAACAGCATCAAAAAAGTCGGCTTCTATGTAAATGGTGTGCTTGGTGCAACCGTGACCGTAGAAAATGGCAAAGCTGTTTTTGAAGTATCCGATGATCTTCTGACCAGGACAGAGGGCGGACTGAACACCGTACAGGTACGAGGCATGGATGCCTCCGGCAATCTGCTTTCCGGCGGATCTTTGAGCAATTATGTTGATTTCACAAAGGCGATCGCCGCAGAAAAACTGACCGGAAAGGTTACGGTCAGCGGAGAAGCAAAGGTCGGTGCCGTTTTAAGTGCAGGCGTACAGGATTCCAATAACAGCGGAACACTGTCTTACCAGTGGATGGCAGACGGAAAAGCAATCGAGGGTGCAAACGGAGAGAACTATACACTGACAGAGGCGGAAATCGGAAAAGTGATCACCGTTGCAGTGACAAGCTCCATAGAAACAGGAAGCCTTGTCAGTGCACCGACCGATGCCGTGATCAAAGAAGAACTGAAAAACGATCATCTGATCATCAATCAGGTATACGGCGGCGGTGCCAATGACAGCACACCGGTAAGCCACAGCTTTATCGAACTTTACAATCCGACGGACAATGCAATTTCACTGGAAGGTTACAGCATCGGATATCTTTCAAACGGCAAGAGTAATACACCGCAGGAAGTAAAACTTGCACTTTCCGGAAGCGTACCGTCCCATACGTCCTATCTGATCCGATGTGAACAGCAGGATACATCCACACCGGATCTGATCAAGTTTACGGTAAGCAAATTTGATCAGGAATGGACACAGACGATTGACAATAAGAGATATCAGATAACGCTTTATAAAGGAAATAAAGTCGAAGATGCCGTTTCCGTAAACGAAGGAAATGTAGAAGGAAGTGCACTTTTAGACGGTACGATCAGCAAGCAGAAAGCGATCCGCCGTATCGGATTTGCAGATACGAACAACAATACCGCAGACTTTGAGGTAGTCAGCTACAAAGATGATGCCACTGCTGCAACGAAGAAATATCCGAGGAGCCTGGCAGACGGAGCATGGGGCAGCGGTGAGACACCAAAACCGGATCCGACCCCGGCAGAGCTGGCAGGCAGTGTATCCATCCGTGGAAATGCCATTGTCGGAGCAACACTTTATGCAGATGATGCAGGTATCACCAATAATACCGGAACACTGTCTTATCAGTGGATGGCAGACGAAAGTGAGATTTCCGGTGCAAACAGTGCATTTTTAAGAGTGGAGAAAGGACTGACCGGAAAGCAGATTTTCGTGAAAGTGACAAGCAGTGTGGAAACAGGCACACTGACCAGTGAAAAGACGGCAGCCGTTGTGGAAAAAGAAGCCCAAACGGCACATCTGATCATCAATCAGGTATACGGAGGCGGCGGAAAAGGCAAAACACCGGTATCCGCAAGCTTTATTGAACTTTACAATCCAACCGCAGAGGATATCGGACTGAGCGGTTATACCATCGAATACCTCAGCGGAAGCACACAGAAACAGCTAGAGCTGACCGGAACGGTCGCATCTCACACTTCTTATCTGATCAAAGGTCAGGAAGAGAAGACTTCTGCAGATCTGATCTGTACGATCGAGAAAGCAGATCAGGAATGGGATCTTGCGATCAGCAACAAACAGTACCGCATCCTGCTGAAGAAGGGCGAAGAGCAGATTGACGGTGTTTCTGTCAATGAAGCAGCAGCAGAAGGAACTGCACTGGCAGATCCGGAAAATGATACGATCATCTCCAAGAAAAAAGCGATCCGCCGTATCAGCTTTATCGATACGGATGATAATGTAGCCGATTTTGAAGTACTCAATTACAGTAAGATCCCATCCGAAATCCTGGATCAGGTAAAGCCAAGATCAACGGCAGATGGAAGCTGGGGCATGAAAGACATCGTCAAACCGGAAAAATATTATACCGTTACCTTTGATGTGGACGGAGAAAAAGAGAGCGTTTCCGTAAAAGAAGGAGAGAAAGCAAGCGAAAAAGAAGCACCGCAGAAAGAAGGCTATACCTTCCTTGGATGGTATCTGGAAGATCAGAAATATGATTTTGAAACACCGGTTAGCACAGATATCACACTCTGTGCAAAATGGGAGAAGAACGAAACACCAACCCCGGATCCGCTTCCGGACATTGATCCAAAGCCAGAACCAAAGCCGGAGCCAAAGCCAGAACCAAAGCCGGATCCGAAGCCGACACCTTCAGAAACCATTCAGGCTCCGCAGATCGTAAGCGTTCAAAGCATTGCCAAGAAAAAGATGACGGCAGTGCAGATCACCGTTGAGGCAGTACAGGGTGCAACCGGCTATCAGATCTACCGCAAAAAGGGAAGCAAAGTGACGATGATCGGTCAGACATCCGGAACCGTATTCCTGGATCAGAATCCGGTAAGCGGAAGGTCTTCCTACTATGCAAAAGCCATCAAAGGCAGTCTGACCGGCAAAGAGGGCAGTGCAAAGAAGATTACACTTCCAAAAGCGACCACAAAAGTGACGGCAAAAGCCAAAACGGACAAAACCGTAGTTCTGAGCTGGAAGAAAGTGAAGGGTGCAACCGGTTATCTGGTATATCGTTCCACAAAGAAAAATGGCAGTTATCAGAGGATCGCAGTGCTGAAAAAAGGAACGAAATGCACATACAACGACAAAAAAGGACTGAAAAAAGGAATGAAATACTATTACCGTATCGTGACAGTGAAAAAGAAAACCTACAGTCCTGCAAAGACAACAAAAGCAGTAAAAATAAAAGCAGCAAAGAAAAAATAATAAACTGAGAAATATTTTCAGAACGGCAGAAAGAAAATAACGACTGCTTTTCCGAAAGCCGAAAAAGAATACCGTCGTAATTCGCAAAAGAATACGGCGGTATTCTTTTGCGATTGGTGACATATCTGTGACAAACAACGGTGAAAAAAAGCGGAAATGTACAGAAAAAAATAAAAAATAACGCCAAGAAACACTTGCCTTTTTATGTGCTTTGGGATATTATTAACACATAAGTGGTAAAGAATGGTGCATAGTGGTAAAAAATGGAGTGAAAACCACAGCCACAGCACGAAAGAGGGTGTGCCGTATGTTCATGGGCGAATACAATCATACAGTTGATGCCAAAGGCAGACTGATCATCCCTTCCAGATTCAGAGAAGAACTGAAAAATGAGTTTATCGTTACGAAAGGTTTGGATGGATGTTTATTTGTATTTCCGGGAAATGAATGGCAGATCTTTGAAGAAAAATTAAAAGCATTACCGCTTACAAACAAAAATGCACGGCAGTTCTCCCGGTTTTTTGTGGCGGGAGCTACACCATGTGAACTGGACAGGCAGGGGAGAATTCTCTTACCGTTACCGCTGAGAGAATTTGCAGGTCTTGAGAAAGATGTAGTGCTTGCCGGTATGTTAAACAGGATTGAAATATGGAGCAAAACCAAATGGATGGAAAATAATTCCTGCGATAACATGGACGATATTGCAGAGCAGATGTCGGATTTGGGACTTTGCATATAGCCTGGGGAGGACAATATGGAATTTAAACACAAATCTGTACTACTGAAGGAAAGCATTGAAGCTTTGCAGATCAAACCGGACGGCATATACGTGGACGGCACGTTAGGTGGCGGAGGGCATTCTTATGAAATATGCAGACATCTTTCGGATAAAGGAAGGCTGATCGGCATTGATCAGGATGCAGCTGCGATCGAAGCGGCAAAGGAGCGATTAGGGGAGTTTGGAGATAAAGTTACTATTATTCGCAGCAATTACTGCAATATGGTAAAGGAACTGAAAAGCATTGGCATTTCATCGGCAGATGGGATTATTTTGGATCTCGGGGTATCCTCCTACCAGTTGGATACGGCTGAGCGGGGATTTACATACCGCGAAGACGCACCGCTTGACATGAGGATGGATCAGCGTCAGGATATGACCGCAAAAGATATTGTGAATGGATACAGCGAGATGGAGCTGTACCGTATCATCCGCGATTACGGCGAAGAGAAGTTCGCAAAAAACATCGCGAAGCACATTGTAAATGCAAGGCAGCAGAAAGAAATTGAAACAACTGGGGAGTTAATTCAAATCATAAAAGCAGCCATACCTATGAAAGTCCGAGCAGTAGGCGGACACCCGGCCAAAAAGACCTTTCAGGCAATTCGGATCGAACTGAACAGAGAACTGGAAGTTTTAAGGGATTCGCTGGACAGCATGATCGATTTTTTGAATGACGGAGGAAGGATCTGTGTGATCACATTCCATTCGCTGGAAGATCGAATTGTAAAAAACAACTTCAGAAAAAATGAAAATCCGTGTATATGTCCAAGGGAGTTTCCTGTCTGCGTATGCGGCAGGAAATCCAAGGGCTTTGTGGTCACCAGAAAGCCGATTATACCGGGTGAGGAAGAACTGACATATAATAAACGAGCAAAAAGCTCCAAACTTCGTGTTTTCGAAAGAAGACGGGAGGAAGAGGAGTCATGAAACAGGTAAACAGAGACAAATGTAAGAGACAGGAGGGTCGATATGGCAGAGAGAAATTATCGCAGAGATGATAAGATAAGACAGACAGGTCGATATGCTTATATTGATGGCAGTACCGTTCGCAAATTACAGACTCGCCCTGTACCGGAAAAGAGAGAAACCGAGAGAAGACAGGAACAGCCGCGACGCAGAAAACGGACGAGTGCCAAAACAAGACGTAACCGTGCACGTGCACTGCAGATGCATCTGCGTGACGTTATCTTTCTTGGAATCGCAGGAATGATCGTGGTCGTTTCATGCATCAACTATCTTCAGAAACAGGCATTGAATACATCCTATCGTAATCAGGTGGCGACACAGGAGGCCAAGCTTGCAGATCTCAAAGAACGCAATGATGCTGCCTATGAAAGTGCACTGAAGTCCGTAGATCTGGAGACGATCCGCAATATTGCCATCAACAAACTGGGTATGGTTTATGCCGGAGAAGAACAGGTGAAAACTTACGATGACAAGAGCAGCGACTATGTAAGACAGTATAGTGATGTTCCGACAGAGTGAGTAATCAGACAGGTGGTATAAAGTGGCAGAAAAGAAAAGAAAAAAAAGAAAGCACTTTTCAAAACTAATGCAGAAAAAACTGGTGGGAAGTTTTGCATTAGTTTTGTTTGTGTTACTGGGATTAAATTTAAGAATTGTATATATTACAGCCAAAAACGGCGATAACTATGCAAAACAGGTGCTGTCACAGAAACAGTATGACAGCAGAACGATTCCATACAAACGCGGAGAGATCCAGGATCGCAATGGAAATGTGTTTGCAAAAAGTGAAAAGGTCTATAATGTCATTCTCGACTGTGTAGCGGTAAACGGTGGTGATGAAGAAGAACAGGCAAAGCTGAAAGAGCAGGAAATTGATTACATCGAACCGACGATCGATGCACTTGTGAAAACATTAGGTCTGGATGAAGCAGAGCTTCGTTCAATGATCACTGATCCGTCAACATCCGGGAGTCGGTATCAGGTTCTGAAAAAGGGCATTTCTCTGGAAGAAAAGCAGACATTTGAGGACTATACGGAAATCGATTCTGAAAAGGAGTATACCAAGACAGACCTTGCAAGGCGGCGGTGTGTTCAGGGTGTCTGGTTTGAAGAAGATTACGTCCGGGATTATCCGCTGAAAACACTTGCGAGCAATGTGATCGGAGTCGGAAGCAATTCCGGCGGTGCAAGCGGGCTGGAATCTTACTACACAGATGTCTTGGGCGGAACAGACGGCAGAGAGTTCGGTTATCTGGATGAGAACTCCGACCTGCAGAGGACGATCGTTGAACCGACCAATGGAAATACAATCGTTTCCACCCTGGATATCAACATCCAGCAGGTTGTGGAAAAGTACATCGCTGAATTTGATGCAGAGTACGGCAAAGATGCCGAGGACGGCAAAGGTGCGAAAAACATTGGTGTCATCGTCGGAAATCCGCAGAACGGCGAGATTTATGCGATGGCGAGCAACCACGGATTTGACCTCACGGATCCGGACGATTTAAGCGACAAGTATACGGACGCAGAGCTGAAATCCATGACAGAGGAAGAAAAATCAGATGCTCTGAATGAGAAATGGTACAATTACTGCGTATCCGAAAGTTTTGAGCCTGGCTCTACGTTTAAACCGATCGTGGTAGCATCGGCACTGGAGATGGGTGCGATCACGACAGATGCTACCTACGTCTGTGACGGTGGAGAATTTGTCACCGATACAGAAATCAAATGTGATAATATTTACGGTCATGGAAATGAGACGTTAAGTGATGTTATCAAAAATTCCTGTAACGATGCGATGATGCAGATCGGAATGAAAATGCAGATCACACCATTCCTGAAATACCAGAGACTGTTTAATTTCGGAAGCCGGACAGGGATCGACCTTCCGAATGAAAGTACCGGTGTACTGTATGACAGGGACAGCATGCACGAGGTAGAGCTGGCGACCAATACCTTCGGTCAGACTTTTACCAGCACGATGATCCAGGAATATGCGGCATTTAATGCAGTGGTAAACGGCGGATATTATTATGAGCCGCATATGGTAAAGCAGATCCTGGATGATAACGGCGGAGTGGTAAAGAATATCAATCCGGTCCTTCTGCGTCAGCCGGTATCCACGAAAAATGCAGATTTTGTGTTAAGTGCCATGGAGCAGACTGTTCTGGATGGTACCGGAAAAAAGGCAAGAGTGCCGGGCTACCGTGTGGCAGGTAAAACAGGTACTGCAGAGAAGATCAATCCGGAGACCGGAACACGTTGGGAAGGAAAATATCTGGTATCTTTCATCGGATGTGCACCGGTGGATGATCCGCAGCTTACAGTGTATGTTGTTGTCGATGAGCCAAACGTTGAAAATCAGGAAACTGGTGGTTACTCTATGATCATTTCCAGAAAGATCATGATGGAAGTGCTTCCGTATCTGAACATTCCACAGACGGAAGAGATCACAGATGAGCTGCTTCAGGAGCTGGAACTGACCAGAGAAGATGTGGAAAACGGAAGAAACGCAGCTCTGATCAAAGAAAAATCAGAGACAACGGAGACAGATGAGTACGGAAATGTCATCTCTTCCGGAACGACCGCTGAAACGGATGAGTACGGAAATGTCATTTCCTCCGGAACGACATCCGGCAGTACATCCTCTGCGACAGGCACAACCGATGCTCAGACATCACAGACGGATGCTTATGGAAATGTGAACAGTGGCAGCGATTCCACGACGCAGGGTACGACGGACGATGAGGGATCGGCGTTTCATTCAAATATACCGGCTCCGCTCCAGTCACAGGACAGTGGTGACGGCGTGAGTACGCAGGACTGGATTACCAACGAAAAGCTTGGTATTGATGAGAATAATAACAGTTATTAGTCAAATGGATATTCGCAATTGAAGCAGGGGACTTCCTTGATTTGGTTAAGATATAAAGAATTTGCAGTTTTAACCTCACAGAAGCAGCGATATAATAATAGAAAGCTTTTGTGAGGTTTTTTGTATTGTTTGTAAAGATCAAAACATTTCACCGCAAAAAGATCGTGGCTGTTTTTGCACTGTGCATGGCGGCGATGCTTTTTCTGATTGGGCGGCTGGGGTATCTGATGCTGCTTCGGGCAGATTATTACAGCGAAAAAGCACAGGATCTCCATGAGAGGGAGCGAAGTATCAAAGCGGCCCGCGGAAAAATTCTGGACTGCAACGGAAAAGTGCTGGCAGATAATAAGACGGTATGTACGATTTCTGTGATCCACAGTCAGATCAAAGAGCCGGAAAAAGTGATCGATGTGCTGACAGAAGAACTGGGGATGGAGCGTGACCAGGTCAAGAAACGCGTGGAAAAGAACAGTTCCATTGAGCGGATCAAAACGAATGTGGATAAACAGACCGGGGATAAAATAAGAGAATACGATCTGGCTGGCGTGAAAGTGGATGAAGACTATAAGAGAAATTATCCATATGGAAATCTGGCTTCCAAAGTGCTTGGATTTACCGGAAGTGACAATCAGGGGATCGTGGGACTGGAAGTCAAATATGAGAGCATCTTAAAAGGAACAGACGGGCAGATTCTGACCATGACGGATGCCAGAGGTGTGGAATTATCCGACACCGGAGAAGGAAGAAAAGAGCCGGTTTCCGGGAAAAATCTAATCTTAAGCCTGGATGCAAACCTGCAGGAGTATGCACAGCAGGCGGCTTACCAGGCACTGGAACAGAAACAGGCAGACAGTGTCTCCATTATTCTGATGCGGCCCGGGAACGGGGAGATCCTGGCGATGGTAAATGTACCGGAATACGATCTGAATGATCCGTTTAACCTGAAAAAAAGTACGAATGGCATGTCACAGCAGGAAATTCAGGATGAAAGAAACAAAATGTGGCGAAATGGCTGCATCAACGACACGTATGAGCCGGGTTCGACATTTAAGATCATAACGGCATCGGCAGCTCTGGAAGAGGGCGTTGTAACACCGGAAGATACTTTCAGCTGTCCCGGATTTCGGATTGTCGATGACAGGAGGATACGCTGCCATAAAACGACCGGTCATGGAAGTGAGACGTTTGTGCAGGGAGTCATGAATTCCTGCAATCCGGTTTTTATTGAAGTGGGACAGCGGCTGGGGACAGATGCTTTTTACAGGTATTTTCAGCAGTTCGGTCTGCTCGAAAAGACTGGGATTGATCTTCCGGGAGAGGCAGGGACGATCATGCATCAGAAAAAGGATATCGGGCCGGTGGAACTGGCAACGATCTCGTTCGGACAGTCCTTTCAGATCACGCCGATCCGTCTGGCGGCAACGGTGTGTTCCCTGATCAATGGCGGCCATCAGATCACGCCGCATTTTGGGGTGGAAGTGCGGGAAGATGACGGTACTTTGCTGGAAACACTTTCTTATAAGGAAGGAAAACAGATCGTATCGGAGCAGGTTTCCAAGACAATGAGGGCGATTCTCGAAAAAGTCGTTTCCGAAGGAGGCGGCAAAAAGGCCTATATCGAAGGATATCATATAGGAGGAAAGACAGCGACCTCCGAGACACTGCCGCGAAGTGCAAATAAATACATTTCCTCTTTTCTTGGATTTGTTCCGGCAGAAGATCCCAGGATCCTTGGAATCTGTATTATAAACAATCCGCAGGGCGTATATTATGGAGGAACGATCTGTGCCCCGGTCATGCGGACGGTTTTTGAAAATATTCTGCCTTATCTTGGAATCGAAAAAGAAGCTGCACAGGAAACGGATGCGGTCAGAATAATGGATCAAGTCGAACATTTGCTGTCTGCTGAATAAAACAGAAGGGGAGTCTTTTCCGACTAAGATAAAACAGTTGCGAAAAAAGAGGAAAAGTTTTATACTAGCATAGAGTTATGCGTCGCAGACAAGCGGCCTGACAACCAGAAAACGAGGCCGCCGTTATGCGGCAGCAGGAGGTAAATATGAAAATAAGTACAGAAGTAATCATTGCATTGCTGGCATCCTTTGCAATCAGTGTCGTCTTGAGTCCGATCATTATCCCATTCCTGAAAAGACTGAAGATCGGTCAGACGGAACGAACCGAAGGTGTACAGTCCCATCTTGAAAAAGCAGGCACGCCGACTATGGGAGGACTGATCATTCTAATCAGTGTGCTGGTCACCTCTCTTTTCTTTGTCCGCAGATATCCGAACATCATCCCGGTTCTGTTTCTGACACTGGGTTTTGGTATCATCGGATTTCTGGATGATTATCTGAAAGTTGTGCTTCGAAGATCCGACGGTCTGCTTCCGAAGCAGAAAATGCTCGGACAGATCATTGTTACGACCATTTTTCTGGCGTATATCCTGATCGTGGACAAAAGTTTCCTGACGATGAGGATCCCGTTCAGCGATCAGTATTTTGACTGCAAATGGATCACGGTTCCGCTGGTTTATCTGGCAGTGATCGGAACAGTCAACGGAGTCAACTTTACCGATGGACTGGACGGACTGGCAACAGGCGTTACGACAATGGTCGCTGTATTCTTTACTGCTGTATCCATCGGGCTTGGCGGCGGCATTGAGCCAATCACGGCAGCGGTTACCGGTGCACTGCTCGGATTTCTGTTATTTAACGTCTATCCGGCACAGGTATTTATGGGAGATACCGGATCTCTGGCACTTGGAGGATTTGTGGCAGGTGCAGCCTATGTGCTGAAGATGCCGTGGATCATCCTGGTCGTCGGACTGATCTATCTGGTGGAGGTACTCTCTGTTATGATCCAGGTCACCTACTTTAAGAAGACCGGCGGAAAACGATTCTTTAAGATGGCCCCGATCCATCATCATTTTGAGCTTTGTGGCTGGTCTGAGACCAGAGTTGTGGCAGTCTTTACCGTTGTGACAGCACTGTTGTGCCTGCTGGGACTCGTTCTGGTATCATAAACAGATATCAAGGTGGAGTATTAAGCCATAGCAAGACATCATGGCTTCAGGTTTTTAATTCTGACAGCATAGTATAAGATACGAACATCGAGGAGGAGAATAGAAGATGGATTTTAAAGATAAAAAGGTCCTGGTATTCGGAAGCGGCATCAGCGGCATCGGAGCCTGTGAGCTTCTGGAAAAAAGCGGTGCAACTGTGATTTTGTTTGATGGCAATGAAAAGCTTCACGAGGAAGCAATCCGCATGAAACTGCCTTCCGCAAGCAAGGCACAGATCCTGATCGGGCAGATCAGTGATGAGCAGTTAAAAGAGCTGGATCTTGTGGTATTAAGTCCTGGTGTACCGACAGATCTGCCGGTGGTAGAAAAAATGAAAGCAGCCGGCATCCGCATATGGGGTGAAGTAGAGCTGGCATATGAAAACGCAAAAGGCGATGTTCTGGCGATCACCGGCACGAACGGAAAGACGACAACAACCAGCCTTTTAGGTGAGATCATGAAATGCTGGAAAGAGAGCGTTTATGTCGTTGGAAACATTGGAAATCCTTATACGCAGGCAGCTCCGAAGATGACAGAAGAGAGTGTGACCGTTGCGGAGATCAGCAGTTTTCAGCTGGAGACGATCGATCAGTTCCATCCAAAGGTAAGTGCGATCTTAAATATCACACCGGATCATCTGAACCGCCATCATACCATGGAAGAGTACATAAGAGTCAAAGAGCTCATCACCAAAAATCAGACATCCGAAGATACCTGTGTCCTCAACTACGAAGATCCGATCCTGCGTGCATTTGGAGAAAATCTTCAGATCAGGGTATTATTTTTCAGCAGTGAGCGTAAACTGAAACAGGGACTTTATCTGGAAGATGAGACGATCTGGTATGCAGATGAGAGTCAGAAACTTGCAATCTGCAAAACACAGGATTTAAACATCGTCGGCAAACATAACTACGAAAACGTAATGGCAGCAGCCGGCATGGCATTATCTTACGGCGTTCCGCTTGAAAAGATCCAGGAAGCAGTAAAAGCATTCCAGGCAGTAGAACACCGCATTGAGTTTGTGACAGAGAAAAGCGGTGTTGTTTATTACAACGATTCCAAAGGAACCAATCCGGATGCGGCGATCAAGGGCATCCAGGCGATGTCACGCCCGACTCTGCTGATCGGAGGCGGATATGACAAAGGCTCCGATTACACGGAATGGATCCAGTCTTTTGACGGCAAAGTAAAATATCTGGTACTGCTCGGTGTTACAAAAGAAAAAATTGCAGAAACAGCACGTAAGTGTGGATTTGATAACATCATCATGACAGAAAGCCTCGAAGAAGCCGTCAAAGTTTGTGCAGAAAATGCAGAAAGCGGCGATGCCGTACTTCTTTCACCGGCATGTGCGAGCTGGGATATGTTCCCAAGCTATGAAGTCCGCGGAAGAAGATTCAAAGAATTAGTAAGAAATTTATAATACGGGAATGCAGGGAGTGATGCAATGAGAACAAAATCCGGCAGAGGAGATGTACTGCTGGTATGCATGGTGCTGTTTCTTGTTGTTTTTGGGCTGGCAGTGTTATACAGCACCGGTTCCTACAATGGGAGTGTCCGCTTCGGAGATGCTTTTTATTATATGAAAAAGCAGTTTTTTGCAGCGGCACTCGGGATGCTTGCCATGTACCTGATCAGCTGTATGGATTACCATATTTTTGAAAAATATGCCATCGCAGCCTATCTGATCTCCCTTGCATTATCCACCCTGGTATTATTTGCGGGCAATGCTTACAACGGTTCCAGAAGATGGCTCTCACTTGGTCCTCTTTCCTTTCAGCCGTCCGAGTTTGCCAAACTTGCCGTGATTCTGTTTCTGGCAAGAATGGTCGGAAGACAGAAGAAAAAAAGGAACAGTTTTCTGAACCTGGTGTTTGTGATTGCTCTGGTACTGCCGATCGTGGCACTGGTAGGGACGAACAACTTAAGTACGGCGATCATCATCCTCGGCATCGCAGTGATCGTAGTGTTTGTATCGGACAAAAGATATATGCAGTTTGTGTGGATCGCGGCGGCCGGAGCAGGCATGATGGCGTTGTTCCTTGGGATGGAGTCTTATCGCCTGGAGAGGATCGCCATCTGGAAGAATCCGGAGGCTTACGAAAAGGGCTATCAGACAATCCAGGGACTTTATGCGATCGGTTCCGGCGGACTGTTCGGCAGAGGATTCGGCGAGAGCATCCAGAAGCTCGGATTCGTGCCGGAGGCACAGAATGATATGATCTTTTCAATCATCTGCGAAGAACTTGGATTTGTCGGTGCCACGATCCTGATGCTTGTTTTTCTGGTGCTGATCTGGAGGTTTATGGTGATCGCTGTACATGCACCGGATCTTTTCGGGTCACTGATCGCAGCGGGAGCCATGGGGCACATCGCGATCCAGGTGATTTTAAATGTAGCCGTTGTGACAAACACGATTCCGAATACCGGGATCACACTTCCGTTTATCAGTTATGGAGGCACTTCCGTTTTGTTTCTGCTCTCGGAGATGGGGCTGGTTTTGGCAGTCAGCCGGTGGCAAAGCGAGAAAAAATGCATATGATAATTTTATAGAAGCAATTTCCAGATTGAGTAAGCGGAGGGGTTTGGGTGGAATACTTTGAAATAACAGGTGGAACACCTCTGCACGGAAGTATCACACTTCAGGGTTCCAAAAATGCGGCCCTGCCTTTGATGGCGGCATCCATTCTGCATCCGGGCAGGACGACGCTGCATCATGTTCCGGCGATTCGTGATGTTGATGTGATGATTGAAATACTGGAGAATATCGGCTGTACGGTACAGAAAGACAAAGGGACGCTGATCATAGATGCTGCAAAAGCAGAACATTTTGAGATCGCAGCATCGCTCGGCGAGCGGATGCGTTCCACGATCATTCTGCTCGGATCGATGCTTGGAAGAGCCGGAAGGGCGAAAATGCCGTTTCCGGGAGGCTGTATCATCGGGATGCGGCCGATCGACATCCATATCACCTCCCTTGGAAAGATGGGAGCTGTCTTTGAAGAGACAGACGGCATGCTCTGTGCAGAGACAGACGGTCTTTGCGGGACCAGGATCCATCTTCGTTTTCCAAGTGTCGGTGCCACGGAAAATGTCATTCTTGCGGCTGTTTATGCCAGAGGGCGTACCCGGATTGAAAACTGTGCAAAAGAACCGGAAATTGCAGAACTTTGCAGATTTCTGCGTGAAAAAGGTGCAAAGATCGAAGGAGAGGGAACTTCCTGTATCCTGGTAGAAGGAGTCAGCCATCTGAGGGACAGCACCTACACGCTGATGCCGGATCGGATCGTGGCAGGCACCTATCTGTTTGCAGCGGCAGCGACCAGAGGCGAGATTTGTCTGGAAGGGATGCGTCCATCCGATATGGAGTCCGTCCTGGATGTGCTTGGCAGGATGGGTGCAGTGTATGAGAACAGGGAAGATGGATTTTACCTGGATGGAAGAAAAGCGATAAATCCGCTTCCTGTGGTCTGTACAGAGACGTATCCCGGTTTTCCGACGGATCTGCAGTCCCAGCTGCTTGCAACGCTCTGCGTGGCCAGGGGCAGAAGCGTGATTCGGGAGTGTATTTTTGAAGAACGCTTCCGAATTGCACCGTGGCTGAACCGGATGGGGGCGGATGTGACCACAGACGGCAGGGAAGCTGTGATCGAAGGAAAGGCACATCTGTCCGGACAGATGGTGAAAGCCCAAGAGCTGCGAGGCGGTGCGGCACTTGTGATCGCTGCTCTGATGGCACAGGGGATCACCCGCGTATACGGAAGTGCTTTTATCGAACGCGGATATGAAGATCTGGCAGGAGATTTAAGAAAGCTTGGAGCGGTTATTTCGAAGAAAAAAGCAGAAAGGTGAAACTGTGAAGAACAAAAAGAAGAACAGAAGAAAGCAAAGAAGAAAAGTGATCTTGATTCTGCTGGCCGTGCTGGTGCTTGGTCTGGTGGTGATTTTTGGGCTGTTTCGGGTGCGGAAACTGGTAATTTCAGGAAATAAGCAATATAAAGCGGAGGAGATACAGGAGGCCATCATGCAGGATGGTCTCTGCAAGAATTCGCTTTATCTGCTCTGGAAATTCAGCAATCAGGCAAAAGTAAAGGAGTCCATTCCGTTCCTGAACGGAGCAGAGGCAAAGCTGAGAACACCATTTGAAGTGCAGGTGACCGTAAAAGAAAAACAGCAGATCGGATATCTCCTGAATCAGGGAAGCTATATTTATTTCGATAAAGACGGCATGATCGTGGAGATCTCGGATCAGCCAAGCGAAGATGTTCCACTGATCACCGGGCTGGATGTTGAAAAAGCAGAACTATATGAAAAACTTCCGGTGAAGGATGAAGGAATGTACAATACGATCGTAACTCTGACCAAGACACTGAACAAAGACGGTCTGGTACCAAATGAGATCCGTTTTAATACAAGAGATACGATCACACTGGTGTTCGAGGATATCAAGGTCAACCTTGGAGATGATACGGATCTGGAGGACAAGATGTCGGCACTCAACTCCATATACGCACAGCTTGACGGCAGACATGGAACGCTGTACATGGAATCCTACAGTGAAAACAGCGGACAGGTGACCTTTAAAAACGAGAGCGGCGGTACGGAAGATCTGGCCTCGACTGACGGAAGCAGCGAGTCTGAAACTTCCACGCAGGAAACACAGGAAGGCGGAGGCAGAATGTACTCAAAAACAGACGGTACTTTTTCGACCGATGCCGATGGAAACAAGACCTATACCGATGCTGCCGGAGTCACGACGACGCAGTGTGATGAGTATAATTATACCGATGAAAATGGCAATATTATTACCGATGGATACGGCTATATTGATCCATATACAGGTTCTTACATCAATTAGTGACACGGATGATGGGAATATTGCACAGTTCCGGCCGTGGTTCGATGGGCGAAACTAGCTTTTTAATAAGAAATTTTAAAATTGTCTTGATTATTTGGGCAAATAACTATATTATAGAAGAATAGAGATGCATATGCGAAGGAGGAAATACCCTTGTTAGAAATTATGACAAACGAAGCTGAGTCTGCGGCTAAGATCATCGTAATCGGTGTGGGCGGTGCAGGCAATAACGCTGTGAATAGAATGGTTGATGAAGCAATCGCAGGTGTAGAATTTATTGGTGTCAATACCGATAAGCAGGCACTGCAGCTTTGCAAAGCACCGAACACAATTCAGATCGGTGAAAAAGTAACAAAAGGACTTGGTGCAGGTGCACAGCCGGAGGTTGGCCGTCAGGCAGCCGAAGAAAGCTCCGAAGAGCTCAGACAGGCTATGCAGGGTGCAGACATGGTATTCGTTACCTGTGGTATGGGCGGCGGTACCGGAACAGGTGCTTCCCCGGTAGTTGCAGGTATTGCAAAAGAGATGGGCATCCTGACTGTCGGCGTTGTGACAAAACCTTTCCGTTTTGAAGCAAGAACCCGCATGAATAACGCACTTGCAGGTATTGAAAACCTCAAGAAAAATGTAGATACACTGATCGTAATTCCAAATGACAAGCTGCTTGAGATCGTAGACCGCCGTACCACGATGCCGGAAGCTCTCAAGAAAGCAGACGAAGTTCTGCAGCAGGCAGTACAGGGTATTACCGACCTGATCAACCTTCCGGCACTGATTAATCTGGATTTTGCCGATGTACAGACGGTTATGACAGACAAGGGTATCGCACATATCGGTATCGGACATGCAAAAGGAGACGACAAAGCACTCGAAGCAGTTAAACAGGCAGTGGCCAGCCCGCTTCTGGAGACTACGATCGAAGGTGCATCCCACGTTATCATCAATATTTCAGGAGATATTTCTCTTATGGATGCAAACGATGCAGCAAGCTATGTACAGGAGCTTGCCGGTGATGATGCAAACATTATCTTTGGTGCTATGTATGATGATACTTACACAGACGAAGCAAGCATCACCGTGATTGCTACCGGTCTGGATTCTTCTACCGCAACACAGCCGGCAGTAAACAGCAGAAAAGTATCACAGGACAGCCGCAATGAGCAGCCACAGTCTAGTCTTTTCCAGAGAACGATCGGAAGTGCTACGCAGGCCGGCAGACAGGCGGGCACAGCTCCGTCAAACGGAAAACTGCGCACACCTTCCAGTAATATACAGGAAAGAGACATTCAGATCCCGGATTTCCTGAGAAGAAGATAATTTTTTTAAATCGATCAATAAGATTTTATATGCGAAAGCTTAAAAGACCGTTTCGAAATGGATTCCATTTGGAAACGGTCTTTTTGTGAGTGCGCCTAGCGGCGCACGTTTCTAACGGGTTAAAGTCCCGAATCCGCCCGGTAGTGGGAAGGATATAGCCGAAGGC
>NZ_JAJEQE010000034.1 GCF_020687205.1 Hominisplanchenecus faecis
TTGTAATAGGTATTTGTGTCTGTTTTTAGATTTCCAGGTTCCCATGCCATGAGTATACTATAATTTCTGATTTTTGGCTACCTTAACCCACCGTCTAAAGCCAGTGGGATTGCGGTAGCCTTATTTCAATTTCATATTGTGTACCATCATCAATCCCTCCATTCTGCACTATTTTTCTCTTGGCTCAAATTTAATCAGCACACCATCTACCTGTTGATATTCTCTCTGCTCGTTAATCTCCATCTTTTTAAGAATTTTCTGCTCTAAATCAACTCCTATGATTTCTGCGATTCCAAGCAAATAAATCGCTATATCAGCTAATTCCAGACCGAAATCTTCTTTTTTCTTACGATGTGCCTCATACGCTTCTGCCACCTCTCCGTATAAAAGGCAAAACTCTTTATTTAAATCTGTAACATTAAAACCCTTATCCAATTGTTTTGATATATTCTTTCCTGCAAATTTTTCATTTTCATAGCATTAATATCTCCTTTTCCATTATCAAATGATGTGTACATCTTTATTCGTCTGGATCTTTGTATGATAGTTCCTCAATAAAAAAATCCAGTAAAAAGCCAAAGATTAACACAACAAGCGAATCTGATATTTCTTCATCCATATATGGTTCACATACTTTTTCTAGTTTGCTCAATAATCTCCAAGATACCATGCTTGCAACAATGCAAGATATTAAATACCAGGAATTTTTATATGTTTCTACGACTAGAATTAATGTCCCTAAAATAATAAAAATAACAGGAAAAAACTTTCGCACCTTCGGTGTAGTTGGCGATTTTTCATTTGTACCAAATAGCCACTTTGATAAATATATAAGCCCTATAACAAACAATATTGCATATACAAGCATATTAGCTTTCGCCCAAACGGAATATATAATATCCGGATTGCTATATTGCAGATTATCTCTCAATATAAAGAAGAAACCCAATTTACTGGACGATGACACATACTCAAACACTATGGCTGAGTATATCCATATTCCCGTTGCCCAGGTAAAAAGTTTCCAATTTTTATTGCAATAAGTCCACACATACATAACCACTTGAATCAGTATTACGCCAATCATTCCGAGAATTACTGACCACCTGAATCCAATATTAAATGGCATTCCCGTTGTTTTTGCCTCTGGAAGATAAATTGACTTTACATCTCCCATATATCTGTGCATAAGCAAGATTAATCCAACCGCCAAAAGCAGCATGCCAACGCTCACAACATCTGTAATAATTCTCTTTTTATAAGTTCTCATAGTATATCACCTCAATTCTTTCCTTGCATGCACTTTACTTAAAAGTACTTTTCGACACTTATACGATATGCAACATCTACAATATGAAATCCGCTGAATATCATATTCACTTCCTCCGAAGTCAGCTCTCTTATATACTGAATTTCATATGCACCAGTTTCGATATTTAATGCTACCATTCCTCTTTTTTTATCTAAGTTGGCTACAAGCAAATCACCAATACATCTCGCATTATCTTCTTTCTCAATCATTGCTATCAGTTTTCCACCTTGGAAGTCAAATGCCCCAACATATCTTGTAAATCCTGTTGCGATATCATTTTTTATCATTTCATCGTTCCAATATGTATCTTTAAGGAGCTTCTTCTTAAGTTTATCAATATCTTTAATAACCCTCGACAGCTTGCCTGTTATGTGCATTTCATTTAACTGCCAGTAAATGCCTTCATCAATAAAATTCGATGTAACACCTTTGTATCTTCTTTTCGATACATCTGAAAACATAAGGAAATAGTCAAGTACATCTTTGTCTGGTGGTAAATATCCTTTCAGCAGCTTAACAATAAAATGGTACATTCTTGCAGATTTATTATCTTCCAAATCATACCTTCCATCTAAAATACCATCGACATAATTCAAAGAAAATACTGTCTGTGAACTGTTTTTTTCTCGTTCCAGTCGTTCATGCTCTGATATAAAAAAGAAATTCCTAAAGTCCCTCATATTGATCTATTTGAAAAAATCACACAAGCAAAAACGTCATAAATAAAAATAGTGGGAGTGAATCCTCTGATTGTTCAGCGTGTTCACTCCCTTTTCTTTGTTCAGTGATGATTTTAAAAATTACGGTGGCAAATGGGTGGCAAATAGACTGAACTCCACTCATAAAAGCCTGTAAAACCGCTTATTTACATGATAATAAACAGACCGTCTCGACAGTTGTTTCAGTTTCCAAGGGAAGTTCTTTCACTTCCTCGCCATCAATAGGCACAGGGAAATTGAATACAATCTTCTTTATCCAGCTTCCGTCTTTTCTCTTTTCCGGGAACATCTCAATTCGCTCGATAAAGGCTTTCATAAACTCTTTCTGTTCTGCTTCCGTTGCGGAATGGTAGACTTCATCAAATGCCAGTAAGAGCCGATAAATGTTATCGCCGGAGATTTTCTCCTGCTGGATGCTGCGTATCTGACTTTGCAATTCGCCAATCTGAACTTCGATTTCCTCTATCGTATCATACTGTTCATCATATCGGCGCTGCAAATCCAAAATTTTTCTGTCATAGTGGGCATCGTTGATGTCCAAGGTATCCATCTGACGCTCCAAGCGGCTTTTCGTTCCAAAGGCTTGCTTTAGCTGTCCTTGCAGAACGGCGATCTGCTTTTCCATATCCTCTGTATCAACCGCCGTTCCGATTTTCGCTTGAATTGCTTCTACAAATCGGGGATTATTGACCATAGCGGAAATGATCTTTGCCACAAATTTATTGATTTCCGTCTGCTCGATATTGAGCCGGAAGCTACACTCATGCCCTGTGGGTGTAACCGTATTTTTGCAGTAGTAATAATACCGTGTTTTCTTGTCCTTGCTGTGTGCCTTGGCGATATTGCCGTACATACTCTTGCCGCAGCATGGGCATTTCAAGATACCGGACAGGATGTGTGCGTGGTCTGGATTGTTGACCTTTTCCCGCTTGAAAGAATTGATCTTGCGCTTTTCCTGTGCCAGATACCAATCTTCTTCGGAAATGATAGCTTCGTGCTGTCCTTCATAAACCGGGAACTCCGACTGCTCAACCACGTGCATCTCGTTTCTTGTACCCTGTTTCTTTTCTGTTCTTCGTCTGCCGTAAGCAATCTTTCCCATATAAACAGGATTGTACAATACATTTTTCACAAAATCTCTTGAAAATCCCGGAATGGTATTATTCTGTCTTAGTTTCTTTACATAACCATTGCGGTTCAGATATTTTGCAACTCCTGTAACACCCTCGTTTGTATGAATATAACGATCATAGATTACTCGGATAACTTCCACTTCATCCTCTGCAATGACAAGGTTTCCATTTTCCAGTTTGTATCCATATGGAGCGAAACCGCCGTTCCATTTGCCCTCACGAGCCTTTTGCTCACGTCCTGCCATTGTCTGTGTGCGGATATTTTCTCGCTCAATCTCTGCCACCGCAGACAGCACAGAGATCATCAGCTTTCCTGCATCCTTGGAGCTGTCAATGCCATCCTCCACGCAGATCAGATTGACACCGAAATCCTGCATGAGTTGCAAAGAGTTCAGAACGTCCGCTGCATTTCTGCCAAATCGGGACAGCTTAAAGACCAACACATAAGAAACATCATCTTTGCCGTCCTGGATGTCATTCAGCATCCGTTGAAACTCCTGCCGCCCTTGAATGTTCTTGCCGGAAAATCCCTCGTCAGAATACTCCCCGGCAACGATCATATCCTCGTATGCCGCATACTTCCGTAGCTTGTCACGTTGGGCATCCAAACTGTATCCGTCAACCTGCATCGAGGTGGACACTCTTGTATAAAGATAGCATTTAAGTTGTTTCTTTTTCAGAATCTCCACCTCCCTCATTCCTTCCTTTTACCATAAGTCCCTCGTTGCGGATATAATACTCCAAAAGCCACAGCACATAATTCGGTGCATGGCGGTTGTCCAATTCCCATTCAGTCATAGTCCGGTAAGGAATATGGACGAGCTTGCAAAAATCTTTCCGATTCAGTCCTGTACTTTCACGCAACTTTATAATTCTGTTTTTACAATCCATCCGTCTTTTCTCCACAAAAGCAAAAAATACACGTTGCGTAATCATTATAGCATAGCCATAGCGAATACGCAACGTGTACATTGCAAATTTTACGCAGCCTTATCCGTCAAAAGCTGCGCTTGATTACTTTCCTCGGAATGCTCCACTCCCTGCGGTGCGTCCTGTTCCAATTTATCCAAAACCTGATGTCCATATTTCTGGAGCATCTGGCTCATAACATCCACACAGCGGTCAAATGCCGCATTATATTTCGCTTCCTCATAATATTTCTTCAATAGGCGATTCCTCCATCAAAGTTCCATATCCTGTCCACGCTTCCGGGCAGGGTGTTCGTGTTCCTGTGTTTCCTTTCCTCTGATGAGGATAGAATTGATAAAAGCCCGAACCTTTTCGGATGCGATTTCAAGTGCATCCAGAAAGGGTTGGGCTTTCTGTTTGAGTTCCATATATTTTTCGTTTACCGCTTCATACCGCTGCTTCCAGATGGAAACCGTCTTTTCTGCGGAAGCCAGTTTTTCTTTCAGACGCTTGTTGTCAGCATTGGCGATAATGCCATTGACCGCATAGCGTTTGAGTGTGTCGCATTCATCCGGTGTCAGCGTGATATTGTTTCCGAATGTGGCTTTTTTGCCCATTGCTTCAATGTCCTGCACTGTCAGCGCAATGGTCTTTGCCGCCTTGGTTTCCTTTTGCAAAGATTCCAGTTTCTTTTTCTGTTTTGCTGTGGCAGCTTTGGCATCCTCCAAATTCTGTTCTGCCTGTGCCACCTGCCCGGTCACAGCTTCCAGCCGCTGCTGTTCTGCCTGCACCTTGAACTGGGTCACAGTCAGATGTTCCTCGGTGCTTCCACGTTCTCCACGCTCCAGATCGGTATATCCGGCAACTCGCATGAAATGAAAAAAGTCATCCTGCAACACACTGTAGGATGACCTCAAAATCTTTTTTCCTTTTGCGTTCAACATTGGATTACCGTCCTCGTCAAGCACCGGCTTGGACTCCCATTTCTTACTGCGGCTGACCTGTGTGATGACCTCCTTAACGGTTCCCCGGAGGGCTTCATCCTTGCATCGCTTCGACCAAAGGATTTGCTTTTCCACCACCGGGATATAAACCACATGAAGGTGGTAGTGGTACACCTCCTCGCCCAGAGCTTCGGACATTGCCCGGTTGCGCTCATCGGCGTGCATCACAGCGGAGAGGATATACTGCTCACCACCTACGATCTCCGCAGCAGCTTTGTAGGCATCGGCATAAAACTGTTTCGCAAATTCATAGCCGCCATGATTGTAGAAATAAGCGGAATTCACATCAAATACCAACTCACCGTATTTGACGGCATCCGGTTTCAAACCTCTGGTGGAGATCACGCCGTCTTGTTCCATCTGCTCAAACATTTTTACATAATCGTCCGTGGGTGCTTTGAAATGGACGTTCAGAGAAGTGCGTTCCGGCACGATGTCCTGATTGCTGTAGCTGTCCTTTTCACGCTCATTGTGTTCCTGTACCTTAGCCACATCTGCCGGGTTTCCCAAGTCCTGATTTCTGGCTACGGTATGGTCTATTCCATCATTTCTTGCCATGGATTTTTTGTCCTTTCTTTGGAATTTGCAGACAGCGGGGAGCTACGGAGAGGCACTTTTTCAAAGTGTAATAACCCACTATGACACTTTCATCCATACTGGCTGCAAAGTGCCGTGGGCTCTCCGAGGGCTCTCCCGAGGGGGAATGCGGACACTGCGGTGACCTCTGCTGACCAAGGCGAAAATGTCTGCAACTTTTCTTGTGGTCAGCCCGTCTGCATCAAGCCGTTTTGCGAAACTTGCTCTCGCAGACGGCAGCAGTGAAAACCGTATTTTTCACTGCCCGTCCACGGTACTTTTTGCAAAATCCCGTGGACATAGAAACAGCCCAAACAGAAGAAATGTGCTGTTTCTATCACGAGCGTTTTACGCTCTTTTGCTGCGTACATACGTACCAGCCAATGGGATTTACTCGACCTGCCGCCATTCCTCCGGAATGTCATCCGGTACGTACGTACACGGCGAATTTCCGTAAAACCCATTTATATGAGATCTTGCCACAGCCTCCACACCCATAAATCCCCATACCCGCCGTCCAGCAGAGTTGGTGATGTTGTTGCAATGCTCCAGATTAAATTTCTTGGCATTGGCAATCATGGCGTCGCTGAAGCTACGGGCTTTCAGCGGAGCAAGGGAATTTTCCTCGCACCACATCCGGTAGATTTCATAGAAATCCTTGGAGCTGATGGAGGCATCCGCTTTCAATCGGATGTATCCCTCCGACTCCATGAAATCAAAGATATTGTTGTTGTCACGCTTGACCGCTTCCCGGTTTTCCCGGATACGGTCACTCTCCGTAAACTTAAAGTTGTTGGCAACAAGCCGCTGTAAGCCTTCAAATGCCCACAGGAAGATACCCTCGGCTTCAGCTTTCATCTTCTCTGCAAGGTCAGGATCATCGGCTCTGTCCACTGGCTTTTCCTTGGTGGTCAGCACAAGCTGTCTGCGATAAAATCCGTCACTGCGGTCATACAAGGCTTGCAGATCACCGTTGCTGAATGCCAGCAATCGGGCGAACATCCAACCCTGATAACTCTGCTTGCCTTTGCGTTCCAAATCCATCTTGCCCTGTGCGGTGACAATGGATTTTACATAGTTGGTCTGGCGCAGAGCTTCCATCCGCATATCATCATCCACGCACAGGAGAATGTGTTCCAAATCGGCACGGGCGAAGCGGTTTTCAGAAATCTTGCCGATGCTGCCGTCTTTCATATTCGTGCCGAAGATGGTAGACAGTACCGCACCGATTTGAGATTTACCCTCGCCGCCGTTGCCTTTAATCACCATCATGCGCTGCCCCTTGTTGGAGGGAATCAGGCAATAGCCGATAAACTCCTGCAAAGTTGGAATGTCCTCGGCGTAAAGCAACCCATCCAGAAAGTTCAGCCAGATCACCGGCGCAGTAGCATCGGGATTGTAAGCAACCGGCAAACGGCTCCGCACGATAGCCGGTCTGCCCTCGGTAAATGTGCCGTTCAATAGCAGCGTACCGTTGGACAAATGAATCCGATCCTGCTCCGGTGGAAAGTCCGGCACTTGCGCTTCCAGTTTCAGCACTTCCAGAATGTTGGTGATCTTCCGGGGGATATTGTTTACGGCACAGAATTTCAGCTTGTCGTAAATCTCCCCACGCAGAGGAAGATCGTCCGTCACTCGACCATCGGGCGTGAAAAAAGCTCCGTTTGCGAAGATGATCCTGCGCTCTTGCAGAAATTCTTCACAAAACAGAGCTTCGTTGATGTTCTGCCCGTCAAACCACATGGGCAAGTTCATATCAGGCGTTTTCCGGTTCTTCGCCATGGTGCGCCACCTCCTTTTTCTTTCGTGCGGTATACTCTTGCAGAAAAGCAATTTTGCCGTCCTGCATCAGCTTGTCCACCAATGCCACCCGTTCTTCCAGATCACCCACCGTCAGCACATCTGCCATATATTCGATATGGCAGTGCATCTGGCAGGCTTCCACAAAACGGTCATCCAGAGCATCTTCCGGTGTCTTGGGAGCATAGCGCACTTTCCAATCTTCCAACAGATGCAAATAATCCGTCAGCACCCGGAAGCACAGCATTTCATCCTCCCGGAACTGACGGATATAGGGACGCTTCGGCTTGACCATAGCTGCGGCAGTGGGCGGTTTCGGGTCAAGCCCGAAGTCCAAAGCCAGCTTTTGCGCTGCTTCATAACTGCTCAGATTGAACAGCCTTGCCACAAGGTCGATCACATCCCCTTTGGCTCCGCAGCCGAAGCAGAAAAAATAGTCCTCATTCAGCTTCAAGCTCGGATGCCTGTCGTTGTGGAACGGGCAGCAAGCCATGCCGTTGTGGCTCACTTTCAGCCCGTAATGTTCGGCGGCTTGCTTGACGCTGATTGCCGCCTTGATGGTTTCATAGATTGTCATAGAAAACCCTCCGTTCATAATATTCTGGAAAGCACGAAGCACCCGCCGTGATTGGCAGGTGCTTCGCTCCTTCTATTATGGTTATGACGGATTTTTCAAAAAACAGGCTAATGACAGGACAATCCTGTTTCAAAAAACAGGACAACTTATCTGAGGACGTAGATTTCTTCACATTTACATGATATAATTAGAAAAATGAAAAAACAGGACAGGAGGGCAAGCATGAATCAAGAATTGATGACATTGGATTTCTGGCAGGATACGGTCATATATGAGAGCAAAACATTTCCTGTCGGTACGCTTGCCTGTGATGCACTGAATATTCCTGTGAATACCATTGCAAAAATAAACGAGCAATGCGAGAAAATCAATCTGCTGCTTGGAATATTAAACGCCGGACAGGATGCTTCTGCACTCTGTCCTATTGCAAAGGAAGCTGCTCTGACGATGCTCGATATTCTCAGTCAAACACCGCCGTTCTCCTATATGAATATCTCAAAGCACAGAGAACGGATTGAAAAAGTCTTTACTGTGGACAATGCGCTGAAATATGTGGAGTTTGCCATAAAAGCCGCAACCAATTCTTTGCAATTTGAAGAAATCCAGAACTTTACCGATGCGATGATGCTCCAACGCTATACCGCAGTTTTCGGGCATCTGGCATACTCCCTTGGGGAATACCAAACGTCCATGCTTGATTTTGCAGAAAAAACAGACGGCAACGAAGCAGACCGCACCGCAGAGGGTTTTGCAAAAATGTTCGGCAGCTATTTCCCGCCGGAGTTTTCCATCACGGAAGGCAATGCCTGGATGTCTACCCTGAACAATTCCGTTCAGTATGTATCCGTCATCCGTCCCGGCGAAAAAGTTGCGAAGCTGGTCAAGCGGATGCACTATGTATCCTTTGTAGGGATGTTCCGGTCTGATCTTTTTGAGGGCTTATGTGTTGGTCATGCCCCGAAAAAATGCAAAATCTGCGGCAAGTGGTTCCTCACCACCAACGCAAGGCACACCAAATACTGCGGCGGCTATGCATCGGGGGACAAGCTGCACCGCACTTGCCGGCAGATCGGCAATCTAAAAGGCAGAGAACAGCGAGAGCTTGCAGACGATCATCCGATTATCCAGATATATGAAA
The DNA here is from genome assembly GCF_020687205.1 of Hominisplanchenecus faecis. Taxonomy (GTDB): domain Bacteria; phylum Bacillota; class Clostridia; order Lachnospirales; family Lachnospiraceae; genus Hominisplanchenecus; species Hominisplanchenecus faecis. The sequence continues at coordinate 9,169 of NZ_JAJEQE010000034.1, forward strand.
AGAGGCTGAACACCATAAATCGCTATGTAAAGCGTGGTACTCTGGACGCTGACCTTGCGGAGGTCATGAAGAAACTGGCAAAAGATAAAGAACTCCGGGCAAAAAGTGATGTTGCTTATGCCAAAGGAGCTTATGAAAAAGAAATGGAACAGGCTGCTTTGCTTGCAGAAGCTAAGATACATATTTAGTGGGGGAACAATATGAAACAAATATATGTGCATGGATTAGGACAAACATCTGACAGTTGGACAAAAACAATAGATATTTTGCAAACTACTGATTACAGCTTGTGTCCGAATCTTCCTGATTTAGTTCATAGCAAAGAAGTGACCTATGATAATCTATATGCTGCATTTTCAGATTACTGCAATCAATATGATGAGCCTATTGATTTGTGCGGTTTATCGCTTGGGGGCGTATTAGCTCTGAACTATGCTATACAATATCCGAAAAAAGTTCGCTCCTTGGTGCTTATCGCCACACAATATAAAATGCCCAAGAAGCTTCTGAAATTTCAAAATCTTCTCTTTAGATTTATGCCTAAATCCATGTTTCAACAAATGGGATTTAGAAAAGCTGATTTCTTACTTCTATGCGAAACCATGATGGAGTTGGACTTTAACAACTCTCTGCACAAAATATCATGCCCTACACTATTGTTATATGGCGAGAAAGATACTGCGAATAAAAATGCTTCTATTGAATTGGCAGAATTGCTTAAGAACGTGGAATTAAAAACGATTATTGGTGCCGGACATGAAGTTAATATTGAATCACCGCAGGAATTGGCAGAAATACTTCATGCTTTTTATGAAAGAATGTCTTAAGGGATTCTTATAGAAATGAGAAAGGAGGTGCGCTATGCTGAGTGATTTTTCATGGGACATGACCGGATACATACCAAAACACGCTGTCAATCCGCACGGTGACGGCATCATTCCTTATGCGGCAGAGCGCATCTTCCAACTGGAACCGGAGCCTCCAGCGGTGGGCAATCTGAACGAATATATCCTGTCTGCCTTGCAGGAAAAGAATTTGATATATTTCTCATTCTTCCTACACCACTACGAGCCGCAGCTTAACAAGCGCATCAAAGACTTTCTCGGTGTGGATGGCGGCGATCTGTACGACACAAACCGATTTATAGATATAAAGCTCTCCTGCCGGGAGCAAATGCTCCAAAAGCTGATGGACTATGACCTTGCCAAGGGTGCAGAGTATGCTACATACATTTTCCCGTTCATCCGGGATGCTATGCTCCGTTTTCGCATGGGCGAAGAAAAATGGTCGGTGTCCTCTCTGACCAATTACAAAATGGTGCGGTCAATGGCTTGGCTGTACCACAATACCAAGGATGCGGTCAACGAATTTTCCAAGAAATACAACTGCGATCTTGCCCTTGCGGAAGAATATCTGAAAGTTGTCCGTGGAATCCGCAATCAGCAGCCTTTCTATGTCACAGACGAGGACGGCGAAGAAACAGGCGAGGATGTAGCCCTTGACGATAGCTGGAACTATACCGATATCCTCTGGAACGGCATACAGGCAGAAAAGGTGCAGCGGGCATTTGAGAAACTGAATTACCGGGAACAGACCTTGCTCGAAAAACGGTTAGCAATTTGCATGACCTGTGGGCGTGTCAGCTCATGGAAAGACCGCCCCACCTTTGAAGAACTGGCGGTTATGTTTGAGGGCAGTACAGCCAGCGGTGCAGAACGAGCCTACCGAAAAGCAGTGGACAAGTTGACGGAATTGTTGGTTGCCGAGGGCGCAATCCATGCAGTCCGGCTAAAACAGAAATCCAAGATCAAGCGAAAAAAGAAAATCGCCGCCGCAATCTACGAATATCAGGCAGACTGCGACGGCGAATGGGGCGAAGTATCATTAGATTTTGAGAACGGCAAGGCAGAGGTCATTTTGCTTGCCGATTGGGATACAGTGAAAACAAACAAATTTGCAAGCAGAGCAATCGCCTATCTTCTGAACTGTGAGAACGAAAAATTACCCAAGGAAATAATGGTGGCCTTTGAATAACGAGGGAGTGAGATACATGGAACAATTATTGATTATTGAAGATGATATAGGGTTGAATCAGGGTTTAAGTAAAGCACTGAAAGCAGATGACCGTCAGATCATTTCCTGCCAAGACCTAAAAGCGGCGAAGGAACAGCTGCTTTGCGGCGGTGTATCCCTGATCCTGCTGGATATCAATCTGCCGGATGGCAGTGGGCTTGAGCTGCTCCGGGAGGTCAAGGAAAACACACCCTATATTCCTGTTATTCTGCTGACTGCCAATGACACCGATCTGGACATCGTAGACGGACTGGAGAGGGGCGCTGATGATTATATTACCAAGCCCTTTTCTCTTTCGGTTTTGCGTGCAAGGGTGAATACCCAACTGCGAAAGCAAGTGTCAAACCATAAAAATGCGCCGTTCCATATGGATCTATTTCACTTTGACTTTGAGGCTATGACCTTTTATGTGGGAGATTCAAAAGTTGAATTGAGCAAAACAGAACAAAAATTACTGCGTCTGCTTGTTGAAAACCGAGGCCGAACCATGACCCGTGGAGACCTTGTCGACCGGATCTGGACAGATGGCGCAGAATATGTGGATGAAAATGCTTTGTCTGTTACGATCAAGCGTCTGAGGGATAAGCTTGGCGCACAGAAATACATTAAAACCATCTACGGAATCGGTTATAGCTGGGTGACAAAAGATGAATAAAACCGGCATTGTGATCATACTGCTATGTTTTCTGGCGGCGATAGCTGCTGTATTATGGGAGCGGAGGAAGATCAGAAAAACGATGGAAGAAATCGAAAGGATGCTGGACGCTGCCATGACCGGCTCCTTTTCTGAAACCAATTTTGATGAAAGCCAGCTATCTGCATTGGAAACGAAGTTTGCGCACTATCTTTCCGCCGCAGAAGCATCTTCTCAAAATGTAGCGCAGGAAAAAGACAAAATCAAGACCTTGATTGCGGACATTTCCCACCAAACGAAAACGCCGATTGCAAATCTGCTGTTATACAGCGAGCTTTTGATGGAGGAAACTCTGCCTGCATCGGCGAAGGCAAATGTGGAGGCGCTGTACAAACAATCGGAAAAGCTGCGATTTCTGATCGATTCTCTCGTAAAGCTTTCCAGACTGGAAAACGGGATCATTTCACTCTCCCCCCAGCCGGCAGCGCTGCAGCCGCTGCTTGAAAGCGTAGTAGAACAATATGCCGCCAAGGTTTCTGAAAAAGGATTGTCTTTGCAACTGCAAGATACCGATGCTTTTGCTGTATTCGACTTCAAATGGACAGCGGAAGCGCTGGCTAATATCGTAGACAACGCCATCAAATATACAGAGCATGGCACCATTACTATTTCTGCCGTAAGCTATGAAATGTTTGCAAGGATCGATATATCGGATACCGGTTCAGGCATACCGGAAACTGAGCAAGCGAAGATATTTGCTCGCTTTTACCGCTCGAATAGTGTGCAGAAACAAGAAGGGGTCGGCATCGGCTTATACCTTGCCCGACAGATCATATCCGGCGAGGGCGGTTATATCAAGGTTGCTTCCGTTCCGGGAAAAGGAAGTACGTTTTCCATATTTCTGCCGAAATAACAACAATTCTATCAAAACTGTTAGATTTCATTTTCCGCCGGAAAGAATGTGGAAAGATTCCTATGCGATAATCTGTATGTATCAAAGGATCATTTCCTTTCATACATACAGATTTTTTCATGGAGGTACTCATTTATGGAAGTTTTACAGGCAAAAAACCTGAAAAAGATTTATGGCTCCGGCAATAACGCAGTTCATGCGTTGGATGGAGTTGATTTAAGTGTAAAGAAGGGCGAATTTGTTGCAATTGTCGGCACATCCGGCTCCGGCAAATCCACGCTGCTGCACATGCTGGGCGGGCTGGATCGCCCTACAAGTGGCACGGTCATGGTGGACGGACAGGATATTTTCTCCCTGAAGGAGGAAGCGCTGACCATCTTCCGCCGCAGGAAAATCGGCTTTGTGTTCCAAGCATATAATCTTGTTCCGGTGCTGAATGTGTATGAAAATATTGTTCTACCCATTGAGCTGGACGGTGGCAAGGTCAATAAGGATTTCGTACAGCAAATTGTACAGACACTTGGGCTGGATGATCGTCTGGATGCGCTGCCCAATCAGCTCTCAGGCGGTCAACAGCAGCGAGTAGCCATTGCCCGTGCGCTGGCGGCAGCACCCGCTATCATTCTGGCAGATGAACCCACCGGCAATCTGGATTCCAAAACCAGCCAGGATGTATTGAGCCTTTTGAAAGTCACCAGTCAAAAGTTCGCCCAGACAATCGTAATGATCACTCACAACGAAGAAATTGCGCAGATGGCAGACCGCATTATCCGTATCGAAGACGGTCGGATCGTCTCCCAGAACTAACGGGAGGTGGCTACGATGAATGTCAAAAATCGAAAATGTATTCGAAAACTCAGCTTAAAATCTCTTTATGCGAACCGTCGTCGCAATCTGATCGCCATTTTTGCCATTGCGCTGACAACGCTGCTATTTACGTCCATGTTCACCATTGTCTTGTCGTTGAACGCCAGTTATGAAACCTACCAGTTTCGGCAGGTAGGCGGCTATGCGCATGGCACCTTTAAGGATGTTTCCCCCGAGCAGGCGGAACGCATCGCTGCCCACCCAAAGGTGAAAGCTACGGGGGCACGGAAGGTAATCGGTATCACTGCGGAGGGGGTCTTTGCCAAAATACCGGCAGAGATCAGCTACATGGATGCCAACTGCACTAAATGGAGCTATGCAACCCCTACTACCGGACGGATGCCCGAAAGCGGCAAAGAGGTAACCATGGATACGGCAGCGTTGCAGCTGCTTGGCGTAACGCCGGAGCTGGGCGCCGAGGTCACGGTTTCCTATTCCATTACGGACAAGGATCAAACCGCCTTTACTGTAACAGATACCTTTACGCTGGTAGGCTATTGGGACTATGATGAACTAATGCCTGTTCACTACATCAACATCAGCCGTGATTACGCAGATGACATCGAAGCGCAGGCAGTGAAAACAGGGCTACAGCCCTTCCGCACTGACCTGAATGTCATGATGGCTTCCAGTACAAACATTCAAGGGCAGATGGAGCAGGTGGATACCGATCTCGGCTACACATGGGACAGCTATACCGATCCCAACAGCGTTCGAATCGGCGTCAACTGGGGATATACCTCATCCCAGCTGGAGTCGCAGCTCGATCCGGAACTTGTGATCGCCATAGCAGCTTTTTTGCTGCTGGTGATTTTCACCGGGTATCTTATCATCTATAACATTTTCCAGATCTCTGTTGCGGGGGATATCCGGTTTTACGGGCTTCTGAAAACCATTGGCACAACGCCCCGGCAGCTCAAACGCATCATTCGCCAGCAGGCACTTCTGCTTTGTCTGATCGGCATTCCGGCGGGGCTGCTGTTGGGCTATGGCATTGGCGCTGTTCTGGTGCCTGTTGTCTTGCGCTCCACCCAGTTGGATGCAGGCATCACCACCATCAGCACTTCGCCTGTGATCTTTGTTGGCTCCGTGCTGTTTGCCCTGCTGACGGTGCTTTTGTCCTGCTCCAAGCCCGGGAAAATGGCAGCCAGGGTTTCTCCGGTGGAGGCTACCAAATATACAGATGCGATGCAGACCAAGAAAAAACAGCGCAGCACCCGGGGAGCGAAGCTCCATCAGATGGCCTTTGCCAATCTGGGACGAAACAAAAAAAAGACGGTGCTGGTGGTGGTGTCTCTGGCACTGTCGGTGACGCTGTTCAATGCACTGTGTGCCTTTGTGGGCGGCTTCAGCATGGAGAAGTATGTATCCTTCATGACCTGCGCCGATTTTATCGTCAGCACGCCCGACTATTTCCATTACAACCCGGCAGATGAATTCATCACGCCGGAACAGATCGAAGAGATCGCAGCAAACACAAAGTCCAGTCTTTCCGGCACGGGATATGCTGTGCGAAAACCCGTATATCTTTGGATGACGGAGGATGCTCTGCGGCAGGACTATGCATTGTTCGAAAGTGCTGAGCAGGTGGACAGCCATATGAGCCGCATGGAGCACCGGGGCAATATGGTGATGGGAAAGACCAGAATTGAGGCTTTGGATAACAGCCTGTTTGACAAGCTGCAAGTATTCGACGGAGATATTTCTCCTATGCTGGAGCCAAACAATAACGCTATTGCCATTGCGGTTTCCTTAGATGACTACGGCAATCTGCCCAATCCTGAATACTACCCCAAGGTGGGAGACACGATTACCGCTACCTATACGGACGATGTGAAATATATCGACAGCCGCACCGGGGAACTCTGCACCGAAGATACACCGGAGGAGTACCTTCAGGAAAAACTGTATGGAGCCAGAGATGTAGAGTACACGGTCTGCGCCTTGGTAGAGCTTCCGTTTTCCATGAGTTATCGTTATGATGGTATTGGATATGAGGCGGTTTTGTCTGTGGATACCGCACAGAGGGACAGCGGTGGTGCGGCCATTCCGATGCTCTACCTGTTCGACACAGCGGACGAAGTTGACGAGGCCGAAGCAGAGCAATATCTATCGAAGCTCACTGCCGGTGAGTTTTCGCCCTTGATGTATGAAAGCAAGGCCACGGCTCGCTCTGAATTTGCTCAGTTCCGGCAGATGTTCCTTCTGATAGGTGGTATCCTCTGTGCTATCATTGGGCTGGTGGGACTCTTAAATTTCTTCAACGCCATGATGACCGGTATTCTTTCCCGCCGCCGTGAATTTGCTGTGCTTCAGGCTGTAGGAATGACAAACCGGCAGCTCAAAACCATGCTGATCTACGAGGGGTTGTTTTACGCAATGTCTTCTGTAGCGGCGGCCTTTATTCTGTCGCTGGCGGTGGGACCTCTTGCGGGAAAAATGCTGGGCAGTATGTTCTGGTTCTTTGAGTATCGATTCACCATTCTGCCTGTCCTGCTGACAATTCCGGTATTTCTTCTGCTGGGGTGGCTGATTCCTTGCATGATGTATGACAACGCAGCGAAATGCAGTGTTGTAGAGCAATTAAGGGATGCTCAATAACTGTTAAGCAAAAAACGGCCCTCTGCCAATGAAAAGGCAGAGGGCTGAGTTTTAATCTAAGGGTTTACATTCAGTTACAGTTTTTAGATAAATTTCGGGGTTTCCGTTCAATATCAAGTCTGCATATCCAATCGGGTCATTGTAGATTAGATAGTCCAGCTCTGACCGCTGATACATATTGTCAGCAACCTCATTCTCCACGGCTATTGTATCAATAGCAATCATACTGCCATCTAAGAATTTCAGTTCCACACAGGCATTATCCATGTTGAACTCACAAGAAATCAACCTATCCATAAGAAACCTCCACTTTGCTGGATGTTAGATCATCCCAAAATATTTGAATGCTTCTCGGATTGCTTTCTCTTTTTCCGGTGGACACTGGGGCTGTCTGGAATCCTCGGACTTCGGCAAATTATAGTTCTTACCAACCCCAATCCCACATTTTCGCTTAATTTGTGAGATATACAGGTTGGATACCTTTAACCCGCTATGCTCCAGCACATAGTCCTTAATCTGGGTGTAGGTTGCCCCATCTTGAAATTCGGACATATCCATATCTTCCAAAGAGAACTCAACCCGAATCTTTTTCGAGTCGACCTCACCCTTGGAAAGCAAGACAACCGTCTCAATATGATCACAAAACGGAAACATATCAACCGGCCAGGCCTCCTGCATCTGATAGCCTTTTTTCTTTAAAATGCGAAGATCTCTTGCCAGCGTTTCCGGATTACAGGAAACATAAACCACCTTTTTCGGTGCCAGTTTTGCAAGGCAATCCAGAAATACTTCACTGCTGCCACTGCGCGGCGGATCCATGAAAACAACATCCAGCTGCTGATCTTCTGCAGCCATTTTCAGCATAAATTCTCCGGCATCTTCGCAGTAGAAAGTGATATTTTTTGTCTGATTTCGCTTTGCATTTTTAATGGCATCACGGACAGCTTCTTTATTAAGTTCTACGCCGGTCACCTGTTTTGCCTTTGATGCTGCGATCAGACCGATCGTGCCGATCCCACAGTACGCATCGAGCACGGTTTCTTTTCCGGTCAGTCCCGCCGCTTCGATTGCTTTCTGATAGAGGATCTCCGTCTGTACCGGATTGACCTGATAGAACGACTGTGCAGAAATGCGGAACGTGCAGCCACAGAGTTTATCTTCGATAAATCCTTTTCCATAGAGAACGACGTCTCGTGTCCCAAGCACCATGCTGGTTCCCCGGTCGTTGATATTCTGAACGACCGTCGTAATCTCCGGATGAACTTTTCGCAGTGCTTTGACAAAATTGTTCTTGGATGGAAATATCGGCGATGCCGTGACGAGCACGACCATGATCTCTCCGGTAGAAAATCCACGCCGGATCAGCACATGACGCAAAAGCCCATACTGTGTATCTTCATCGTACGTTTTGATTTTAAAAGATTTCAGAAGTCCTCGGATCGTGACGATGATCTCATCTGCTTTCTGATCTTCGATCATACAGGAGTCCACCGGAACAACTTTGTGTGTGCCTTTCTGGTAAACACCGGAAATCGCATTGCCTCTGCGGTCACGGTCAAACACAGCATGCACTTTATTGCGGTAATGATACGGATCTTTCATTCCGATGATCGGATGTACTTTTCCAAAAGAATCCAGAAGGATCCGCACACGTTTTTCTTTGTGCCTGAGCTGTTCTGCATAAGGCATTCCCTGAAATTCACAGCCGCCGCATTTTTTCGCCACCGGACAAACTGATGCTTTTTTTGTTTTGTTTTTTTCCATGAATGATTATTTGCAGAGTTCTGCAACCACCTGGTTGATGACTTTTCCGTCTGCTTTTCCTTTCATATCTGCCATTACATTTTTCATGATCATGCCTTTATTTTTTGTAGCAACGACCTCGGCAAATTTTTCCTGAATGTAAACTTTAACCTCTTCTGCACTCATCTGAGCCGGTGCATATTCTTTGATCACATCGTAACGGAACTGATATTCTGCTTTAAGGTCCTGTCTGGAGTCCGGACAGGTATCGATCTGTTCTTTTGCTGTTTTCAGCTCTTTCAGAATTACCTGATCAACCATGCTTTCCGGAATATCATCTCTGCATCCGGCATCGATCGCTGCTTTTTTTACTGCAGAAACCAGAGAAGAAATTGCTTCCTTGCGTTCTTTATCTTTTGCCTTCATAGCTGCTACCATGTCTTTTCTTAATGCTTCTAACTGCATTTTTAAATCCTCCCATCATTCCTGGATAAAACTTTTTATCCCATTGTCATTTTTGCTCATTATAGCACTTCTCTTTCTTTCCTGTAAAGTTTTCACTGTTTTTTTTCTGATTTTGTGCTATAATAATTCCACTGATGACAGGGTTAAAAGACGATCGGGTACTTTATCTCTGGCATTACCATTCTCAAACCGAAAAGAAAGGTGGAATTTATATGATCATTGCTATTATCTCTATCGCCGTCCTTGCGGCTGTGATCGTTTCCTGCGTGGTTGCTGTGGTTGCCGGTATAATCGGCAGCAAATCTCACGATGAAGACGATGCCTAGAACACAACGACCAGCTACATTTTAAACTGCTCTTTTCATAAAACTTCTCCCTCTACCGACACTGTAAGCACCTGCCATGGTATAAACTTACCACTTTTTTTCATTGCTGTCACAGCTGCATTTTGAATTCCGCCGCAGCATGGCACTTCCATCCTTATGATTGTCACACTTTTCACATCATTCTGTTCCAGGATTGCCGTAAGTTTCTCACTGTAATCAACCGGATCCAGTTTCGGACATCCGATCAGCGTGATTTTTCCCTTCTGGATCTCTTTTGCAAAATTTGCGTATGCAAACGCAGTACAGTCTGCTGCGATCAAAAGATCTGCCCCGTCAAAATAAGGGGCATTGACCGGCGTAAGCTGAATTTGGATCGGCCACTGCCTGTTCTTTTTTCTCTTATTTGCTTCCACAGCTGCTTCGTCATATGCCGCTGCTTCCCGCTCAACAAACGTGATCGCTCCGGTTGGGCAGGTCGGCAGACAGTCTCCCAGTCCGTCACAATAATCATCCCGCAATAATTTTGCCTTTCCATTTACCATACCAATCGCATTTTCATGACAGGCTTTCGCACATAAACCACATCCATTGCATTTTTCTTCGTTTATCTCAATAATTTTTCTTATCATTTATCTATATTCCTCCTAATAATCACACCTGAAATCTTTTTTCACTGCCGGGCAGACAGCAATTTTTTTCAATCACTGTCCATATCTTCACAGTGCCCCTTGCTTTTCTGTTTTCCGTGTAGTATGATGCTGAACAAAGCCAGCAGATTTTCTGTCAAACCATTTTTTTCGGTCTAAAATCTCTGCCTGACTTTGACCTGATCCTAACATAACATCTGAGAAAAATCGGTGGTTATAACCACTGAATCACAATCAAAATACCGTTAAATGTCAACAGTACTATTTTTCCGCATACTGTTGTTTTGACCTGACAGGAGACTTTATGAACTTTTTAGAACTGCCTCTGTTTCAGAGCCTTTCCGATCAGGAACTGGAACAAATGAAGACTTCCGGCTGTCTGCGGACGGCTTCTTACAAAAAGAATGATATTATATTTTCTACCGGTTCCACTGTTTCTGAAATCGGCAATGTTTTATCCGGAAGCGTAAATGTAGAAAACATTGATTTCTGGGGAAATAAGAGCATTCTGGGAAATATGAATGAAGGACATATTTTTGCAGAAACCTATGCCCTGTGCCGGGAACCGATGATGGTAGATGCCGTTGCCGCCAGCAACTGCGAAATTCTTTTTTTGAATCTGAAAGTTTTACAGGAAAAAAACTGCACTTCTTCCTGGTATTCGAAAATACAACGCAGCCTTCTTGCAATGTGCAGCCGCAAAAATTTGATGCTCTCAGAACGGATTTTCTGCACTTCTTCAAAAACAGTTCGCAGCCGACTGCTGACCTATCTGTCCGCACAGTCCCGGAAACACGGCAACCATCGTTTTCAGATTCCGTTCGACCGGCAGCAAATGGCAGACTACCTGAATCTGGACCGCAGTGCCCTGTCAAAAGAACTTTCCCGTATGAAAAAAGAAGGGATCTTAGATTTTCACAAAAACGAATTTGTTTTAAAAAATGAGATGCTCTGAATTTTTCACACATCAAAATGTATGATATTGGGGCAAAAGTCCCCAACTATATTGGAGGAATTGAATATGTGTACCGCAGCAACTTATAAAACAAAAGATTTTTATTTCGGACGTACTTTAGACTATGAATTTTCCTATGGTGATGAGATCATCATTACACCACGAAACTATCCTTTCGTTTTCCGCCACACAAAAACACTGGAAAATCACTATGCACTGATTGGCATGGCGTGCTGTGCCGACAATTATCCGCTCTATTACGATGCCATCAACGAAAAAGGACTTGGCATGGCAGGACTGAATTTTGTCGGAAATGCTCATTACCAGCCGCTTTCTGATTCAGAAGAAAATATCGCATCTTTTGAATTTATTCCTTGGATTTTAGGACAGTGTGCCACCGTAAAAGAAGTAAGGAGCTTTCTTGGCCGCATGAATTTATGTGACACACCGTTCAGCGACCAGTTTCCATCATCCAGCCTGCACTGGCTGATCGCTGACCGCAGCGAAAGCATCACCGTAGAATGTGTTGCAGATGGCATGAAAATTTATGACAACCCGGTCGGTGTACTGACCAATAATCCACCGTTTGACCTGCAGCTGTTTCAGCTCAACAATTATATGCAGCTTTCCGCAAAATCACCGGAGAATCATTTCTCCGATAAATTAAACCTGAACACTTACAGCCGCGGCATGGGTGCACTCGGACTTCCGGGAGACCTCTCCTCTCAGTCGCGTTTCATCCGCGTGGCATTCACCAAAATGCACGCTATTTCTGATGAAAGCGAAGCTTCCAGTGTAAGCCAGTTTTTCCATATTTTAGGTTCCGTGGAACAGAGCAGAGGCTGCTGCGAAGTTGCCGAAGGAAAATATGAAATCACGATCTACACCTCCTGCTGCAATGCCGATAAAGGGATTTATTATTACACGACGTATGATAATCATCAGATCAGTGCCGTTGATATGCATAAAGAAAATCTGGAAGCAAAAGAACTGATTCGCTATTCCCCGATAAAAGAAGAGCAGATATATTTTCAGAACGGCAAATAAAATTTACGGTAGAGATTTTCTTAATGTGCACCTCTGCAATCCGCCGGAGGCTATTTCTTCTTTCAATACAGTAAAAAAGAAAAGATATGAAATGTAGATTGTGCCAGACAGCAAAAAAGACAGCGGTACAGTGACGGTAGCAAGTTTCCGTCGTGAGATTTGTGTCTAGTTTCCGCCGCCGAGCGGTGTCTGAGCAGCGAAGCTGCGAGTTCCAGCGAACGGCGGATCATAGACGGCACAAATCGAACAGGAAACGATGCGTGTCACGTGCCCTGTCTTTTTGCGTCCGGCACTCTATAACATTTTCCTTTCATTTTCTGCACTGAAAAAGAAAAACCTATAACTTTCAGCTCAGCTCAAACATTCCATGATAAAGCTGATAATATTTCCCTCTTTGTTCCAACAGTTCTGCATGATCCCCTCTCTCGACGATCTTCCCCTGCTCCAGTACCATGATCGCATTGGCATTTCGCACGGTACTTAATCGATGTGCGATAACAAACACGGTCCTTCCTTCCATCAGCTGATCCATGCCTTTTTCGATCAGTTCTTCGGTTCGTGTATCAACAGAGGATGTCGCCTCATCAAGAATCAGAACCGGCGGATCGGCTACTGCTGCCCTTGCGATCGCCAGAAGCTGCCGCTGTCCCTGGGAAAGATTTGCCCCATCTGCCGTCACCATGGTATCGTAACCATCTGGCAGTCGTCTGATAAAAGAGTGTGCATTTGCAATGCGTGCCGCCCTCTCGATCTCTTCCTGTGTTGCATCCAGTTTTCCAAAGCGGATGTTATCCGCTACGGTTCCGGTAAACAGATGCGTATCCTGAAGCACGATGCCAAGAGAGTGTCGCAGTGCATCTTTCTTTATCTTTCGCACATCAATTCCATCGTAAACCACCGTTCCTCCCTGCACATCATAAAAGCGGTTGATCAGGTTGGTGATCGTGGTTTTTCCGGCTCCGGTCGATCCGACAAAAGCAATTTTCTGTCCCGGTTTTGCATACAGGCTGATATTCTTCAGGATCATATGCTCTTTCGTATAACCAAAATCAACATTTTCAAAACGGACATCACCGCGAAGCATTGTCAGTTCTCCATCTTTTGAACGCCATGCCCATTTTCCGGTCTTTTCCTGACATTCTTTCAGGATGCCGTTTTCTTTTCTGACATTGACAAGCGTCACATCCCCTTCGTCCACTTCCGGCTCCAAATTCATCACATCAAACACCCGCTCTGCTCCGGCAAGTGCGGAGAGCAGGAAATTGCTCTGCTGTGTAAACTGATTGATCGGGAGTGCCGCCTGACGCACAAACACCAGATAACTTGCAAGACTTCCGACATCCGCCATCCCACGCATCGCCAGAATTCCTCCGAGAACTGCCACGATTGCATAATTAATATAAGATATACTTACGACTACTGGAACCATCGTTGCCGCATAAGACTGTGCACCGGTTCCTTCTTTTCGCAGTTTTTCATTTTTCTCCAGAAATTCCTGAAGACTTGCCTGTTCATGATTAAAGACTTTAACTACTTTCTGACCGCTGACCATTTCTTCAATATAGCCGTCCAGCCCACCAAGGCTCTGCTGCTGTTTCGCATAAAAAACCTTACTTTTTGCTCCGCTGAATTTCATATACCAGAACATGATGCCATAGCAGACCGTCACGATCAGCGACAGTTTCCAGTTCAGAATATATAGGATCACAAGGGTTCCGATCATCTGGATAAAACTCTGGATTGCCATCGCAAAACTGTTATTGAGAGCATCTGCGATCGTATCAATATCGTTTGTGAACAGACTCATGATATCGCCGTGTCGCTTCTGGTCAAAAAAGCGAAGCGGCAGTGTCTGCATATGTGCAAACAAATCTCTTCGAATATCAAAAACAACCTGCTGGGCAGCTTTTACCATCGTCTGAGAATAGCCCCAGGCTGCCAGTGCTCCGATGGCAAAAATGCCGGCTGCCACAAGCACTCCGATGGCAAGTGAATGCAGATCCCCATTTGCAAGATTATTGACAACCGGACGTATCATGTAAGTTCCAAGAAGGTTTGCAAGGGCACTTACCGTTACCAGAATACTGACGATCAGAAGCATAAATTTATGCCGTCCAAGATAAGAAACAAAAATCCGCAGTGTGTGCTGCATATTTTCCGGCCGTTTAACATTCTTCGTTTTCGATGCCATCGCTGTTTCCTCCTTTCATCTGAGAAGCATAAATTTCCTGATAAATTGCATCCTCCTTAAGAAGCTGTTCATGCGTTCCGATATTATGGATCTTACCGTCATCTAGGATCACGATCCGATCCGTATGGATCACAGAAGAAATTCTCTGTGCAATGATGATTTTTGTCACATCGCCAAGTTTTTCCAGCTCTTTGCGGATCTTCTTTTCCGTCGCCGTATCGACTGCACTGGTAGAATCATCAAAGATCAGAATCTTCGCACTGGCAAGAAGTGCTCTTGCGATACAGAGTCTCTGTTTCTGCCCGCCGGACAGGTTATTTCCTCCCTGCACAAGCATGGTGTCCAGTCCGTCCGGAAAACGCTCCAGGAACTCATCCGCACATGCCACACGGCATGCATGCCAGATTTTTTCGTCATCTGCATCCGGATCGCCCCATTTCAGGTTATCACGTATCGTTCCGGAAAAAAGCTCATTTTTCTGCAGAATAATTCCGACTGCCGCCCGCAGTGCATGAAGATCATATGCTTTTACATCCACACCGCCAACTCTCACCGTGCCGCAGGTCGCATCATAAAGCCTCGGGATCAGCTGCACGAGCGTCGTTTTGGCGGCTCCGGTTCCACCGACCACACCGATCGTCTGCCCGGCCTTGATGTGCAGATCAACATCTGACAGTGCATACGCTTTCGCATCTTTGTGATATTTAAAAGATACCTGTTCAAAATCCACGCTTCCATCTTTGACCTTCTGTACCCCGTTTTCCGGAGACTTCAGAACAATCCTCTCATCCAGCACTTCTGCGATACGATGTGCACTGGCAAGAGATCTCGTCAGCAGCAGAAAAACATTTGCGATCATCATCAGAGCGTTGACAACCTGCATGACATAACTTAAAAATCCGGTCAGATCACCAACCTTAAGACTACCGCTTAAGATCATATTTCCGCCAAACCACATGATCAGTACGATTGCACTGTACATGACAACCTGAAATGCCGGAAGATTCAGCACCGCATAGTGAAAAGTCTGTTCACTTGAAACACTCAGATCTGTATTTACTGCATCAAATTTTTCTTCTTCGTACTCTCCGCGGACAAACGCCTTGACCGCACGGATCGCTGTCACACCCTCCTGCACAACATGGTTCAGACGGTCAACGATTGTCTGAAGCTTTGTATACATAGGAGCCACTTTCCGGACGATCAGAAATAAAACAATGCCAAGAACCGGCGTACACACCAGAAAAACAATGGCAAGTTTCGGATTCATCCAGAAAGAAAGACCGATGCCGAGGATCAGAAGCGACGGCCCTCTCGTCACCGGACGGAAGCCGGAATTGATCAGATTCTGCAGAACCGTGACATCCGTGGTCATTCGCGTGATCAGAGACGAGGTATCAAAATGATCCAGATTTGAGAAAGAATACTGCATCACTTTTGCATATTCTGCCTCCCTGATCTTCGCTCCCCATCCATAAGAAGCCCTCGCTGCAAACTGTGCATACAGAAGCCCCGTCACCAGAGCCAGAAGTGCACAGATCCCCATTTGAAAGCCCTTGGAATAAATGTAGGCAAGATCGTGGTTTGCCACCCCGACATCGATCAGATCCGCGATCATGATCGGAATGACAAGCTCAAATGCTGTCTCGATCATTACCATCAAAGCACCAAGCATCATATCTTTTTTATATGGCCCGATATATCCTGCCAGCCGCTTTATATCATTCATATTTTATTTTCACTCCTTTTTCAGAAACCCTGAGCAATCTCAGTCTTTGATGCAAAGCGGACATTCACAATCCTCTTTCGCACTCTGTCAGTTGGTCAGTTCCTTCAAAAGCTCCAGATCCTCTGCCTTTATTCTCAGATTCGTCTCAATCTTTTCGCCATCCGGTGTGGTAACCGTGATCGCCATGATGCTGCCCTCCTTTAAAGCCCGTTTGGAAACTGCATTGCAGAATGCCGGGAATTTCGGGTGGTTTCTTTTAAATATATTCCATGCATTCATAATCTTCATCATATTTCCTATATTATTCAGTGCCATTTGTTTTACCTCCTAATATTCATTTTTACATCTGCTAAGTTTAAAGTACTTTCTCAAACTGTGCAAGACACAATTACCACAAATTGAGCCACATAATCACTCCCGTACAGGCAGGAACGACATTTAGACCTTTTGACCCTGGCATCATTATATGATGTGGGTGTCAAAAGTCCCCAACTATGATGCCTACGGATTGTTCCGTGCGTTGCACTCCCACAATCCGCCCCTGGCATCATCATATAATTTTCACATGAAAAAAATATTCTATTTATATGTTCGCCTGACTAAACGTTCAAAACTGAGCAACTCTCGTGCATAATCTGGCGTTTCTTCCCCGCTTTTTTTGCTGTTATTCGTTCAAACTCATTCAGAAACAGCAGATTTCATACATTTTCAGCAAAAAGTTCAGAAAGTTTTTATTGATTTTGCCGGGTAAATATGTATAATGATGATAGAGAAGTGGGCATCATTTCTTTAACTTTAAGTATAAAAGAAAAGAGGTTAATCAGATGGCAAAAATTGATTTAAGCAAGTATGGCATCACTGGAACTACTGAGATCGTGTACAATCCATCTTATGAGATGTTGTTCGAAGAAGAGACAAAACCTACTCTGGAAGGCTTTGAAAAAGGCCAGGAAAGTGAACTGGGTGCTGTCAACGTTATGACTGGTATCTACACAGGTCGTTCTCCGAAAGACAAATTTATCGTAAAAGATGAGAATTCCAAAGACACTGTATGGTGGACAACAGATGAATATAAAAACGACAACCATCCGGCTACTCAGGAAGCATGGGATGCTGTAAAAGCACTGGCTATCAAAGAACTGTCTAACAAGAGACTGTTCGTAGTAGATGCTTTCTGCGGTGCCAACAAAGACACCCGTATGGCAATCCGTTTCATCGTTGAGGTTGCTTGGCAGGCTCACTTTGTAACAAACATGTTCATCAAACCGACTGCTGAAGAACTGGAAAACTTCGAGCCGGATTTCGTTGTATACAACGCTTCCAAAGCAAAAGTTGAGAACTACAAAGAGCTGGGTCTGAACTCTGAAACAGCTGTTATGTTCAACATCACAAGCAAAGAACAGGTTATCGTAAATACATGGTACGGCGGAGAAATGAAAAAAGGTATGTTCTCTATGATGAACTACTTCCTGCCGCTGAAAGGCATGGCTTCCATGCACTGCTCCGCAAACACTGACATGAACGGTGAAAACACAGCAATCTTCTTCGGTCTGTCCGGAACAGGTAAAACAACTCTTTCTACAGACCCGAAACGTCTGCTGATCGGTGATGACGAGCACGGCTGGGATGACAACGGCGTATTCAACTTCGAAGGCGGATGCTACGCAAAAGTTATCAACCTGGACAAAGAATCCGAACCGGATATCTACAATGCAATCAAACGTAACGCTCTGCTTGAGAACGTTACTCTGGACGAAAACGGCAAGATCGACTTCGCTGACAAGAGCGTAACAGAAAATACTCGTGTATCTTACCCGATCGACCATATCCAGAACATCGTTCGCCCGATCTCTTCTGCACCGGCTGCGAAGAACGTAATCTTCCTGTCCGCAGATGCATTCGGCGTACTGCCTCCAGTATCTATCCTGACAGAAGCTCAGACACAGTACTACTTCCTGTCTGGTTTCACAGCTAAACTGGCTGGTACAGAACGTGGTATCACAGAACCGACTCCGACATTCTCAGCTTGCTTCGGCCAGGCATTCCTGGAGCTGCATCCTACAAAATATGCAGAAGAACTGGTTAAGAAAATGGAGAAGAGCGGTGCAAAAGCATACCTGGTAAATACAGGATGGAACGGAACAGGCAAACGTATCTCCATCAAAGATACTCGTGGTATCATCGATGCTATCCTGAACGGAGCTATCAAGAATGCTCCTACAAAGACCATTCCATACTTCAACTTCGAAGTTCCTACAGAACTGCCAGGCGTTGATCCAGCTATCCTGGACCCACGTGACACATACGCTGATGCTTCCGAATGGGAAACAAAAGCAAAAGATCTGGCTGACAGATTCATCAAGAACTTTGCTAAATACGAAGGAAATGCTGCCGGTAAAGCTCTGGTTTCCGCTGGTCCTCAGAAATAAGAATAAGACTGCCGAAATCAAACTTTTCAAAAGCTTATACAAAAGGACACCGCAAAATTGCGGTGTCCTTTTTTTATGCCGAAATGCCTCCGCATGGCAGTCCAGATGGAGCACATTGCGTCATTGCCCTGCGGCGGGGAATTTGTCGTGAGCAGATACATTTTACATTTATCATACCTGAAAATAAGACTATTATAAACGCAAAACAGTCGCCGTCACACGTTTTTTGACGCTGCTGCTTCATACGCCTGCTGATAGAAGGTTTCCTGAGCATCCACCGGACGCTCGATCGTCATCGGGATTCTGTAATTTCCTTCCGAATCCTCATGGCGGGCCTTCTGATTATCATTTAACATGATCCGGAACATCTCAAGCAGACGTTCCTTGATTGCCGGATCGCAGACAGGAGCTGCGACTTCCACACGTCTTAAGGTATTTCGCGTCATATAATCGGCTGACGCAATATAAACTTTCTCTCTTCCCTTACTTCCGAAAATATAAATTCTCGAATGTTCCAGAAATCTTCCTACAATGCTGATCACACGAATATTTTCCGTTGCATCTTTTACGCCCGGGATCAGACAGCAGATACCGCGGATGATCAGATCAATTTTTACTCCGGCACAGGAAGCTTCGATCAGCCTGTCTATGATCTTTTTGTCAGTAAGAGCGTTCATTTTCAGCCCGATATAAGCATCTTTTCCGGCAAGTGCAGCTGCAATCTCATCATCAATCATCGCCAGCACTTTATTTTGCAGACAGAGCGGTGCTACCAGCAATTTGTCTGTGTGTTCTACGATTTCTCCCATCGCCAGTGCCTGGAAAACTCTTCTCGCCTCTTTTGCGATCTCTGTATCGGCTGTCATCAGGGAAAGGTCTGTGTAAAGGCACGCTGTTTTTTCGTTATAATTTCCTGTTCCGATCTGCGTGATATACTGCACTTCATCGCCGGCTTTTCTGGTGATCTGGCACAGTTTGGAATGTACTTTAAATCCATCCAGCCCATAGATCACATGACATCCGGCACGCTCCAGCCTTCTTGACCACTCGATGTTATTTTCCTCGTCAAATCTTGCCTTTAATTCTACAAGTGCCAGCACTTCCTTGCCATTTTCCGCTGCCTCGATCAGAGCTTCCACCACTTTACTCTGTTTTGCCACACGGTAGAGCGTCATTTTTACGGAAAGGACATCTTTGTCGTTTGCAGCTTCATGCAGCATCGTAAGAAACGGTTTCATGCTGTCATACGGATAAGATAAAAATTTGTCCCCCTCCAGAATCTGATCCAGAATCGGTCTGCCTTCTTCAAACTGCACAGATTTCTGCGGAATCCGTTTTTGATAGAACAGTTCCGGCACGTAACGCAGTTTATCCTGGATTTCATAGACAAATGACAGATCCAGCGGTCCCTCATTATAGAAAACATAGTCACGGTCAAGATCCAGATAATGACACAGAGTACTGATCACTTCACCATCCATTTCCCGTGACAATTCCAGACGGATCGGAGCCAGTTTTTTCCTCTGTTTGATCACTTCCACCATAAAATCACGATAATCCAGATCTTCGTCATACAGTGCGTCTGCGTCAATATCTGCATTTCTGGTGATGCGGATCAGTGATTTTGCTTTTACACGATAACCCTTAAAAATTTCCGGCATATAATGGAGAATCACTTCTTCTGCCAGAATATAAGTGCCGCGTTTGCCGGGAAGTTCTATCAGACGTTTGAACATACCACTGCTGCATGGAATGATACCCAGCTTCTCTTTTCCGCTCTTTGTCTCCAGCACTACGACTGCATAGATTTCTTTATTTCGCAGAAATGGAAATGGCTGTCTTTTTGCCACGATCGTCGGGAAAATGATCGGTGCGATTTCACCCTGAAAATAGCGTTTAACGTATTCGCTTTCTTTTTCATTCATCTTCTTGAAATCCGTGATGCAGATATCATATTCTTCCAGTTCTTCCATGATTTCATCGTAAACGACATTTCTGCTACGGTTCAGTTTTCCGACTTCCGCAAGGATCTTTTTGATCTGCTCCTCCGGTGTAAGATTCGTTTTATTATCACGGATATCTTTCTTCAAAAGCATCTGATCTACGAGTGATCCCACACGCACCATAAAAAATTCATCAAGATTGCTCTGATAGATTGCTGCAAAATTCAGTCTTTCACAGAGCGGCACTTTTTTATTTTCCGCCTCTTCCAAAACACGTTCATTAAATTTCAGCCACGACAGTTCCCGGTTCATATATTTTCTCATTTATTATTCTCTCCTCCTCAATAAAATGTGATGCCCTTAACAGCTTTTTCGTTGCGTGTATTTAAGCCAGACGCACGTGAGACCTGAGCTAAATCCCATAAAAATGGCATTATACCTTTAACCATAAATTTATTTTACTGCCACAAGATCAAATCCTCTGCAATGCCATGTAAAATCCATGTAAAGAATCTTACTATTCGAAAATGAAACCCCACTCAGACAAATCTGTTGCCCGCCACTTATAAAAGTTTGAATCTTTTCCAATTAACGTAAAAAGGACAACAGATTTTCTCTGCTGTCCTTTGTATATTCTGCATGATTACATGATGTGCGTCTCTGCACTTTTCTGTTTTTAGTATGGATAGAAGTTTCCGTTTGCATCGGTTACGCCATCGTTACCGAATGTATACTGCATTCCGCCGCTGTCTACCCAGTTTCCGTTTGCATCCTGTGTCACGGAAATATAATTGCCCTGGTCATCATAAAAACCGTTGGTGCTGCCGCCGGTATTACCTCCTGTGTTTCCACCTGTGTTTCCACCGGTATTACCATTGTTTCCATTGTTGCCATTATTTCCATTGTTGCCGTTATTTCCGTTGTTGCCGTTATTATTTCCGCTGTTGTCATATGGATAATAATTGCCGTAATTATCGGTTACACCATACTGACCAAAGGTGTAAACAATGCCGTTTCCATCTACCCAGTTTCCGTTGCTGTTTTTATAAACTGTGATCAGATTTCCCTGATTGTCATAGAAACTGTTGGTCTGAGTAGCTCCGCCGTTGTTATTGTTGTTATCACCACCGTTATTGCCATTTCCGCCGTTGTTGTTATTGTCGCTGTTTCCACCCTGCGGATTGTAGGTAAAGCTTGCACCGTTGCTGTTTGTGATACCGTTTGCATTAAAATAATAAATCGCTCCGCTGCTGTCTACCCAGTTTCCGTCGCTGTCCTGATAGATATAAACTGCGTTGCCGTTGCTGTCATAAACATACTGACCGTTGTGGTTGGAATCAGAATTGCCATCGGTAGAAGCTGTGCTTCCGGACTCGGACTGTGTTGTACTGTTCGACTCGGAAGATGTTGTATTATTCTTTTTAGTCTCAGATGTTGTTGTGCTCGATGTTTTCAGCAGTTTCAGACTCTCCACAGAAGTACGGATCGCTTCCATTGCCGTTGCATCATCCTGCATAACCTGACCATTGACCGAATAAATATCCTCATCTCCTACCAGATTATACGCTACCGAGTACGCATACTTACTGTTTGTACTCTTACATTTGATGGTTGTGTGATATGCCTCGTAAGAACCCATGGTATTTTTCTTGTATTCTACAACTGCATAATCGGTTTTGGATTTTCCGGCTTTCTCCAGATTATTCAGTACTTCTTCTTCAGAGGACGGGAAAACAAGTCCGTTCGTCTCATCTCCGGAATAATGTACGATCGTGATCGTTCCCTGGTTCAGTGACTCAAAGGTCCATTCTTTTGTGCCTTCTTTTTTCATTGTCCAGGTGTCATCCGGAAGTTTGATAGAAATACTGCCATCTTTTGATTTAAATGTTGTGGATGTATTTGTAGCTTTCTTTGCTGTTTCGCTATCTGTCTGTTTCTCTGTAACACGAATCGTTTCGCTGCTCGTCTCAGTTTCCTGTGCTTTCTTTTTACAGCCGGTAGCCAGACAGGAAATGGACAGAGCGAGTAGCAGACAAGTTACGATTTTTGATCTCATTTTCATCTATACTCCTCCATTCTGGTTGTTACCTTCTTTGACTTCCATATTCTACGCTTTCGCAGATATAATGTCAATCAAAAACCGGTTTAATATGGATAGAAAACGCCATTCTGATCGGTTACGCCATCATCGCCAAACTGGTAGGTCATACCGCTTTCATCAACCCACTGTCCCTGGCTGTTTTTGTGAACGGTGATCCAGGTTCCGCCATCATCATAGAAGCCATTGGTATCGCCTTTACCATTATCGGCTGCCGGATTATCGATATTATTCTCGGTATCCGGTGCCTGTGTTTCCGGCTGCTGCACTACCTCTGTTTCCACTCTTGTCTCCAGATCCGGATGTGTTTCCGGTGTCTGCGTATCCTGGCTCTGATTCTGGTCATCCAATGCCTGATTCTGATCCTCTGCGGCTGAAGTCTGGGCAGAATCCTGACCTGCTCCCCGCTGTGTCTGATCCTGGGTCTGTTTTGTACTGCTGTTCGTATCCCCACTGTGGCTGCCGCATCCTGTCATCAGAAGAGCCGATGAGAGGACTGCTGCTGCCATAAAATGTAATGCCTTATTTTTCATAATAATATTTACACTCCTTTATATCCCATTTTTATCCTGTTTTACCATTTGCTGAAATTGCCGTCGCTGTCTGTTGCCCCTTTTTCATCGAAAGTGTAGGTTTTTCCATCACTGCCGATCCAGTTTCCGTTTGCATCCTGTGTCGCTGTCTGATAGTTTCCATTGATATCATAGAAACCAATGACCATGCCATCACCTGAGGAACTTCCGGAATTGGATGAATTACCGGAACCGGCTGAAGAGTCTGTTCCTGCCGTTCCCTGAGGCGGATCGTAGTAATACTGTGTGCCGTTGGAATCTTCTACGCCGTTTTCCAGGAAAATATAAGAAGTTCCGTTATCATCACGCCAGCTGCCGTCCTCAGACGGATAAGCGTAGATCGTATTTCCGTTTGCATCAAAGAAATAGCGGTATTCTTCATCGGTCGATGCACCGGAAGAATCGCCTGTACTTTCGCCGGAAATGTTGTCTGCAGCACTGTCTTCTGTATTTTTCGGAGCAGAGCTGTTATCTGCATTGTCTGAAGATGCACTGCCGCCTGCCGAAGATCCGGAGTTTGCATCAGAATCTGTCTTTTTACTGTCATCATTTAAAACTTTGAAGCTGGTAACGGCACTTTTCACTGCCTGCTGCACCGTACTGTCACTGGATGTCAGTTTTGCCGTGATCGTATAACTCTCGGTGTCCGTATTGATCAGATACTTGATCAGATAAACGTAACCAAGATCTGCGTCCTGCGTGGATGCAGCATAATAATAAAGCTCTGTACCATTGGTGCTGTCTTTTTTATATTCTACCTGAGAAAATGCATTCTCCTGGATATCGTTTAAAAGAGCAATCGCATCTTCCTGAGACTTCGGCAGATTCTTCTCCTTGATCTTTGACTTTTTGTGCGTGATCCGGATCGTGCCGACGCCTTCTTTCATAAATGCCCATTTATTCTCAATGCCTTCCTTTGTCGCTACCCATGCAGAATCCGGAAGATCAAAAGAAAATGAATTGCTCTCTGAGGTATATGTTGTAGCTGCTTCGGTCTGTGCAGTACTTTCGCTCTGAGCTGTCGTCTGTTTCGTCGTCTCCGTCTCAGATGCCTTTTTCTGGCAGCCGTTCATCATAAACATTGCGGCCATTCCGATTACCAGTAATGTCGCAATTTTCTTTTTATTATACATGAAAAATCCCCCTTTTCTCTCTGATTTTCAGTGTGTTTCAAGTCCACTCCCTTTTTCATTGTACAATGAAGATGCGGTTAATGTCAACTTTTCTTAACACTTCTTAACAAAATCTACATATTTGGCACACCCTGTGCCCTTCTCTGTTTCAGCTTTCGGATCACATGACAGTACGCCGGAATCAGGAAACAGTCTGCCATGATCCATGCCAGAGGACTGGCAAAACATACGCTTGCGAATCCCAGATACGGAACCATGATCACGCCGATAATGGCTCTTGCGATCATTTCCATGACACCTGCAAGGATTGCCAGACCGCTGAATCCCGCTCCCTGAATGGTAAAGCGAACCGCATTGACAAAAACAAGTGCAATGTAAAATCCGCTGTTTGCAAGAATAAACAGCACTGCATTATGTATGATCTCCGTTTCGGATGCATTTATGAACAGAAGCATCCAGTATTTTGCAGAAAAAAGCATGACCAGGAAAATCAGGATCGAGTATGTGATACCGATCAGAACGGATGCCTTTAATCCCTGACCGATACGCTCGATCTTGCCTGCCCCGACATTCTGTCCGGTGTAAGTTGCCATGGCCGAACCGATCGCATCAAACGGACACGCCAGGAACATCGAAAGCTTCGATGCCGCCGAAACCGAGGCAACGGCTGCCGAACCAAGTGTATTGATACCGGTCTGAAGCACGACACTGCCGATCGCTGTGATCGAATACTGAAGTCCCATCGGAATACCCATTTTACAGAGGATACCGATGTGTTTGCCATGCAATTTCCATTCTCCCGGCTCCATTTTCAGGATCGGGAACTTTGTCTTTATACACCACAGAGACAGTACCACGGAAAATGCCTGTGCAAGCAGTGTCGCAAAAGCCGGTCCACGAACGCCGAGTTTCAAAACCGTTACTGACAGGATATCAAATCCGATATTTGCCACTGCTGCCATCAGCAGAAAGATCAGCGGCGATTTGGAATCCCCAAGAGAACGGATGATCCCGGTCAGGAGATTGTAGGCAAGTGTGATCGGTATCCCTGCAAAAATGATAAAAATATAATCATATGCAAGATCCAGGATATCTGCCGGTGTCTTCATGGCGATCAGCACGCTGCGGCATAAAATACAGACTGTGATGCTCATGATCGCCGCAAAAAAAGCGGTCAGCCAGATGCTGTTTGCCACAAACCTTCTCATATCTTTATAATCTTTTGCCCCGTAACGCTGTGCGACCGGAATGACAAAACCATTGGCAAGTCCCATACAGAATCCGATGATCATAAAATTGATCGCCCCGGTAGAACCAACGCCCGCCAGTGCATCTTTTCCAAGGAACTGTCCTACAACGATCGTATCTACCATGTTATAAAACTGCTGCAGTAAAAACGTAAAAAACAATGGAATCGAAAATCGCATGATAATCTTCCAAGGTGTACCTTCTGTCAGATCTGTTGCTGTGTTTCTCATTTCCTTATTATCTCCATATTTTAAATTCCATTTTTTGCACAGATATCCGCCAGGCAGCATCTGTCACAGTAAGGCTTTGTTCTCGCTGTACAGACCTCTCTGCCATGATAAACGAGTCTGTGGCAGAAATCACTACCTTCTTTCGGTGGAATGATCTTCCAGAGTGCCATTTCGACTTTTTTCGGATCTTTGATCCCATCTACCAGACCGATACGGTTTGTCAGACGAATGCAGTGCGTATCCGTGACGATCGCAGGCTTTTTGAAAACATCGCCCATGATCAGGTTTGCACTCTTTCTTCCCACGCCCGGAAGCTTTAAAATCGCATCAAAATCACACGGCACTTTGCCGTCGTACTCATCACGCAGCATTTTCATGCATGCACTGATATCACGTGCCTTGCTTTTTCCAAGACCGCATGGCCTTACGATCGCCTCGATCTCTTCCGGTGTCGCTTCCGCAAGAGCATCTACATCCGGATATTTCGCATAGAGATCCTGAACCACAACATTTACCCTGGCATCCGTACACTGTGCCGCAAGCCGGACACTAACCAGCAGTTTCCATGCCGCATCATAATCAAGCGTACAGTCTGCCAGAGGATATTCCTTCTTTAAACGCTCGATCACTTCCAGCGCAAGCTGTTTTTTTGTCATATGTACCTCCTTATATATTTCCAAAAATCTTTTTGTACCCGTTATTTTATCACAAGAATCGCAGTAAGGATATTCCTTTTTTTTCGATTGTGCAACCCCTTTCTTTTATGGTAAGATAATAAGATGCCAGGGTCAAAAGCCTGAAACCACGATGTGCTTGCACAGGAGTGGTTTTATGGCTTAATGACCCGCCCCGATA
>NZ_JAJEQE010000035.1 GCF_020687205.1 Hominisplanchenecus faecis
ACAGCAATGTGCAAAATGAACAATTCCCAAGAAGGCACTTTTACGTGCCCTTCGGGGAATTCGTTCATTTGCACATGTAATACTATTCTTTTACAAACAGTATTTTAAAATGTGCGGTATTTCCATTCCTTACACCTGCCAGGAAACCACCGACAACTTTTTATTTTACAAATACATCCAGCACTTCTCTGGCTTCTCTGATCTTCTTTTCATCGGTTCTCCAGATTTCGAATTCACTCATCGACGGCAGTCCCATATTGATCCCTTCTTTTCGATAAACCATACGGCTGTCCAGTGTCATTTTCCCGGACATATGGAAGGTCGTGATCCCGGTCTTTGGTGCCAGATAGCGGATCGCATCTGCATCGATTCCGGCTCCTGCCATGATATCAACTTTTCCGTCTGCTTTCAGGGCAAGCTGTTTTAAGATCTCTACGCCTTCTTTTGCACTTTTTCTCTGACCGGATGTAAGAATGGTATTTACACCCAGTTCTTTTGCCGTCTCCAGAGCTTCAAACGGATCACGGCACACATCAAATGCACGATGCAGTGTGATGCTCATATCTCCTGCTGCATCGATCATGCGTTTCATCGCTTCGACATCCAGTGTTCCATCCGGCTTTAAAGCTCCGATCACGGCCGCATCTGCACCAAGCTTTCGGAAAGTACGGATATCTTCGCATAAAATATCAATTTCATGTCTGGTGTAACAGAAATCTCCAAAACGCGGACGCATCAGTGCATGGATGCGGATATCCATCTGATTTTTAATTTCCTGAAACAGGGCTGTCCCCGGAGTCACCCCGCCGATCACGAGTCCCTGACAGAGTTCCAGTCTGTCTGCTCCGCCGTTTTTTGCTGCGATTGCAGATTCTACGCTGTCTACACAGCACTCTAAAATACCCTTCATGACGATTTCCTCTTTTCTTTCATATCTTTCTGTGATACCGGTTTCCCATCTACCACGGTCTTTGCATTCGGATAAATCTGCTCCATTCGTTTATCCGGGAAATGTTTGTCTAAAAATTTTTCCAGATCCGTACGGCTGTCCTCTGCAACCGCTGTCATCTGCGGCGTTTTCTGAAGACTTCCCTGCTGTCTTTGATTGTAACGGTTCAGAGCCAGCGTTGACATGCCGGCATTGAAGATCATAAACAGGATCAGGATCCAGGTCAGAATATTTCCTGTTTTTATCGGAATTTTTTCGATCAGATTCGAAAGTCTCGGATAGATGATCTTCAGCCAGACTACTGCGGCAATCCCCCAGAAAAAGCAGAACAGCAAATTGATCCTGCCGCCAAGATTAAAAGGCAGCTTACTGTAATCCCAGAAAACCGTCCCGAAAACCAGCTCGGTAAATATGCTGCAGGCATATTCATAAGCCCCGCCAAGCACCGTTCCAAGCATAAAAATATAACGGTCACTTTTCTCTTTATATTTATAAAGCAATGCCGTGAACATCGCACAGCCAAGTCCCCATACAATACTGAATGGACCATAGACCACGCTGCTTCTGCTCATCCATCGCCCCATGGAATAACGGCAGAAAAGCGTCTCCACAAGATCTCCGATAAAAGCCCCGATCAGAAACAGCCAGAAAATCTTGAAAAAGCAGCAGCCTTCCGCAAATACCGTCTTTTCTTTTTTTGTATTTTTCCTGACGGATTCTTTGATATTCTCTGTCTTAATATTCGGATATGCCCGCATCATACGCTTCTGTATTCGGACAGTTATGGCATTGCCGAAGTTTTCCGATACTTTTTGCATATTTTCATTGAGCTGCATGATTCTTCGAAGTTTGATCTTCAGCTGTAAAATAGCGATCACAGAACCAAGGAAATCAATCCCCATCAGAATATACGCTATGATCAGGATAATCCTTCCAATAAAATGTGGGATCTGTTTTAAAATCTGCAGGATCAGAGGATTGGCAAATTTCATCATCACAACGATCGCCGCACCGAAGATCAGCAGATGCCAGATTCCAAAATATCCCTCGTACTGAAAACGATTCTTACTGTAATCCCACCATTTCCGATGAAAAATATGCTCCAGAATCAGCCCTGTCATAATGGACACGAACGCTGCCAGAAGTGCTCCTCCTATAAACAGGAAAAAAATCCGATGCCGCAGTTCCGGCAGGAAAATACAGCACAGTACGGCACAGACACCATACGACAGGCAGAACGGCATGTTCATAAAACCGGTATTTACAAATTTTCGGTTACGTACGGCATTTGCCACAACGCCTGCACACCAGCCGGCAAAAGAATAAATCAGAAAGAACCAGCAAAGTTCGTAAAATGTATAGACCAATTTATTTTCCCCTTTTCTCTTTTTCTTATGTGTGTTACTATATAAAGATGCCAGGGTCAAAATGTCGTTCTTTTTTGTAACGAAACAATTCACAGGCATCATTGATGTCAAAAGATTTTTGACTCTGACAGACAGTATACCTGTAAACAGGATTGCTTGCAAGAGAAAAACTGATTCGTTTTATTTTTATATAAAAATAATATAACTGTTATTTTAAATATACATTTTACATTTTTCTATTTCTCTGTATACTAAGGGACGGACTTTGAAGCGATGTCCCTGAATCCTGATGATCCCAACACAGATGCGTGAGCATCTTTATACCCCCGAACCAAGAAAGGATGGCGGCAGCTTATGTTTGATAAGTTATTTTTTACAAAAAACGGTCAAATATCGGAATCACTGGCTTTAGGAATTTTTCTGACTCTGGCAGGCGGTTTCCAGGATGCGTATTCTTACAACGTGCGTGATCACGTGTTTGCAAATGCTCAGACTGGAAACATTGTATTGCTCGGACAGAATCTCGCTTCCGGAAACCTGATGCATGCCCTGCGTTATCTTCTGCCGCTTGCCGCTTTTTTTCTTGGTGTATACCTTACGGAATGGATTAAGCATTTTTATAAAACCAGCGTCAAGATCCATTGGAGGCAGATTGTTCTGATCATAGAAATCCTGATTCTCGGGATCACCGGATTTCTGCCGAATGAACCTACCCTCAATGTGATCGCGAACATCATGCTTTCTTTCGCCTGTGCCATGCAGGTCGATACTTTCCGCAAATTCCGCAGTATTCCATGTGCAACAACCATGTGCATCGGAAATATGCGAAGTGCGACCGAATATCTCTGCCTGTACCATATCAGCAAAGATCCGGCGATGAAATACAAAAGCATCCACTGTGGATTTATTATTCTGGTTTTTGCGATCGGTGCCGCTTTCGGTGCCTCCTGCTCCGCCTGGTTTGGCGTAAAGGCGATCTGGATCGCCATGGCCATGCAGGTAGTCGGATTCTTTATGATGTTTGCACATCAGGATATAGAAGCATTCGAGAAATTCGAAGAAGAAGAAAAAGAAAAGATCCGTCAGACACACGCCAGAAAAAAATAAACATGAAACTATGTTTATTGCTTACCTGCATATATGTTTACTACTTACTCACACGAAAAAAGGAACTGCCGACTGCAGTTCCTTTTTTCGTTTTCAAACTTTCTACCTTCCCGGTATTTTATTTTGCGTGAGGCAGACTCAGCTCATCGATCTTCTTCCGTTCTTCTTCTGTGAAATCTGCACTTTCCAGAACTTTCAGATTATCAAGGATCTGTGTTGTCTTGGATGCACCGATCAGCACGCTGGTCACTACATGGTCTTTTAATACCCATTTCAGTGCCATCTGTGCCAGGCTCTCACCTCTCTGTTTTGCCAGTTCGTTCAGTCCACGGATACTTGCCAGTTTTTCTTCCGTCAGCTGATCTGCTTTTAAGAATCTTCCGTCCGTTGCAATACGGCTGTCAGCCGGGATACCGTTCAGGTAACGGTCTGTCAGAGTTCCCTGTGCCAGAGGGCTGAATGCGATGATCCCTTTCTTTGCTTCTGCTGCTGCCTGTTTCAGTCCGTTCTTCTCGATCGTACGGTCAAAGATGGAATAACGGTTCTGGTTGATGATATACGGGCAGTGCAGGTCTTTCAGAATTGCTTCTGCCTGCTTCATATGCTCTCCGTCATAATTGGAAATGCCTGCATAAAGTGCTTTTCCGCTGCGGACGATCTGTGCCAGTGTCTCCATGGTCTCCTCAAGCGGTGTCTCCGGATCCATGCGATGATGATAGAAGATATCAACGTATTCCAGCCCCATTCTTTTAAGGCTCTGATCCAGACTTGCGATCAGATACTTTTTGC
This sequence comes from Hominisplanchenecus faecis, assembly GCF_020687205.1. Taxonomy (GTDB): domain Bacteria; phylum Bacillota; class Clostridia; order Lachnospirales; family Lachnospiraceae; genus Hominisplanchenecus; species Hominisplanchenecus faecis. The sequence goes on from NZ_JAJEQE010000035.1 coordinate 4,213, forward strand.
TTCCCCAGTTTCCGTAAGGGCCATCCCACATCACATAACCGGCTTTTGTACTTACCAGGATCTCATCACGGTAAGCACCGAGATCTTCTTTTAAAATTCTTCCGAAATTGCGTTCTGCACTTCCCGGTTCCGGTCCGTAATTGTTTGCAAGGTCAAAATGTGTGATTCCATGGTCAAATGCAGTAAAACACAGTACTTTCATATTTTTGTAATCGCAGTGTGTTCCAAAATTGTGCCACAGTCCAAGAGACAGCTCCGGAAGCAGCAGTCCGCTGTTGCCGCATCGGTTATACTGCATGGTTTCATAACGTTTTTCGTCTGCCTGATACATAGTAATTTCCTCCTTATGATCTCATGGCAATGTCTGCCAGTTCTTTGCAATCTTTCTTTTTACTCTTTACAAACGATAACACTTCAAGTACACTTGAAGTCAAGAACTTTTTCTATATTTTTGCATAAAGGAGATGCGTCATGGATACTTATACAATAAAAGAAGTTTCTGAAATGTTCCATCTGCCTTCTTCTACCCTTCGCTATTACGAAGATCTTGGCATCCTTACAAACGTCGAACGCAGCAAATCCGGCCAGCGTGTCTATATACAGGGACATATCAACCGTCTGAAGACCATCTGCTGCTTTAAGAAAACCGGCATGTCGATTGCCAAACTGCAGCAGTTTTTTGCCTGCGAAGAAGACGAATCTGCTCATATCGATGAGATTTTAAGTCTGCTGAATAACCAGCAGGAACACATTCTGAATGAGATCAGCCAATATCAGACTTCTCTTACACATCTGCAGCGAAAACTTCATTATTATACAGACATCAAGACAAGTCTGGAAAATGGAACTCCGCTGCCGAAATGGGCAGATTACCGAGAGCATGCAGAACAGGCAAAATAACGGCTTGACCTTAACATTATTAAATTTATTTATCCGGAGGTATTTTACTATGAAATTTATTTATCCTGCTATTTTCAGCAAAACAACCGAAGGCACCTTCGAGGCCCGTTTCCCGGACCTGGAATGCTGCACGGCAACCGGCGAGACACTTGACGACTGCATTGAAAATGCAAATCAGGCTGCCTATGACTGGATCTATGTCGAACTGACCGAGTTTGATTCTGAGCTTCCGCCGATCACCGACCCGGATGATCTGGTACTCTCTGACAACGAAACATTGCGAAATATTTCCGTAAATATTCGCCTCACCGATGGCTGGGACGAATAAATACTCTGACAGTTCCATACTATTTATAAAACAGTTGACATAACTTCTTGCAAAATCTTTCCCTATCCATTAAGATAAAAAAGTATGTTAATTCAAACCTGAGGAAAGGAAAGGTAGAAAACACATGGAAAAGTTCTTCAAACTGAAGGAAAATGGTACAAATGTCAGTACCGAAATCATGGCCGGAATCACAACATTCATGACGATGGCCTACATTCTCGCAGTAAATCCTAACATCCTGTCTGCATCCGGCATGGATCGCGGTGCGGTATTTACTGCAACGGCATTATCAGCTTTCATCGCCACCTGCCTGATGGCACTGCTGTCAAACTATCCGTTTGTTCTGGCTCCTGGTATGGGACTGAATGCTTACTTTGCCTACACCGTTGTCCTTGGTATGGGATATACCTGGCAGGCAGCACTCGCAGCCGTATTTGTAGAGGGTATTATTTTCATCGTTCTCTCTCTTACAAACGTACGTGAAGCAATCTTCAATGCAATCCCGATGAATCTGAAACACGCCGTATCGGTAGGTATCGGTCTGTTCATCGCATTTATCGGTCTGCAGAATGCAAAAATCGTTGTAAACAATGACTCCACACTGCTTGGTCTGTTCTCTTTCAAGGGTTCTGTTCAGGCCGGAACTTTCAATTACGAAGGCATCACCGTCCTGCTTGCTCTGATCGGTATTCTGATCACTGCGATCTTCCTGTTCAAGAACGTAAAAGGCGGTATTCTCTGGGGTATTTTGATCACCTGGGGACTTGGAATCATCTGTCAGTTCACCGGACTTTATGTTCCGAATGCAGACGCTGGTTTTTACAGCCTGCTGCCTAACTTCTCAAGCGGTTTTTCCATTCCGGCTCTGACACCAACCCTGATGAAAATGGACTTTTCCATTGTATTCTCCCTTGACTTTGTTGTCATCATGTTTGCATTCTTGTTTGTAGATATGTTTGACACTCTTGGAACCCTGATCGGTGTTGCTTCCAAAGCAGATATGCTGGATAAAGACGGAAAGCTGCCGAACATCCGCGGTGCCCTGCTCGCTGATGCCGTTGGTACTTCCGTAGGTGCTATGTTCGGTACTTCTACCGTTACCACATTCGTAGAAAGTGCATCCGGTGTAGCAGAAGGCGGACGTACCGGTCTGACTTCCCTGACAGCAGCGATCCTGTTCGGACTGTCCCTGTTCCTGTCCCCGATCTTCCTGGCAATCCCGTCTTTCGCAACGGCTCCTGCCCTGATCATGGTTGGATTCTTAATGCTGACCTCTATCACGAAGATTGATTTTTCTGACTACACAGAGGCTATTCCATGCTTTATTGCAATCATTGCCATGCCGTTCATGTACAGTATTTCAGAAGGTATCGCTATGGGCGTTATCTCCTACGTTGTACTGAATGTTGCGACCGGAAAGGCAAAAGAAAAGAAGATCAGTATTCTGATGTATGTTCTGGCTGTGCTGTTCATACTGAAGTATGTTGTTCTGTAATGTAAATGATGTTGGGATCAAAAGCCCCAAACTATGATGCCTGCGGATTGTTCCGTGCGTCGCACTCCCACAATCTTTCTACGCTCCGCTTCGGTCGGCACAAAACCATTGTCCACTGGACAATGTGTGCCCTCGCGGAGCTTTTATCTTAGTCGGAGATTGCACTCCCACTAAGACAAATTTGTTGCTCGCCACTTATATCTTCTCCGACTAAGATAAACTGTTTTAGATCCATCAGTGTCGGCACACATGCATACAGCATATCTTTGATCTCTTCATCCGGCTGTGTCAGATCCGGAACCATAACCACTTTACATCCGGCCGCACAGGCACTTTTGATGCCGTTTGGTGAATCCTCAACCGCCATACATTCTTCCGGGGCAAGTCCGATCTGACTGCATGCATATTCATAGACATCCGGTGCCGGTTTTCCGTGTTCCACCATCGGTGCACAGACAATCTTGTCAAAATACTCATACAGTCCAAACTGTTTCAGATAACGTGTCGTTCTCTCCAGATCACTGGCCGTTGCAACTGCACGGTGTATATTCTTATCTTTCAGATAAGTAAGAATCTCAACTGCCCCCGGTTTTATATCCACTTTGACTGTCTTCAGATATTCTTCCATAATTTTTCTTCGGTAACTTCTTACTGCTTCATAATCCAGGTTCGGATCATTCACCATTTTTTTCAAATACTCGGGTGCATATGGCCTCCCCAGAGACCTCAGTGTCAGAACCTGTTCCCTCGTAACCTTATATCCGAAATGTTCCAGAGCCTTTGGCCAGAACATAATATAATATTTCTCCGTGTCCAGTAACGTGCCGTCCATATCAAAAATAACTGCTTTTATCATTTGTTCTCTTCCCCCGTCAGTTTTACGACCGTCATCTCATGATGCATCGCTTTCATCACTGTATCAAACATATCTTTTGTTTTCACACGGATACTGGAAGTATTCACACACGGATGACATCCGATCCATTCTTCCTTGAGCAGATCCTCATCCACCAGAAGACGTACTACATTGTTTTTGTCATTCATCAGTCCCATAATGCTGACCGCTCCCGGCGTAATATCCAGATATTTTTCCATATATTCTGCACTCGCAAAAGAAAGCCTCGCACTGCCGATCTGTTTTGAGAGTTCTTTCGTCTTGAACACCTTGTCCCCCGGTATCAAAAGCAGATAAAAATCCGTCTTCTGCCGGTTGCACAGAAACAGATTTTTGCACATTTCCACGCCAAGTGCCTCATCGACCTCTTTGCATGCTTCCATTGTAAAAGCTGCCTCATGATCCATCCTCTGATAATCTACACCAAGACCATCCAGAAAATCATAAGTACGGATCTCCTTGTCCATTCTGCCTGCTGCATCGGCAGGTCTTCCATTCTGTAATTCCATGTTGTTGTCTCCTGTTATTCCTCTGTATACCTCCGCGATCCGCCGGAGGATACAGCAATCCTGTGAAAAATCAAATCCCTCCACTGATATAAGCTAAAAGTCCCCTGCATCCACGCAGAATATCATCGTAAGTTGCATCAAAATCCCCTGTATACCACGGATCTGCCACGTCACGTGCCGCTGACAGCTGATGCGTCTTCTCATAATCCGCAAAAGAAAGCATCTTATAAATCTTATGCTCCTCATCACCGCCCACAATCCGTGTCATGTTTCTTATATTAGCAGAATCCATTCCAATAAGAAAGTCAAAATTTTCATAATCCTGCCGCGTCATCTGCCTCGCATGATGTGCAATCAGCGGAATCTGCACCTGTCGCAGCTTGTTTCTCGTTCCATAATGCGGCGGATTGCCGATCTCCTCACGGCTGGTCGCCGCAGAATCAATCTCAAAGCAGTCTTCAAGCCCTGCCTGACGGACCAGGTAGGTGAAGACACTCTGGGACATTGTGCTGCGGCAGATGTTGCCATGGCAAACGAAAAGTATTTTTATCATTGTTGTATAACCTCGCATTTCTTAGTTTTTCTTGGTTTCTCGGTCTTTGTAAGCCTTTGTAAATGTTTGCTTTCTGGCATAACCTGGTTTATTTTCGCATAATATCGTCCGCAAAAGGTGTAAAATAAGGTGTATGTTTTTCTATTTTACACCTTGCTATTTTCAATTAAAAATCATAATTACACAACCTGAATCCGGGCAACTTCTTCCCTAGCATCCTCAAGATTTACATGCGTATATGTATTCAACGTTACGCTGATCTCTGAGTGGCCCATCAAATATTGCAATGCTTTTGGATTTATTCCGGATTTTGCCATGTTTGAGCAATAGGTGTGCCGACATACATGTGGTGTGATAACAGTCATCTGTGCTTTGTAAGTATTATTATATTTCTGAATGATATGTTGAAAGTAATGCTCCCAGTGCAGAGAATAACAGATACTTCCATTTTTATCAAAGTATAAAAATCCACTTTTTCCCTCTACCATAGGCTCTGCTTTGGGCGGGTTCCGTTTTTCTATTATTTTCCGAAAGCATTCCTCTACATCCGCAGTCATAGGTATCTTTCTCGTTCCGCTGGTTGTTTTAGTCTCTTGAATATAATATCCGATCTTTGATTTCTTCTGCAATTGATGATCGATGTTGATTGTATGCTCCTTGAAATCTATATCAGAAATCGTCAAACCACAAAATTCCGAGATGCGAAGGCCGGTTTTAAATAAAATGTAGATTCCCTCATAATACCTGCAAAAATGAGGATCTTCCTTCACAAATCGCAGAAACTTACGTTCCTCCGCCCTGCTGATTGCCTCTCTTGTCACACTGTCATTCACAACCACTTCCATTAGCTGAAACTGAAATGGATTTTTCCTGATCAGGTCATCATCCACTGCCAACTGAAATGCCGGACGAAGAACTCCTCGGATTGAATGGATGGAACTATAACTTTTCTTTTCTACCTGCTGAAGATGTATCAGCCAACATTTTGCATCCGAAATCCGAACCGTATCAATCCTTCTTTTTCCAAATGGATCTTTCTTCAATAAATTGATAACTGTTCCGTATCCTGCAACTGTAGTAGGTCTGACACCGGTTTTTGTTGATGTATATTTTTCAACCAGTTCCAGTACCGTCATATTTCCGCCATTTGTTGCAATCTGCTCAAAATGGTCCGCCTGGATTTTCTTCTCCATCTCCCGAAGCGACAAAGTACGGCGCTTTCCTTTCGGAGTTGCATCGTTATGGTCTAAGCGCCAGCTATATACGCAGCACTCCTTTCCCATCTCATCGACATACTTAAATCGATATCTGCCATCAGATAACTGTATTTCTCCATTGTGTAATATACGTCCTCTATGATCTCTCCTTTTTTCACTCATAATATTTTAGTCTCCTTCATCAAATGTTCATTTAACTTGGAAGACCGTCTCGGTTTATTCATTATACCACAAGACCTTTCCTTCGCTAAGATAAAATGAATATTATTTTCATTACTATTTCTTCTATTCTGTCACTTAAACTGTGCTGGCTGTATCCAGATAATCTTCAAACAATTTCCTTTTGAATCGAATATGAGAACCTACTTCCAAAATGAAATCCGCTCCCTCATTTTCACCTGCGATTTGTCTCAATCTCTTTTCTCCAATTCCGTAATATTCTGCTGCTTCGGATACATTTAAAGAATATTTCTCCCAAACAGGTATTGTTTTTTCTGTATGATTCATTCGCAGTCCTCCTCTGTTTGTATTCAACAACGTTTTCGCTTTCTCCATTTTCATACTTGCAATCACTTCTCTCTTACTTGTGCCTCCAACATACATAAGCGTACACATTTCTAAAATACGGTCATAGATACGTCTTTTATCTAACATGGTCTCGTTTTTTATTTCTTTCAGCGGAAGATTGGTCGTAATGATCAAAGGTCGTCCTGAACGGATTCTTCGATCTATGACGCTAAAAATAATTCCTAACGCATATTCTGAATTTCGTTCCACTCCAAGATCATCAATAATCAAAAGCTGATAAGACGCCAATGCATTGATATATTCCGTTTTGTCTGCCAGTGGAAATATATCATCAATAATGGTATTGAAATTTGTCATCTTTACCATTACTTCTTGCTTAAGAAGTTCATTGGCAATGCACCCCGCAATAAAACTTTTCCCGGTACCAACCGGTCCCCAGAACAAACAGCCTATATGATTTCTTTTCATTTCCTCCCAGTTATCAACATATTTTTTTGCTCTATGCATTACCGTATCTGACATATCTGCATTCTCAAATGTCCACTCTTCCATTCTGCTCTCGTCAAAACAGATGCTCGTATTTCTGCTGACTAATTCCCGGTGCTCTTTGTCTTTAAAATATTTTTGTTCTTCTTCATACGCTTTTCTGTCACAGGCACATTGCCTGGAATGTTTCTTCATCCCCATAAATCCACCCTCAGGAAAAAATGCTTCTTTCGCTTCCCCACAGACTTTACAGTATTGCAAACCATCACTGCCTACACATACAGTATCTTCTTCTCTCATCACAAACTCTCTCCTTCTCCATAGCAATAATTTACTTCATGATATTTATTTCTTTTATATTTCTCAGTTACTTTACTAGGTGCCACATTTCCGACTCCTGCACAGCCATTTTTACGACCAGATGAAGGTTGCTTTTCCGACTCTGTTGCAACCATCTTTTCAACCGCCTTATTCTCAACCAGCTGTAAACCAATCTCATCAGATGGAATTTTTACATATAAATGATTGGGTTTTGAAAAACCACCAGATCTGCGAACCAATAGTCCCACATCATCTAATTCCTTCAATGCTGTTTTTACAGAAGATTTACATTTGCCGATTTGAGCAGACAATTCCTCTATCGGAAAAATCAGATAAACATTTCCATACTTGTCTATCCAGCTATTCTTTCTCGATATCCGTGCCCGGTCATACAAAATCATATAAAGAAATTTTGCAGTTTGGGAAATGCGCAGTTTGAGCAAAAACTTCGGAAACTGGAAGTACTGAAGCATCTGCTCTGACTCCTTCATGTATTCATATTTCATTCTTTTCTCGCCTCGTTTCTGTTTCTAATTGTTGTAAAAATCATTTTTATACCGGCTCAAAAATGTCCTTACACATATTCAAAAGATGAAGGGCATAAATACAGGTTCTTGATAAAAATTTTTTAAATTTTTCCTGTCCAAAATACCCTTACATAAAACGAAACGCTGAGAGGCATTTTTACAGCCCCCTAATGAAATTTTTTTAATTTTTTCGATTAATTGAATATTTGAAAACAAAAAAACACTCACCTATTCCAGGTGAATGCCTTATCAAAATTTCCTTATTTTGTTGTCTATGACGCTTATTCAGATATGCCTGCATATCTGCTAAAATGTAATTGCCAGCAATTATATTTTCACGTGGGTATGGGGACGTAATCCCCATCAAGTCTGCCACTCGTAAGTAATACAATATTGTCAAAATGACAATACTGTAATACACGGGTGGATCTTGCTCTGGTTGTAACGTATGAATTCATACAATAATAGGCCCAAATGGGCACTTTCACCATTTGAGCCTATATATTATATATGTCTTTCAAATGATAGCTTAAAAAATAGCTGTCTAGACGGTATGTTTTTAACGTAGAATTGATTTTATGGAAGACAAGGCATGGAATGCTTTGTACCTTTAATGGAAAAATTTAATGATATTTACCATGTACAAAAAAGAAACGGCAGATAAAAAACATCACACGAATCCTTATCGTGCTGTAAACTATATAAGAGATGAGAACGGAAATCCTATATGCCCTAATGGACGTAAATTTCTTTTCAAACGAAAACAACATGTAAGATATAAAAAATATGGACGTACAGAAGAAATCTATCCAAGCTTATTAAGTGTACCCTTTTTACATAAAACAGTGACGATTTTCAAAAAACATATATTAATGTAAAGAAACGCCAGAACCAGCATTTGTCGGAACTAGCGTTTCTTTAGCAGAGACTTATTTTACAGCCCCGTTTTTTGCTTATATTATTTTCCTCCGTTGGATTTCAATTTTGGAAAGAAGATGACTATCTTAAAGCCCTTTTCCCACGGGGAAGCAGCTTCCAGACGAAGGTTTAGATCGTCAGCCATCTTCTTAACCAGGTAAAGCCCTATACCGGTAGCTTTCTTTCTGCTGTCAGTAGAATCCCCGGTAAAGCCCTTTTGAAAAATATACGGCAGATCATATTTTTTTACACCGATGCCATTATCCTCAACTGAAAGGACATCTGCGATCTCCGAATGTATCATAGAGATTGTTAGCATGGGACTATCGCTGCTATATTTTATGGCATTGCTCACGATCTGTCCCAACATAAACTGAAGCCCTCTACGGTCTGTATAGACTGTTTCAGATTGCAGTTTATTGATAATTACAAACTGCTTTTCTTCCAGAAGTGGGGCATAGTCCTCCAGAACTTCCCCCAAGCAGTCATTCAAATTGATATCCTTAAACTGATAATCCTTTGTACTGCTCTTTAACCGGGCATAGTATAACATCTGAGTGACATCCTCCTGAAGCTGACTGCGGACATAATCCAGTTTTGCTTGCAGGGGAGGAGACATTTCGTTGCTCCGATTATCCAGGAGCATGGTCAACAACGATAGGGGCGTTTTCGCTTCATGTGCCCAGCCCTCCACATATTCTTCATAGTCCTGTAGGGCATCTGCCATACTGTTACTCTCAGTTTTGTGTTCCTGTAAAACTGATGCCAGAAGCCGGATAGATTCTCCTTCTTCCCGGCTGATGGCACTGAGCAGCCGTTCCTCGTTGCAGATGGCAGGATCACTGAGGAAATCCCGGAACAGCTCTCGGCGGGTGGTCTCCCGCTTGTTTAGTACAAACAGAATTGCTGAAAACAAAAGGAGGCTTGTCAGAACTACTAACCCACTCAAGGTTTGAAATGCCTGAATGTCAGAAATCCAAAGAATGATAGCACAAAAGCAATCCACGCCCAACAGCAACAGCAGCCAGGGGTAGTACCGTTCTATCATGCGCCAAAGCCGCTTCATGGAGCCACCCCCGTTTCCAGACGATAGCCCATCCCACGAACCGCAACGATTCGCTGCTTCATCTCAAGACCGGACATCGTCTTTTTCAGCCTGGTCAGATTAACCTGCAAGGCATTTTCGTCTATGTATTCCGTGGTTCCCCATAGTGCTATGCAAAGTTGCTCCGTCGTGACCAGAGCATCGCCGCCGGACAAAAGAGCAACCAACAGTTTTCCCTGATTTTTTGGAAGCACGACAGAGGTATTATGAATATAAAGCGTGTAGGTCTGCTGGTCTAACAGGAAATCTGGTCCCTCTATGAGATTGGTACGGCCTTCATACCTTTTGAGAATATTGGATACCCTGGCAAGAAGTCGATCTTTTCTGCACGGCTTCGTCAAATATTCATCAGCACCCAAGTGGAACGCTTGCAGTTCATCCTTTACCTGATCTCTGGAAGTCAGTATCAGGACGGGGATAGCGGTTTTATTCTTTAGTTCCTGGCAGATTTGAAAGCCACTGATCTCCGGCAAATTCAGGTCTAAGATCACAAGGTCAGGACGGAGGGCTGCCAGGAGCCGAGCGGCATCTTCCAACTCGGTGATTGCCTCCGCAAGATACCCGTCCTTTTGAAGCATATTGCAGAGTTCTTCCCGCATATAGACTTCATCTTCCACAACAGCAATTCTTTTCACGGCAGCACCTCCTTCCAAATTATTCTTCTCTCTGTGGCTGCATCAGTGTCAGCAAATACCGATCACTGGAGCGCTTGACCACTCTCATATAAATATATTCTATCACGCAAAGCAGCAAAATCATAGCAGCAGATACAAACATCATTTCAGCCACTGTCCCACGGGTTCGGGACGAGAGTATCCCTGTAAATAACGCCCTGACTCCAAACAAACTGCTGACAGCCGCAACCAATACAGGAAGTCCCATAAACCAGGTAATTTGCTTTCCAGCAGACTGGCAAAGGGTTTCGTAAGTAGCTCCCAGGCGGATCAGAGTCTGGTATCTGCGCCCGGTTTTCTGCTGACTCATCAGGAACTGAACACCCACGATGGTGTTGGCAACTACCAGGAAAACAATCGCAAGATAGAGGGTAATATAACTGGATGCTATGGTGTAGAAAAGCTGACGACCCATATTCTGAAGATAGCTTTCATATTCAATGTCAGTTTCGTCCAGCTTCTCGTTCAAATCCAAATATGCAGTCATAAGGCTATTTCCATTCAGAGCTTGCTCACTGAGCACCGCATTGACATAGGTATCATACATTCCCTGACTATAATATAGGAATGCTTCATCCGGAAGAATCAATGCAAAGGACAAGGTTATAGAACGGTCCGTGACCAAATTCACAGACTGAACCTCTCCTGTAAGATGAATCGGACTACCATCCAGTTCCACCTTGGGATGCCCGGCCAATACTTGGTTCAGCATTGCGGTACGGCTTACCGTAGTAAACTCTGTATCAATATAGACAGCGGCCTCCTTTTCGCCTAATTGGAGAGCCGGATTGCCGGACAATTCCAACAAACGATTATAGTCCGATAAACAAATCAAATATGGGTATGTGGCATAACCAAGATTGTTCAGAAGGACATCCCGGTCTTCCGACTGGGGCAGGCTCCGAAGAGAGTCCATAACAGCGTCCATGCTGTAGGCATTATCATAATCTTCTGTGGTGCGAATACGCCCAACCCTCATTTCAAAAAGCTCTGAAAATTGATTTTCCAAACTGTTTTCTTTCAGGGCTGCCTTTATATTCGGAAGAACCTGCGATGAATCTTCTGCAGTATGATCTTCAAAAGTATAGTCGATTACATGGCCAGAAGACAGGTTATTCGTTCCTGCAATTCCTACGCCCGCACCAAAACAACACAGCGCCGCCAGAATCAGCAGGGAGCTGATGGCCATGGAGTTTGACTGATGAATGACATTCTCCTGAATCTGCCGGAAGGTAAATACATGAAGCTGCTTATTTCCTTTTCCTTTCTTAACAATCAAAGCAATCAGTGCACGCATCCCATAGAAAAGCAGCATCGTACCAACTATGCCCAACAGCAAAGTCAGTCCCATCATACTTACCTTTGTCCATGCAATTCCCTGAATCGCCATGTAGTAAGCCACTGCCAACATCACACTTCCGCATATAGCAGCCAGTCCATAGATAACAGATGGCATTTGCTTTTTGGGGCGGTTCGTTGGCTGGGATAGCAAAGTACCGATCTCCTGGCGGCTGATTCGTCCACTCAAAATCAGAAGTGCCGTCAGCTTAATTGCCAGAAATCCTGCCAGCGTCCATTCAATCGCAAACCAGGATAAAGAAAACTGATGACCGATGATCCCCATGCCTACCAGCTTGGCGGTGACAAGACTGACAATTTCTGAAAGCACCACAGCCACAGGTAATCCTATGAGCATGGCAAGAATACTGGTCAGGAAATCTTCCGCCAGAAGCATACCAAACAGTTTACTTCTACGCATCCCCAACATTAGATAAACACCAAACTCATGCCGTCTGCACTCGAACTGATACTTGCAGGCAAAATAGATCAAAAAGAACAGAATACCGAGGGTCATCCCATAAAACGCAGGAATCAGAAGCAGGAGTTTGTCAACTGCGTCACTCTCCATTTTCTGCAAAAAGAGCATCACATCTTGAGTGGAGATGGAAAGAATCATGTAAAATGCAACAATAGAAATCACCAGGGAGCTGAAAAACAGACCGTTTTCCTTTCGGCTGCGGCGACTGTTCCGAAGAATGAGATTAGAGAACATTTGCGCTGCCCCCTCCCAGTTGCGCCATCACCTTCAGGATGCGCCCGTAGAACTCCTGCTGGCTTTCGTCTCCACGCCGAAGCTCATGAAAGATCACGCCATCCTGGATGAACAGGATGCGCTTACAGAAGCTGGCGGCATTGGAATCATGGGTTACCATCAGGATCGTAGCTTGTTCGTCACGATTCAGGCCGGACAGCTTCTCCATAAGACTTCTTGCGTTCTTAGAATCCAGTGCACCCGTCGGTTCATCGGCAAGGATCATTTGGGGATGTAAGATCAGAGCCCTTGCTGCCGCAACACGCTGACGCTGGCCACCGGACATCTTGGACGGAAACTTATCCAGAACATCAGAAATTTCCAGATAGTCAGCCAACTGCTTCAGCCGCTGGCTGCTTTCTGTTTCGGCTACCCCATGCAAGGAAGTCGGGAGCAGGATATTTTCCCTGCCAGTCAGGTTGTCCAGCAATTCAAAGTTCTGGAATAGATAACCAACTTTTTTGCCACGGTACTCGGCAAGAGCCTTTTCCTTGAGGGATTGCAGAGTATCTCCCTCCACCTGAATGCTTCCACCTGTAGGCTGAATCACAGTTGCAATACAGTTGAGAAGCGTGGATTTGCCGGAACCACTGCTTCCCATAATACCGAGAAACTCTCCCGGCATGACCTGAAAAGTGATTCCGTTCAGTGCTCTCGTCTGGTTTGGCAACGTCCCATAGACTTTGGTAAGATTTTCAATATTCAAAATTGGTTTCATGTGAATGCCTCCTATCCATTTCTGGGTAAATGATAGCACAGAAGCACAATAAATAACACTTACAGTCGCTGTAAGGATTCTGTTCCTGTTTTCAGAACAAGAATGACGCATCAAGCGGAATAAGTATATGTTTTGTAAAAACGTCGGGTGACAATGAAAAAATATGCTGGACTACCGGATTGGCTAACTTGCATTTCTTTGTCAATTCTGGTAACCGCTTCAAACATGGAAGTTTCTGTTCTTACTTTTATTATACTCAATCAATAAAATCAACACGGTTCAGCAAATTTTAATTATTTCCAATATGACAAAATTGCTTCCTGTTATATTTATCTATTTCTTTATTTCTCTATTATTCCGATCCGGTCTTCCAAAGGTATAAATAAGGTGTAAATTATTCGTCAATCATCAAAAAATCCTTTAAAGCCTAGGCTTTCACAGCATCCATTAAACACTGCCGTGGCAAACAAATAGTACTTTTATCATTGTTTTGTTTCTCCTTGTTTTGCCCCGGAATGCCCTGTTTTGCAAGGGATTCTGAGAATTTGTAAAATGTGTGTTTTAGCTGGCATCTTGGCAAAACAGAGCAAGATGGAGCAAGTTATTGCGGGCTGTTAGTAGTAAAGTTGGTATTAAAATGGAAATTCTTACTACTAAGGATTTTCCCTTCTTTCTTTTACTTCTTTCACTTTTGATGCCAATTTTGAAAATTCAATTCTATTCCCAGTATTACCTATTTCAATTTCTCTAATTGAAGTTCTCCAGATATTCAGGCATATTTCCAACATACAGCCATCTATAATATTAGAATTATCATCCATAACTAACTTAGGTACTTCCGACTCAGCACATAAATGACCATCACAACTTCCATCTATCCAATGTTTACATGACTTAATGCCATAATAACTATCTGCACACTGTATGGAATTAGGATATAAATTATATTTTGACTTATATCCTATTATCTGATTTACAACTGATTGTATCTCATTTTCCAAAAAAATTTCATTTTGATTAACTCCTGCTACATTATAAAAAACTTCGTTATCCGTTATTGTAAATAACGGATAAAACCTATTAAACTCTTCTCCTGTAAATTCCTTTGGATTAGCCATCGGATATGTTAAACACCATGGATGTTTCTTTTTGTAATGAATTGCTCTTGACATTTCTTGACTTATGGACAAATCACATTGCTTTGCATACTCTTCTGCTGGTTTCCAAAGTTCATCCCATCCCTCAAATTGACATTCCTTTAACACTTGCGATGTATATTGCCAAAATGATTCATCTTCAAATATATTATATTCTGGTCTGTTATCTTTCAGAAACTCAACTATTTTTATAAATCTCCATCCCGGATGATAATTTACCATACTTGCTCTATCATTAGCTCTTGGTAAATGCGAAAAACACAGAGATAACTCACAAGCAATGGGAAATTCTTCTAATCTATCCATACCTAGTTGCTCAACAAAATAATACAGTACAACATAATATCTTGGAGAAAGAAAATCTGGATTTATTGTATCATTGATATCTTTGTTTTCCACCAAAAAAGCTAATATGGCTTCTTCATATTTTGCAAAACTTTCAATAATATCAAGACCATTTAATAAATACTTTTTTCCATTAACTTTAATTTGCGGAAGCAAATCATTTTTATTATCGATTCCCAACAATTTCAGTTCTTCTTTTGTAAGCGCAATTCCATCGGTAACATCAGATAACCTCTTAGCAAAATCTTGCATCATAATACTACAAAGTACCCTTATACTATTTTCATTGTTTTCCAGATATTCTGATACCGGAATCTTCTTTTTTGTCACCAAATTATTCTCTAACCACATACCTAAAATCTCTGATGAATATGTTCTATTTGCTCCCCATTTCATATGACCATAAGGAGTAAAAATATATTGTAAATAATGAAATCGTTCATGAAATGCAATTTGGTATTTATTTGCTACATCTTCCTTTGGCATAAATAATCTTGAACTCATTTGTTCAGGAAAAAATTGCCCATTTACAGTTAACAACTTCAAATCATCTTTAAAAAAATCTATTTTTAATTTAATTGATACCACCTCTTTTGTATAAAAAATACAATATATATTATATCCTCTGAACCTACTTTTTTCCACAGAAAAACGCCCCAGCCAAGCCGGAGCGTTATCCATCTTCTATATCAAATTACCTTAAACATCTTTTGCGACATCGGTTTCTCCTTCTTCTGCTCAACCTCCGCTTGTGCCTTCCTAAACTCTTCCATTCGTTTCAGTTCTTCCTCAGCATCATCAAAACCGATATGCGTGTACACATTCATTGTAACACTTATATCCGAATGCCCCATGAGGTACTGTAACGTCTTTGGATTCATTCCCGATTTTGCCATATTGGAGCAATATGTATGTCGGCATACATGTGGATGTGTCAAGTATAGGACAAAAAAAATTTTATTTTTTTCTGCCGAAGACTATTTGACGCTCCCATCAGGTAGTCCCAGCACCTTTATTATCTTCTGATAAGTCATTCTTGTCCTGCTCAAGTTACCTCTGTTCCGAAAAAATATCGTCAAAATTCCATTCGATTTCAATTTCATCCTGACTATGAACACGGATCACCTTGATAATCTCACGCAGCTTCTCTGTATCGAACTTCTGAATTCCCAAGAAATCTTTTAGTTTTATTTTATCAGAAAGTTCATTTTATTCAAGAAGCTTTTTACTATTCTCCGCATCTTATATCTTTCGTTTTATTTCCTCCAGCTGTACACTTATCTTTCCAGCTCTCTGCTTATACGAATCACGATCTATACGACCATCTTTGTAAGCATCATAGAGTTTCATCTTTTCCGAGGTCAACTGTCGGCTCTGTTTTTGCAATTCTGCGGTATTGATCTCTTTGTCGTCGCATTGCCTGTTGGAAGATACTTTCTTTTTCCAACATTGACGCTGCATACTGATGAACAAGCCCAAGGATATTCTCCTCCAGCGGTTCCCGTCGGATCACCAGACTTCGACACACAGGATCTCCATTGGTTCGAGCATCTGAGCATTTTAGCAGATGCTCCGTTTCTTTTAGCAAAGAATGCCCACAGTTGGCACATAACAGCAATGCTGGCTGCTTTTTACGTCTTTCCAGAGTAAAATTGGTGCGTGATTCCGCAACACTTCTCTTCTTTTTCGGATGCATTTCATTTGCTTTTTCAAACAATACCCTGTCTATAATTGCCGTATGATGATTTTCCAGGCGAACCCATTCTGTTTCATCATTCAGAACTGCTTTATGACCGGTATGCATACTGCAACGTGTTTTTCCCCAGATTCTGGTTCCAATATAAATCTCATCCCGGACAATTGCCGCTACTGTCGTAAGGCTCCAGTGTTTCTTTTTGATCGTGTCAAACCTCTGGAACTGCACCTGATCCCCTTTTGATAATTTCTGCTCATCACAAGTGGCAATCGCCTGTCTGTTCAATTCCCTTGTAATATCTGCAAAACTTGTTCCTTCCGCTGCCATCTGAAAAATCATTTTCACGACTTTTGCAGCCTCCGGATCAACTTCCAGCCTTCCATCTTTTCCTTTTTTATAGCCATATCTGGCATTCACCGGAAGGCGTGTGCCATTTTTTGTTCTTGTCTGCAATGCTGATGAAATTTTCTTAGACAAATCCAGGCTATACATATTGTATACCAGATTCTGCAATGCTACATTCATGCCACCAGTCATTCCGCTGCTTGCCGCACTGTCATAGCTGTCATTAATCGAAATAAATCGTATCTGTAGAAGTGGGAAAATCCAGGATATCTGCCTCAGCAACACCCAACTGATCAATCACAAATGATTTTAACAGAATTCTTTGAGAAGTTACACTGTCGCTCTCTTTTTGGGCTCTGCCATCTACATTGTCATTTTCTGCGGATAAACGGATGTAAACAGCTGTTTTTCTATGATCTGTCATCTTGACTGCCCTCCTTCTCTTTCTTTAATTTCTGTAAATCTGCAAACTGATCGTCATATACCAGCTTGATCTCATAATCATACTTACCATGGATAATAATTGAATCCACAAAGGCATCTGCCATTTCTTTTGTCA
Source organism: Hominisplanchenecus faecis (assembly GCF_020687205.1). GTDB lineage: Bacteria > Bacillota > Clostridia > Lachnospirales > Lachnospiraceae > Hominisplanchenecus > Hominisplanchenecus faecis. Next base: position 21,581 of record NZ_JAJEQE010000035.1, read on the forward strand.
GCTTACGCTTTGACATATAAGTATGTATCACATTTCCCCAGCCTTCTTCAATGTGGTAATCCTGGGAATACCGAACCTGTGCCGCCAATACTGTGTCCAGACGGCTCTTGATATTCTCAATTTCATTGGAATAAATCCGAGAAAACTGTATGTACTCTTCTTCCGTAATCAAACGTTCCGCGTAATCTTCATATAAATCCGACTTACGCTTACTGATTCGGCTTAGTTCCCATCGAAGTTTCCCCACTTCTTTATCCAAAAGCAGGTACTGTGTCTGGTTTTTGGAAGCTGCATTTATTTCCTGAATCATTTTTTCTGTATCCAATACGGTTTTCATATGCGTTTGGATCAGGCGAAGAACATCTTCATCCACATATTCTTTTCTGACTCTGTGCTCTTTGCATTGCTTTCCTCCGGATTTATGGTTAGTATTGGCTCCGCAGATATAAAAGAATGTACCATTATGAGGAATTTCTACAAAAAATGCAGTTAGCCGGATACGAAATCCTCCAAGGAAAGCACCTATCCTTCCGTGCACTGGAGCAGAAAAACTTCACTTATATGAAATCTCTTGGAAGTTATTATAGCGAAGAAAATATCCGTATCCGTCTGGCTAAAAACCGTAGCAAAGTGAAAACTCCAAAGCATTTGTCCAGAGAAGCCCAGCAGCATATTTCTGACGTTGATGCTTCTGTTAAAGCGGTTGATCCGAAAATAGCACAACTCAACAGTGAGCTGAGCACGCAGAAACTCATTCAAAAACACTGCGATTCTTACCGGCTCTGCCGTAAGGTAATTGAAGATTGCAAATTTGCTAAAAATCCAAAAGCATACCGCAGCAAACATCAGGCAGAATACAAACTCCACGATTCACTAAAAAAAGAGCTTCAGGCTCTCGGTGTTACCAAAATCCCAAGCTCTAATAAAATCCTGAAGAGGATTGAAAATCTTGAATCTGAACAAGCTACTACCGTCCGAAAAAAACAGGAATTGCAAAAAAAGCAGAAGACACTGGATATCATTAGACAGAATTTTACTGCACTGCTCGATGCTCCTGAGATCAGTTCAGACTTACTTCCAGCAAAACGAGAACCTATTTCTGTCACAAGAGATAAATAAGATTGCACTGACAACTCAATTATTCTTTTCCAAATCCTCCCAAGGTTTCAGATCTATTTCCTCCCAGGTGACACCATACGGTGCACCTCCGGAGGTATCTGTTTTTGGGTTATGCCAGTTATATAACGAAACGAAAAGACCGGGATTTCTCGATCTTCTCATATTATTTATGGACTTTTCTTTTACAAATACTAAATATGACTAAGGATATTCCCATTAAAGAAAGCCACATAATTACATTCGTATCGTCTCCCGTTTTTACATTTGGAGTGCGACTGCTTTTATCACCCGATGGTTCTTCTGAAACTGGTGGCGTATTCGTGGTAATTGGTGGTATCGATTCATTTTTAAATTTAGGTTCTGCCGTTACATTCCAGATGATCTGACCATCATAATTACCCGGAACTGTTATGATAAAAGGTTCGCTTTGATATACTTGATTGCCAATTTGTGTTGTGTGTATCTGGACAAAAAGATACACACCTTTTTCCAGATTTCTGTACATAACTTCTCCGTCTGAATTGGTCTTTCCGGACATTCCTTTGATGTTGTTATCCTGTACATATTTTTCCAGTTTTTTTGCAGCTTCTGCCTGAGCGGAAGAATCATCAAAATCAAATATGACTCCAGAGTTTGCAAACTCAGTCTCTAAAACCCATGAATTCTTTTTATATATGCCAACCTGATACATCGTAAATTCAGTATTACTTAGCTTATATACCGTGGTCTCATCTTCAACAGTTGCTTTTAATAATATGCTTCCCTGATCATTCGCAGACACAGGTAACGGAATGAGGAGTAAAAGCATACACATCACACTGGCCATACACATATATATTCGCTTACGTTTACTTATTCTGCTCATATTTTTTCTCCTTCCTGCGTTTATGTAACTTAATGCTCACCCATATGATGATGAAAGCAATAATTCCACCAATCAATAGAATCAAATTGAATGGAATTGTACGCTGAAGACCAACTTCCTCATCTATCTTCTGTGCCTCTTCATACGGAATTCTAGTGCCACGTACAAGCAGTCTGTGCGTGTTAACTGCATAAGGAGTGCATGTGACCAGTGTTACATAATCCTTGCCCTTTTCAATCTGTAAAGAATCTGTATCTGATGGCAATACTGTCAGAATCTGATCCACCTGATAGGCAAAGGTATGATGAAGAACTTTAATATAAAATACATCTCCAACCTCCATCTTGTTCAGGTCGGTGAATATCTTGGCATTTGCAAGTCCACGGTGTCCGGATAATACCGCATGACAGCTCTCACCGCCTACCGGAAGCGAGGTGTTTTTCAGATGTCCTACACCTGACTGCAGTACTTTTTCGGATGTTCCATGATAAACCGGAAGGACAACATCAAGTTTTGGAATATCAATATATCCCATCATTCCGGTATCATCAATTTTCAAAAGATTGTTATACACATCATTTTCTGTCTGGTTTTCATTGCTTTCTGAAAATGGATCTGCTATGGAACCAATTCCAATCAGGCTTTCATTGTATTCCTGTGCCTGCTCGATCATGGCATTTTCCTGTTCTTCCGACAAATGCGAAACTTCCTGTTCATAATCTGTAGCAATCGTTGTGCTGTTCATCTGATTAATGTAATTGCTCACTACCGGATACAGGATTAAAGAAAATGCCGCCAGATATCCAATTCCTCTTAGTATTTTCACTATTTTTTTCATAATACCTTTCACCTTTTTGTCTGTTTCTTCTGAAATACCCAGTCCACACTGGACATTTCAGAAAAAGCAGACACCCTCCCGGTTCAATACCGGGAAGATGAACTGTCTTTTTGTCCATTCTTAAACTTCAGAATGTCTTAGTTGTTTGCTTTCTTTTTGCCAAAAGCTTTGCTTGCTGTTAATGCACCGAAAAGAACGATACCAGCCAGTGTTACCATAAGGGCACCCTTGCTACCAGTGGATGGAAGCTGTGCACCTGTCTTGTTTTCTACAGCTACTTCTGGGGAATCAGTTTTATTTGTAATTGCAGTACCTGTTGTTGTTGTTCCATTGTATGTGTAATCAACAGAATAGCTTGTCAGTTTGCCAGTTGTTTCATCATATACTGGCTTGATCTCAACCTTGATGTCGCTGATAAGTTTGTTGTATCCATCCGGAGCTTTTGTCTCTCTTAAGTAGTAAATTCCGGCTTTCAGACCTTTCACAAGAACTTTACCGTCGTCATCAGATACGATTTTTGCGGATTCAAATTTAGGATTAGTGGCTGCTACTTCCTCAGGTGTTGCCTGACGATATACACCTGCTCCTTCGTCTACAATATTAATCTTAGCATCTGTATCTGCTGCATCACCTGCTGCATTTGCTTTGTAAAGCTCGAATTCTGCATTTTCAAGTCCGGTCTTAGTCTTATCTTTTAAATAATATTTGAAGATTGTGAAATTGAAAGTATGTACATCTACGACGCTTGGTTCGGATTCACCTTTTTCATTTGTTCCCGGCTTATTGCTGTATTCAACAGTAGCCTTGTTGGTGTTAGGATCAAAACCAGTTACTGCATCTTTATTTAAGGTTGCTGTATAAGTTACTTTAATTTCCTGTCCTGCTTTGTTTGCATTAGAAGCAAGGAATTTGTTCATCTCAATCTTAATTTCTGTTGTTCCATCTTCATTATTTTTTGTAGTTAATGTATATGTATTCTCTGCCTTAGTTCCATCTGTATCAGCATTAATAGTAACGTCACCAATTTTCACAGATGTGATGCTTCCAAATGTAAGACCTTTCGCTAATGTATCCTTGAAGTTAAATACATAAGAAGTATATCCAGTCATATCCGGTACTTTAGATGTCAGTGTGTAAGTCACTGTATCACCAATGTTGACATCATCTGCCGTTTTGTCATTTACTTTTTTTACTACTGTCGGGTAATTACTCTTCATGTTAACTGTAGCATTAGTATCTGTTACGCTAACTAAAGATGCTACGGATGTATAATTCTGACCATTTCCAGGTGCTGCTGAGGTATCTGTTGCACCTAATGGATAAACTACATAGTATCCATATGCCAGATTAGCAATTTCTGTAGAACCAGTTGCTGTGGTTACAGTTTTATGAGTAGCATCTACAGTGCTAGTATTTGAAAGAATCCATGTAAGCATTGCTTTTGCAAAATTTACACCGTTCTTTCCATCTTTGCCAACCTGTTTTTCAACATATTCATAAGCTTTTTCACTTAATGCTTCGTCTGTTAATTCAGAAGCTCCATTTACATTTGCCTTAAAGAATCCTTCATATTCAGGATTTAATGTGTATGCTACATTGCCCGCTTCATTTTTTGTTGCTGTAAAAATCTGATACAGATCCAGAGTCTTTCCTTCTACTGTATTGTTGACTGTCAGTTTACCAGTACCTGTTAACCTTGTTGCATCCTCTGCTGCAAATGTAGTCATGCTCATGGACAGTATCATGGTCATTACCATCAGAACTGCCATAAATCTTGATACTAATTTCTTCATGTTCCTCTTCTCACTTTCTTTTGATTTTTTATTAGTTCGCTTGGGATTCTTTCAGCCTTTACGGTGGAAGTTCCCCACGCAGCCATATCTCTCTCATGACCCTGCTCCCCCTTTCCTACATCGTATGTTTCCGTTTCCTTCTGCGTCCGGTATAAAGCAGGAACGCTAACAACAGGCCACCTGCTATGATAAACATCATAATGCCCTCGCCGCCGGTATCCGGAAGCAATGCAAAATGCCGGTTGATAATCGTGAAGGTAAATCCATCTTTAGAAGTTTCGATTGTAGTTGTATATCCTTTTATTTCCGTTTCCGTAACAGAATATTCATAGTAATGCGGTTTTTCAGCATCATCTTTTATGTAGGCTGGAAGAGTTTCAACCACTTTCTGCCATGTAGATTTTGAGATATCACCTTTTATTTCATAGTTTTCATATCCCGGCACAACTTCTGTATGTTCCGTTCCATCTGCATCCGTCCAGCTTCTGGAAATCGTGACCGTAATAGAGTCTGGTCTGAGATTGTCCATATTTCGAAAATCTTTCCAGACTTTGTTTATCGTCAGGTTTACATTCTCATCACATGGATCCTGCGTATCAGACGGTTCCGGTGATGTGCTGTCACCTGTATTGACTGTCGTTTTGGTATCTGACATCAGAACGGCTTTTGCATCTGATACATAAGCATTCAGATCTGCTGTTTCAGAAGAATCTTTTGTTGCCATAACTGCATTCTTTAAAGTATCATACTCATCTACCTGCACTACATGTTTTACCGAGAAGATACTCCATCCATTTTCCTGACTGAACGTATCTGTCAGAAGTTTCGAATTCTTTTTGATCTCATCAAAAGTGATCGCCGGTTTTCGGTAGATACGATAATTGTTATTCTCACCTTCGACACCTGCTTTTGTATTAAAGTCATATACAGAGTCCAAATCACTTTTTCCACTGAATGGTCCCACCAGCTTAGATGTTCCACGGACCACATCGCAGTAATACATGTTGTTATTTTTCAGCAGTCCTTCGTCGTTGTATCCTACAAAGCCTCCGCTTCGTCCATCTGTTGCAGTACCGTCTGCATCATTTCCGGCACCACCGGCATAGACATCGTATCCCGTGCTGATTCCATATACATTGCTGTCTGTAATTTTTGTCCTGTTTGCCTTAATCAGGTTGACACTGATGTTGGACTTTACATCATTATCTTTCGTTATGATTCCGTTTTTGTCACATGGAAGCTTAATAGAGGAATCTCCGATCTTAATGATTGCAAAATCTGTCTGCTGATTGTTATCATCAGACTTTTTAGACAGCCCAACGGAAATATCCAGTCCCAGCAGATTCACATGGATGAGATTTCCATCGTACAGTGCATCAACCTTCACAATTCCAAGATTAATATGCAAAAGATTGGAATCCTGAATCTTATCCAGATACAACGCCTTTACAAGGTTATTCAGGACTACGAGCAAAGCGTCGACTACTGTGGAATCCAGTTTTACATCTGCAAGATAGGCAAAGCTTGTTCTTCCTGCGAAGCCTCCTGCTGTTCCGTCTGATGCTACCTGTTTCAGACTATTTTCCTGATTTTGAGCATCTCCTGCATTGCATCCTGACATTCTGGCAAGATTTGCGTAACCAATAAAGCCTCCTGCAATCTGCTCCTGTCCGCCTTTACTCAAAACGGTATAACCACCAGGTACTCCTGTCACGCTACTGTCATCTATGTGGGAACCAAAAATATCCAAAACACCGAGGGCACCGCCAAGAAGCTGTCCTGCATTATCTCCCAGCACATCCAGCTTCTCCATTTTCACAACTCCGCTTTTTCCGGAGTAACCTACAAAACCACCGACGCTGTTCAGTCCAGTTACATAATTTAATCCTGTTACGCTGCTGTTTTTGACAGAGCCATTTAACAGTGAACCGCCAAAACCTCCAGCCGTTCCGCTATATGTTACTTCATTATTCTGGCCGGATTTTGTCGCTGTGTTAGCACTGACGCCAAGTCCTGCATCTGGGCTTCCTGTGACATTTCCGTAATATACATAGCTTCGGAATGCATCCAGCACATCAGTTTTTCCAAGCTTTAAAAGATACTGTAAGACAGAGGTCTCACCATTGGCACTAATGCTTGCAGCACCGGAAACATCCGCAATACCGAAGCATCCTCCGGCATATTCACCGGCCACTACGGAGCGGATCTTATCCGCATGTATTCCGCTTCCCGGCTTATCCTTCTCGCCAAGGACCGCTCCACAGAGACTTCCTGCAAATCCTCCTGCTGCTTTTGCGTACCCGGTATTGCTTCCATTTTGATAGGTTCCATTTACGATCACACCCCAGTCATCCCAGGCTGACACAGATGCACAGCGGATGGTGGAAACAGTAGCATTCAGAACCTTAATCAGCTCTGCCGGAGCATTTACCATAAGAACATCCAGAAGCTTATTCAAAAGTCCCTGCTTTGTAGCTGTATCAATAGCTGCCACACTACCTGGGTCTACTTTTCCGGCAAAACCGCCTACATAGGAAGTTCCATCTACACGCCTTAAATTTGCGATACTGCAGGAGGTAGTTTCATCTCCCCAGATCTGGCCACCGATCATCCTTCCAACATAGCCTCCGGCAAATCCTACCGGGTCTTTGTCTGCAATACCGGTCGCTCTGATCCTTGCACCGGAACGATAACCTTCCACATGGGACTGTTTTACAACCGGAACAAAGGTTTTTAATGCCGCCAGACTGTCTGCACCGATAATCTTAAGACCTGCCAATGAAACGTCACCTGTGTTTGCCACAGAACCGGTAAGCATCTCACCTGCAAATCCACCGCTGCTTCTGAAGGCTTCAACTGACTGAAGATCTGTTGCAGTTCCATTTGTCACGGTACCACCTTCCATCCGGCCTACATAGCCTCCGGCAGAACCGCCCTGTGTTGCTTTACTTGCCAGAATGCTCCTTCCTGCTGTGACTGCGTATCCATATGCATACTGAGAAATGATCTCATTTAACTGTTCTTGATCATTGACTTCACCAAGTGCCTGTAATTTATTACCGTAACTTCCATAAGAACCGACAGCACCAACCCATTTGTTCCAGGTATCCGTATCCAGTCCACGAAGCGGTCCATAAACAGCTGTATTCTTTTCTGTCGGATACACTGCCTGAAGAAGCGTCAGCGGATTATCTAGTTTGATAAGACCAAATAAAACCTTCAGACTTCCTGTATCTGCAACATTCGCACACCGCATCAGTCCAGTATAACCTCCGGCATATTCTGTTCCATATACGGATCGGATACGATAGGCTGCACATTCCCTTACGGTTCCTGTATATTCAGAGCCTTTCCAGTTATCCGTATTGTTCCCCCAGATCTGACCGCCGTAGTTGTAACCTGCATATCCTCCGGCAAGTCCACGGTAAATGCCATCATCACTCTCAGCCTGAGCCCTCACAGCACCACCACATGGCACACTGGTTGTTTCGCTGTTTTTGATCACTGGAACAAAGGACTGTAAAACGCCAAGAAGATTATCTGCCTTGATCAGTCCTCCAAGAGCACTTAATCCATCTACCACATCTGCCGCACTTCCCGGCTCCATAGTTCCAACATATCCACCGGCACTTTCACGCCCTATGATATGTGCAAAATTATAAGAATTACTATTCTGAATCTGAACTCCAAGAAGTTCTCCTGCATATCCACCGGCTTTTCCGGTATCACCGTCTCCATCTGTTGCAAGAACATTAAATCCGCCTGTTGCTCCGTAAACATCTGAACTTTCTATGATAGATGCAACTACGGTCAACGCTGATAACAGATTTGAGGCAGAAAGCACCTTATCCAAAACGCTTGCGCCTCCGATAGCCGCCGTACTTCCCATAGCAGCTTTCCCAATATAGCCGCCTGCATAGCGGTAACCACTTACCGCATACTTACTTCCAGTTCCGTAATAACCGCTTCCATCTGCCTGCTGCAGATTCTTTGGCTCACTGACACGGGTATGCTGCAGTTTATTTACATCAGAATTACTGATTTGTACACCGGTTCCGCAGCCAATAAAGCCTCCGGCACTTCCGGTATCCTGATCGTTAGTGCTGTCTTTTTCAAGAGTACCTGTAACGGTAACGGTAAATCCTTTTTCTACAGAATTAACACTGGCATTACTGATCACCGGAACAAAGGCATTGACTAGGGAAAGTAATCCTGTCAGATCAACCACTTTTGTAAGAATCGATGACTCAGCTCCAATCTCAGCAACCGCTCCGGCTTTTACCAGACCTCCGAAGCCTCCGGCATAACGAAGTCCTTCTACTTTCAGAAGATTTTCTACTGCCGTTCCTTTTCCGGAATCAACAGCATTTGCTGAATTATCTACATGACCGCTCTGCATCTCTCCAACGAAGCCACCTGCATAGCCTTCTGCGTTATCAGATCCGCTGTCAGCCGTAACAGTCAAACCATCTGCGGTACCAGCAACTTTGCAGTTTGTAATTTTGCTGGATGCAGCCTGCAAGACACTCGCCAACTCTTTCAGACTCAGAATCTTACCAAGAACACTGTTCAAAAGATCTCCTGTGGCATCTCCTGCCTCCGCTGCACTTCCGGAACGCATGATTCCGATATAGCCACCGGCATGATACGGTGCTGTGACTTTTTTTACATTGGTCACATCAGAGTTCTTAACCATGACTGCTTTTCCATTACCGATATAACCACCGGCATCTCCAAGAGCCACATCATCATTTTTTCCGGATGCTGTTACAACTAAGTTGTTTCCCTCAATAGAAGCATCGGAAATTCTCGGATAAGCCACATCCATGACACTGAGAAGTTGATTTACATCCAAGAGGCCCAGTAACTTAATAGAACCTGTCTGTGCCACATCACCAGGCATCATCCTTCCTGCAAAACCACCGGCATAGCTGGTTCCCTTTATATAAGAGAGTCCGGTAATATTTGTTGTTGCAATCGCACCAGCCTCGCCTTCGGTTGTTCCATCCTCACTATTCGTGTCTGCTTTGAATCCGGAATTGTTGTTTCCATAGTTGATATCTACTGCCTGTCCGTCTCCCACAAAGCCGCCCGCCATATCCGCGGATACCTGAGGATCAGAACCATTCGAAACATAGGCAATAGACGTATTATTGAACTCCGGTCTCAGGGCACTGACAACTCCAAGCAGATTCTCTAATTCAATTCCTGTCAGTTTTGATGTAGTGGAATCTCCGGCACTTAATGCATCTCCGGCTTTGGCAAAACCTGCAAAGCCTCCGGCTTTTCCTGATGTTGCAGCTGCAGTAACCGTTTTCAGGTTGCTGATCTTTGTGTCCCTTGCTCGTCCACTAATACATTCTCCAATAAAACCACCGCTGTAACCGTTCTCATTTTCGGTAGACACACTGTATCCTGACGAAACACCTGAAACAGTACTGTCAACTGTAAACGTCTCAATCATTTGACCTACAGAAAGAAGGCTGTCAATTTTCAAAAGCGGTAATCCAAGAAGTTTAATACCACCAACATTAGCAAGAGTTCCACTTCCGAAATATCCGGCAAATCCTCCTGCACACTTTCCAGCCTTTACAGAATTCAGATTTGTGACGGATGTTCTCCTTACTTCTCCACCTGTTCCATAACCGATAGTACCTCCGGCACGACCATTCTCCTGATCTGACGCAGTAACTGTAAGTCCCAAAGAGCCTCCGTTTACGGAACAATCTTTACATTCAAAACGCATGTAGTCTGCTGCTGTAACTGTTCCGCCAAGGACATCACCGACACTGGTCATTTTAGCGTAACCTAAGATTCCTCCGGCATTCTCTGTTGCTGAAACAGACATGCTTTCTGATGCAGTAATACTATTAGAATGCTCATTAAAACTGTAAGAAATACTGTTTTTTGCAAGCATACGATTCAAAGCTTTTGTAGTTGATTTTGAACCATCTGCAAGTTCTGAAGTATTAGAAACCTGAACAGCTCCGGCATATCCTACAAGTCCGCCGGCATATTTGCCACTGGCATCTAAGGATATCGTACTTCCGCCAATGGTACATCCGCTTATAACAGAAGGGCGAAGTCCCACCAAGTTCAAAATATCCATATCCGTAATATTACCGTTCAACAAACCTGTAAGAAGTTTTTTCACAAGATCAAGAAGACCTTTATTTTCATCAATAGATGTAACAGCACCAAGGGTTGCTAAGCCGGCAAATCCTCCGGTATAATCTTTTCCGGACACTGTACCAAGAGAAGAAATACTGCAGTCCACGGCATAACTGTTACGCATTTCTCCTATAAATCCACCTGCATAACCACTTTCCTTACCAGAGCTTCCTGTCGCAGATACATTTGCACTGCCATTAATGCTACATCCAAGCATTACTGTATTGACCGGGAAATCAGCTATTTGGATTCCCAGATGATCCAGTGCACCTGCAACAACTGCATTGGAAGCACGGCCAATAAATCCTCCTGAGTAATCTGTACCATTAACACTCTCAGTACCATTAACTGAACATCCAGTCATTACAGCACCTATTGTTTCACCAGCAAATCCACCTGTATAATTCTGCCCAGATATCGTATTGCTACCGGATACTGAGCAATTACTGAACACCGGATTCACATAACCAATCGGAATCAGGTTTCCAACACTTAGAACGCCTCCATTCAAAAGCGTTGTAATCAGATCCCCAAGACCTAATACTGGAATCAAGTTTAATAGAGTACTAAGTGCGTCAGTTACTCCTTTAAGCACTCCTGAAAGGGCTTCATATTTTGTAATACCCGAAATGTACCCGACAAAACCACCTGTCCAGCTGTTTGCATTAGATACTCCTGATAATCCTTCTACATGACAGTCTAATATCTGTACATTTCCTTTTACAACGCCGGCAAAAGCTCCTGTTGAAAAAGATTTTGGATCCTTTTCCAACCCACTTGATAATCCCAGGACTTTTAAAACTCCGGTCAACACTACACCAAGCAAACTAAAATCTTTTTTAATAGAATTCGTTGTCGTTGATACAGAAACTCCTGATAAGGTAAGATTTTTTACGACAACCTGTTTTGATGAAATCTGTAATGAACTGTCATATGGGGTCGATAAACTTCTGAAAAATCCAACACCATATTCCGTGTCCGAGCTACTTCCATTTGAATAAGCACTCTGATTAATTGCTGTGTCCTGTACAATCTTTACGTTACTGATTTTGACATTAGCACCTTCTGTCATTCCCTTGCGGCCTTCCATATTTCCCTGGAAGTTCTTTATAGGAGTCCAGTTATCATCTTTCCCATTAGAATTTGTCCCTTCTTTGGAAAGATCAATATCACGAAAGATAATGTAATTCGCATCCTTGCTGTATTTATATCCGGAGCCTGCAATATTGGTATTGCTATGTTTTGACGTATCATAAGTAAGTACATAAGTTTTATTCTCATCAACTGTTATACTTTCCGAATCTATATCATCAGTAAAACCACTTTCATCCCCACTGCTTGTAAAAGCTTCTGCATCATCACTTCCTGTCTCAGCTGCTTCCTCGCTATCTGACGGAATCATATCAATCAAATCACTGTCATTTACAGTTTCATCTGCTTCAACGGATGCCGCTTCGGAATCACTGGCAGTACTTTCTGTTGCAGTTACTGTCATATCGGCTGACTCCTGAATCGTACTACTTACATACACATAACACTGTGTAGCTTTTGTACCAGCTATATCCCAAGATGGATTATCCAAATATTCTGTATCATTCAGCTTATGAGCACCGTTTTTATTAGCATACAATTCCTTTCCGGACCAATTATATGTATCATTAAACTTTACAATATCCGCATCACCCGGATAATACAGTTCCGTTTTGTATTCTGATGTATCCGCTGCCGGTTTCCAGTCTGTATATCCGCTCAGTGCTCCCCCCAGTATTCCCTCATTTTTCTTTCTTGTTTCATATACTCGCCAGATTGGTTCTGTTACTTCCACATCTGTTCCAATTGCCCGAAGCTGTGTTTCATTTCCAATCAAAATGTAATTTTTATCACCGATCTTTTTTACTACCTGACCGAAATAATTTCTTCCTTCATAATCAGATGGATATGCATTTGAGATATTCTGAGTTGTCTCCTCTGTTCCAGCCTTGTTGGCAAGAAGCTCCGGTGTTTCTGTTGTAAATGAAGAAGCAAGCACATAATTATGTGTTTTGCTGTAAGTAAGATACGAACCATCTTCCAAAGTGAACACCTGTCCCATTCCAACCTTTTCAGCAATATAATCCTCACTCATTACGGGTTCGCTGTCTGAGTCTTCTTCCTGCATCAGTGCCAGCTGGTAGCGGTTATACACATAAATCGTATCTGTCGCTGAATCATATACCATATTGTCAGTGTGCTCAGATGATGAAGTGATGCTGCCTGTAAAATCAGATGGGAAGTTCCAGACATTTTCATTATCTATTGGAATATCATTCATCAAACAATAGGAAGCGTCTGATGCATAGGTAAGTTCTGCACCATCTGCAAGAACCTTATCCCCTTCACCAACATTTCCATCTTTGTCTCCAGAAAACATCTGTGTTCCTGTACCGATTTGCAGAAGTTGCTGGTAATTGTAGATACATATTTTTCCATCTTCATAATCTGGATTTACTTCTTCCAATGTGTCCGATGTGTTTTCGTCATCCATAATTGTTTCTTCTTCATCTGTAAATCCCTGATCTTCAGAATTGTCGAATTTTTCTGTTACCTCAGAACTAATATCTGTATTTGGCTCTGATTCGCCTTCAAAAGAATCAGGAATATCACTTTCTGTGATATCAGATGTTTCAGATGTATCACTGCTGAAACCATCCTGCTCCGATATATCTGTAATTTCACTATTGGTCTGCACATCCATTCTTTCTGAATCTTCATCATTCGCAACTACGACTTGCGAAGATAATAATGTAACACACAGAACGATTGCTGTAATTCGCCTTAAAACACTCAATTTCTTATTCATAAAAATCGCCTCAAATCTTTTGTCATGGTTAACTTTTTGTCACTTTTAACCACTCTGGCTGGATAACTGCCGCCGTCAAGCACTGGGTCATTTTTGTGGAAAACGCCCCACATTCGCCATTTGAAATCATCCGTATTGCTTCTTCCGGTTCATATTTTCTGCGACAATTCTGATGTAGATACCATCCGTTCCTGTGCTGCTAAGTAACATACAATTCTAATTGAGTAATCTGTCGAATTTTTTAGTTGCATCGTTATCTTTCTAATCTGAACCCTGCGAAGTCTTAGTTTATATCAAAAAAAATATCAAAAATTGATATCTTCATTGTTTTTCGCTGATAATCTTTCTTATCAAGTATCTTATCAGGTACAATATTATACACTATTAAACTCATAAATATAATGTTCAATGAAGGAAAAATTTTTCACGTTTTTTTGTTCAAAGTGTTCCATTTAAGACTAATATGCAAAAAAACGAACCACACTAACCATGTGATTCGTTATCTTTTATAACAATTTCAATATTTTTAATATTATGAATCTCATCTTTGCCTCTGTGAACTACTCGGTAACTGAGTTACCAGAGCATCTGAAATCTGGCGGGATACCGTCTTTTTTCAGGGTGCGTCCAT
>NZ_JAJEQE010000036.1 GCF_020687205.1 Hominisplanchenecus faecis
AACGCCTGTGGAGATAGTAGGTTACGAGGTCTGCGAAGCAGGAAGCCCATTGGCTTTAGACAATGGGTAGTTCACGAATGGAGGTCTAAAAGAATAAAACACAGAAAAATGGAAATAATCACGATAGTGAGTAATAAGAAGAGGTGAAAAATGTGCAGCAGAAGCTATCGACAAGCCTGGAAGAAAATCAGAAATATTTCCGCCGGATTCTGCGGACGGACAAAAATTTTGACATCATCAGCAGAACGACGATGGTAGCAGACCGAAAAGCAGTCTATTACTTTGTGGATGGATTTTTAAAAGAGAGCATTGTGGAAAAGTTACTGGAATTCTTTTATTCTGTGACCCCGGAAGATTTGCCGGAAGACAGCGAAGAGCTGTCAAAAGATGCCATGCCCTATGTAGAAGTTGAACTTTTAGAGGACTGTGAGCAGATCACAACGCAGATTTTATCGGGCGTGATGTGTCTGTTTATTGACGGGTATTCCAGATGCTTTGCCATGGACTGTCGTACCTATCCGATGCGAAGTGTCGAAGAGCCGGACAAAGACAAAGTACTGCGAGGACCAAGGGATGGTTTTGTGGAAACCATCGTATCCAATACAGCACTGATCCGAAGGAGAATCCGCAATCCGAAACTGTCCATGGAGATGAAAAATGTCGGAAGCACTTCGCATACCGATGTGGTACTGTGTTATATGGAAGATCGGGTAGATTCCGGATTCTTGCAGCAGATCGAAAAAAGGCTGGAGCGGATCAGAACGGATGCCTTGGCAATGAACCAGGAGAGTCTTGCAGAATGTCTTTATCCACATAAGTGGTACAATCCATTTCCGAAATTTAAATATACGGAGCGTCCGGATACGGCAGCAGCTGAGATCCTGGATGGGAAAATTGTGCTTTTAACGGATAACTCTCCGGCAGTTATGATCCTTCCGGTATCGGTGTTTGACATTATGGAAGAAGCCGATGATTTTTATTTTCCGCCGGTGACCGGCACGTATCTTCGTGTTACAAGGTTTGTCATAGCACTGCTGACACTGCTTCTGACCCCGACCTGGCTGCTTTTTTTACAGAATCCGCAGTGGATACCACCGCAGTTTGCGTTTATTAAAATAAGTGGAGATGTCTATGTTCCGCTCTTTGCACAGCTGCTGATCCTGGAATTTGCAATCGACGGTCTGAAACTGGCAGCGATTAATACGCCGGGTATGCTGACAACGCCACTCAGTGTGATCGCCGGTCTTGTTGTCGGTGAATTTGCAGTCCAATCCGGGTGGTTTAATGCAGAGACG
Source organism: Hominisplanchenecus faecis (assembly GCF_020687205.1). Taxonomy (GTDB): domain Bacteria; phylum Bacillota; class Clostridia; order Lachnospirales; family Lachnospiraceae; genus Hominisplanchenecus; species Hominisplanchenecus faecis. The sequence goes on from NZ_JAJEQE010000036.1 coordinate 1,296, forward strand.
ATGTTATATATGGCATTTGTGGCAATCGCAAATTACACGCAGGCAAGCTATGAACTGGGATACGCCCTGAAATTTATGCGGATTCTGCTGCTGATCCTGACGGCGGTTTTCGGACTTGCCGGATATGCGGCAGGTCTGGTGATTACGTTCTTAAGTCTGCTTCTGAACCGTACAGTATCCGGAGAAAGTTATCTCTATCCGCTGATCCCATTTGACGGAAAACAGTTTTGCAGAAGGATTTTCCGAAAAAGAATCCGGTTTGATATCAACCTGAAAGAATAATGAAGATAACAATGGGTGTGCTTTGAAAATCAAAATCGACACGAAGGAACATGAATAAAAAAAGTACACAGGATGCATATTAAGGATGGGCATAAGAAGCTCCGAAAAAGCAAAGAAAAGGAGAAGACTATGAGAAGAGTAAGAAGCATGCTGGCAGTCCTTGGAATTGTCTGTGCACTTTCCGGTATCACAGGATGCAGCAACCGAAACGGAAATACATCGGCAACGAACGGAAGCGAAAGCAATATGCAGAACGGAAGCAATGGTATACAGACGGAAAGCAATATGCAAAACGGAAGCAGCGGTACACAGGCGGAAAGCAATATGCAGAACGGAAGCAGCGGTACACAGGCAGAAAGCAACACACAGAAAAATAACAGCACAAAAAAGAACAGAAACCAGTCGGACACTTCACAGTCACGCCGCACAGACGGAGCAGATGGAGTACTCGATGATGCAGGCGATATCGTCCGTGATGCAGGTGATGCAGTCGGAGATGTGGTTGATGACCTGACCGGTGAGACAACCGGCCGCAGTCGTATGACCGAGTAAAGATGAGGATTCGCTGAGGTAAGTCATGGGGGCAGAAACGCTGCCTCTGTGGCTTCTTTTTTGGATTTACAGCCAGATGTGCGAAAATTATTTTGCTACAAAGCAATTCTCAAAAATCTGGAGAATATCTGCTGGACAAAGAAAACAGGCTTTTCTATAATGAAAACGTCAGAGGTTCTGTGTGGGTACAATGATCAGACCAGCGTGCAGATGCATAGCAATTTTGACAGGAACATGCAAAGAGACGACAGGAATCGAGGGTCAGTTTTCGAGAGTCGGATCTGAATAACAGAAAAAGAGGAGAAACGTATGAGATTTCGACCATGCATTGATATACATAACGGAAAAGTAAAACAGATCGTAGGAGGAAGCTTAAGAGACGAAGGAGATCAGGCAAAGGAAAATTTTGTGTCTACACAGGATGCGGCATTTTTTGCAGAGATGTATCAGAAAGACCGGATAAGCGGCGGACATGTGATTTTGCTGAATGCAAAAGATTCTCCGTTTTATGAAAAAACAAAAGAGCAGGCCATGCTGGCACTTCGGACGTATCCAGGAGGACTGCAGGTTGGAGGCGGCATTACCGATGAGAATGCGAAAGATTTTCTGGAAGCCGGAGCTTCTCATGTGATCGTTACCAGCTTTGTATTTAAAAACGGCGTTTTTTACCGAGAAAATCTGGAAAAGCTGCTTCGGACAGTCGGAAAAGAACATCTGGTGCTGGATTTAAGCTGCCGCAGAAAAGAAGACGGATACTCTATCGTCACAGACCGCTGGCAGAAGTTTACCGATGTAAAGTTAAGCGAGAAGGTACTTGACGAACTTTCCGGTTGCTGCGATGAATTTCTGGTGCATGCAGTGGATGCAGAAGGAAAAGCACAGGGAATCGAAAGAGAACTGGCAGATATGCTCGGAAGATGGCAGGGCATACCGGTCACCTATGCCGGTGGCGTGGGAAGTTTTGCAGATCTTCAGGAACTGAAAAAACTTGGCAGAGATCACATCGATGTTACGATAGGAAGTGCCCTGGATCTCTTTGGGGGAAGTATGCCTTACCGGGAAGTTCTGCGTGTGTGTGCCGCCAATTTGGATGAGAATTCATAAGATAGTATAAAAAAACTAAAAACTTTGCAAAAGTGATTGAAAATATTGTGGAAAATTGCTATAATGTTCACATAGCAGTTTCAACTGCAAATATAGATGCAAAGGAGTTGGGTATCATGCGTTTTACAATTCGTGGAAAAAATATCGAAGTGACAGAGGGGTTAAGAAGTGCAGTCACAGAAAAGCTTGGAAAGCTTGAAAAATATTTCACTCCTGAGACAGAGATTATTGTAACTTTGAGCGTGGAAAAAGACAGACAGAAAATCGAAGTAACCATTCCGGTAAAAGGAAATATCATCCGCTCAGAGCAGGTAAGCAATGATATGTATGTTTCTATTGATCTTGTGGAAGAAGTCATTGAAAGACAGCTTCGTAAATATAAGACAAAAATTATAGGCAAACATAAAGACGGAGGAAACCTCCGCAAAGAATTCATCGAAAAAGAGAACGAAGGTGAAGAAGAGGAAGTAAAGATCATCCGTACAAAACAGTTCGGTATGAAACCGATGTTCCCGGAAGATGCATGTGTACAGATGGAACTGCTCGGACACAGTTTCTTTGTATTCCGTAATGCAGATACAGACGAAGTCAACGTTGTGTATAAGAGAAAAGGAAATACATATGGACTGATCGAGCCGGAGTGCTAGGATCGACCGGATAAAAGAGCTACACCATCTGAAATAAAACAGTAAAGTAAATCAATAGCTGCCGCAGGATGCACAGTTCAGCCGTAGATTTTTTGGTGAACGCATGTCTGCGGCAACTTTTTAAGTTCTTATCCGCTGTTCATAGGTTATTTACAAAAATTTAATTGTCTATGAAGTGATAAAGTGATAGAATGGAACTGTTTTTAAGGTAATTAATGTGATAGGAGAATATAGACAATGAATGTGTTTCAGAAAATGTTCGGTACGCATAGTGAACGTGAAGTAAAGCGAATTATGCCGCTGGTTGAAAAAATTGAAAAACTGCGTCCGACAATGATAGAGCTCTCTGACGAAGAACTGAGAGGCAAAACAGCAGAATACAAAAAAAGACTGGCAGAAGGAGAGACTCTGGACGACCTGCTTCCTGAGGCATACGCTACCGTTCGTGAATCTGCACGACGCGTACTGAATATGGAACATTACCGTGTACAGCTGATCGGAGGTATCATTCTGCATCAGGGGCGTATCGCAGAGATGAGAACAGGTGAAGGTAAAACACTTGTATCTACCTTACCGGCATATCTGAACGCTCTGGAAGGAAAAGGAGTTCATGTAGTAACGGTCAATGATTATCTGGCACGTCGAGATTCTGAGTGGATGGGAAAAGTCCATGAGTTTCTTGGTCTGACCGTTGGATGTGTACTGAATTCCATGGACAGTGAAGAGAGACGTAAACAGTATAACTGCGATATCACTTACATCACCAACAACGAGGACGGTTTCGATTATCTGCGTGATAACATGGTTATTTATAAAGAACAGCTCGTTCAGAGAGATCTGCATTATGCGATCATCGACGAGGTGGACTCAGTCCTGATCGACGAGGCACGTACACCGCTGATCATTTCCGGTCAGAGCGGCAAGTCCACAAAACTGTACGAAGTCTGCGACATTCTGGCAAAACAGCTGGAGCGTGGTGAAGCCAGCGGTGAAGTGACTAAAATGTCGGCCATTATGGGCGAGGAGATCACAGAGACCGGTGACTATATCGTAAATGAAAAAGATAAAGTCGTAACACTGACACAGGATGGTGTTAAGAAAGTAGAACAGTTCTTCCAGATCGATAACCTTTCCGATCCGGAGAACCTGGAGATCCAGCACAATATCAACCTGGCACTGCGTGCACACAGTCTGATGCACCGTGATCAGGATTATGTAGTAAAAGATGATGAAGTACTGATCGTAGACGAGTTTACCGGACGTATCATGCCGGGAAGACGCTACTCGGATGGCCTGCATCAGGCAATCGAGGCAAAAGAGCATGTAAAGGTAAAACGTGAGAGCAAGACACTTGCAACGATCACATTCCAGAACTTCTTCAATAAATATAAAAAGAAAGCCGGCATGACCGGTACTGCACTTACCGAAGAAAAAGAGTTCCGTGATATCTACGGAATGGACGTAGTTGAGATCCCTACCAACAGACCGGTTCTCCGTAAAGACCTGGATGATGCGGTATACATGACCAAAAAAGAAAAATTCCATGCCGTTGTGGATGAAATTGAAAAAGCCCATGAAAAGGGACAGCCGGTTCTGGTTGGTACCATCACCATTGAGACATCCGAACTTCTGAGCGGCATGTTAAAGAGACGCGGCATTTCGCACAAAGTCCTCAATGCGAAGTTCCATGAGCTGGAGGCTGAAATCGTAGCAGAGGCAGGTCGTCACGGAGCCGTTACGATCGCAACGAACATGGCCGGTCGTGGTACCGATATCAAGCTGGATGATGAGGCAAAGGCAGCCGGCGGTCTGAAGATCATCGGTACCGAGCGTCATGAATCCAGACGTATCGACAATCAGCTGCGTGGACGTTCCGGACGACAGGGTGACCCGGGAGAATCCAGATTCTATATTTCGCTGGAAGATGACCTGATGCGTCTGTTCGGTTCCGAGCGTCTGATGAGCATCTTTAAATCCATCGGTGTTGCAGAAAACGAGCAGATCGAGCACAAAATGCTTTCCAGTGCAATCGAGAAAGCACAGATGAAGATCGAAGGAAACAACTACGGTATCCGTAAAAACCTGCTGGAGTACGACCAGGTCAACAACGAGCAGCGTGAAATCATTTACAAAGAGCGTCGCCGTGTTCTGGACGGAGAGAGTATGCGTGATTCCATCTTCAAGATGATCACAGACATCGTGGACAATACCGTTGATATGTGCATTTCTGATGATCAGGATACTTCAGAATGGAATCTTCAGGAACTGAACGGACTTCTGATCCCGATCATTCCGCTGCCGAAGATTGAGATTTCACAGAAAATGAAGAAAAATGAGCTCAAACAGATGCTCAAAGAGCAGGCTGTGAAGCTGTATGAGATGAAAGAAGCAGAGTTCCCGGAACCGGAACAGATCCGTGAACTGGAGCGAGTGATCCTTCTGAAAGTCATCGACCGCAAGTGGATGGATCATATCGACGATATGGATCAGCTGCGTCAGGGTATCGGACTTCAGGCTTACGGTCAGAAAGATCCTCTGGTAGAATACAAGATGAGTGCTTACGAGATGTTCGATGCAATGTCTGCGGCAATCCAGGAAGACACTCTGAAGCTTCTGTACCATGTAAGCATGGAACAGAAAGTAGAACGTGAAGAAGTTGCAAAAGTAACCGGAACAAACAAAGATGATTCCGTACAGAATGCACCTCAGAAACGTGAAGAAAAGAAGATTTATCCAAACGATCCGTGCCCATGCGGAAGCGGAAAGAAATATAAACAGTGCTGCGGAAGAAAGAAATAAACACCTCGCAGTGACTGAAAATAAAAAAGAAAGAGGTGAAGCAAGTGGTTGAATTAGATCAGTTTAAGTATGAATTAAACAATTTTAAGGAACCATTAGTGGAAGTGAGGGATTCACTTTGACCTGGCTAACAAAGAGCAGCGTATCCAGGAATTAGAAAGAGAGATGGAAGCTCCTGATTTCTGGGATAACCCGGAAAAATCACAGGAATCCATGAAAAATTTAAAGAGCATGAAAGACGATATCGCCATTTATGCCAAGTTAAAAGATGAGTTTGATGAGATCGAAACTCTGATCGAGATGGCAGCAGAGGAAAACGATGAATCTCTGATACCAGAGATTCAGGATCTTCTGGATGATTTCAGGAAAACTTATGATGATATCCGTATAAAAACACTGTTATCCGGAGAATACGATAAGGATAATGCGATCGTGACGCTCCATGCGGGAGCAGGCGGAACAGAGTCCTGCGACTGGGCGGGCATGCTGTACCGTATGTATACCAGATGGGCGGACAAACATGGTTTTGCAGTGGATGTGCTGGATTATCTGGATGGCGATGAGGCGGGCATCAAGTCCGTTACCTTCCAGGTTAACGGAGAAAATGCCTACGGCTATCTCAAATCCGAAAAGGGTGTCCACAGACTGGTCCGTATCTCACCGTTCAATGCGGCTGGAAAGAGACAGACCTCGTTTGTATCCTGCGATGTCATGCCGGATATTGAGGAAGACATCGATATCGAGATCCGGGATGAAGATCTGCGTATCGATACTTACCGTTCCAGCGGAGCCGGCGGTCAGCATATCAACAAGACCTCCTCGGCGATCCGTATCACCCATCTGCCGACCAACATCGTTGTTCAGTGCCAGAATGAGCGTTCCCAGCACATGAACAAAGACAAAGCGATGCAGATGCTGAAAGCAAAGTTGTATCTGCTGCAGCAGCAGGAGAATGCAGAGAAGCTTTCCGGTATCCGCGGTGAAGTCAAGGAGATTGGCTGGGGAAACCAGATCCGTTCCTATGTCATGCAGCCGTATACGATGGTAAAAGACCACAGAACGAATGCAGAAACAGGAAATGTGGACAGCGTGATGGACGGCGGTATTGACCTGTTTATCAATGCTTACCTGAAGTGGATCACACTTGGCGAGTCTTCCGGAGAAGCAGGCGATATGCCGGATTAAGAGCAAGAATAAAATACAGGAAACTGTATGGAACATGATAGAAGAAAATCTGTCTTCGGGCAGATTTTTTTCGCTTTTTATCAGCAAAGCAAGAAGGAGAATCTGATATGGCAAAACGTATTTTGAATATGACAGCAGAAGAAATGACGCATGCAACAAAAAGTGAACTGATCGAAGCGATCGCAGGCAGCGAGGGAAGGGTTCTTGCAAGTGAGACGATCGGCATCACGATTCCTCTGCTTACCGATGTGACCAATGCAGAGTTTGCAGCTTCCATGGGAGCAGACCTGATCCTTCTGAACATGTTTGATGTGCAGGAGCCAAAAATCATGGCACTGCCGGAAGTGGAAAAAGAAGAGACGGTACGAGAAGTAAAACGTCTGACCGGACGTATGGTCGGCATCAATCTGGAACCGGTGGAAGAAAGCTATGCTTCCGATAACAAAGAGAACCTGTGGGAGATGAGTGCCGGACGTTATGCAACGGTGGAAAATGCCATTCAGGCTCAGAAAATGGGCGTGGATTTGATCGTTCTGACCGGCAATCCGGGAAATGGAGTGAGCAATCCGGCGATCATTTCTTCCCTGAAAGCAATCTCAGAGGCAGTTGGAGAAAAGATCATGCTGGCGGCCGGGAAAATGCATGCCTCCGGTATCATCGGCGAAGGCGGCGAGAACATCATCACGAAAGAAGATATCCGCCAGTTTGCAGAGGCAGGAGCCGATATCATTCTGCTGCCGGCACCGGGAACCGTGCCTGGCATCACGACCGAATATGTGCGGAAACTGATCAGTTATGCACACAGCCTGAAAAAACTGACGATCACATCGATCGGAACTTCTCAGGAAGGTGCGGACACCGATACGATCAAACGCATCGCACTGGAGTGCAAGATGGCAGGAACCGACATCCACCATATCGGTGATTCCGGATACGTGGGAATGGCACTGCCGGAAAATATTATGGTGTACGGAACCGTGATCCGCGGAATCCGCCATCAGTATCACAGAATGGCACAGTCCATCCGCAGATAAATATCAGTGAAGTTTTGTACTGCAACAAGTAAGGTACAAAATCACAGCAAAAAGCTTACAAAACAGGTCAGATGACAAAAATTTTATCATCTGGCCTGTTTTGTCAATAGAATCCCGGGCATACTAATGTTAGAATGTAGGCAATTCAGAAAGAACTGGATTGAAACAGGAAATTTCCAAAGAAAAAGAAGACAGGATGGCGGAGGCAGGAAGGTTAGCCTCAAACATTGGAAAGGTGGGCATTCAATATGAAAAAAGGGTTAAAATATACGATAGCAGCAGCAGCCGGAGCCGGAGCAGCGATGCTTCTGAGTAAGAAAACAAAAGAAAATGAGCATAAACAGAAAGAGATAAGCAAAAAAAGAGAAGACGAGAGAAAAGATTACCGCAATACCGAGCGTGGAAAATATGAAAAGAACAGCAAAGGTATTTATTACAGCAACGGCAACTACGAAGCTTTTGCAAGACCGGAAAAACCGGAAGGTGTCGATGGCAAAAATGCTTACATTGTCGGAAGCGGACTGGCATCTCTGGCAGCAGCCTGCTTTCTGGTAAGAGACGGGCAGATGAAAGGATCCCATATCCACATTCTGGAAGCAATGGATATCGCCGGAGGGGCCTGTGACGGTATCTTTGATCCGTCCCGCGGTTATGTGATGCGAGGCGGCAGAGAGATGGAGAATCATTTCGAGTGCCTGTGGGATCTGTTCCGCAGCATTCCGTCCATCGAAACACCGGGCGTATCTGTTCTGGATGAATATTACTGGCTGAATAAAAAAGATCCGAACTACTCTCTTTGCAGAGCAACTGTGAATCGTGGAGAAGATGCACATACCGATGGCAAGTTCAATTTAAGCCAGAAAGGCTGCATGGAGATCATGAAACTGTTCATGACAAAAGACGAAGATCTTTATGATAAAACAATCGAAGATGTATTTGATGACGAAGTGTTTGATTCCACCTTCTGGCTGTACTGGAGAACGATGTTTGCATTTGAAAACTGGCACAGTGCACTGGAAATGAAGCTCTACTTCCAGAGATTTATTCATCACATCGCCGGACTGCCAGATTTCAGTGCTTTGAAATTTACCAAATACAATCAGTATGAATCCCTGATCCTGCCGATGCAGAAATATCTGGAAGAAGCAGGCGTAGATTTCCAGTTCAACACCGAAGTGACAAACGTTGTATTTACCTTTAAAGAAGGCAAAAAGATCGCAACATCGATTGAATGCAAAGTGAACGGAGAAGAGGACAATATTCTCCTGACAGAAGATGACCTTGTCTTTGTCACAAACGGAAGCTGTACGGAAGGAACCATTTACGGAGATCAGAACCATGCACCGGATGCAGATGCAGAAGTACGCAGAAGCGGATGCTGGGATCTGTGGAAAAACATTGCAAAACAGGATCCGTCTTTTGGACATCCGGAGAAATTCTGCTCGGATATCGAGAAGACAAACTGGGAGTCAGCAACGATCACGACTTTGGATGACAAGATCATTCCGTATATCACAAACATCTGCAAACGTGATCCGAGAAGCGGAAAAGTGGTAACCGGAGGAATTGTAAGCTGTCAGGACTCCAAGTGGCTGCTCAGCTGGACGATCAACCGTCAGGGACAGTTCAAAGAGCAGGACAAAGAAAAAGTCTGCGTATGGGTATATGGACTGTTTACGGATGTGCCGGGCGATTATATCAAGAAACCGATGAAAGAATGTACCGGAAAAGAGATTACCGAAGAATGGCTGTATCACCTGGGCGTTCCAACCGACAAGATCGAGGAACTGGCAGAGAACAGTGCTGTCTGCGTACCGACGATGATGCCGTATATCACTGCATTTTTCATGCCAAGAACCAAAGGTGACAGACCGGATGTCATCCCGGATGGATGTACAAACTTCGCATTCCTCGGACAGTTCGCAGAGACTCCGCGTGATACCGTCTTCACAACCGAGTATTCAGTGAGAACCGCAATGGAGGCTGTTTACGGACTGCTTGGTGTGGACCGCGGCGTACCGGAAGTATGGGGAAGCGTTTACGATATCCGTGAACTGCTTGACAGTTCCGTCAAACTGATGGATGGCAAATCACCGCTGGAGATCCAGCTGCCTGGACCGCTGAACGCACTGAAAAAACCGGTCATCAAAGTGGTAAAAGGAACCGTCATTGAGAAACTGCTTCGTGATCATGGGATTTTAACAGAAGATATGTAATCCTGCCGGATATTTCCAGACCGGAAAGAGTTCTGCTTCTATTTATATGGTAGTCAGCCAATCCAGCCTTTAGCGGGACACCGGGGATGATTCCCCGGTGAACTACTTGAAAAATCCTCCAAATAGGGCTATAATACTTGAACAGACGTAAGGATGCACCAAAGTTTGTATGCATTCGAATGAAATTGGAGGAAATCATGTATAAACTGATAAAAAGAGATGGCAACGCAAAAAGGGGTGAGTTTCACACCGTGCATGGCGTGATACAAACCCCTGTTTTTATGAATGTCGGAACGGCAGCAGCAATCAAGGGAGCAGTATCGACCGAGGATCTGCAGCAGATCGGCACACAGGTGGAGCTGTCCAACACCTATCACCTTCACGTAAGACCGGGTGATCAGGTTGTAAAAAAGATGGGCGGACTGCATAAATTTATGGTATGGGACAAACCGATCCTGACAGACTCCGGTGGATTTCAGGTATTTTCGCTGGCGGGTCTTCGAAAGATCAAAGAAGAAGGCGTATATTTCAATTCCCATGTAGACGGCAGAAAGATTTTCATGGGACCGGAACAGAGCATGCAGATCCAGTCTAATCTGGCGTCCACGATCGCCATGGCATTTGATGAGTGTCCGTCCAGTGTGGCAGAAAGAGAATATGTCCAGCGTTCGGTAGAGCGTACGACAAGATGGCTGCATCGCTGCAAAGAAGAGATGGCAAGACTGAACAGCCTGCCGGATACGATCAATCAGCATCAGATGCTCTTTGGTATTAACCAGGGTGCGATCTACGAAGATATCCGTATCGAGCATGCACAGCAGATCCGTGAGCTGGATCTGGACGGATATGCAGTCGGCGGCCTGGCAGTCGGTGAGAGCCATGAGGAGATGTACCGTATTCTGGATGCAGTCGTACCGGAGCTTCCGGTGGATAAGCCAACTTATCTGATGGGGGTTGGTACACCGGCAAATATTCTGGAAGCAGTAGACCGGGGAGTTGATTTCTTTGACTGTGTTTATCCAAGCAGAAACGGCCGCCATGGCCATGTCTACACGAATCATGGAAAGCTGAATCTGTTCAATGCAAAATATGAGCTGGATCCGAAGCCGATTGAAGAAGGATGCCAGTGTCCGGCATGCCGTCACTACAGTAGGGCGTATATCCGACATCTGCTGAAAGCAAAAGAAATGCTGGGCATGCGTCTGTGTGTGCTGCATAACCTGTATTTTTACAATCATCTGATGGAAGAAATCCGAGATGCCATTGAAGCCGGCAATTATAAGGCATTTAAAAAAGAAAAACTGTCAGGATTTGAAAATAATGCTTGAATAACAGGCAAGGATTGTGTATGATATAGGTTAGTGACACTTTTTCGGGAAAGCCCGAAATTTAAGCGAAATACGCATGACCAGGAGGTAAATATGAATTTATTAAGTACATCTTCAACAGCAGGCGGACTGGGATTCACCCTGATCTACATCGTGGTGATCTGTGCAGTTATGTGGTTCCTGCTGGTAAGACCGCAGAAAAAGGAACAGAAAAGACTGGACACAATGCTGGCAAGCCTTGCAGTAGGTGACAGCGTTGTTACAACAAGCGGATTTTACGGAGTTGTGATCGATCTGACAGACGAAGACGTGATCGTAGAATTCGGAAGCAACAAAAACTGCCGTATTCCAATGAAAAAATCAGCAATCGCTGAAGTAGAAAAGGCAGAAGAAAGCAAATAAAAGATGTGAAAAAGTACAGAGACGTGGGAATTGTTTCTGTACTTTTTTTATGCGTGTCTCCAGCAAAGCTGGACTACACTTGCCAGTGTAAGTCCGGTCACGATAATCGCCAGTGAGCCGTGTAGTAATACAGGGTGCTAAGCGAGTGGATAAAGTAACCTTGAAAACGGGGCGAGCAATTGTATCATTCCGCCAAGAGAAACGAAAAGTGGATGCGGCACTAGACTGCTACATTATTTGCACTTTTACAAGATGGTATAACAAGAAATACCAGAGACATAATTGTATGTCAAAGGTGGGATTTGTAAGAAATAGCATTTATGGAAAAGGATTAAAGAAAATGGCTAGAGCATGACGTAATGCTGTAGAAAGAAGAATGTCGGAAAGCTGTGTGAGGGAGAAACTTATGCACGGTTTGATGAGGGGGATGAAAATTTCACCCGCCTATTCTACCTTACAATTGAGAATTTCCTGAGCGATATTTTGTTAAAATTTGTGTTTATATATAAAATTTTGCGAATATAAATATTTTTTCTCTTTATTTAACAAAAAAATAATAATTTTATATTATATAGAAAAAAATAAACATATTTAATAAAAATAAGATTGACAATAACACTATTTCATGCTAAGGTGCAAATAACAAGTAAATGAAGTACAGAAAGGAGATAGTATGGCAAATATTAAAGGAAAAGTAAAGACGTTGGCAATGGTAAAAAACGTAGTGAATGTAAAAAATTGTACTAATTTTGGTTGTATGGCAATTGACGGAAAGAAAGCTTGGGGATTAAAAACTGCAAGCGGAAATGAGTACAGTGTTGTACATTATTGCAGTGATGTTAATGACAAAGTTTCTTTAAGATATACAACTCCTAAAGGACTTTTGGGACATGGGAACTGTATGACATGTAGCAATTCTAATTTGTTGTTTGGGGTGTCTAACGGACTTAATGGGGAGAATTATATTGTTCGTGTACCACGTGGGTTTAAAGGTGACTGGGATCGGAAAGTTATATTTAAATCTGAAAAGAAAATTCCGGCACTTGCTTTTTATAGTAATTATCATTATCTGATTCGCGTAGGAGATAGTCCGGAAAATCAAAGAGCACGATTCGGTATTGGGGTTCTGGAAGGCCAGAATACAGCTAATCCGACAGTAAAATATGATTCTTCAAACGAGTTTTATATAAATACAAAATGGACATATAAGCATGTTCAGGATATTTCATTATGAACCATCTAAAGGTTTATTGTTCCAGACAATGAACGACAGCACTCTAACAATAAGTAAAATAGCAGTATATGATCTGAATGGTTCATATACTACCTATAATGGAAAGAAAATGTTTAGCCCAAAAGATATGATTACGTTTGATATGCACAATACACATACAAAATACGAAGTGGAGTCACTGGGGCTGGATGAAGACGGATACATTGTTATGGCTTGCAATATTCACTTGAAAACAGAAAGTAATGAAACGGATGCCTTCCAGAGGGTAACAAATGTAAAATACTAGAATAACACTATATAAAAAAGAGGAGATGTAGTCAAATGAAACAAAAAGGAGAATTTTATAAAGTGAAAAAATCTGGTTTTTCTATGTTGTTATTGTTGATATGTGTTTCGATGTTGTCTGTAATGCCTGTATCTGCTGCCAGAAAAAAGAGCCGTTATGACCTTCAGTTTTCAGATTTGAAAGTCAATAAAAAGAAGCTGAAAGCAGGAGAAAAATGTGAAATCAGCATGAAGGTTAAAAACAAAGGAACAGGGAAAATTCAACGTTTGACTGTTACATATCAGGGACCGAAACGTCAGTATTATGATGTTCTGCTGAAATATAAAAAGAAAAGTAAAAGATGGACGGGCAATTTTACAGTAAATAAAGGAATGGAAAAAGGGATCTGGAAGATCTGGTGTGTTACAGCAGATAAAAATTATGATGAAGAGTATCATTATAGTTGTTATAACAAAAATTTAGATAAATTGATTACACCAGGTGCGGATTTTTCAAAGGGAAATATCCAGATTAGTGGAACGAAAGCGGATTATAAAAAACCGAAGATAAGATGGAACAATTTAAAAACCTGGAACGAGCAGGTTACGGCAAAGGGCGGAATAATAAATTGCCGACTAAAGGTAACGGACAACAGTGGTATTTCTTTTGTCAGAATTATCTTTGCAAAAAGACCGGAAGAAGGTAAAAAGCTGATACCGGATATTAGTATTATAATGAAGTATAATAAAAAGACAGGCTATTACGAAGGAAGCAGTACACAGGGAAAAGGAAAGTATCTGGTGGCAGGTATAACAGCGGCAGATCTGTTCGGAAATGAAATTTTTTATTATAATTCACAATGCGAATCATACGGATATTACCAGCCTGAAAACTCAATCCGCAAAGATTTGTCAGACTTAAGTGTAAGCCTTGGAATTTCAGAAGATGATATACCACAGGAGACAGAAAAACAGACAGAAAGTGAAAGAGAACCGATTGCAAAACCAAGAAAAACAGATGTTTTTGTCAATAAGAGAAGCCCGGAGACATCTGAGTATGACTATGCGGTGGTGATAGACAAGGTGGTGTATCAGTATCGGATGGAAACCGATGATTATGCAGTCGTTGCATTTGATGAAAACAATGGAAATATGGAAGATGGAAGAAAAGTAAAAGTAAGGGCAGAGATTCTTGGAAGACCGGTAACGGAAGTTACACTCCATGGAGAATTTGATCCTCCGCAGGGAAGAGTGCATTTGATTCTTCCAGAGTCTGTCAGGAAAATTCAGATTGATGAATGTACATTCAAAGCGATTACCTTTCCATCCACTTTTACAAAGAAAAACAGTAAGAGCATTGTATCTGAATGTACGATAGGAAAGATTTATCTGGCAGGAAAGTCTGTGTATACGGGAAACATATATCAGATAAGTGGACTGAAAACTATAAAGCTTCCATCAAAATTAAAATATATAAAAGCGGGATTTTTAAAGGGGAGCACTGATCTCGAAAAAATTAGTATTCCGAATCAGGTCAGAACAATTGGAAAAGAAGCATTTGCAGGGTGCAGAAATCTGAAAATTTATATTCCGGCTACAGTGAAAAATATTGGAAAAAATGCATTTGGAAAAGGTGATGGATGCGTGAAAAAAATTTACTGTGTGAAAAATTCAGCGGCATATAAATATGCAAAAAAGAATAATATCCCTTATAAAACAGTGTCGATCAAGGAATAAAAAAGGATTTGATGTAAAAGTAATGTAAAAGGTTTTCAGATGCTATTTACAATACTATAAAAATCTAGTATTGTAAAAATAAGATATCCACGAAAGCAGGAGAGTGACAGAAATAGTGGAAAATATCAGGTAATAAACGGCTGAGCACATAAGAGGGGGGTAATATAAACGGCCGTTTTACATATCATACATGCGAAGGAAATGGATGATGTAGCATGAAAAGAAAGCGAATACAGAAAAATAAAAATATCGTAAAAAGGGGCTATATAAATTATGAAACGAACAAAGAAAATCGCAGCATTTCTGATACTGTTTTTATGTGCATCCATGCTTCTGGTTCTTCCGACCTCGGCAAAAAGCAGAAAAAAGTATGATCTTAAGGTATCGGATGTAAAAGTCAGCAGTAAAAATCTGAAGCCGGGAGATAAATGCAAAATCAGCATGAAAATCGTAAACAGGGGATATGGAAAGATGAAAAATGTTTACGTGTGCTATGATTCACCGTCAACGCAGGTGTACTACGTACCGCTTCAGTATAAAAAGAGCAGCGGCAGATGGGTTGGAAATTTCAAAGTAGAAAAGGGAATGCAGAAGGGAACCTGGCGTATCTGGAGTATTGATGTGAATCGTGTTTTTGACGATATCTACGCATCCTGGTATGCGTATTATAACCACAAACTTGGAAACCGGTCCTATCCGGGAAGTGATCTCTCAAAAGGAAATATTAAGATCCGGAAGACCAAGGCAGATCATAAAAAACCGGAAATTCACGCTGACACGTTGCAGGTAGAAAAAGTGGCAGACACGGAAAAAGGTGGAAAGATCAGCTGCCGTATAAAAGTAACGGACGGCAGCAGCATCAAAAGAGTAACACTGACTTTAAAAGGGCCTGTCAGCACAGATCATCCGGTAGCAGTAGAGACGGAAATCGAAATGAAATATAATAAAAAAACAGGATATTACGAAGGCAGCGTAAACAAAGAAAAGGGTACCTATCGCATAGAGAATGTATATGCAGAGGATGTATTTGGTAACCATGGCTGGAAAGAAATTTCTGGATATCAGTTAGAATTATAAAAGCAGAATTATAAAAGAAAAAGATGAAAGATGGATTGTATCCGGATCCATTTTACAACAACATTTCGGGGAGGGCAGCCTCCCCGTTTTTGTATTGCGACACTTTTGTAAGTTAAGTTAATAAAGTATTTTGCAAATGTATACAGAAGCATTTGTTTACAATATGATGTTCAAATCTTCATAAAAAAGTAAGAAAGATAAACAACATTAATGCATAATGTAAAAGTAATGTAAAAGCTTTCCAGATGCTATTGACAATACTATAAATACGTAGTAGTCTGCAGAAAAGTACGGAATATCTGCGAAACCGGAAAGACGAACAGAAATCGCAGAACCGTTTATCACTGTTTTCTTACAAAAGGAAACCAAAAGGGAAAATAAAGAAGAGGGGAAGAAAATGGGAGAAAAAGAGAAATGCAGGAAAGGGAACGTGCAGTATTTTTGCATGTATACAGCCGGTTTTCTGGCAGCGGCACTTTTATTATTACTGATCTTTGCAAAGGAACATGCATCTTTTACCAAAATGGTGGACGGTGTGGCACAGCATTATGCAGTGCTGATGTGGATCCGTAATACGCTGCGGCAGTTTTTACATGGAAATTTTGCATTGCCGATGGTTGATTTTTCGGTTGGACAGGGGTTTGATGTGATCGGGACGCTGAACTATTACGGCGTTGGGGATCCCGTCAATTTGCTGACCGTATTTTTTGCGGATAACCATCTGGATCAGATGTATATGTTTCTGATTCTGTTTCGGATGTATCTTTCAGGCCTTACTTTTTCTTATTATTGCAGCACGGCCGGGATTCAAAGAAAAGCCTCTGTACTGTGTGGTTCCTGGCTGTATGTATTTTGCAGTTTTGCACTGATCGGTGGAATGAAGCATCCGCTGTTTTTAAATGGTATGCTGTATCTGCCGCTGCTGCTTGCCGGAACGGAGAAAGTCCTGCAAAAGAAAAGCATCCGCTTTTTAAGCGTATCGGTGGCACTTGCCTTTATGAGCAACTACTATTTCATGTACATGAACACCATACTGTGCGGCATTTATCTGTGTGTACGGCTTTTCGGACATTATCGGGAATACGGGATCAGAAAGATCCTACTGCTGATCTTAAAAATGGCGGCGGCGTGGATCTGGGGCATATGCCTTGGAGCAGTGATCATTCTGCCGTCCGTCTATGCCTTTCTTCACAATGCAAGAGTGGACACTGCGGTGGAAGAGGCACAGAACTTTTACAGCATTGCACACTACCGGAAAATGATCCTCGGATTTTTCCAGACACTTCCGATGACGAACGGCTGGACAGTACATGGAACGGCGATCGGCGGTCTTGCCGGTGTGCTGATGCTCTTTACGTCAAAAAAAAGGAGTCGGGAAAATTGCCAGCTGAAGATCGGATTTGTCGTGCTGCTTGTGTTGCTCTGTATTCCGTTTGGCGGAAAAATGATGAATGGTTTTGCTTATGTGACAAACCGCTGGAGTTACGGCATGGCGTTTTTATGTGCACTGATGGCAGCTCAGGAGGTTGCAGATTTAAAAGAACAGAATACAAAAATATTCCTGATCCTTGGAGCGGCAGCGGGCATCCTTGCTGCAGCATTATCCGCATCGAACGGAAAAGCCATGCGATATGCAATCGCAGCTCTTGCAGTGACCGTTCTGGCATTTGCACTTGGAGCGATTCTGGAGCGAAAGCAGAGAAAAAGACTGGCGGGATGTCTGGTGTCTTTCGTTGTGTTTGCCGGTGTCTGCTGCAATCTCATCACCTTCTTTACACCGGTCGGATATTCTTATGCCGCACGTTTTACAAAAAGAGGCGTGTCGGAGTCCGTATTACTGAACCGTGCCGTAAAAAATGTGCAGAATGCAAAGCTTGCGGAAGACGGATTTTATCGGGTGGAACTGCCGTCCTCCCTGTATAACTGCTCGCTGGCAGCAAATATCAACACAACAGAGTTTTATTACAGTGTAATTCCGAAATCCATGAAAGATCTCTATGTTTCACTTGGAATGGCAAAATATGAACGTCCGAATGTCATGGAAGGTCTGGAAAACCGTCAGATCCTTAAAAATATGCTCTGTGTCCGTTATCAGGCTGATAAAAAAGGAATCACGGTCAATAAGGATGCATTGCCAGTCGGATACACGTATGACAAGATCATGAGCAGAGAAGATTATGACCGCCTGACGCCGCTTGAGTGCCAGGCAGCACTTCTGGAATATGCTGTTTTAGATGACGATGCTGAAAAAATCCTGGAAAAACAGGGGAAGACTTTTGAAAGAGGAAAGAGTCCTTCTGATGGTGCTGTTATAGGTGGAAATCTGAAAATTACAGGAGAGGATCGGGCATCCTGGAAAAATGGAACGTTAAAAGGGAAAAAACAAGGCAGAATGAAACTGAAGTTTCAGACAGAAGAAAAGTCAGAGACTTATCTGGTGCTGAAAGACCTCTCTTCCAGATTAAAAGTAAGAAAAAAACATATGCTTTCCGTGCAAAGCAAAAAAGCAAGGCAGGAGATTCCGATGTGTGCAGTGAGCAATGAAAAAAAGATGAAACGGGATGTGATCGCAGTCAATCTTGGCATCAGGCAGGCGGGAACCTGCAGCCTGCATTTTCATAAATCACATACTTATAAGCTGAAAGAGATGGAAATTTATGGTATTTCCGAAAGTTTTATCAAAGAACAGACAAAAAAGCGGCGAAAAGAATCTATGACAGATATAAAACAGAGTACAAATTGTATCAAGGGCAGGATCAGCGTATCCGAAGATAAGATTTTGCAGCTGGCGGTTCCATACAGCAGGGGATGGCACATTTTTGTTGATGGAAAAAAGGAAAAATCTTTCGCCAGTAGTGTTGCTTATACCGGGATCTTTCTTGAAAAAGGGGAGCATACGGTCGAAATGCATTATATCAGCCCGTGGATCATTCCCGGTACGGTGCTGAGTGTGGCGGCATGGATCTGGATGGCACTGTCTTTTGCCGTAAAAAAGAGAAGAATTTCGGTAGATAAGAGAATAAAATAGTTCAGATTTTTGAAAAAGTGGCTATTTGTCGTAAGGAAAATGACGGATAGCCGCTTTTTTTGTTGTTATTAAGGTTGAAATCTGTACCAAAATGCATTATCATATAGAATTAAAGCGGTAAAGTTTCAAGAGAAAAACAAGAACAATACTTTACCAGGATGTATGCAGAGATATGCAGGCATATGCAAAACTGCAGATGAGAACGGAGGAAAAGGATATGAGTTACAACATCGCAGTCATTCCAGGCGACGGTATCGGACCGGAAATCGTGCGTGAAGCACAGAAAGTGCTGGATGCGGCAGGAAAAAAATATGGTTTTGAATTAAAATATACAGAAGTTTTAATGGGAGGAGCATCCATCGATGTTCATGGTGTGCCTCTGACAGATGAGGCGATCGCAACCGCAAAAGCAAGCGATGCCGTTCTGATGGGCTCCATCGGCGGAGATGCAAAAACCTCCCCGTGGTACAAACTGGCACCGAACCTTCGTCCGGAGGCAGGACTCTTAAAAATCCGCAAAGAGCTGAATCTGTTTGCAAACTTAAGACCGGCGTACCTGTACGAAGAATTAAAAGAGGCCTGCCCGCTGCGTGATGATATCATCGGTGACGGTTTTGATATGATGATCATGCGTGAGCTGACCGGCGGTCTGTATTTCGGAGAGCGTCACACAACCGAGGAGAACGGAGTACGCAAAGCCGTTGATACACTTTCTTATGATGAGAATGAGATCCGCCGTATCGCTGTCCGTGGATTTGACATTGCAAGAAAACGCCGCCATAAAGTAACCAGTGTGGATAAGGCAAACGTTCTGGATTCTTCCAGACTGTGGAGATCCGTTGTGGAAGACGTTGCAAAAGATTACCCGGATGTCACACTGGAGCATATGCTGGTAGACAACTGTGCCATGCAGCTGGTGCGTGACCCGAAACAGTTCGATGTCATCCTGACCGAGAATATGTTCGGAGATATCCTTTCCGATGAGGCAAGTATGGTGACCGGTTCTATCGGAATGCTCTCTTCCGCCAGCCTGAATGAAACAAAATTCGGTCTGTATGAGCCAAGCCACGGTTCTGCACCGGATATCGCAGGCAAAGATCTGGCAAACCCGATCGCTACGATCCTTTCCGCTGCCATGATGCTGCGTTTCTCACTGGATCTGGATGAAGCGGCAGATGCGATCGAAGCAGCGGTAAAACAGGTACTCAAAGACGGATACCGCACAGGCGATATCATGTCGGAAGGATGCACAAAAGTCGGAACCGTTCAGATGGGAGATCTGATTGCAGAACGCGTATAAAACCGAATCCGGCATCATATAAATGGAGGTATGTTACAATGAAAAGTGATAATGTAAAAAAAGGGATCCAGCAGGCACCGCACCGTTCTCTGTTCAATGCTCTTGGCATGACAAAGGAAGAGATGGAGCGTCCGTTAGTTGGTATCGTAAGTTCTTATAATGAAATCGTTCCGGGTCATATGAATCTGGATAAAATCGTCAATGCAGTAAAACAGGGTGTTGCCATGGCAGGCGGTACACCGGTAGTATTCCCGGCGATCGCAGTCTGCGACGGTATTGCCATGGGTCATATCGGTATGAAATATTCTCTGGTAACAAGAGATCTGATCGCAGATTCTACCGAGGCAATGGCACTGGCACATCAGTTCGATGCCCTGGTCATGGTTCCGAACTGTGACAAGAATGTACCGGGACTTCTGATGGCAGCCGCACGTATCAATGTGCCGACCGTATTTGTAAGCGGCGGCCCGATGCTGGCAGGTCATGTGAAGGGACGCAAACGCAGCCTTTCCAGTATGTTTGAAGCAGTCGGAGAATACTCTGCAGGCAAACTGACCGCAGACGATGTATGTGAATTCGAAGAAAAAGTATGTCCGACCTGTGGTTCCTGCTCCGGTATGTACACTGCAAACAGCATGAACTGTCTGACAGAAGTACTTGGTATGGGACTTCGTGGAAACGGAACTATTCCGGCTGTATATTCCGAGCGTATCCGTCTTGCAAAACATGCAGGTATGCAGGTTATGGAAATGTACCGTCAGAATATCCGTCCACGCGACATTATGACAGAGGATGCAATTTTAAATGCTCTGACCGTGGATATGGCACTGGGATGTTCTACAAACAGCATGTTGCATTTGCCAGCGATTGCACATGAAATCGGCATGGATTTCGATATCACATTTGCAAATGAGATCAGTGCAAAGACACCGAACCTCTGCCACCTGGCACCGGCAGGCCCGACCTATATGGAGGATCTGAATGAAGCCGGCGGTGTTTATGCCGTTATGAATGAATTAAATAAACTTGGTCTGCTGCACACCGACTGCATGACCGTTACCGGAAAGACCGTAGGCGAGAATATCAAAGACTGCGTAAACTTAAATCCGGAAGTCATCCGCCCGGTAGAAAATCCGTACAGCAAGACCGGCGGACTGGCTGTCCTGACCGGAAATCTGGCACCGGACGGAAGTGTTGTAAAACGTTCTGCCGTTGTGCCTGAAATGATGGTACATGAAGGTCCGGCAAGAGTCTTTGAATGTGAGGAAGATGCATGTGAGGCTATTCTCTCCGGAAAGATCAAAGAAGGCGATGTTGTCGTGATCCGTTACGAAGGACCAAAAGGCGGTCCTGGTATGAGAGAAATGCTGAATCCGACTTCTGAGATCGCAGGTATGGGACTTGGTTCCACGGTTGCCCTGATCACAGACGGCCGTTTCAGCGGTGCGTCCAGAGGAGCTTCCATCGGTCACGTATCACCGGAAGCAGCAGTCGGCGGTCCGATCGCACTGGTAGAAGAAGGCGATATCATCAAGATCAACATTCCGGAAAACAGACTGGAACTGGCTGTTTCTGATGAAGAGCTGGCAAGAAGAAAAGCTGGCTGGACACCGAGAGAGCCGAAGGTAAAGACCGGCTATCTGGCACGTTACGCTTCTATGGTAACTTCCGGTAACAGAGGAGCTATTCTTGTTTCAGAAAAATAATTCTGAAACAAGAATGGAAGCTCCGCAGGATCGCACTGCGGTGGTGCAGAATTATGTCGCAAAGGCGGGCCACCGCAGACGGAGAATGTGCCGGAGCACATTCTATACCTGGGCAAAATAAGAGAAACATAACAGTAAGGAAAGTAAAGGTGAGGATAGCAGGATGAAGTTAAATGGTTCAGAAATCGTAATCGAGTGCCTGAAAGAGCAGGGCGTAGACACTGTTTTCGGTTATCCGGGCGGCACGATTTTAAATGTATACGATGCATTATATAAACATGGTTCAGAGATCAATCATATCTTAACATCCCATGAGCAGGGTGCTGCTCATGCGGCAGACGGATATGCGAGAGCAACCGGAAAAGTCGGCGTATGTATGGCAACTTCCGGTCCCGGAGCCACGAATCTGGTAACCGGTATTGCAACCGCATATATGGATTCAATCCCAATGGTTGCCATCACAGCGAACGTAGCCGTTCCGCTGCTTGGAAGAGACAGTTTCCAGGAAATTGATATCACAGGTGTAACGATGCCGATCACAAAGCATAACTATATTGTAAAAGACATCACAAAACTGGCAGATACCATCCGTGAAGCATTCCGCATTGCACAGGAAGGCAGACCGGGTCCTGTTCTGGTTGATATCACAAAAGACGTGACCGCAGCAGAGACTGAGTATGTAAAAGAAGAGCCGATCCCGGTAGAACGCAGCACACAGTATATCAAAGAAAAAGATCTGGAACAGGCGATTGAGCTGATCAATGAGAGTGAAAAGCCGTTTGTATTTGTCGGCGGAGGTGCTGTGATATCCGGAGCTTCCAAGGAACTGATGGAGTTTGTGAAAAAGATAGACGCACCGGTTGCAGACAGCCTGATGGGAAAAGGTGCTTTTGACGGCACCGATGAGCTTTACATGGGTATGCTGGGTATGCACGGAACAAAAGCATCCAACTTAGGTGTAACAAAATGTGATCTGCTGATCACGGTCGGTTCCCGGTTCAGTGACCGTGTCATCGGAAATGCCAGCCGTTTTGCAAAAAATGCCAAAATTCTCCAGATTGATGTCGATCCGGCAGAAATCAACAAAAACATTCAGGTAGACTGCAGTATTATCGGAGATCTCAAAGAAGTGCTGACACGTCTCAATCAGAGAATTGAAAAACATGAGCATAAAGAATGGATCAAAGAGATTGAGACAATCTCCGAAGAGCATCCTCTGAAATACAATGAAGAAGGTCTGACCGGTCCGTATGTGATCGAGCAGATCTATAAAGTAACCGAAGGAAATGCCATCATCACAACCGATGTCGGACAGCATCAGATGTGGGCTGCACAGTATTATCGTTACAAAGATCCGCGTACCTTCCTGTCATCCGGTGGACTTGGCACCATGGGTTATGGTGTCGGTGCTGCAATCGGAGCCAAAGTGGGCAGACCGGATAAAGTGGTACTGAACATCGCCGGAGACGGATGTTTCCGTATGAACATGAATGAGATTGCAACCGCAGCCCGATACAACATCCCGATCATTCAGGTTGTCATCAATAACCATGTGCTCGGTATGGTTCGCCAGTGGCAGACACTGTTCTACGGAAAACGTTATTCACAGACCATTCTGAATGACGGTGTGGATTTTGTGAAAGTGGCAGAAGCACTTGGTGCAGAAGGCATCCGTGTAACGAAAAAAGAAGAAGTCGCACCGGCTGTTGAAAAAGCGATCGCACTTGGCAAACCGGTTGTGATCGACTGTGTGATCGACTGCGACGACAAAGTATTTCCGATGGTTCCGGCAGGTGCCCCGATTGAAGATACATTTGATCAGGACGATCTGAATAAAGAAGCATAAATTCGGTTCTGCAAGCCTTTTTCCAGAACTTGGAAAAAGGCTTGACTAATTTTTAACAAGGTACTATAGTAAAGTGTAGAAAATAAGTGCTGATATCTGGCGGAGTTTTGAAAACAGGCATCAGCACTTGCTATAAAACTCATCACACAACAAAGTGAGAAGTCAAGGAGGATATGAAAGTGAGCAGAGTGTACAATTTTTCAGCAGGTCCGGCCGTATTACCGGAAGAAGTATTAAAAGAAGCAGCAGCAGAAATGCTGGATTACAAGGGCTGTGGTATGTCCGTTATGGAAATGAGTCACCGCTCACAGGTCTTTGACGATATTATCAAAGAAGCAGAGCAGGATCTGCGTGATCTGATGCATATTCCGGATAACTATAAAGTGCTGTTCCTGCAGGGCGGTGCTTCACAGCAGTTTGCTATGATTCCTATGAATCTGATGAAAAACAAAGTTGCAGATTATATCGTAACAGGACAGTGGGCAAAAAAAGCATATCAGGAGGCACAGAAATACGGAAAAGTAAACAAGATCGCAACTTCTGAAGATAAGACATTCTCCTATATTCCGGATTGCTCCGATCTGCCGGTCAGCCCGGATGCAGACTATGTATATATTTGTGAGAACAACACCATTTATGGTACAAAATTCAAAACACTGCCGAATACAAAAGGCAAGACACTGGTAGCAGACGTTTCTTCCTGCTTCCTGTCAGAGCCGGTCGATGTCACAAAATACGGCATCATTTACGGCGGCGTTCAGAAAAACATCGGACCGGCAGGCATGGTGATCTCCATTATCCGCGAAGATCTGATCACGGATGAGGTACTGGAAGGTACACCGACCATGCTGAAATTTAAGACACATGCCGATGCAGGTTCTCTGTACAATACACCGAACTGCTACTGCATTTATATGTGCGGCAAGGTATTCAAATGGCTGAAAAAGATGGGCGGTCTGGAAGTCATGAAAGAACGCAACGAAAAGAAAGCAAAACTGCTCTACGATTATCTTGACAGCAGCAAGCTGTTCAAAGGAACGGTAGAAAAAGATTCCCGCTCTCTGATGAACGTTCCGTTTGTCACAGGTGACAAAGACCTGGATGCGAAATTTGTAAAAGAAGCAAAAGCAGCCGGACTTGAAAACCTGAAAGGTCATCGTACCGTTGGCGGTATGCGTGCAAGTATCTACAATGCAATGCCATATGAAGGTGTGGAAGCACTGGTAGCATTTATGAAGAAATTTGAAGAGGAGAATCTGTAAAATGAAATATACATGCTTAAACCCGATCGCTTCTGTAGGACTGGATCAGTTCACAGAAGGTTACGAAAAAACAG
The DNA here is from genome assembly GCF_020687205.1 of Hominisplanchenecus faecis. Lineage (GTDB taxonomy): Bacteria > Bacillota > Clostridia > Lachnospirales > Lachnospiraceae > Hominisplanchenecus > Hominisplanchenecus faecis. Next base: position 26,373 of record NZ_JAJEQE010000036.1, read on the forward strand.
AAAAAATGGAAGATGCAGACGCAGTGCTGGTAAGAAGTGCTGCCATGCATGATCTGGAGCTGCCGGATGGTCTGTATGCAGTTGCACGTGCCGGTGCCGGTGTCAACAACATTCCGCTGGATAAATGTGCAGAAAAAGGTATCGTTGTATTTAACACACCGGGAGCCAATGCAAACGGCGTAAAAGAGCTGGTGATCGCAGGCATGCTGCTGGCTTCCCGTGATATCATCGGCGGTGTGGAATGGGCAAAATCCGAAGCCGGAAGCGAAGATATTGCAAAAAAGGCAGAAAAAGAAAAAAAGAAATTTGCAGGATGCGAACTGATGGGCAAAAAGCTTGGTATCATCGGACTTGGTGCGATCGGTATCCAGGTGGCAAACGTGGCAGAATGTCTGGGTATGGATGTATATGGTTATGATCCGTACATTTCTGTTGATGCGGCATGGAAACTTTCCAAAGGCGTAAAACACATCAAAGATGTGGACGATATTTACCGTACTTGCGATTATATCACGATCCATGTACCGCTGCTGGATTCTACCAGAAAGATGATCAATCAGGATGCAATCGACCTGATGAAGGAAAATGTCGTGATCCTGAACTTTGCACGTGATATGCTGGTAGATGAAGAGGCTATTGTAAAAGCCCTTAAAGAAGGAAAAGTAAAGAAATACGTCTGCGATTTCCCAAATACCACAACCGCAGGTGTGAAAAATGCGATCATCATCCCTCATCTGGGAGCATCCACCGCAGAATCGGAAGACAACTGTGCAAAGATGGCAGTTCAGGAACTGATGGAATACCTGGAAAAAGGAAATATCATCAATTCTGTAAACTATCCGAACTGCAGTCTGGGCGAGTGCACACATGCAAACCGTATTGCGATCAACCACCGCAACGTAAAGAACATGCTGGGACAGTTTACCGACATTTTTGCAACATCTGATATCAACATCGCAAACATGGTAAACAAGAGCAAAGGCGATTATGCATACTCTCTGTTTGATCTGGACAGCGTGGCATCCAAAGAAGTACTGGATAAGATCCGTGCAGTCGAAGGTGTGCTGAGAGTCAGAGTGATCAAATAAAAAACAAAAGAATAAGAAAAACAAGAGGACAAAAGGCTGTTGCAGTTTTCTGCTTCAGCCTTTTTCAGTACGGAAGAGGCGGCTCATAAACCGAAACGCCCGGACCGTGCAGAGATGGAGGAATGATTATGGCAGAGATCAGAACATTTTGTGCTGTACATCCGGCAGAAGGACTTGCATCTAAACTCGCAGCCCTTCCTTATGATGTCTACAGCCGTGACGAGGCAAGAGAACAGGTAAAAAAAGCACCGGAAAGCTTTCTGGCGATCGACCGCCCGGAGACCCAGTTCCCAAAAGATCAGGATATGTATGCACCGGAAGTCTATCAGAAAGCACATGATATGTTAGAGGAATGGATCAAAAGAGGCTCCTTTGTGCAGGATCAGCAGAAATGTTACTATCTGTATGAACTGACGATGGATAGAAGGTCACAGACCGGTCTTGTAGCATGTGCCTCGATTGACGATTATTTAAACGGTGTGATCAAAAAGCATGAAAATACAAGGGCAGAAAAAGAGCAGGACCGTATCCGACACGTGGATACCTGCAATGCACAGACCGGACCGATCTTTCTTGCCTACCGCAAAGATCAGACGATCGCAGAGGTGACAGCAAAAATAAAACAGCAGAAACCGATGTTTGCGTTTGTCTCGGAAGATGGCATCGGACATAAAGGCTGGAGAGTGGATGCAAAAGAGGATATTGCAATAATTGCAGATACATTTGCGAAAATAGATAAAATTTATATCGCAGACGGACATCACAGGGCAGCATCGGCAGTCAAAGTAGGGCAGCTTCGCAGAAAACAGCATCCGGATTATGACGGCAGCGAAGAATTCAATTATTTTCTGTCGGTATTATTCCCGGATGAGGAACTTTACGTTATGGATTACAATCGTGTCGTCCTGGATCTGAACGGACAGACAAGAGAAGGCTTTCTGAAAAACGCAGCGAAAATTTTTGATGTACAACCGGTAAATGCGGCATATCATCCGCAGAAAAAGGGTACTTTTGGCATGTATCTTAGCGGTCAGTGGTATCAGCTTACGGCAAAGGCAGATCTTACAAAAGACGATCCGGTGGAAGGTCTGGATGTCGCTTATCTGCAAAGAGAATTTTTGCAGCCATATCTGGATATCCAGGATCCGAAAACATCAAAACGCATCAGGTATGTGGGCGGGATCCGCGGACTTTCCGAGCTGGAGCGTATGGTCGATCATGTAAAAGAGACGCAGCAGAAAGATGCGGTGGCTTTTTCCATGTATCCGACTTCCATGGCAGAACTGTTTGCCGTAGCCGATGCCGGCATGCTGATGCCGCCGAAATCCACATGGTTTGAGCCGAAATTAAGAAGCGGACTGTTTTTACATATGTTATAATTTTTTTGCTTTTTTACTGAAGTTGTTTGTGTTAAAATAGAATAATAAGATGCCAGGGTGCTATGTGCCAGTGGCACATGTTTCGCACCGACCGAAGCGGAGCGTAGAAAGGATTGTGGGAGTGCAACGCACGGAACAATCCGCAGGTATCATAATTTAAGAAACATTATGGGCAAGCAGCAAAGCGGATTGCGAATATCCGCTTAAATACATAAGGGAGGGTTTGAAGATTATGGACAACAAATTATATGAAATGATGGACTGGGCAGCAGTAGAGGGGATTGTATATTCAGAAGAAGATCATCCGCACGATATTCTGGGGGCACATGTGACAGAAGAAGGGATTCTGATTCAGACGTTTCTGCCGACGGCAAAGAGTGTGACAGTGGTGTTGAAAGACAGCAAAAAAGAATATCCGATGGATTTAGAGGATGAGGAAGGCTTTTTCGCTGCACTGCTTCCGGGTAAAAGAATTCCGAAATATCATTATCACGTAGATTTTGGAGAAGAAGCAGACGGAAAAGAAAATATCGTAGAATACGAAGATCCATATCGTTTTGCACCACAGATCACGGAAAAAGAAACGAAGAAATTTAATGCAGGCATCTGCTACGATATCTACGAAAAACTGGGATCACATCCAATGACGGTCAATGGTGTGGAAGGTGTTTTGTTTGCAGTATGGGCACCAAATGCCATGCGTGTCAGCGTGGTAGGCGATTTCAACCTCTGGGATGGCAGACGTCTGCCGATGAGAAGACTGTGGGATTCCGGTATTTTTGAACTGTTTGTACCGGGACTTGCTGCAGGACAGCTCTATAAATATGAAATCAAGGCAAAGGGAGGGCTGACATTCTTAAAAGCAGATCCGTATGCCAATGCTGCACAGCTTCGTCCTGACACGGCATCGGTGATCACAGACCTGAGTCAGTATGCATGGAAAGATGAAGCATGGCTGAAACAGAGAAAAAATGCAGACAGTAAGAAGGCTCCGATGTCCATTTATGAGGTACATCTTGGCTCATTCCGCAAGCCGGAGGACGGCAGGGAGTTTTACAATTATCGTGAACTGGCTGTGATGCTTGCAGACTATGTAAAAGAGATGGGCTATACGCATATTGAGCTGATGCCGGTTATGGAGCACCCGTTTGACGGTTCCTGGGGCTATCAGGTGACCGGATACTATGCACCGACCAGTCGTTACGGCACACCGGAAGATTTCATGTATTTCATGGACTATATGCATGCACAGGGCATCGGCGTGATTCTGGACTGGGTACCGGCACATTTTCCGCGTGATACGTTTGGACTGGCTGCCTTTGACGGAACCTGCCTGTACGAGCACCTCGATCCGAGAAAAGGTTCCCATCCGCACTGGGGCACACTGATCTACAATTACGGTCGTCCGGAAGTCAAGAACTTCCTGATCGCAAACGCACTGTTCTGGGCAGAAAAGTATCACATTGATGGTATCCGTATGGATGCGGTGGCTTCCATGCTCTATCTTGATTATGGAAAGAACGAAGGAGAATGGGTGCCGAATATCTACGGCGGAAACGAGAATCTGGAAGCAGTTGAATTTTTCCATCATCTCAATTCCATCTTTAAACAGAAGGAGCCGGGGGTTCTGATGATCGCCGAAGAATCCACAGCATGGCCGAAAGTAACGGGAGCCGTTGAGGATGAGGGTCTTGGCTTTGACTACAAATGGAACATGGGCTGGATGAATGACTTCATTTATTATATGTCACTGGATCCGATCTTCCGTACCGCAAATCATGGGGCACTGACGTTCAGCATGGTTTATGCGTACAGTGAAGATTATATCCTGACCTTGTCACATGACGAGGTTGTACACGGCAAAGCATCCATGATCGGCAAGATGCCGGGTGACCGTGAGCAGCAGTTTGCAAACTTACGTGCCGCTTATGGATTTATGCTGGCACATCCGGGCAAAAAGCTTTTGTTCATGGGACAGGATTTTGCACAGTATGATGAGTGGGCAGAGGATCGGTCACTGGAGTGGGAGCTTTTGCAGTATGATGAGCACAAGCAGATGCAGAATTATGTGAAAGCACTCAATACATTTTACAAAGAGCATCCGGCACTTTACGAAATGGACTATGATCCGGATGGATTTACCTGGATCAATAACATTTCTGCCAATGAAAATATGGTAGTCTTTACCAGAAACACAAAGAAAAAAGAAGAGACGCTGCTGATCGTCTGCAATTTCTCACCGCTGACTTACGAAAACCACAAGATCGGCGTTCCATACCCTGGAAAATACAAAGAAATCTTTAACAGTGACAGCAAAGAATTCGGAGGCAGCGGAGTCGGTAATCCGAGACTGAAACAGTCAAAAAAATCAGAATGCGATGACAGAGCGGATTCGATCCTGATCACGGTTCCGCCGATGAGCATTACGGTTTTTTCTTATACAAAAGCGGCAGCCGGAAGAGCGGTCAACAAAAAAACGGCAACAAAGAAAACAGCCGAGAAAAAAGTTACCGAAAAGAAAACAGCCGAAAAGAAAGTGGCTGCTGTAAAAGAAACGGAAAAGAAAACAGCTGAGAAGAAAAGCAGTGAAAAAGTAACTTCGATCAAAGCCGCTTCTGAGAAAAAAGCAGCTGCAAAGAAAACAACCGCAAAACCAGGAACCGGTAAGCAGGCAACCCCAAAAGCAGAGCTGGAGATGGCAGCTGCAAGTGAAGAAAAAGTGACAAAGACGGCAGAAAAAGCACCGAAAAAAAGCCTCAAAGAAGAACTGGAAGCCAAAATCGCAGAAAGTGCAAAGGCAGAGGAAGAAAGAAAAAACAAGACAACGGGCAGAAAACCGGCCGCAAAGAGCAGACGAAACAAACAGCAGGAGAAATAGCAGATGGAACAAATAGCAGAGAATACGGCAGATTCGCTGACCGAAAGTGTAAAAGAAGTCAATCAGTTTACACAGTATTTTCAGGGGAAAATGCCGGGGCTTATGGATCTTGGCATCAAACTGGTCATTGTCCTGATCGCATTTTTTGTCTGCCGCAAGATCATTCAGCTGATCCTGAAGATTTTTGGCCGATCCTTTGAACGGGCCGGAATGGAGGCAGCATCCGCACACTTCACACTTTCCATTATGAAAGCCATCATGTACGTGATGGTGATGGCAGTCATGGCCACTTTTCTCGGAGTGTCCGGAGCGTCGGTTGCTGCACTGATCGGCTCGATGGGAGTCGGCGTTGTGCTGGCGTTAAAAGAATCGCTTTCGAATATTGCGGGGGGATTTATCTTATTGTTTATGAAACCATTTGTCAGCGGAGATTATATCCACGAAGATACCCATGGAAATGAAGGAACCGTGGTGAAGGTGGATCTCTTTTATACGACACTTCTGACGGTCGATAACCGTACCGTATCGATTCCAAACGGAATCATCACTAACAGCAGTCTGACGAACATTTCAAAGCAGGATAAGCGGCAACTGCGTGAAAAGGTAGGGATTTCCTATCGAAACGATATCAATGAGGCAAGGAAAGTGCTGCTCGCTATTTTGCAGAAGGATGCGGCCATTCTGAAAGAAGAGAAGATGGAAGTGGTCGTTGAAAGTCTTGGAGACTCCGGTGTGATCCTCGGGTGGCATGCCTGGGTAAGACCGCAGGATTATTTTCCGGCAAAATGGCGGATCACCGAAGAAATCAAATACAGATTTGATGAAAATCAGATTGAGATCCCATATCAGCAGATCGATGTGAAGATCAGCCGGTAAGAATATCCGGTAAAAGCAGGAGGAGTACAGAGTTTGCTGCCTGTGTCGGTCAATGTAGAAAAATGACAATGACAGAGGGAGAAAAACAGAAGTAAGGGGCAAGTTACAGGAGGATAAAATATTATGGAAACAAAGAAAAACGGTGTGCAGGCGGAAGCCCATACAAAAGAGCAGACTTCCGGCGGACATGCCCACAGTCACACGCATGTGCTGGAGAACGGAACGGTTGTCACGCACACGCATACGCACAGTCACGAACATACAAAAGCCGTGTTAAACCGTCTCTCCCGTGCGATCGGACACCTGGAGTCTATCAAGAAAATGGTGGAAAACGGCAGAGACTGCAGTGAGGTGCTGATCCAGCTTTCCGCAGTCAAAGCAGCGATCAACAATACCGGAAAAGTCATTCTTCAAGATCACATCCAGCATTGCCTGGTAGATGCGATCGAGTCCGGAGACAGGAAGGAAATTGAAGAATTGAATAAGGCAATTGACAGGTTCATTAAATAGTGTATAATAATTCAGTAGACTTTTTAACGATGAATTTCATTAGAATCTGCTGCAGAAGATGCGGCCGAAGAGGAAGGCATGAAGAAAGACAAGACACGCAAGAAAAGTTCTGCATATAAAAAATATCGCAGACACAAGATTTTATTTATCACAGAACTGATCATTTTGATTCCGCTGCTGGCATTTGGCTTTTTGTATGTACAGTTTGAGAAAAAACTCGGCAATATTGATACTGTGACGCTTCAGTCCGGTGATATCCAGGTGAATGAAGAAGTGGAGAACAATGCAGTTCTGCATGGCTATACCAACATTGCCCTGTTCGGTGTTGATTCCCGTGACGGAAGTATGGATTATACAAACACCGATACGATCATCATTGCGAGCATCAATAACGACACGAAAGTGGTAAAACTGGTATCCATATACCGTGATACCTACCTGAATATCGGTGAAGACCGTTATGGAAAAGCCAATGCAGCCTATGCAAACGGCGGTTATAAATGGGCGATCAATATGCTGAACCAGAACCTGGATCTGGACATCACGGATTTTGTAACGGTGAACATGAATGCACTGGTAGAAGTAGTAGATGCACTTGGCGGTTTTGATTTTGATCTGACAGACGAAGAGGTTGTACATATGAACAACTACTGTGTCGGAACGTCTGAAATCACAGGAAAATCTTATGAACGTATCGAGCCGGAAGTGGCGGGCACGTATCATCTGAACGGTGTGCAGGCAGTATCCTACACCCGTATCCGTTATACAGCCGGAAACGATTACAAACGTACCGAACGCCAGAGAGAGCTGATCGCCAAAATCGTGGCAAAAGCAAAAAAAGCAGATATGAAGACGCTGGTAGATATCATGGACAATGTGTTCCCGATGATCTCCACCAGTCTCAGCAAATCGGATATTGTATCTCTGGGAATGAATATGTTGTCTTATCAGCTGGGGGATACCTGCGGATTCCCGTTTGAACACCGTACAAGTGATCTGAGCGGAGATTCCGAAGTTCCGGTTACCTTATCCTGGAATGTTACCAGACTGCATGACTACCTGTTTGGCATCAAAGATTATGAGCCGTCCGCAGGTGTACAGGAGCGAAGTGCTCATATCGAAGAAGTCAGCGGATTCAGCAAAGGCAGTGCCGTCAGCAAAGAGAATTATACGCTGAACGGAGAAGAAGCCGGAAAAGATGTCGATGACAATATTCCGGGAATCCAGGAGACCGAGTCTGAGACAGAAACCCAGACGCAGGAAGCGGCAGTCAGCGATAATGGTGACGGCAGTGTTTATGATGATAATTCTTACAATAATTTTTACGATCAGGAGCAGTATAACGATTACAGCCCGGATGGATATAATTACGATGAAGAATATTGAGTCGAGCAGATATCTGCAATGGAAATGGGAAATGTATTTGACTTAGTTAAATTGTAATTATTTTTGTGAAAATACTTGCAAAACAGACAATAATCATGTATAATAATTTGAGTCAGCAGCAATGCTGCTGACCGATGCTGGAATAGCTCAGTCGGTAGAGCACTTCACTCGTAATGAAGGGGTCGAGGGTTCAAGTCCCTTTTCCAGCTTGACAGAAAAAATACCGGAAATCCAGTAAAATCAAGGGTTTCCGGTGTTTTTTGCGTTTTGAAACAGCTATTTTTCTGATGCATAAAAACCGCCTGAAACAGTGCGAAAAAGTGTAAAATGTTTGGAAAGTGTAGTCAAAATGTAGTCACTTTTTCAGTGCTGTCAGAAGTATTATTTTGATATGATTTTTTTGCGAAATCGTTCAGCTTCTGGATGGATTTTCCTTCCTGCCTCCGCAGTTCTGCGTAGGTATCCAGTAACATCTTCGAATTACTATGCCCCAT
>NZ_JAJEQE010000037.1 GCF_020687205.1 Hominisplanchenecus faecis
AATCGCTGTGCATCCTCGCGGAGCGTTTATCTTAGTCGGAGATTGCACTCCCACTAAGACAAATTTGTTGCTCGCCATTTATAGAAGTGGGAGTCTTCTCCGACTAAGATAAACTCTGTGTTCCGACCAAGATCCAGGTTCCGTCTTTTTCGATCAGAACCTCGATCTGTTCCTGATCCTGCATCCAGCTATCTGCTGCAAAATAAGCAAGGAATCCATAATCTGAGCTGCTTCCGTCTTCCTGCCCAAGTGTCAGCGGAAATGCTTCAAAGGTATCGCCCCCGTTTCTGCGAATCGCGATCCTGGAATCCGTATCCAGAATTGCCTCATCCACAAGACCGCTGACTTTAACCAAATCTCCCTGCACTTCTGCGGTGACTGTGCCCCGTGCATTTTCTTCCATTTCCGGATCCATAACTGCTCCGACCGTCAGCTGCGGTGCCTCCATCTGCGGCGGATTTTCTGCCATTTCCGGCAGAAATCGCTCTGCACGCTCCACGATCACAGTATCGGCCTGATGCTCCGCAAGATCGGTCATCTGATAAGGGATACCTCTGGAAAAGTAGGCGTTTGCATAGCTGTTTGCAAAAAACGGAAGGATCGCATTTCCAAAGGAATCGCGGTACATCACCAGACTTCCCGTGCTGCCCGGATTTACCGTTGTGATCTTCGGATCAAAATTGCTCTCCACTTCCCCGACATAGGCAAAGACATCTGCCTTGTCGTAATAAATCTCTTTTTCTTCGATCAGTGCCAGTGGGTAGAGCATCTCATCGAGATCCCCGGTAAAGGCCACGCACTCTTCATAGCTTTCCTGCGTATAATCCGTGTGCTCTTTGTCAAGAGCTGTCATCAGTGCATCCCCTGCCAGTGCCGCACCTTTGTTGTTCCAGTGCGAGTCGCGTTCGTGATAAAGCACTTCATCCGAACTTTTCAAAATTTCTTTCAGATTGACATAATTCACATTTTCTTTTTCCAGATACGCTTCGATCCGGTCCATGTTTTTATCTTCTGAAACGATCATGCTGTCGTAGTACGGCATATTTTCACCGTACAGCGTATTTTTATTCGGAGCGATCGTAAAAAGGAATTTCGCTCCGCTTTTTTCTGTATAATCCTGCATCATACTGAGCGTATGTGCTACATTGAAAAGTGCCCGTTCGCTCATCGGCTCTGTGCCAAGGTAATCGCTTAAAGAATCTTTATAATACAGCCAGCCGTTCTTGCCCTGGATCACGCCGTCGGCTGTGGATACACCAAATATTTTTCCATTTATCAGCGCATTTGCCGTGACAAGCTGCTGACGGAATCCAAAGTGATCCTGGAAATATTCTCCTGCCTCGGAGAGGAAATCGGTATTCCATCCTTCTTCCGTGCGAAGCTGCGGCCAGAGGGCAAGTTTGCGGTTCTCCGTGGCACTGCCCTGGGTCTGCGGAAGCAGCATACCGACACTTGGGATCAGACACAGAACAAAGAAAAATCCGACATAGATCATGTTTCCTTTTTTCTTCATAAGTTCCTCCTAAAATCTGAAATAAATGAACGGATTGTACGTGCCGCCCGCAAGACTTAACATGCATAAAACAAGTCCGACGATACTGCATACAAAAGCCATATTGTTATAGAATTCCTGATATCTGCCATCGCTTTTCCACTTTTCAAAAACCGGAAAGGAGGCAATGCATGCCACTGTAAAGGTTACAAGATAAAGCGGTGTAAGCTGCTGCAGTGCCAGGCTTGTCGATGCCGTTCCCATTGAAAATCCGGTAAACATGGCTTTTACCCACTGCATGCCCTGTGTCATCGTATCTGCCCGGAAAAAGACAAAACCGATGCAAACGACAAGCAACGTATAAATACGCATCACTGCGGTTTTGATCTTTCCGCCTTCTTTTCGGAAAAACGGCACAAATTCTTCCAGCATCAGGAAACATCCATGATAAATGCCCCAGAACAGGAAGGTTACGTTGGCTCCATGCCAGATACCGGTACATAAAAATACGATAAATTTATTGATGCAGGTACGCACCTTGCCTTTTCGGTTGCCGCCAAGCGGAATATAGAGATATTCCAGGAACCAGCTGGACAGGGAAATATGCCATCTTCTCCAGAATTCCCGGATGCTGGTCGAACTGTAAGGATAGTTGAAATTCTCCTTGAAATGAAATCCGAACATCCATCCAAGTCCGATCGCCATATCACTGTAGCCGCTGAAATCAAAATAAATCTGGAATAAATAAGAAAGTGCCCCCACCCATGCGGTCGCTGCCCCGAGCGTCCCGACCGCTGCTCCGAAAAGTGCATCTGCCGTCATGCCCATCACATTTGAGATCAGGACTTTCTTTGACAGACCGGCAATAAAACGGCGGATACCTCTTGCTACGCCATCGGCACTCTGCGTCCGGTGTTCGATTTCCTGCTCAACATCGTGATATTTGACGATCGGGCCGGCGATCAGCTGTGGGAAAAAGGATATGTACAAAAGCACTTTTCCAAAATTTTTCTGAGCTTTGTTTGCCCCACGGTACACATCGATCACGTAGGACATCGCCTGAAACGTGAAAAAGGAAATACCGATCGGCAGACGGATGTCCGGAACCGGAAATCCCGTCCCGAACATCGTATTCACGCTCTCCGTAAGAAAGCCTGCATATTTAAAGATCACCAGAAGTGCGAGATTCAGGATCACCGCCACACTGACGATCCATTTCTTCTGATCTTGAAACCGTTCGATCCAAAGTGCAAATAAATAATTACACAGTGCAGATGCGACCATCAGCACTACATAGACCGGTTCCCCGTATGCATAAAACACCAGACTTGCCAGCAGAAGCATGGCGTTTTTCGCACGGATCCCTGGAAGAATCGTATGTCCTAAAAATACAATCGGCAAAAAGATACATAAAAATACAAGGGAACTGAATACCATTTTCTACCTCCGCCGGATCATTCAAAGCCCTGAATGATCTCTTTGCCGTTCTCTTTGTAGGTATACACGGTAAATCCCTGATATTTTAAGATGCCGTCCATGCCGGCTCCCATACAGCTGTCAAAATATTCTGCCTTTTTCGGCTCGCCAATCAGTGCTTTCAGCCCTGCAAAATCGGAATTCTGCCGGTAAGCTGCCAGTTTTTTGCTCTTCTTCTGATTCAGTCTGCCTTTTTTGTCGAAACAGTAAAGACGGTTCTTCACTGCCGCAGTCCCGGTCAGGGCAGCTCCCTTTTTATTGAAATAATATTTCTGCTTTTTGCCCTTTACTTTCACCGTAACCCATTTGTTCTTTACTTTTTTCCCTTTTGCATTATAGTAATAATACTTGTTTTTCACTTTTACAAGTCCCTGTTTTACCGTGGCTGCTTCTGCCGTCTGCATGGAAACTGCTGCCGGTGAAATGCTGCTTACGGTAACGCCAAGTCCCAGAACTGCTGCTGCGATCAGTGTTTTTATTTTCTTCATTTGTTCTTCCTTTTCTTAAAAATTTACTTTGATCATTTTTGATTTTTTGAACGTTGATTTCATGGAGGAAACCGTCTTCATAAAATATTTGCCTTTGCTGTTTGCTGCAAATTTATCCATGTTCGGATCACAGATATACCATTTCTTTCCGACTTTTACTTCACACCATGCATGATCCTGCCATCTTGCTTTATTAAAGCCGTTGGTCCTGCCAAGGCAGATCCTTGCTTTCACACCGGCTTCTTTTGCCAGGAATGCATACAGAGCCGCAAAATGATAGCAGCTGCCCTTTTTGTTTTTGATCATCTCTGCCGCAAATGTTTTCTCCCAGCCTCTGGTGTTTTTAAAGCCGATCGCCCTTGCATAGCCGTAATTTTTCTCTACATACTGGAACAGTTTTTTCAGCTGCTTTTTCTGTGTCTTTTCTTTCTTTGCTTTGCTCTTCTTTACAAGTTTCTGAACATCTTTTTCAAGTGTGCTCTTTGCTGCTGCCTCTGCGGTCATTGCCGTCTGCGGTGCCATCATACCAAAGGTCAGGACCGCTGCAAGAACAGATGCAGTCAGTTTTTCAGCCATATTTCTTTTCATCTTTTTTCTCCTCGTATAGCCATTTTATTTCTTAATTTTTCCTGAACATTCTTACTATATTACGTTATATCTGCTTATTTCAACAAGTAATCACTATACACGAGTGTCAAAAAATAACTTTTTCCGCTCATTGATGGATACAAAATCACCGTAAGCTGCAAATGCTCAGAATGACCGTCTGCTTTTATTAGACTTCGAAAAACAGAAAAAAGTTGCATCTGTTTGAATTTTATTTCAAACAAATGCAACTGCTGTTTTTCATTTACAAAATGATGTTGGAGTCAAAAGAATCCATACGAATTGTTCCGTACTTCGTACTCCCACAATTCTCTCATAGAATAAAAAAAGAAGCCGAAAATCTTTCCAGATTTTTCGACTCGCCCCTGCCAAGGAATCGATGCGACAGGATTTGAACCTGCGACCTCTACGTCCCGAACGTAGCGCTCTACCAAGCTGAGCCACGCATCGTTTTCTGTTTTATTTTCTGCTGTTTTCGTCAGCTCCATTAATATATCATCTTTCTTTTCAAAATGCAAGTGTTTTTTTTATTTTTTTTATTTTTTCTTTGCTTTTACCACATCTTTGGAAGATACCGTTGCTACTCACTGCCGAAGAAAAATATTTCAACTCTTTACTGCAGTAAAGCTGCTGATTTTTGAAAGCAAAAAGATCCACAGAGCAGTTTTTACACTGTCTGTGGATCTTCTGTTATTTTTTAAGGTGATGTGTGATAGGATTTTTGTGTTTTCATTACTTTACTTTTACACTTTTTTTCTGTCCTTTTCCTTTGAACAGTGCTTTGTATGCCTTTTTCTTTGCTTTCGGTACGCGAACCACTGCATGTTTGTTGATGCCTTTCAGTGCCTGCTTACCGACCGTTTTCAGCTTTTTGCCTTTTACAGTGATGCTCTTAAGTCTGCTGTCACCATAGAATGCTTTTTTGCCGATCTTCGTTACGTTTGCACCGATCACGGCTTTGGTGGCTTTCTTCTGGCCGGCAAATGCCTGATCTGCAACTGCAGTCACTTTGCATGTTACATCTTTGATGGTTACCGTTGCTGCCACGTTGATACTCTTGATGTTCTTCTTTGCAGTGCCATATGCTTCTGCTGTCTTGGCTGCCGCATCGGTTACACGGTACTGTACGCCACCTGCGGTAACGGTATCACCGTTTTTCAGTGTCATGGAATCTTTCAGTTTTGCAATCTCTTCTCTTGCTTTCTTTGCTTCTTCCTGAGCCTTTTTGATTGCTGCCTCAGCCTCTGCACTTTCTTTTTCTGCCTGATCCTGAACTTTCTTCAGTTCTGCCTGAAGAACTGCTTTTTCTTCTTCCAGAGACGCTTTTTCGCTGCTCAATGTCAGGACTTCTGCTCTTGCTGTATTCAGTTCTGCTGTCAGATCTTCGATCTTTTTTTCAAGTGCTGCTTTTTCTTGGGATGCACTGTCTTCCAGGGCTGCCAGCTGATCCTGTGCCTCTTTAATCTGTGTCTGAAGTGTTGTTACATTTTCTTTTACTGTCTTCAGCTCTGTCTCTTTATCTTCCAGCTGCTTTGTCTTTTCTTCCAGCTGTTTTTTCAGATCTTCATTTGCTGCTTTGTCTGCACTTTCCAGTCCTTTGATTGCATCGAAAATCGCTGTGATCTGTGCCTGGATCTCTGCATCTGTCTTGTTCTCGGCATTATAAACTTCTTTTGCTGCTGTCAGTGCTGCTGTCAGTTTTGCATAGCTCTCTGCTGTATAATTTTCTGCATTCAGTTTTTCTGCCAGCTCGATCACATTCTTCAGACCGGCTTTCTTTTCTTCATCCGGAACCGGCTGATCTGGCTGATCCGGATCTACCGGCTCAACTGCACCTTTCTTCTTCACGATCACGATATAGCTGATCATAACATCACAGTTATCAGAACCGCTCTTCAGAGGAATGGTGTTCAGGCTGATATTTCCTGCCGTATCCAGTTTTACATCTTCAAAAGTTACACTTGCTTCGCTGCTGATATGATGATCTGCCTCGTTTGCCAGCTCCGTGCCATCATCCGTTGTCACAGATACTTTTGCATGACGGTTATCTCCTGCCCACTGTGCCCATGGATCATAGTAACCTGCCACAATATCGTAGGTTCCTGCATCCAGTGCAAACTTGTACGTTAAAGTCTTGCCATTCTTTCCGGCTTTGAAGTTACGGATTGTTTCATAAGCACTTCCGCTTCCGTGCACTTCCATATCATCATTGCTGTTTGTGAATCCCCATCCGGACGCTTCGCTGTAAGCCTGGTCCGGAACGGTATTTTTGATCGTTCCTGCGTTTGCTTCTACTGTTTCCTGTCCTTTTGCAGTAAATTCAGATGCTCCTGCATCTACAAAGTAAACAATATTATCTCTGGATACTACGGTACTTACGGTTACAGTTGCGATAATACGTGCTTTTGTATCTACAACTGTTCCGCCGACTGTAAAGGTTCCTGCTTTTTCCAGTTTGTCTGCCGGAATCGCATCCCATTCTACTTCCAGTACCTGATTGCCGACGTTGCTGTATGCAATAATAGTTCCAGGAAGAGCCGGAGCCTGCTTCACTGCGGTTTCTACCGTAACTTCTTCATAACCGCTAATAACTGCATCAACAGCTTTGATCGTAAAGTTTTTCTCTACCACTCCCTGATATTTGCCTTTTCCTGTTACTACAACTGTTGCTGTTCCAGGATTGGTATTGTTTCGGTAGCTCAGTTCGTAGTCTGTGCCTTCTGTCAGGGTCACTGCCTGTGCATCTTCGGATGCTTTGTAAGTAACAACCGGTTTCGGTGCGAGTGCACTTCCTGCGTAATCAAAGCTGCTGTTTTCCAGTGTCACGGTTGTATTGTCACGGTAAATTTCCTGTGCAGCGTAGCGTACCCTTACTTCTGCTGCAGACATATATTTATTTACTTCTGCTGCAGACTGTCCTACGGTTGACACACCATAGAGACGGATATATTTTGCATCGACCGGTGCAAACTGTGCCAGTTTCCATTCTACGGATTTACTCCATGTGCTGTCTGCATCTGATTTTGCAACTTCCGTCCAGTTTTTGCCATCTGTACTTACTTTGATGCTGTACTCTGTAACGATACCGTTTGTGTCGCTGCTTCTCGGCAGATAACGCAGTGCATTGATCTTTTCTGTTTCTTTCAGTTCAATCTGCAAATAACGGTTATCCGGATCATTTCGAAGGTCTGTCGATCCACTTCCTTTTCCCCAGTTTGTATGCCAGATGGTACCGGTCTTTCCATCTGCCGCTTTTGCAACAGAACCGCTGCCTTCTTCACTTGGTGCACGCAGTGTCATGTTCCTGTAATCATAATCCATAGATGCATCGGAAGCACTGTCGCTTGCTGTATTGTCTTTTCCGAGTATAACCGGATAGATGGCACGCATCAGATGATCTTCAGATTCAATAAGGATACGGATCACACCATCTGCATCTTTGTCAAGAATGGTCACGCTTGCATTGTCTTTTCCTTCTGCTGTAAGGTCTGCCGCATCAAATTCTGTTTCATTTACGCCAAACCAGCCTTTTTTCAGGCTTGCTTCATCCGCAATGTGACCACCCACTTTCAGACTGGAAAGTGCTGCTTCTGATCCTACCGTAAAGCTCGGGATCCTGGTGTTCATTTCCAGTTCCGTCAGGGTGGCATCTTTGGTAAATTCTACACGGAAATAGGTTTCGGAAACGGTTTCTTTTACATTGTAAGTACGAACCGTCACACTTTTTTCTTTTTTATTCGTTACCGTGCACTCTACCGGCGTCCAGTTGACTCCGTTGTCGCCGGATGCATAGATTTTGATCGTTCCGGAGGTCGGTGCGGTATCTTTCAGATACATTGTGAATCCTTTCAATTCGATCGCTGTATCCAGACGGAAATCGAGAGTTCCTTTTCCGCTCCATGCCACATCACCAGCACTTGTCTTATCATCCTGCAGTTTCGCCAGGACATCTGCAACAGATGCATCTTCTTTGCTGGATGTACCGTTGTAATACATTTCCGGCACGTTGCCAAGGGCTTCTGCACCGTCTTTGTATTCTCCATTGGTAACTCTGACTGCTGCAGTCACTTCAAAGTTCTGGTCAAATACGGTTGCCGTTCCTTTTACATTCTTTGTTCCGATTGTCGCTGTCAGATCTTTTGGAATATCCCACTTTACCGGAAATTCTGCTGCCAGGATTGTTCCGTCTGCAAGAACTGCCGGTCTGGCTGCCGGAAGACTGACTTCTGCATCTTTTCCGACTGCTGCGGAATAATTCAGGATACCTGCTGTCTGGCCGATCGTACTGACATTGACCGTGATACGCATATTCAGATCTGCTACCGTACCGGATACCGAATACGTTTCTTCTTCTCCGGTAAATGCATCCCAGGTCATCTTCTTTGTCTCAGAAGTATCGTCAGAATAATGGATCTTTACTTCGGATGGGAGAACTGGTTTTGTTCCCTGTTTTATATAATAATTCTTTGCGATCTCATAGCTTACAACGGTCTTTTCTCCGGTCACTCCGCTACCGTCTGCAACTGTGGTAACGACAGTCTGTGCTGCAGTGTATCCGTCTGAAGTTGCCTTTACGGTAAAGCTTCCGGCATCTTTTGTGGACTGAACGATCGCGATCAGTTTTCCTTTACCAGCTTTTCTGGTCGGTTCACTGTAAGAAGTTGTATCGTTCTGAACACCGTTATCAAGCGAAAGGAGCTTGCCGTCACCTTCTACGGCAACATGGATCTGCGGCTCTGCACCGTTTACTTCTCTGCCGTCTCTGTCTGTCACATCGATTTCAACAAAACTTAAATCTTTTCCGTCTGCCGTGATCTCGCTGCGGTCTGCTTTTACGGTAAGTTTGGATCCCTCTCCGGTCGTCTCTGCCACGTTGCGTCCGTCCGTGTCTTTGATCTCGGTCACACCGTCTGCTTCAAATGCTTTTGCCTCCAGTGTTCCCGCCTCATAAGGTACCTGGAATGTTGCATACAGGGAAGTATGTCCGCTCGCCTTGCTGCTGTCAAAACATCCTGTTCCGCTTGTATAATTCTGATAACCACCGGTCGGTGTATCGGTGTGTGCCGCTGTCGCACTTCCGATTTCTTTGCCGTTCAGATAAAGTTTCACAACAGGAGCATCACTGTAAACTACAACCTCTGCCTTGCCGCTGCTATCGAGCATGATCTCCTCTTCATTCCATACCGGGAGAACATGAAGGGTATTTTCGTTGTCATTCCACTGGCTCTGATACAGATAATAGGAATCTTTTGGGATACCTGCCGTGTCAATGATACCAAAGTAAGCGTTCTTTGCAATGTTCGGCCAGGTTCCGTTTGCACCGGTTCCCTGCCAGTTATACGGTGTCGGTTCACCGATATAATCAAAACCTGTCCAGACAAATTCGCCTGCATTAAATTCTTGCTGCATCGTGATCCACAGCCCTGCACTTGCCAGATGTCCCCAGCCTACTGCACTTTTATCATAAGAAGTCAGTCGGCGGTCTCCGCTTCCATTGTCACTGTTGCTGTTCTTCCTGTCGTAAACGCCACGGCTGTTTACGGAAGAGGCTGTCTCAGAACCATAGACCAGCCATCCTCTGCTGTGTCCGTTGCTGATCTGTCCGGAGCTTCCGTAGTTAAATCCTACCAGACCTCCCGGCACGCCATATTTTGCTGCTTCTGCAAAAACAAGTGCTGTGTTTACCTGATTATTGTCTGCCCAGACATTGCTCTTTACCTGATTGTCACCAAAGGTTACATATCTGGTCTCATCTTCTTCTCCGGTCCAGGTAATCAGTTTTTTTGCCACTTCCGGATACTGACTTGTTACATTCCAGTCGATCAGCTGCTGAAAGATTTCATTTCCAAGACTCCACATGATAATGGAAGGATTGTTTCTTCCTCGTCTTACCATGGCTTTGAGGTCAAATTCTGCCCATTTTTCGCCCTCTCTGCCATTTACGATCTGGTTGCCGCTCTCAATGGTCTGGTAGAACCATTTACCATAATCCTCGGTATTTCCTGCTTTTCCGGAAAGCCAGCAGTCAAAGGCTTCTTCCACCAGCATGATGCCTTCACGGTTGCACACATCGATCAATACCTGGGATGCCGGGTTATGTGTTACACGGATGGCATTGACTCCCATCTGTTTTAACTCCTGTACCTGACGTTCCACAGAACGCTCCCAGGCTTCGGATCCAAGAGAACCCTGGTCATGATGCATGGACACTCCGTGCAGTTTGATGTTCTTTCCATTTAAATAGAAACCTTTCTCTGTAGTAAAGTTTACCCAGCGGAAGCCAAAGTCAGAATGGTAGCTGTCTTTTAAGGTATCTCCAACATAAACTTCTGTTTTTACGGTATAGAGGTTTGGATTTTCCGTATCCCAGAGCTTTGGGTCTGCAACGGTGACACTGGCCTCGATCCTGGCTGTTTTGCCCGCTGCAACACTCTGTACCTTTGTCTTTTCGCCCTCTGCTGCCGGGACGTCACTGCCTTTTTCATAAACCGTCTGTTTTACAGAAACATCAGCTGCTTCGCTGCTGTCATTCTGTACTTCCGTTACCACGCTTACGGTTCCTTTTCCGCTTTCAATATCCGGGGTTGTCACGGTCGTTCCGTAATTTGCCACATGTACCGGATCTGCAACGGTAAGTTTTACGTCACGGTAAATACCGGAACCGGAATACCAGCGGCTGGACGGCTGTTTATGATCTACTTTGACCGTGATCACGTTTTCTTCCGATCCGAATTTCAGTTTGTCCTGCGGAAGCACAAAAGAAAACGGGGTATAACCATATGGATGTGTTCCCAGCTTTTCACCGTTCAGATAAACGGCTGCATTCATGTAAACACCGTCAAAATCAATGCTGACCGTCTTTCCCTGCATGCTCTCATCCAGTGTAAAACTTTTGCGGTACCATCCGGTGCCTCCAAGCACATAGCCGCTCTCCTGCTCTGCCGGTGCTGCTGTTGAAAATCCCTGGTCGATGCTGTAATCATGCGGAAGCGTCACATCATCCCAGGAAGAATCATTATAAGAAACTGCTTCCGCACCGTTTAATTCTCCCAGATAAAATCTCCAGTGATCGTTAAAAGAAACGGAACGCTCCTTTCCATCATATGAATTGACGTATACCGTTTCCGGTGTTGATGATGTCTGTGTCTGAGATGCTTCCTGCACGGACGTATCAGTCCCTGCTGCCAGGACACTCACTGCTCCGGTATTAAGTACCATCGCTGCTGCCAGAACACCACTTAAATACTTTTTGTAGTTCATATTGCCCTCCTTTATTTTTCTTTGTTCCCTTTGTTGTGTTTAGTAAAAACAAAATTTTGCTTACCATAACTATACAAAATTTCTTTACAAAAACATATGGAATATTTTTTATTTTTTGGTAATTTTTTCTGTACGATACAAAAAACCACAGAACAGTTCTTACGCTGTCTGTGGTTTTTCTGCTGTTTTTAAGGTGATATGCGTTTTGGATTTATGAACTTACTACTTTACAATGACACTCTTTTTCTGTCCTTTGCCTTTGAAAAGTTTCCTGTAAGCTTTTTTCTTTGACTTCGGTATACGGATCACTGCTTTTTTGTTGATGCCTTTCAGTGCCAGTTTACCGACCGTTTTCAGTTTCCTGCTTTTTACTGTGATGCTCTTAAGTTTTCCATCGCCGTTGAATGCTTTTTTGCCGATCTTGCTCACATTCTTGCCGATCACTGCTTTTGTTGCTTTTTTCATTCCGGCAAATGCCTGATCTGCGATTGCCGTTACTTTGCAGGTATTTCCTTTGATCTTAACCGTTGCGGCTACTTCGATGTGTTTCTGGCTTTTGTTTACCACGCCATAAGCTTCCGCTGTCTTTGCTTCTGCATTGGTCACGCGATATGTTACGCCCTTTACAGTAATGGTATCACCTATTTTCAGTGTCATGGCATCTTTCAGTTTCTGCAGTTCTTCTTTGGCTTTCTGCTCTTCTTCCTGAGCTTTTTTCAGTGCTTCTGCTTCCTCTGCCTTCTTCTTCGCTGCATCTTCCTGAGCTTTTTTCAGTTCTGTCTGCAGGGATGTTTTTTCTTCTGTCAGTCTCTCTTTTTCTGCTTTCAGAACCGTAACTTTTGCGTTTGCTTCATTGAGCTGTTCTTTTAAGCTGTTGATCTGTTTCTGAAGTTCTGCTTTTTCTGCTTCGCTTCCGTTTTTCAGATCCGCCAGATCTTTTTCTGCTTTTTTAAGCTGATCATCCAGATCTGACGCATTCTTCTGTGCTGTTTTCAGTTCGGTATCTTTTGCTGCTAATTCTGCATCTTTTTCTTTCATCTGCTGTGTCAGGTCTTTTTTCGTGTCTGCTGCTGCAGATTTCAGATTTCTGACTGCTTCTGCCAGAGCATTGATCTGTGTCTGGACTGCTTCTGCACTTGGTTCTGTTTCTGCATATACTTTCTCCGCACTTGCGATCGTATCAGAAAGTGCTTTGTAAGATGCTGCTGTATAGTCATCTGCTTTCAGCGTTTTTGCCAGGTCAATGGCTGCCTTCAGTCCTGCTTTTGTATCTGTCTTCGGAATATCCGGCTGCTCTGCTGCTTTTTTCACGATCACGATAAAGCTTACCAGCACATCACAGCTGTCGATGTTGCTGTCCACTTTTTTCAGCGGACTTAAGTTCACAGTCACATTGCCTGCTTCTGAAAGTGTGATATTTTCCAGTGTCACACTGTCTTTGCTGCCGCTGATCTTGTGGTCTTCGTGTACAGCCAGTTCGGTTCCTGCTTTATCTGCCACAGTAATCTTTGTATGACGGTCATCGCCTGCCCACTGTGCCCATGGATCATAGAATCCAGTTACCACTTCATACGTTCCTGCATCCAGTGCAAATTTGTAGGTCATGGTCTTCTGATTGTTTCCTGCTTTAAAGTTGCGGATCGTCGTATAGGCATCCCCACTTCCGTTTGCTTCTACTTCGGATGCCGGATTTGTGAATCCCCATCCGCTTGTTTCACTGTATGCCTGATCTGGTACTGTGTTTTTCAGCGTATCTGTGTAATCCTTTCTATATGCTTTTCCTTCTGCTGAGAAAGCATTTGCACCACAGTCCACAAAGTAAACAGGTACGTCTTCTGCTTTGGTTGATTTTTCCCACTGTGCATAGAGGATTATAGAATCTGAAACCACCGTTTCTTCTGTTACTTTTTCTCCACCTTCCGGCTGTGTAAACCAGCCCTTAAAGTTGTGTCTGTTTCTGGTCGGTGTCGGCAGTTCTCCTGCTTGGTCGCCTTTGTTCAGCGTACGTTTTGTACTTGTTCCTTCCGGAAGGCTTCCGCCGTTTGCATCCAGACTGACAACTGCTTTGCCTTCAGGAATTACTTCGCCACCGGTCAGCTGCAGTTTGTTCATATTGAACTGCCATGTATTTCCGGTCGGATATGCAATCTTGATATAGTTTGTGTCATCCGGCATCTGTGTTGCTGTATAAAGTCTGCTCGGCCAGCTTCCGCTTACGGAAGTATCGGTTGTTTTTGTGTAATCTTTGAATTCTTTCCAGTTTTCTCCGTCTGCCGAAGTATAGAAAGTAAAGTTTTTATTTGCATTTCCATCTGTTGAGCCGGTTCCTCGAAGAACAAAACCTTTGATCGCCGGTGCACGCACGATCAGATATTCCGGATTTGCACTGTTTGTTCCCGGATATACCCCGTAATCAAAACCATAGTTATGGCAATTCTCGATCAGCATATTGTTTGTCCATTTATAAATAACGGACGATTTGGCTGTGATATCTTCAATATCTTTGATATTGGTCTTTGTTCCCGTTGTCTCAACATAGTCAAAGGCTTCTTTTACTTCCCATTCACCAATCTTATTCATCAGTGCCGGCACTTTAACTACATTGTTAAAATCAACGATTACCTTTGCTTTCACCTTATGATTTTCCGGATCAGCGATCCCAAGAACTGTTCCTTCTACATCGACTACATCTGCTTTTGATGTATCCATCTCGGACCATGCAATACGGAATGCTCCGGTATGGGTATCATCTACCTGTACTTCTGCTGTCTGCGGCAGGGACGGCTGTGCCCCTTTTTCTGCATAGTAGAAATCTTTTTCTTTCAGTTTTGCACTCTTGACCGCCACATTGGAAGAAACAAATTTCGTGTCACACCAGTTACCGATATTCTTGCTGTTATCTACACTGGAATCTTCCGTTTTTGTCACCAGTTTTACGATCTTTGCACCTTTGATATCCACATCAAGTGCCAGGTTCTTGGTGGCATGTGTCATGACACCGGAACGGTATCTTGCTGTCTTTTCATCATCGACATAAACTTCGAAAGAAACGGCTCCTTCTGCATCCTGTCCGTTATCAAAACTCAGGCTGACATAAGCACGGAATGCTTCATATCCTTTTCCTTCTACATTATAAACGGCTTCTGATCCGCCAAGCATACTTAAACCTGCTGCATATTCGGTCGGCTTTCCGCCCTGATCGATACGTACGCTCAAACCTGCACCGTTTACGGTCTTGTCTTTGCTTACTGTTCCTGTTGATGTGTATTCCAGATCACCTGTTGCCACCGCATATTTCACATCGACATTCGCAACAGCTTCCATATCAGAACCAAGGATCTTGCTCTTTACTTTTAAAATTCCTGCTGCTGCCACATCTGATGCCTTGATCTGCCAGTCTGTACCTACAATTTCTTTGCTTTCGTCGGTAAAGGTTACTTCCACACCTGCCGGCAGAACCGGAAGTGTTCCGATTACGGTAGAGGCATGTACTTCCTCGACAGACTTGATCTCTTTTACGCTTACTTCTGTTTTTACAGTAACTTCCGGTCCGATCTTTCCGGTCACTTCAAATTTTCCTGCTTTTGCATAATTTTCTGCCGGAACTTCATCCCAGGTTACCGGGGCAGAACCTTTTGTGCCGTCTGCATACTCGATCGCTGCAAACTGCGGCAGGGACGGTTCTACATTTACCAGTGTTGTTACATTGTCTACCGTTGCGGATTTGATATCTTTGACTGTTACAGTACATTCAAACGTGCCTTCCATGCCTTCTGCCGTTCCGGTTACTTTGTAAATACCTGCCTGGTTTGCATTCAGGTTATCCAGGTTCCATCCGGTTACCTGATGCTCATCAATCACACCGTTGCTGTACTGTACTTTTACGGTTTTCGGCAGAACAGAATCTGCAGAAATGCCTTTGCCCATCACTACGGATGCGTCCAGAAGCTTCGGTGCATCCGTTCCGTCACCCGGAAGTTCGTTTTTAGAACCTACCGTAATGGTATTGGATTTCAGGATACCTTTGTCACTCTCAGCTGTCGCTGTGATCACAATGTCATCGGTGCTTCCTTCTTCTGCTTTTACGATCAGCAGTGCTTTTCCGCTGAACGCTTTGCGGTTGTCTGTGTTTTTGTATGGATCATGGTCACGTGGATCACCGTTGTCCACAGATACGATTTCGCCGCCTTCTACGTCGAAAGTGATACGGTTGTCTGCTCCTGGAACCATGATTCCTGTATTGTCCTCAATCGTAGCTTCTACAAATACCATATCATCGCCATCGTTTTTGATGTACGTTCTGTCTGCGGAAAGTTCTACCTGTGCTGCATCACCTGATGTATTTACCACATCGGTTGCGATCACGTTTCCTTTTCCGTCCGGCTGATCATAGCCGACTGCTTTGAGTTCGCCTGCTTCGTAATCCAATCCGCTGGTTCCTTTTGTCCAGTAGATATATACCGGAGAAGCAGTCTGTTTGTCATAATTTTTGATACCAAGTGATTTTCCGTTTAAGAACAGTTCCACACTCTTTGCATTTGTGTAAATGTATACCGGCACTTTCTGTCCTGCTTTGAAATTCCATTTTTGCGGCAGAAGATGTACGGTCGGTGTATCCGTCCACATACTCTTGTACATATAGACAACATCTTTTGCAAAACCCGCAGTGTCGATCATACCAAAATAGGAACTCTTGGATGGCCAGCTTCTTGGTGTCGGCTCACCTAAGTAGTCATGTCCGGTCCATACGAACTCACCGGCTGTGTATGTTTTGTCTCTGTGTGCTTCCAGAGAAGCGGTTGCCGATGAAAATGTCCAGTAAGTCGGATATTCATTACATCTGTCGCTGCTTCCTTCTCCTTCCAGGAAGTAAACACCACGGTAATAATAAGCGGATACTGTCTCAGATCCAAAAATAACCATATTCGGATATCTGGAGTGGGCACCGTCATACTGTCCGGTTGCATAGTTAAATCCGGACATTTCTGCTTTTGCCAGATGCTTTTCCTGCTGTGCATTATTTGCCCAGTAATTGTCCCAGGTTGGCGGGCATGCTGCGACCGGTCTTGTCGTGTCGATCTCTTTGATCCATCCGGTCAGCATATCCAGTGTGTTTTCACCATGTTTGTAACGTGCATCGTAAATTTCGTTACCGGTACTCCATGCAAAAATACAAGGTGCGTTCTTGTCACGCTCTACCATCGCTTTGATATCACGTTCTGCATTGGACTGCAGATCATCACGTTTTACTTCTATATAAGAAGTGTCATTGTTGGTATTGTCATTTCCGGCTTTATCAAAAACGACCGTCTTTCCATCTGCTGCTTTATTAAAGTAGTTATGATAATCATCACTGTTTTTCGAATACAGCCACTGATCAAATGCTTCTTCAAATACCAGCATTCCAAGACGGTCACACGCCTCGATAAACTCCGGTGACACCGGGTTATGGGAAGTACGTATCGCATTGACACCGTATTTTTTCAGTGTACGGATTCTTCTGTCAACAGCTGCCTGATACGTCTCCATACCAAGCGATCCAAGGTCAGAATGTTCACAGACACCATTCAGTTTTGTATGCACACCATTTAAATAAAATCCACTGTTCGGATCCGTAGCAATATAACGGATACCAAAACGGCTGTCGGTGCTGTCCACAACTTTGCCATTCTGGATAATCTCCGTTCTTACCCAGTACAGGTTCGGAGAATCCACGGACCACAGTTTCGGGTTTGATACCTCCACACTCTGGCGGATCGTTTTTGTCGCTCCCGCCGGTATCTCGATATCATCGGTCTGTGCAGATACTATATCACCTGCCTTATCATAAACCGTTGACTTTACAGAGACTGCTTTTGCAGCGGTATCAGAATCATTTGCAACATCGGTATTGATGTCAACACCTGCTTTTGCGGCATTTTTAATTTCTTCATATTTTCCGCCTTCTGCTTCCAGCTTTTCAAACGGAGTGGTGATCTGCACGCCGTTCACCGGAACATTCAGTTTCTCAGTGGAGATCAGATATACATTACGGTAGATACCGGCTCCTGCATACCATCTTGCACTGCTGTTGCTGCTCTGTACTTTGACTGCAATTACGTTCTCGCTGCCATCGTATTTCAGATATTTGCTGATATCATAAGTAAAGGTGTTGTAGCCAAGGTACTGCTTCCAGTTGTCCTCGGTATGTCCGTTCACCCATACCTGGCTGATCATCTGCACACCGTCGAATTCAATCGAAACGGTCTTGTCTTTAAAATCATCGGAAAGTGTGAAGCTCTTGCGGTACCAACCGACACCGCCTGCCAGAGAACCCTGTGCTGCTCTGACACCATTGCTGTTCTCATAAGTACCATAGATTGCCCAGTCATGCGGCAGATCCACCGTGTCCCAGCTCGAATCATCGTAGTCCACACCGTCCGCCTGAACGGAAGTATCGTTAATGTTGTACTTATTGACCAGTTTAAATTTCCAGTCATCTCCAAATTTCATTTTACGCTCACTGCGTTCTGTTTTCTCTCCTGTTTTCTGAACGGCTGCTGCGACATCTGCCGCTTCTGCTTTCACCGGAGCCGGAAGAATCCCGATTCCACCAAAAACCATGGCAACACTCAAGGCTAACGCCGTCCATCGTCTCGCACCTTTTCTTTTTTCGTTCATTTTTTCCTCCTTTTTGCTGCTTTTCACAGTATCCGCAACGTGTTTAGTGAATTTATACACTTTGCTTACTGGTAATATACAAAATTTTTCACCAAAATCATATGTACTATTTTTTGTTTTTTGGTACTTTTTTTACCGTTTTCCATTTCTTTCGCTTTTTTCCTGTGTTATACTAATAATGTTGGATCAAAAATTTTTTGGAGGTTGTATGTATGAAACGTACAAAAAAACTGCTTCTCCTCTTTTTATTTTTCTGTCTTTTCCTGACTGGCTGCACAGCTACCACGCAGGAAAACATGGATTCTGCTGAAAACAATTATACAGAGCTTACTCTTTTTTCAGATGTCTCTTTCTGGAATCCTCCTGTCTGGAGTTTTGAAGAAGGAAGCATCAGTGCCGGTATCTCAAAGAAAACCGGAGCATACCTGGATTTTGCGATTCCGCCGCAGGACGCATCCAAAAAGCTGAGTCTGATGATCTTAAAAGATGAACTCCCTGACCTGATCGTCGCTACGGACAAGAATGTGATCAATCAGCTGATCCGTTCCGGAAAGGTCTGGGCTTTGCAGGATTTTTTTGAAACTTACTGCCCGGATTCCCATTTGCTGAAAGATTTCCCGAAAGACAGGAAACTGGAATATATCCGACAGTACGGAGACTGGTATGCTTATCTTTCACACCTGAATACCGATGATGCCCGCAAAACCTGGAAAGAAAAGACCTCTTATTATGGAGATCTTTTCACCCACAGTTACAATCATGGCATTATGTTTAACCGCAAACTTCTGGCACGTGCAAACCTGACCGTTTCGGATATACAGACTGCCTCTCAGGTCTTAAAAGCTTTTGAAAAAGTCAGAAAGCTGACTGCTGACGACGGACAGTCCACCATCCCATTGCTGCTGGAAGGCAATCAATATCTGGACTCTTCGATTTCCTGCCTGATCGGTTCCTTCGGTGCTGAAGTCATTGACGATAACGGAAATTATACTGAACGCTTCCTTCAGCCGGAATGCAAAGAGGCTTTTGCCTTTCTGAACACAGCCTTCCGCAAAGGTTATGCTTTCAGTGAAGATCTGACACTTGATAATCTCCAGATGCGCGATCTGATAGCAGATGACCGTGTTTTCTGCTATATCGGAAACACTTCCAATACAGGTGTGGATGCCACCAGGTGGGTTTCCGCAGGTCCGATCCTCTCTGACTCTGGAAAACGTCCGGTGATGAGCATCGACCTGAGTGTACCGACCGGCTGGATGCAGACTTTTGTATCCAAAAGCTGCAAAAACCCGGAACTTGTCGCCCGCTTTTTGGATTATATGACTTCTGACGAAGGATTGCTCTACAGCAACTACGGCGTGGAAAACAAAGATTATACTTTCGACTCGGATGGTTATATCCACCGGACTGCCAGAGGACAACAGCGCTTTCATGATTCCAATGATATGCTCGGACTGTTCTGGAATTTTTACAATGTTGCCTGGGATCACAGCCTGATCCCGGTACCTGCAAAAGGAAGCATGGACGACTGTTTAAATCAGATCCAGACTGCTTTTGCCAGATATCCAGACACTTATGTTTATGATTCTGCCCTTCTTCGTCTGCCGGATAATTACATTTCCCCGGACAGTGAAGAAGGTCAGATTGAAAGCACGCTGGAAGCTTACCGCAAAGAGCAGATTCCGAAAATCCTCTCTGCTTCTTCGGATACCGAGTTTGAAAAACAGTATCAGCTTTTTGTAACCACACAAAAAGAACTTGGAGCTGAAAAACTGGATCAGAAGATCAACCGGCAAATGCAGGAGAATTTTTCCTATTACGGTAAAAAAATAGAGAAAGTCAACCCACAAATGCAAGACACCTCAAAACCAAACGGAGAAACAAAACCATGAACTTCTTACAGACTTACCGCAGACACCTGATCTTTAAGCTGGCCGGGATCGCTGCCGTGATTCTTGCTGTGCTTTCATCTGCCTATCTTTTTATGTCAGCAGACTATGCAAGATCTGTGCGTAAAAACACGCTCGCCCTGAATGAACGGCTGACAGCCCAGACTGCCACACGTATCGAAGCATCCTGGGACTCGCTTTACAATATCACAACTGCATTCTGCTATTCTCCGACCGTGCAGCAGTATTTTTCGGTAAATTCTCTGAACCGGCTTCCGGATACACAGGAGCTTGCCTCGGTTTTTTCCAACACAATCCTGCTGAATGACCGCATTTTAAGCGTTTATCTCTACAATGCAGATGCAAAGCAGATTGCTTCCATGGGGAAAAATTTTTCGATCGATACTTCCGTACTGAACACCGATGCCGTGATGGATATCCGGGCATCGCATCTGAAATCAAACGAAAAACGCCCTTACTATGAGCTGATCTTCCCTGTTTATGATCTGAACAATATCCAGTACCAGAAGCTGCTTGGTACCTGCGTTTTTGTCCTGGAACCGGAAAGTTTTGATGATACACTTCAAAATGTGCAGTCAACGGAAGATGCCGTTGTTTTTCTTCTGGACTCCTCGGACTGCATTCTTGCTTCTGCCGGTTCCGTGGAGTCCTGCGGAAGCACGCTGGCATCCGAGATTCTGCACAGCACTTCCGAAAAATATTTTTTCACTCAGACACTTTCCTGCAATGACTGGAAAATTGCCGGTTTCCTTCCGGAATCAGATCTTCGGAAACCGGACCAGAACCTGAAAGAAACACAAATCCTGGTTTATTGCATTTCCCTGTGTCTTTTGCTCTTTCTGCTTCTGTACTGCAATTACAGCATCATAAAACCGATCACCGGAATTTCTGCTTTTATCCGTAAGATCAATCAGAATCCAGACTCCCGGCTTTCCCTCGACCGACCGGATGAGATCGGCACGGTTGCAAAAAGCCTGAATCAGATGCTTGATGAAAAGCAAAAAATGCAGCTGGAGATCGAACAGGTAAAATATCTTGCCTATGAAACGGAACTTTCCAAAAAGCAGGCAGAGATCCTTGCCTATCGAAGCCAGATCAATCCGCACTTTCTCTATAATACGTTTGAATGTATCCGGGATATGGCTCTGTTCTACGATGTTGATGACATCGCAGAACTTACGATGGCTCTCTCCAATGTCTTCCGCTTTGCCGTCAAGGGAACTGATATGGTTACCGTAGAAAATGAGCTGGATCATATCCGTGAATATGCAAAGATCGTAAATTATCGTTTTATGGGCAAGATCTGCATTGAAATCGAGGCAGAAAATTCCATACTGAACTGCAGCGTACTGAAGCTTCTACTCCAGCCGCTCGTGGAAAATGCCGTCTTTCACGGGCTTGAACAAAAGATTGAAAACGGTACCGTGTGGGTACGTGTCTTCAGTTCCGATGACCAGAAACTCTGCTTTGTGGTTGAAGATGACGGATGCGGCATCGAACCGGAGCATTTAAAACAGATCACCGCCTCTTTGGAAACCGAAAAAAATACAACCAAAATCGGCGTCTTTAATATTTATCAACGACTGAAACTTCATTATGATAAGCAGTTTTCTTTTGACATAAAAAGTATCTCCGGCAAAGGAACCTGCATTACCATTATGATTCCACAAAAAATGATGACAGAACCAGAAGGGAGTATTTTATGATAAGTGTCTATATTGCAGATGATGAAGCCTGGATCACCATTGGTCTGAAAAAACTGATCCAGAAGTCCGCTCTTCCTTTTGAAGTGATTGGAGAAGCACATAACGGCGTGACTACGCTTGAAGATATCAAAGCTTTAAAACCGGATGTCCTGTTTACCGATATCCGGATGCCGGGACTTTCCGGTCTGGAAGTCATGTCCTATCTTTCAGAACATCAGATCCCCACCAAAGTCGTGCTGATCTCCGGCTATGCCGAATTTGAGTATGCACGACAGGCAATGCTGTGCGGTGCTTTTGATTATCTTCTGAAACCGATCCAGCAGGAAACTCTGAACAAAACCCTGTCACGCCTTCGAAATGAACTTGAGCCTGCCGCTTCTGAAACTTCTGAAGACACGATGCAAAATGCAACGATCACAGACCTTTCGACTGTCGGAACCTCTCTGTTCAAAAAAATTCTGGCTTATATCCAGGAACACGATACGGAAGAACTCTCTTTAACTTCCCTGGCAGAAATGTACAATATCAGCTCCAGCCGCTTAAGCACCCTGATCAAAAAAGAACTGGGACTGTCTTTTTCAGAATATATCACGGCAAGACGTATGCAGAAAGCCAAAGAGCTGTTAAAAGATGACAGCCGCTCCATTGAGGAGATCGCAAACGCAGTCGGCTACCACGATTACTTTTATTTTACAAAAGTTTTCAAAAAAACGCAGGGAATATCTCCAAGCAAATACCGGAAGTCTCTTTAAATTTTTCTTGCTAAAGTAAAAAAGTGTGTTTATAATCAAAGTATTAAAGTAAACAAATGAGTGAACATAACTGTAACATTCAAGCCAGACACACGTAAGGCCTGATGTGCGATTTTGGTCCGTTTTTCGGCAGTTATGTGCAAATAAAAAATGTATTGGAGAAAATAGCATGGCAACTATCCGAGATTTAGCAAAACACACCGGATTCTCAGTGACCACGATTTCCCGTGTACTGAACAATGATCCGACTTTGAACGTAACCGACAACACCAGAGTCTCAATTCTTGAAGCGGCAGATGAACTTCACTACACGCTTCCGAAAACAAGACGTTCCCATAAAAACCGCCTCGTCCATATCGCCATCGTTGAGATGATGTCCTTAAAAGAGCAGCTGGCTGATCCGTACTATCTTTATCTGAAGAATTATGTGGTACGCAACTGTATGGAGCATGACTGTAATGTATCTTATCTTTTTGAGCAGTCCGGCAAATATCAGACACTGGAAAAGACCCCGCTTGACGGTATCCTGGCGATCGGCATTTTTTCAGACCAGCAGATTGCACAGCTGCTGGATATCAGCCCGAACATTGTATTTGTGGATTCTTCCCCGGATGAACGCCGCTTTGACTCGGTTGTCCTGAATTTCCGTCTCGGCGTAGAACAGGCACTGGATTATCTGCTGTACAAAGGTCACCGCAAGATCGGTTTTCTTGGTCCTGCCTATAAATTAGACCAGAAAAAACGCCCTGCCCTGGAGGCAAGACGTCAGTATTTTATTGATTATATGAAAAATGCCGGTCTTTACGACGAGCATCTGATCATTGATACCGGCCTTTCTGCCAAAGACGGTTCTGCTCAGATCCGCAAATGGCTGGAACAAAAAGATCATATCCCGACAGCTCTCCTTGCCTATAATGAGGAATCTGCGATCACCGCTGTCAGCAACCTGCGTGAAGTCGGACTTCGCATTCCGGAGGATGTATCTGTCATCAGTTTCAATGACACACCGCTGTCTATCCTGACCGAGCCACCGCTGACCAGTGTCACCGCACATCTGGAAGTCATGGGAGAAATGGCAGTGAAAATGCTGCTTGACCGCCTGGATGATCCGCAGCATCTGCCTTATAAGATCGTACTGCCGCCGACACTGGCTGTCAGAGACAGTGTCGTGGATATACCGGGTGAGATATAGATAGAACGCACGTGAGACTTGGCATGCACTTCCTTTTCTCTTTGATTTAAGAGAAGTATATCCCGTAAAGTTTAAAACAAGCTGAAAGAAAACAGCCGATTTTGTGAAAGAGTTGTGAAAAAGCAGGGTAATCGCTTACCCTGCCTTTGTGTGCTGCTAAAATCTCAGAACAGATCCAGCAGCTGATCGATCTCTTCTTTTTTCGTTGCCCAGCTTGTCGCAAAGCGTACTACGGTGTGGTTTTCATCGTATTTTTCCCAGAAACTGAACTTTACTTCTTTTTTTAGTTCTGTCATTTTCCGGTTTTCGAGAATGACAAACTGCTGATTGGTCGGTGAATCCAGATAGAAACGGCAGCCTTTTTCTGCCAGCCCTTTCTTTAAATAATCTGCCATTGCTATCGCATGTCTGCTGATTTCAAAGTACAGGTTATCTGTGAACAGTGTGTCAAACTGGATTCCAAGCAATCTGCCTTTTGCAAGCAGTGCTCCCCGCTGTTTGATCAGCGTCAGGAAATGTTTCGGTGTTCTGTTGCCCGAAAATACGACGGCCTCTCCACACAGTGCTCCGACTTTTGTCCCGCCGATATAGAAAACATCGCAGTATTTTGCAATCATCGGAAGGGTTACATCGGTTTCTTCACTCATCAGACCATAGCCCAGTCTTGCTCCGTCGAGAAACAGTGGGATATTATAACTGCGGCATACGCTGCTGATCTCTTCCAGCTCCGCCTTTGTATACAAAGTACCGTACTCCGTAGGATGGGAAATATAAACCATCCCCGGAAATGCCATATGTTCGTGGCTTTCATCATCCCAGAATGTTTTCAGGCAGTTCTTCAGATCTTCTGCTTTTATTTTGCCTTTGTACTGCGGAACTGTGATCACTTTATGGCCGCTGTACTCAATGGCTCCCGCCTCATGGCAGGCTACATGGCCGGTCTGTGCTGCGACCACGCCCTCATAAGATTCCAGCATGGAGCTGATCACAACGGCATTTGTCTGCGTACCGCCCGTCAGGAAATAAACATCTGCCTGTGGACATTCGCACGCCTCCCGGATTTTCTGTTTTGCACTTTCACAGTATGGATCAGATCCGTATCCGGATACTTTCTCCAGATTTGTTTCCATAAATCTCTGAAGGATCTTTTCATGTGCTCCTTCAGAATAATCATTTTCAAATGATAACATATCTTTTTCTCCTGTCAGATTCTCAATATCAATAGAAAGCTTTTTGCTCTGTCACTATTCTACGATGCCAGGAGATAAAGGTCAACCTATCATTTTTCTGTTTCAGACGCTCAGTTTCTTTTCCATGATCCATCCGCTGATAAAGTAGAAAATCACACTCAGTACCAGAGATACTGCGATTTCCAGAATCATGGTCAGGTTCATATTGTCAAATGCAGGCACCAGGTTCAGCATCTGACTGAACAGCCAGGAAAGGATCAGAAACAGTGCAAATGCCGCGATCCCGCTTCCCTTTTTGCCTGCAAGCACGCTCGCCGAAAGAATCACTGCCATATCGGCGATTACAACAATACTGATCCAGCTGACCAGAGATGCAAAGACGGACAGAATCACTGCATCTGATACTATCTTGATGTTCAGTCTTATATCCATAATCTGTCTTATGCTATCCATGAGTTCTTTTGCCCCGCCGATACAGAGCGTTGCCACAGTCAGGTCAAACACGGCAAGTACGATAAAAAATGCTCCTGCCATAAGGATTGAAATGCCATTTTCCAGGATTTTGGCACCTAAAATCTCATAACTGCTCTTTGGTGTCAGAAACAGCATATAACTTTGTTTGCTGTTCAGATCCCGATACAGTGTCATGATACCTTCCAGTCCAATGTAAAACACACCGAAAAATGCACACAAGATCAGGAACATCATACCTGTCCCCATCAGATTATATCCTTTAAAAAATACGCCCCCCAGAAATGCCAGTTCAAAAACTGCTGTAAGCACCAGCAGAATAAGCTTGGAAGATGCACTCTTCCGAAATTCATACTTCATTAATTTTAACATAGTTCCTCTCCCCCATGTCCGTAAATTTCACGATACAGATCAACAACGGATTTCTTTTCGCTGCTTCTCAGTTCCTCAACCATGCACTGTCTGACCATTTTTCCTTCTTTCATAAAGATGGCCGCATCTGCCACTCGCTCCAGTTCATCTACCAGATGGCTGGAGATCACAAGTGTGACATCCGGATCAATGACTTCCAGAATACTTTTCATGATTTCATCCCTTGCCAGAAGATCAATGCCGTTTAATGGCTCATCCAGCAGATACAGTTTTGCATTTCTTGCCATTGTGACTGCGATCTTTAACTTTGCCATCATACCGGTGGAAAGTTTTTTGGTTTTCAGCTCTTCTGTCAGCTCCATTCTTTTGAGCATCTGATGATATTTTTCCATTGAAAAATCCTCAAAAAAGTCCTGATAATATCTGCCGACATCTGCAACCGTCATCCAGCTATAAAAATATGGCTCCGTGGACATATAGGCAATCTCTTTCTTGCTCTCTTTTCCGATGGCTTTGCCTTTATATAAAATCTCCCCTTTTCCAGGTTTGACAAGACCTGCCACCATCTTCATCCAGGTAGTCTTGCCGCTTCCGTTCGGCCCGAGCATCGCATAGACAAGCCCTGTCTCCAGTTTTAACGATACATTGTCAACCGCTGCCTTACCGGCATAGTTTTTGGTTACTCCAATACTTTCCAGTACATTTTCCATATCATTCACCACTTTCTTCCTTTTTTTTCAGAATCCGGATCACATCCGTTTTGGTAAATCCAAGCTGCTGCATTCCTTCTAAAAATTCATGGATCAGCGTCCCCGCCATCTCTTCTTTCATATTTTTCACCTTCTCTGAATCTTCTGTCACAAAAGTTCCCATGCCACGTCTGGTAAAACAGACACCTTCCGTCTCAAGCTCTTTGTATACACGGCTGACCGTATTCGGATTGATGGTGTAAGACACCGCCAGTTCCCGTACGGAGGGAAGCTTTTCCCCAAGTTCCCGTTTCCCTGTGACAATATCACGTTTGATCAAATTAGCTACCTGCAGATAGATTGGCAGCGATGAATTGTATTCCATAAGCTCTTCCTTCTTTCTTGTATCACTGTCATAGCTATATAGTACACTAGTTTTCTGGTTTTGTCAATATGAAAACGAAAAGATAACATGCAAATTGTTTCTTACTCCCACAATTTGGTTTCAGGCTTTTGCCCCTGCTATCCTAAAAAAAGAAAAGACAGCATATTTTTCATGCCATCTTTTCTTTTGATCATTTACTGTAATTCTGTTTTTAACTTACCTGAAAATCCAAGAATCAGGAAATTGGCTGCAATCTCCGTATCCCGGAACAATGCCACATTCCAGGATGCGTGCTGTATAAGCAGTACCGGTAAAAATACTGAAGCAGTTTCTGTTTCGCATATCTTCTATAATTCTGGTTTATTCTAGCACATTCTTGTGATGTAAACAAGAGTATGATGTTCTTTTGCTTCTTCCACCTGTTCCATACTCCAAACATCTCCAACCCATCCCATAGCTTCAACAAATCCTTACGAGCGTTTCCTCTTTCAGACTGATAACGATATCATAAAATACTCTCCGCTACGCACAGTGCCCCATACCCCACAATCTCATTCGGATATCCCACAAGTGCTGTTAATCTCTGTGCACCTCTTTGCAGATATGCCCGGATCTTCTCTCCATAAAGAAACGGATCATTTCCTTGTACGATGCCATACTGCATCATGATCGCCGCTGACCCTGTCACAAACGGCGTGGCAAAAGAGGTTCCGGTCACACCTGTGTAGGAACCTCCCACAGCGGTTGTCACGATATCTACGCCAGGTGCCACGATATCCGGCTTTACCTGTGTGTTTCCTCTTGTGTAACCACGGCCGGAAAACGGAGCATATGTCATAAGGCGTGCATTGTAAGCTCCGACTGCAACCACATTCCTTGCCGTTGAAGGAATGGTCAGAGTCGTGTCAACCGTTGGCGAAAAAAAGTGCGTCAATGGATTTAAAAGAGCGGCAGACGGCATCCACAGATGATAATTTCCTTCCACGATCTTCTGCGGAATCAGACGGATCTTCCAGACGCCGTCATCGACATAAGAACCTTTTGGGATAAAATCAAAATAAATCTCCTGAGCGGTAGTGTAGGGCTTCGGCTCTCCGTAATAGATCAGAATCTCTGTATTCCCGGCCAGGATTCTCTGCACTCCAAGACGCTCCTGAAGCGGTCCGAAGCTTTCACCATCCGGATGAATCAATATAATCTGAAACTGATCGAAATAGGCCTTCCAGAGCTGAATGTTCATCACCGGCTCCTGCTGCGAAATCCCGAATTCCAGGATTCTCTCTTCCTGCTGACCAAGCTTTCCGGAAATATGCCCACCTGTGTTCCCTTCATTTCCGGTGCCCACACAGATCACATTCTTCCACATACCGGAAATCATGTCGATGTATGTTTCCAGAAGTGAAGTCCCGTCATGTGAGCCATATAGAGATAACTTTTATTGTTTTGCAGATTCGATCAAAGTAATATCTCCGTCCCTGCATATTACATTCAGCGTTGATGTGGCGCCATCGACATTGTTTTCGTAAAGAGAGCTGTCTTCTTTGCGTTCCGATTTGCCCTGCGGCAGATTGTCTGTGATCACATCTCCATCTGTGGTTTTCAGGTGAATATTCATCTTTGCTGCATTGCCGTTTTCCATTTGTATGAAAACATCTCCGTCTGAATTGTTTATTTCCAGATTACCGCTGAAGCTGCTGTGATTTGTCTTCAGATCGCCATCGGCAAGTGTAATGACTCCATCTGCAAATTTTCCCTGATCCAGTATCATATCTCCATCCAAAAAGTTTGCTGTCATATTTTTGCATGAGAACTGTTCTGCAGTCAGATCTCCATCGGCAAGCTGAATCCTGGCTTCGGAAAACCGTGCATCCTGCGGTACATAGAGAATCACTGTATTGATTTCTTCCTGTTTCTGCGTCTCGGTATGATGCAGCAGATTTCCAAGATCATAACTTATATAATAACTTCCTTTTCCGCCGGAAGTTTCCTGAAGCGTAAGCTCACCATCTTTGTTTTCCCATGTCAGTGGATTTTCATTACCGCCTTTTTCCATTCGATATTCCATGTAATAGCAGTCATCACCTGATTTTCTGATATCCAGGTCAAAATTTTGAAAATCTACATTCAGTTTTGTAAAAGCATTTATCTGCTGCTTTTCCATAACCTCAAGATTTTTCCTTGCAGAATCTGTTCCACTGGATATATATACATGTCCGGAACTATCGTTGAAATCCTTTCCACCTGCAAAATATCCTGCTGTTGAAAGAACCATCCCCACCACACAGAGCGTTAGAGCTGTTATCATTGCTGTTTTTGCAGTCTTATTCATTCTTATGCACCTTCTTTCTTACAAGTCTGTTGACCAGACGTCCAATCCCATTTGCACACCATTTGCAGATATATACAGTCAAAAGACCTGCGAGGATTCCAATTCCCGTCATCAGGAATCCACCTCCGACCATCATACAGGCTGCTGCAGCAGATTTCAGGATCAAAGAGAGCCCAACCCCGATGGTCACAATACCTCCGGCTATCGCCGCAATGCCGGTAATACCAATCGAAAAAATCACTGCCGCAACAGTGAGGATCACCGCACACAGCACTGCAAAAACAAATGCCAGAAGTGCCAGGCTGACCGGTGATGCACATAGAACCAGGAATACAAGAAGAATGATCTTGCCCGGAGAACGTCTCTTTCCTTTTAAGACCGGTGCTTTCTCTTCCACAATATCCTGATCCTTTTCTACGCTCTCCTGCAAAAGATTGAGAAACAGCTCTCTTGCTGCCTCTTTTGGTTCACCAAGTTCTCTCATAACCTGTTGTTCCTTCTCAGGACCTGCCTCTTCAAAATATTCCGAAAAGTACTCTATGGCATTGTCAAAATCTTCTTGCGGAAGCCGCTTCAGATATTTCTTCAGCTCTTCCATATATTCTTGTCTCGTCATTTTTTCACTCTCCCTTCCACAATATCATCTACAGTATTGCGATATTCCCGCCATTCTTTCCTCAGATATGCCAGCTGCCTGCGTCCCTCTTCCGTGATGGAATAATACTTTCGTTTCCGCCCCTGGAACTCCTCGGAATAAGTAGTCAGATATCCGCCCGTCTCCAGCTTTCTCAAAATAGGATACAGCGTCGATTCCTTGATCGCCGCAACCAGCTTCACCGTCTGGCTGATCTCATAACCGTAGGAATCCTGCTGTTCCACGACCGAAAGGATCAGACATTCCGTCAGAACAGCTGACACCGGATAATAGTACATATACTCACCCCTTTTGTATATATAAAATTTTTATATATAATTATTTTATATATATGTTACCATACTTTTACCATTTGTCAATAACTGTTTTTCAGGAATTTCTGTTTTTAAATCTCTGCCGTTTTTCCTGTGCCATTGCAAATAATTCTTTTGAAATGATTGCCTCGTGCATTCCTTCCACCACATAACGTTCTTCCATCGGAATGTTTCTGTATTTTTCGATTTTATAGGATATTTTCTCTGTCTTGTGCTGAATCATCGCCCCTGTATATACCTGATTTTTCAAAATGTTATAAATCGTTGGTGTATTCCATTTCTGCACCTGATTTTTTCCCTGACGGTTTACATAACTTAATTTCTGGATTTTTCTTTTATACTCGGTCGGCGGCAAAATCTGCTGTCTGTTCAACCGTTCTGCTATCTTTTGTACGGAAACGCCTTCCAGATAAAGAGTATAGATGTTACGCACTGTTTCCGCTGCTGCCTCATCAATCAGAAAGCGATGACGGTCAGCCGGGTCTTTTCGATAGCCATAAGGTGCAAAACCGGACATATATTTCCCCTGCTTTTTCTGTACCTGGAAAGTTCCCCGTATCTTCTTTGAAATATCTCTGCTGTACATATCATTTAGCAGTGCCTTAAACTGAGCCAGCTCTTCATTGCTGTGACAGAGCGAATCCACACCATCTAAAATCGCAACATAACGGATGCCAAGTGACGGAAACACACGCTCAATATAATTCCCTGTTTCAATATGCTCACGCCCAAGTCTTGAAATATCTTTTGTGATCACTCCCTGAATCTCTCCTTTGTAAATATCCGCCATCATCTGCTGAAACTGTGGGCGGTTCGAAAAATAAAGCCCGGAATATCCGTCGTCAATATACATCCTGACGAGCTTCATATCCCCGGCTTTATCCACATATTCTGAAATCAGACGCATCTGATTTTCAATACTTTCACTTATTCTGTTTTCTCCGTCTTCTTTGGACAGACGACAATATCCTGCCATGCGGTACATATCCTTCGACCTCCGAAAAACGCTGTCTCTGCTATAAATATGCGATACCGCACTGAAAAGATGCCATACATTTGTATCGGAACGAAGTGTAGAATGTGCAGTGATTCTGAGAAGAATATGTCAGCTTTCGCTGACCAGAATCACGCACCAAGTCTCACGTGCGTTCGACTTGAATATTACAGTAAACGATAAAGTATCTGTGCTGCTTTTTCGATATTGGTCAAATCGACCGAAGAATAATTGATCACGTACATATTTTCGAAATTTCCTTCTTCTTTTCCGTCAAAATAATGGGACAACGGTGCCAGTTTGATGCCTTTTCCTTTGGCTTCCGTTACGATTTCTCCCTCACTTTTTTCTGTATGGATTTGCATCAGAAAATGCACACCCGCCCCTTCTTCCCGGATGGTGACATATTTTCCAAGCGGCTCTTTCTGAAATACTTGCAGAATCGCATCTCTCTTTGTCTGATAGTAGTTCCTGAGCCGGTTGATGTGCTTTTCAAAACTGCCGTTTTCCATAAATTTTGCCAATGTATACTGTTCAAAATTGGAAACAGTACAGGAATAGAACGAAAGTTTCTGATAGAAGATCTCCGTCAGCGTCGGTGGCAGCACCATATAGCTGATACGCACGGTCGATGCCAGCGTTTTCGTAAATGTATTCATATAGATAACACGATCGGATACATCGATGCTCTGCAGCGTCGGAAATGGCTTCCCGGTCAGCCGCAGTTCGCTGTCATAATCATCTTCAATGATATAGTGATCCGGCGATTTGGCCGCCCAGCCAAGCAGCTCGTAACGCCTGCTGACCGGCATCACGATCCCGGTTGGGAAATGATGCGACGGTGATGTGTGAATGACATCCACTCTTTTTTCTTCCAGTTCCCGAACAGAAATACCCTCTTTATCCAGCGAGATTTTTGCATACTCTACCTTCATATTCTCATAAATTCTGGCAATCTTATGATAGCCCGGATTCTCTACTCCATAGATCCGGTGATTTCCAAGAAGCTGTATCAGAAGTCCATGCAGATATTCTGTCCCCGCTCCGATGATGATCTGTTCCGGCTCGACCTGCATGGCACGGAACTCCTTTAAATACCGGGCAATCGCCTGTCGCAGCTCCAGGATCCCCCC
The DNA here is from genome assembly GCF_020687205.1 of Hominisplanchenecus faecis. Classification (GTDB taxonomy): domain Bacteria; phylum Bacillota; class Clostridia; order Lachnospirales; family Lachnospiraceae; genus Hominisplanchenecus; species Hominisplanchenecus faecis. The sequence continues at coordinate 32,075 of NZ_JAJEQE010000037.1, forward strand.
GCAGGGCGGATTGATCATCAGCTGCTTCTGATTGTCATTTAAAACTTCCCGCACCGTCTTTGACCAGATGGTAAACGGAAAGATCTCGCTGTCCGTCTGATTGCTGGAAAAATCTGCAAAATAAGAAGTCGCTCCCCCTGTCAGCGTCAGCTGTTCCTTTCTGACCTTCTTCTTTTCCATGGTCGCACTGCTCAAATCTGAGACATAAAATCCCCGCTTTGGCATGGAATAAATATAACCTTCTGCTAATAATTGTCCATAGGCATTTTCCACTGTGATCACGCTTATGCCCAGATTTTTTGCAAAAGTACGCTTTGACGGCAGCTTCTCCCCTGCCTTGATCTTCCCCTGTGTTATGTCGTTTCGAATGCATTTATATAAATATTCATACATCGAATCTGACCCTGTATTTGCAAAACTGTATGTCAGCATCTGATTATTTTCTCCAATCTGACCTTACTGAATATATCTATTTTGGCAATTTTATAATAGTCACTTTTCCATTATAATTCGAAACCAGTAAAAAGTAAAGATTGCAAAAAACAAAGCAGGAGGTTTAAACATGAATACAACAAATGAAAGATATAAATTGAACAAAGAACTGGCACAGATGTTAAAAGGCGGCGTTATTATGGATGTCACCACACCAGAACAGGCAAAGATCGCTGAAGCTGCAGGTGCATGTGCAGTCATGGCTCTGGAGCGTATCCCGGCTGATATCCGTGCCGCAGGCGGCGTCTCCCGTATGAGCGACCCGAAAATGATCCAGGGCATCCAGAATGCTGTTTCTATCCCGGTTATGGCAAAATGCCGTATCGGACATTTCGTGGAGGCTCAGGTTCTCGAAGCGATCGAAATCGACTACATTGATGAGAGTGAAGTACTCTCCCCTGCCGATGATGTTTATCATATCAACAAACGCAACTTCCGTGTTCCGTTTGTCTGTGGTGCAAAAGACCTCGGAGAAGCTTTAAGACGTATCAACGAAGGTGCTTCCATGATCCGTACCAAAGGGGAACCGGGAACCGGGGATATCGTGCAGGCCGTACGCCACATGAGAAAAATGAACAGTGAAATCGCAAAGCTGACCAGTATGCGTGAAGATGAACTGTTTGAAGCTGCAAAAACACTGCAGGTTCCTTATGAACTGGTTGCCTATGTACATGACAACGGCAGACTTCCGGTTGTAAACTTCGCAGCCGGCGGTGTCGCTACTCCTGCTGATGCAGCCCTGATGATGCAGCTCGGTGCAGAAGGTGTCTTTGTAGGTTCCGGTATCTTCAAATCCGGAAATCCGGAAAAAAGAGCTGCTGCGATCGTAAAAGCAGTTACTAATTATACTGATGCAAAACTGATCGCCAAACTTTCCGAAGACCTCGGGGAAGCTATGGTCGGCATCAATGAACAGGAAATCGCCTTACTGATGGCAGAAAGAGGAAAATAATGACTGTTGCAGTTTTAGCACTACAGGGTGCTTTCGCAGAACATGAAAATGTATTGAAACGTCTCGGTGTCGACTGTATCGAGCTTCGCCAGGCAAAAGACCTGGAAACACCTTATGACGGCATCATTCTTCCCGGCGGTGAGAGCACCGTCCAGGGAAAGCTTTTAAAAGAGCTGGGCATGTTTGATACGATAAAAGAACAGATAGAAAACGGCATGCCGGTCCTTGCAACCTGTGCCGGGCTGATTTTGCTTGCCTCAGAGGTGGAAGGCCAGGAAGGATGTCACTTTGGAACAATCCCGATGTGCGTCCGCCGCAATGCCTATGGCAGACAGCTTGGAAGCTTCCGCACCGTCGCTGAATTAAAAGGCGTTGGAGAAGTCCCGATGACCTTCATCCGTGCACCATATGTCGCAGAGACAGGAGATGGCGTGGAAGTCCTTGCCACGGTCGATGGGAAAATTGTCGGTGTGCAGTATAAAAATCAAATGGCATTTGCATTTCACCCGGAACTGGATAACGATACCAGGATTCATGAGAAGTTTGCAGCGATGGTTCGAGACAAATAAAAAATTTACGGAGGTTTGTATAAATGTGCAAATGAACGAATTCCCCGAAGGCACGCTCTCGCTACCTCACATTGGCAGCGGTACGTAAGCAACCAAAATACGGTTGCTAAGTACCGGCCATGTTCGAGTACCTTCTCTGGAATTGTTCATTTTGCACATTGCTAAAAGCTCCTGGCTTGCCGGGGGTCGCTTAAGCGGAACAGTCCTTTCAGGCCAAATTACAAAACACGAAAAAACAGAGACACTGTAACGGTAGTAAATTTCCGTCACTGTGCCTCTGTCTTTTTTGTTT
>NZ_JAJEQE010000038.1 GCF_020687205.1 Hominisplanchenecus faecis
ATGGGGCATAGTAATTCGAAGATGTTACTGGATACCTACGCAGAACTGCGGAGGCAGGAAGGAAAATCCATCCAGAAACTGAACGATTTTGCAAAAAAATCATATCAAAATAGTGCTTCTGACAGCACTGAAAAAGCGACTACAATCTGACTACTTTTTGACTACACTTTCCCAACATTTTACGCTTTTCCATACTGTTTCAGACGGTTTTATGCATCAGAAAGATAGCTATTTCAGAACGCAAAAAAAATACCGGAAACCCTTGATTTTACTGGATTTCCGGTATTCTTTCTATTAAGCTGCTGACGGGACTCGGACCCGTGACCTCCTCACTACCAATGAGGTGCGCTACCACCTGTGCCACAGCAGCCTGTGCGGTCGTGACCGCTACAGTTAGTTATATTATCACAGGAATCTGCTTTTGTCAATACTGTTTTTGCATTTTATTGCTGCTGTTCACTCATCGCGCGGCGTTTATTGTTTCTCTGCGTAAAAAAGTGGTTCCGTTCATCTACCCCTGAAGTCTCTGCCTGACGATCTCAAATGCAAGGACGCCTGCTGCCACAGATGCATTCAGGGAATCGATATCCCCTTTCATCGGAATAGAAGCCACAAAATCGCATTTTTCTTTTACCAGCCTGCTGACACCTTCCCCTTCGTTGCCGATCACCAGACCGATTGGTCCTTTCAGATCGAGATTATACATCATTTCTCCGTCCATATCTGCACAGACAAACCACATACCTTCCGCCTTCAGTTCTTCGATCGTCTTGCCGATGTTGGTTACTTTTGCAACCGGTGTGTAGTTCAATGCTCCTGCGGAGACTCTGGCTACGGTTGCTGTCAGTCCGACTGCTCTTCTTTTCGGGATCACAACGCCATGTGCCCCTGCAAGGTTTGCGGTACGGATGATCGCACCTAAGTTGTGCGGATCTTCGATGTTATCCAGGAAAATGATAAACGGTGCTTCGCCTTTGTCTTTTGCGTTCTGCAGAATATCAGAAATTTCTGCATACTCATAGGCCGCCGCACTTGCGATCACGCCCTGATGATGTCCCGTCTGAGAAAGCTGATCCAGACGTTCTTTTTTCACAAACTGAACAATCGTATCATGTTTTTTGGCTTCCCGCAGGATCGTTCTCACCGGACCGTCCTGACAGCCGTCCAGTACAAACAGTTTGTCGATCGTTTTGCCGGAGCGGAATGCTTCCAGCACGGCATTTCTGCCTTCTATGGTAAGTTCTTCGTATCTCATGCCTGTTCCTGACCTTTCTTTTTCTGACTTTCTGCCATATCAAGACCGGTCTTTATCAGCTCGATGATACGTTTCGTATCCTCTTTCAGATAAAGATATCCCATCAAGGCTTCCAGTCCGGTCGCTTTACGGTAATCTGCCACCGTTGCATTTTTTGCTTTTGTGTAAGACTTTGCATTGCGTCCGCGTTTGTATATCGTGATTTCCTCTTCGCTCAATACCGGCATCAGGTTTTCGATCATCTCTGCCTGAGCAGAAGCTTTGACGAGCTTTGATGCACGCTCATGCAGCTTCTGCGGCGGACAGTTCCCATGTTTGACCAGAAGTGTGCGGATCACCAGGTCAAAAATAGAATCTCCTATGTATGCCAGTGTCAGCGGGGAATAGGTTCTCAGATCCTGATCTTCCAGCTGAAATTCTTCTTTCAGGTATTCTACAAAAGAATCTATGCTCTTTTCCATTTTACTCCTTCTCTTGTGTCCTCAAGAACGATTCCTTTTTCCAGCAGTTCTGCACGGATCTCGTCTGCTCTCTGGAAGTTTCTCTCTTTTCTTGCCACCTGACGCTCTTCGATCAGTTTTTCAATCTCTTCATCCAGGATCTCTTCTTTGGTCTCGAAAACAAGTCCCAGGATATCGCCAAGCTCCAGAAGTTCATCCAGAAGACTCTGTACAAATGCTTTTGTGCCATCTTCATTCACATTGCTGTTTGCAAGACGAACCAGCTCAAATACAACTGAAATGGCATCTGCGGTATTGAAGTCATCATCCATGGCATCATCAAATTTCTTTGCCAGGTTCTTTGCTTCTTCCAGTGCTGTCATCTCTTCTGCCGTCATCTCTGCCTCTTTTGCAGCTCCGGCATAATGTTTCAGGCTGTCTGCCGCATTACAGATACGTGCAAGTCCTGTTTTTGCAGACTCCATCAGATCAGCACTGAAATTCAGCGGACTTCTGTAATGTGCACTGAGCATGAAGAAACGCAGTACCTGGAGGTCATATTTCTCACTGATCTCACGCACGGTAAAGAAATTACCAAGGGATTTGGACATTTTGCGGTTATCAATATTTAAGAACGCATTGTGCAGCCAGTATCTGGAAAAGATCTTGCCGTTGCAGCATTCGCTCTGTGCAATCTCATTCTCGTGATGTGGGAATACCAGATCCTCTCCACCTGCATGAATATCAATCTCTTCGCCCAGATATTTTTTCGCCATAACGGAACACTCGATATGCCATCCAGGACGTCCGTCGCTCCACGGAGACGGCCAGGACGGCTCGCCTTCTTTTTTCGGTTTCCACAGTACAAAATCCAACGGATCTTCTTTCTGATCTTCTCCGGTTACCAGAAGGGAACGGTTTCCGGAACGCAGATCATCGAGGTTTTTATGGGAAAGTTTGCCATATTCTTCAAAACGACGTGTGCGGAAATATACGGTACCGTTTACGTTATAAGCATACCCTTTCTCGATAAGCGTGGAGATCATATCGATCATACCGTCTATTTCCTGTGTTGCCAGCGGATGTGTGGTGGCCGGTTTGACATTCATGCCTGCCATATCCTTTTTGCACTCTGCAATGTAACGCTCGGAAATTTCTTTTGCTGTCACGCCTTCTTCGTTTGCCTTTGCAATGATCTTGTCGTCAACATCGGTAAAGTTGGATACATAATTTACTTCATAACCTTTATGCTCCAGGTAACGTCTGACGGTATCAAACACGATCATCGGTCTTGCATTTCCGATGTGGATCAGATTGTATACAGTAGGACCGCATACATACATGCTGACTTTACCTTCCTGAAGCGGCACAAATTCTTCTTTCTGTTTGGATAAAGTATTATAAACTTTCATGGTTTTTCCTCTTTTCTTTTCGAATTTAACAGCCTGATATCCCGTGTTTTGACCCCGGATACCAAACCTGAAAATCTGTTCTAAGTCTATGCAAAATTTCGTGGTTTGTCAAGGTAAACCGCCCTTTGCAGCGATTTCAGGCGAACTGCCCTTTGCAGCGATTTTGCCACTGTTATTTTCAGACAACTTCATTAAGAAATACCGGCAGGCGGAACAGTTCTTCTGTCAGTTGTCCGATATCCATGCTGCAGAACATTTTCTTTTCTTTTTCTGACAGGTTTTCAACTCTTATCAGGTTTCCTCCTTCGATTCCTGTTTTTATAATGAAATATCCATTGTTTTCCGGGACAAGACTGTCTGTCAGCCTGATTTTCCATTCCTGTTCTTTTTTTATTTTCAGGCAGCAGACAAAACGCTCCAGATGCACGATCCGTCCCATGATCGCCGGAACGTTTTCACTTTGGGCATATTGTTCCCATATTTGGGGGAATGCAGTAAATGTGCACTTTTCCTCACTTGCCCCAAACCAGTGAAGCACTGCCGGAAAGGCTTTTTTTTGCACGGCATCTTCCACTACAATCTCCCAGGCTTCTCTGTCTTTTTTAAGTGCCAGGAAATAGCCGCATATCTCTTTTTCTTTTCGGATCAGGATCAGGCTTCCCCCTTCGCATCCCACTTCCTGCATCCGCTGCTCAAAATAAGCAATATCGTGAACGGTATAAACTTCTGCCAGCTTTGAAAGCTGTTTTTCTGCAAAACACGCAAGTTCTGCAAGATCCTCTTTTTTTGCTTCTTCACAGAAAATGTCCCCAGAAACTTCCTGATCCGAATGTATCTGCCAATTTTCATCCGTTTCTGCTCTTTGCAGCACATCCGCTGTCACGGTCATTTTATTTTTTTCATAAATAAATCGAAAGCCAAACGGACGATAGATGGCTTCTGCGGCCGGCATCAGCCAGGTAAACGTCTCTTCTCTCCGATACATTTCCTGAAGGGAAGCCTGTAAAAGCGAACGCATCATGCCCTGATGACGACAGTCGGCTCTCGTTGCCACTGCCACGATATAATTGGTCTTCGCCTTTTCACCGCAGAACATCATTTTATATGGATTTAAATGCAAAGTTGCCAGAATCTCCTGTTTCTCGTTTTCCACCACAAAAATCTCATTTTCTGCTGCTTTTACACGAAAATAGTAATCCACAAACGCCGGACTGTCCTCATCAAAAATTTCTTCGTAAAGTTTTCTTGCCCTCTGGTTTTCCACGGCTTTTGCTGCTTTTCCGGAAGTTATCCCCATGCCAAGTCTCTTTACACACTTATCCACGGCATCCTCCACAACTTTTACACCCTTCTTCGGATGAGGCCGCCATCACGCTCCACTCTCTTATAGATGAGAGCATGCAGACCGCCTGGGAAGAAATCCCTTCTCCGCTTCCGGTAAATCCAAGCCCTTCTTCTGTCGTTGCTTTTACATTGACCTGATTTTTCTCAAGGCCCAGTGTCTTTGCAATATTCTCCGCCATCTGCGGAATGTACGGCAAAAGTTTTGGTCTCTGTGCGATCACGACCGCATCAATATTTTCTACTGCATAACCATTTTCTTCCAGCAGTGCTCCGACATGCTCCAGAAGTTTGATACTGGAAATGCCTTTGTATTTCGGATCCGTATCCGGGAAATGTTTTCCGATATCACCAAGGGCAGCCGCACCAAGCAGTGCGTCCATGATCGCATGCAGCAACACATCTGCGTCAGAATGTCCAAGCAGACCTTTTTCCCATGGAATCTCAACTCCGCCCAGAATCAGTGCTCTGTTTTCTACCAGTTTGTGAACATCGTAACCTATACCAACTCGCATTGTCATTCTCCTTACTTTTGACTGTTTAAACACTTTTACAGTTACAATAACCAGACCGTGATTATGATAACGAAAAAGCTCTGCAAACATTTTGCAGAGCTTCGACAGTAGCGGAAGGGAGATTCGAACTCTCGACACTACGGGTATGAACCGTATGCTCTAGCCAACTGAGCTATTCCGCCATATTCTTTTTAATTTCATGGGACCTACAGGGCTCGAACCTGTGACCCTCTGCTTGTAAGGCAGATGCTCTCCCAGCTGAGCTAAGATCCCATGTCGTTTTTCTTTTGCAGTTCATCGCTTGACTGCTTCGCTATTATAATACGGATTGATGTGAAATGTCAACACCTTTTTTCAATTTTTTTTAATTTTTTGTTTTTTTGTTTTTTTTCTACATTTTACACATTTTTGCGTCACTTTTTCTTTTCTGAAACGTTTTTATATATAGAAACATCTCTATAGAGTCTCTCCCCTTCTGGCTGTGCCTGCCGGTGCAGGGCTTTGATCTTTCGAAGTGCCTGTTTCTGGCTGCCAGCCAGTTTGGTTAAAAAAATTTCCGGTCTTATGATTCCGGAACGATACCGCAACTCGTATTCTTTCAGGCTGGTCCACCAGTAATCTTCCGGCATCTGCACATAATTGTACCTTACCGGCAGAAAATGGAATGCTATTCCAAGCTGCATGATCTGTTTCATATCATATCCTTTCAGCCATTCATATTCGATCTGAAATTTTTCTTTGCTTTCCGGAAATCTCTTTCTGTAATGTTCCCGAAACTGCTGCTTTGTTTTCTGCATCGCCAGACGGATCTTTTTTCTGCCATCTGCCGTTGCGAGAATATAGGCCTCATAATCCAGCACACAATATGCATATACATTGATCTTCAGATCCTGTATCGCATTCAGGAGCATATCCAGGAAACGCTTTTTTTCAATTTCATTTCCAAACACCGGACCAGAACTGGTTTCTCCGAAAGTGATACAGCAGACCTGCTGACAGATATTACGATTGGCACCTTTTTCCTGAATATACATACTTTTTCTCCTCCCTCATGCCGCACGTTTCTTTTTTCGATTTTTGTCGTGCGTGCCATAACTTTACTACAGCATTTCACCTATTTCAACCCATTTTATACCTGTGACACGCATGGATACTTCGAACGTTTTTTCTGCGTATCCTCTGCTTTTTGTACTCTTTTTTTTAATCCATATTCGCAAAATGTGTCATATCCTGTCGACAGAAAATCGCTGTTCTTTGAAAATCCGGAAAACGTTCTGCTGTTCCTGGTGCAAAGCTTACATGATGGATATTACTTTTTCTTCATCTCAGCATCAAAAAAGTTCCAGAAAGTCAATATCACTTTCTGGAACTTTTTTATCACGTTTTCGGTGTTCGGCGTGTCAATAAGTCTAAAGTGCTCATTTGTGGCAGGCACAATCGCAGTTCAGACTTTTGACGCTTACATTATATCATCTGAAATCTTATTTAAAGTAAGCAACTCCGGATTCAAAGATCTTCATATCCTGCTCGCCAAAGATATTGATCGCAACGGAATCTCCTCTTCTCTCTGCATGAGCCATCTTACCAAGCACACGTCCGTCCGGGCTTGTGATACCTTCGATTGCATAGTAGGAACCATTGACATTCCATTCTTCGTCGTTAAGCTGAACATTGCCGTCTGCATCCACGTAACGTGTTGCGATCTGGCCGTTTTCATAGAGTTTTTTGATCCATTCTTCGCTTGCCACGAAACGTCCCTCGCCATGCGATGCCGGACTGCAGTAAGTTGCTCCGAGCTCTGCCTGTGCCAGCCATGGGGATTTGTTTGTCACAACTTTTGTATAGACCATCTTGGAAATATGGCGGCCGATGGTGTTGTAGGTCAGTGTCGGAGAATCCGGTGTCTGACCGGTGATCTTTCCGTAAGGAACCAGTCCCAGTTTGATCAGTGCCTGGAATCCGTTACAGATACCAAGGGCCAGTCCGTCCCTCTCTTCCAGAAGTCTGGTAACGGCTTCTTTCATCTTTGCATTCTGGAATGCTGTTGCGAAGAATTTTGCGGAACCATCCGGTTCATCACCTGCTGAGAATCCGCCCGGGAACATGATGATCTGTGCCTGATCGATCGCTTTTGCAAAAATATTGACAGAATCACGGATATCTTCTGCTGTCAGGTTTTTGAATACTTTGACATCCACTTCTGCACCTGCACGTTCAAATGCCTTTGTGCTGTCGTATTCGCAGTTTGTACCTGGGAATACCGGAATAAATACGCGAGGTTTTGCCACTTTATGTTTGCATACATAAACGCTTCCTGCATGATAGCAGCCGTTCTCGTCGATCGTGCCGCCATCTGCTGCCTGCTGTGCTTCTATGCTCTCCGGTGCCGGTCCGTCGTTTTTCTCTGCTCCGGATACGGTTTTAAATACCTTCTCCAGCGTACCTTTCCATGCAGTCAGAGCCTCTTCCATTGTAACTTTTACATCCCCATAGGAAAGCACTGCATCATCTTCTACTTCACCAACCACAACGCCTGCGATCGTAAGCTCTGCCACTTTATCTGCCGGTACTTCTGCTACGATGCTTCCGAAATCTGCTGCAAAGAGGTCTTCTTTTGCTACCTGTGCATCGATCTTGACACCTTTGTGGTTACCAAATGCCATCTTGCTGAGTGCTGCTGCCAGACCATTTCCGTCCAGTGCATAGGCAGATACGATCCTGCCTGCTTTAACATCTTCAAAGAATTTATGATACTGATCCATGATCTTCTCATAATCCGGCAGATCATAAGCATCACGCTCGATTTTCAGCAGAACCAGTTTGTTTCCCGCTTTTTTCAGTTCCGGTGTAATCATGGTCTTGTCACTTGCCACATCTACAGCAAAAGATACCAGTGTCGGCGGAACATCGATCTCATTGAAGGTTCCGGACATACTGTCTTTTCCTCCGATGGACGGCAGTCCAAATCCGAGCTGTGCATCGTATGCACCAAGCAGTGCCAGGAACGGCTGGCTCCATCTTGCCGGATCTTCGGTCATACGACGGAAGTACTCCTGGAAAGTGAAACGGATCTTGCTGAAATCTCCGCCGCCTGCAACGATACGTGAAACGGACTCGATCACAGCGTAGATTGCTCCATGATACGGGCTCCAGCTTGACAGATACGGATCAAAGCCGTAGCTCATCATCGTTACAGTGTCTGTCTTGCCTTCCAGTACCGGAAGTTTTGCAACCATTGCCTGTGTCTCTGTCAACTGATATTTACCGCCGTACGGCATCAGCACAGAGCCTGCTCCGATGGAACTGTCAAACATTTCCACAAGACCTTTCTGTGAACAGCAGTTCAGATCAGCCAGCATGGAGAGCCATTTTTCTTTTACATCTGTTACTTCCGGTTTTGTGAAATATTTATTTTCCTGTGAAGGAATCTCTGCTTTTACATCGGTCTCCTGATGTGCACCGTTTGTATCCAGGAATGCTCTGGAAATATTTACGATTTCTTTGTCTCTCCAGATCAGGACAAGACGCGGGGATTCTGTGACAACTGCCACTTCTACTGCTTCCAGGTTTTCTTCGTTTGCGTATTTCAGGAATTCCTCAACATCTTTCGGATCTACGACAACAGCCATACGTTCCTGAGATTCGGAGATGGCGATCTCGGTTCCGTCAAGACCTGCGTATTTTTTCGGCACTTTGTCAAGGTAGATGTTCAGTCCGTCTGCTAATTCTCCGATTGCTACGGATACACCGCCTGCACCGAAGTCGTTACACTTTTTGATCAGTCTGCTGACTTCCGGACGGCGGAACATTCTCTGGATCTTACGTTCGGTCGGTGCATTTCCTTTCTGTACTTCTGCTCCGCACACTTCGATGGAAGCTTCGGTGTGGACTTTGGAAGAACCGGTTGCACCGCCGATACCGTCACGGCCGGTACGTCCGCCAAGCAGAATGATGATATCGCCCGGATCAGATGTCATTCTCTTTACATCTTTACGCGGAGCGGCACCCATAACAGCTCCGATCTCCATTCTCTTTGCAACGTAATCCGGATGATAGATTTCTTTGACATATCCGGTTGCAAGACCGATCTGGTTACCGTAGGAACTATAGCCGTGTGCTGCCTCACGTACCAGTTTTTTCTGTGGGAGCTTACCTTTGAGTGTTTCTTTAACAGAAACGGTCGGATCCGCCGCACCGGTCACACGCATTGCCTGATATACATAGGTACGTCCGGAAAGCGGATCTCGGATTGCACCGCCAAGACAGGTTGCCGCACCACCGAAAGGTTCGATCTCGGTCGGATGATTGTGTGTTTCGTTCTTAAAGTTAACCAGCCATTCTTCTGTCTTTCCGTCAATCTCAACCGGAACTACGATACTGCAGGCATTGATCTCATCGGATTCTTCCTGGTCATCGAGTTTTCCTTCTTTTTTGAGTTTACGCATTGCCATCAGTGCCAGATCCATCAGACATACGAATTTATCGTCTCTTCCTTTGAAGATCTCTGCACGGTCAGCCAGATATTTCTGATAGGTGCCTTCGATCGGCTCACGGTAATATCCATCGGTAAATGCAACATTCTTCAGTTCTGTTGAGAATGTTGTATGACGGCAGTGATCAGACCAGTAGGTATCCAGAACACGGATCTCGGTCATGGATGGATCACGGTGTTCTTCGGATTTGAAGTAATTCTGGATATGTAAAAAGTCTTTGAAGGTCATTGCAAGATTCAAAGAATCGTACCGTTTCTTCAGTTCTTCCTCCGGCATATCCTGAAATCCGTCCAGGATCGCCACATCTGCAGGCTCTTCAAATTTTGCAACCAGCGTTTCCGGTTTTTCCATGCCGATTTCCCGGGAATCAACCGGATTGATGCAGTGATGTTTGATAGCTTCGAACTCTTCATTGCTCACTTCGCCTTCGATCACATACGTGGTGGCAGAACGGATCACCGGTTCTTCCTCTTCATTCAGGAATTTCACACACTGTACTGCGGAATCTGCTCTCTGGTCAAACTGTCCAGGAAGAAATTCTACAGAAAAGACGCGTGCGTTCTCTGCCATCTCGAAACTTTCTTTGTAAAGGGTATCTACCGGCGGTTCTGCAAAAACGGTCTTGCATGCTTTTTCAAAAACATCATCCGATATATTTTCCACATCATAACGAATCAGTACTCTGACTCCGGTCAGTCCGGATACTCCCAGATATTTACGGAGTTCATGCCGAAGATCCTTTGCCTGTACAGCAAAAGCCGGCTTCTTTTCCACATATACTCTTCTTACGCTGCTCATAAGTTCCTCCATGCTCTGTATTGGTTGGTTAGTTACCTGTCTGCTATTGTATCACCTGACAGATTTTCTGACAAGTCGTATTTTAGTCCTCGTATTCTGAAAGCTCCCAGAAACGCCCGAGTTTGTCTGCTACATTACTCCGGCTGCAATACTCACACTCCTCCCATTCTCTCGGAAACATCTTCCGGTATTCACTTTTCGCAAAGCGTTCGTCAAGCAACAGCACTACGCCCCGATCCTGTGCGGTACGGATCACTCTTCCCGCGGACTGCAGAACTTTATTCATCCCCGGATAGCGATAGGCATAGGCAAAACCGTCCTCGTTTCTTCCATCATAATACTGTTTGAGAATCTCACGTTCCCTGCAGATCTGCGGAATACCGGTTCCGACGATGATCGCTCCGATCAGACTGTCCTCTTTCAGGTCGATCCCTTCTCCAAAAATCCCGCCCATCACACAGAATCCCAGAAGTCCCTCGTCCTCTTTTCGCTTCTGCTCAAATTCATGCAGAAATGCCTCTCTTTCCTCCTCAGTCATCCCGGATGTCTGGCAGATACAGCGAATACTGGTATCCAGCTGCGGCCCGGTACACGCCATCACATCCTGAAGCATACGATAGGATGGAAAAAATGCCAGATAATTTCCCTTTTTCTGCATGACCGTCTGTTTGATATAAGCTGCGATCCGCATATATTCTTCCTGACCTCTTCTTGTATAACGGCTGCTGACATCCGTTCCGATCAGAACAGCACGTTTTTTTGGATCAAACGGAGACCTGGCATAGATTGCATAATCGTCCTTCGCCTCACTCAGCAGACTGATGTAATACTGCACCGGAAGAAGCGTTGCCGAGAAAAAGACAGCTGCGTTCGCTTTGTCCAGACATTTCTGGATGTTTGCCGATGTATCCACACAGTAGAGACGCACTAAAAAACTTCCGTCCGGTGCATAGTACGTGTAGATCACATAATGATCATCCACCAGATCATAAATATTCAGGAATTTAGAAACTTCAAAATAAAATTCCAGCAATTTTTCATGCACTTCTTCATCCGGTTCCTCTTCCAGAAAATCTTCCAGTTCACCACAGAGATTCATCAGCGGCAGGATCAGCTCACTTATATTTTTTCGTATCTGATAATCTTCGCATTCCCGCTTCCATTCCAGAAGAACCCGGTTGCATTTTTCCAGCGTACGGCTGATTTTTCTGCTTTTGCTTTTTAGCAGGCGGCGAATTTCAAGAAATCGCTCTTTGCAAAGACTTGCACTGTACATTTCCCGTCCTCGTTCCACCAGATTGTGTGCCTCATCGATCAGAAACAGATACTCTCCTTTTATATTGTCCCCAAAAAAACGCTTCAGCCTTGCATTCGGATCAAATACATAATTATAGTCACAGATCACGGCATCCACCCACATCGCAAGATCCAGCGTCATCTCATAGGGGCAGACTTTCCATTTTTCGCTCTGTTTCCAGATGGCTTCCCGGTCAAACACCTCGGTCTCATTCAGCATTTCAAAAACTGCTTCGTTCACCCGGTCATAATGCCCTTTCGCATACGGACATTCGATCGGATTGCATTTTGCCTCTTCCAGTGGACAGATCTTTTCTTTTGCTGTCAGCGTCAGTACTTTATAGCGAAGCCCTTTGCCTTTTAAAACAGAAAAAGCTTCTTCTGCAACGGTCCTTGTGACCGTCTTCGCCGTCAGATAAAAAATCTTTTCACCAAGATTTTCACCGACTGCTTTTACTGTTGGAAAGACCGTGGATATGGTTTTGCCGACACCGGTCGGTGCCTGGATAAAGAGTTTCTTCCTGTGTGCGATCGTCCGGTATACAGCTGCCGCCAGCTGTTTCTGCCCTTCCCGGTAAGGAAACGGAAAAACACAGGCATGGATGCTTTCCTGCCGACACGTTTTCCATTTCACCTGCATTTCACACCACTTGCAGTATTGCTCCGTCAATTCATCAAACCAGCTTTTCAGCTCTTTTACTGAAAACTCCTGCACAAAACGCCGAATCTCTTCTGTTTCCAGATTGCAGTACGTCATCTGCACCGAAATCACATCCAGTTTCTGCTCACTTCCGTAAATCGCCGCATAACACTTCGCCTGTGCCAGATGCAGCAGATCCGGCTTTTCCATAGTATCCAGACTGCGGTACACCCCTTTTATCTCATCCACCGTGATCCGCCCGTCCTGTTCCAGGATACCGTCTGCCCGTCCTTCTACGAAAAGTGTAAACGTTTCTTTTACAATCTCGGCCTTCAGAGAAACTTCCGGTCGGTATCCGGCTCCCATGCTGCCCTGTATTTTCCTGTGTATCCGGCTTCCGAGCTGCATGGCTTCCTTATCGGCCATTCCTCCTTTGCCGCCGTCAATATCGCCGCTGTGCAGCAAAAACTCCACCAGCGAACGTACCGATATCCGAAACTTTTCCACTTTACTCCCTCCCATACTGATTCTGCAAAAAAATTGCTGCAGGACAAAGCTCTGTCTTTTGGACTCACTTCGTACTGCAGCATTTTTATGATCGGAATATGATCTCAGATCATATGCTCTTCTTTATGCACATGCGTATTTACATAACACATTTTCAAAAGCGTTATTTTTACCGCCATATTTTACGGTTAATTCTCTTGACAAATCCAGACTCAGCACTCCCAGCATAGATTTGGCATCAATGATTATCCTGTTATAAAATACGTCAATGTCAAAATCACACTTTTCAGCGGCATGAACAAATTCCTTGACTTCTTCATATTCCGTAAGTTTGATTTTCTTTTCCAACATAATCTGCATCCTCCTGTTCTGCGAAATGTTGTGTCTCGAAATCATTCCCGCAATCTCTGCAAGAAAGATCTCTTTGTTTTTACGTTGCACGTATTATGACACCAAGCTCTTTATTTGTCAATGTGATTTTTTACGTTTTTTATGTAAAAAACAACAAAAAAAGCAACATTTTGACAGGATACATCGCTTCTATTTGGAAAAAAGTGCACATTTTTCTTCTTTTTCAAGGTGCTCCGTCTGATATGGGCGGTATTTTAATGGCAGAAGCTGCTGCTGCAGTTTTTCATTTTTTCGTTCCTGAATCGCAATCGTATCAAAGAAAATCTGCCATCCCCGGCTCATTTCTTTCTCGTTATCGGACAATTTCAGTTTTGTTTCATCGAAAGCTTCGATGTGTTCCCAGATCACCCATTCCTTTCCTGCTTCATGCACCAGCATCGCCTGATGCGTCTTGTCATAGATCATAAAATGCTCCATTGGAAAACGGTCTGCAAAATGCTCCCCGATCAACGCCAGAACCTGTGCCTGCGGTGCGATCACAGAAAACAGAATCCCCTTTTCCAGCTCCCGGAATCTCAGAAATTCACAACAGTGCCCTGCCTCCCTCCCGGTTTTTCTCGCCATTCGGAAAATGCGAAAGATGGTCGGATGCTCCAGTGCATGGATGAGCTTTTTCCCGGTATGCAGTGCCAGCACAATCATTCTGTAGATGTCATCTGCTTTTTGATCATCCGCTGAGAGGAGTGCCTGATAGAGAGCTTCAAAATCTTCCAGGTACATTTTTCGATCCAGAGTGCGAAGTACCTTATCTGCCTTCTCTGCATCCGGTCCCACCTCCCGGCAGTCTGTAAAAAACTCGGGCTGATATCCTTTTTTCAGGGCAAGTTTTACATTTGCATGTCCCAGTCTACTGTCCCACGCATCATAAACCCCGGTCAGGATTCCGCACACACTGTCCTCGCACAAAAATACGGTCATACTACCCATCCTCCTGATACCAGCAAGTCCACACACTGCTTATTGCTTTTCGCAATTGAAGCAGGGAACTTACTTGATTTGCTTAAAAAATGTCCTGTAAATAATTCTCTGTTTTGTACTCCTGCAATACGTCCCTGACGAAGTGTAAGTCACCTCATATTTGGCAGATCCGCAAATGGCATAGTATCATCAAAAAGCGACATCTGATGATATTTTGGCACTTCCATACGGGCATCCTGCTTCTCTCCAGCAAGCAGATTACGGACGATCGCATCCTCTTCCAGCCTGACCGGATAGTACATCCTGCCGCTGCAGGTGATAAAATAGACTGCTCTCTTTAAAACAACCCCCATCTTTTTCAGACCTTCAAAAGAAAGACTTCCATATCTTCTCGCCTGGACGATCCGCTTTGCGGACTTGACTCCGATCCCCGGGACACGCAGAAGGGTATGGTAATCCGCAGTGGTAACTTCCACCGGAAACTGCTCCAGATGGCCGATCGCCCAGTCACACTTCGGATCTAAGAATACATTGAAATTCGGACGCTTTTCCGAGAGAAGCTCACCTGCCTCAAATCCATAAAACCGCATCAGCCAGTCTGCCTGATAAAGTCTGTGCTCCCGTAAAAGAGGAGGACCACCGGGCAGTGTCGGAAGTGCTGCATCTTCATTCACCTGAACAAACGCCGAATAAAAGACTCTCTTGATCTGAAACTTCTGATAGAGAGACTCGGCAACCGAAATGATCTGCAGATCATTCTCCGGAGTCGCACCGATGATCATCTGCGTACTCTGTCCTGCCGGCACAAACCGCAAACTCCGGCGATATACCGTCAGATCATACTGATTTTCCTGCCGCATGGTCTGGATCTGCCGCATCGGTGCAAGAATCGTCCTGCGGCTCTTGTGCGGTGCCAGCTTTTTCAGTCCTTCCGCTGTTGGAAGCTCCAGATTGACACTCATCCTGTCCGCCAGATAACCGGTCTTTTCAATCAGAACCGGCGAAGCCCCCGGAATCGCTTTTACATGGATATATCCTTCAAAACGGTACTTCGTACGAAGCAGACAGAGTGTCTGATAAAGAAGCTCCATCGTGTAGTTCGGATTTTGCAGTACACCGGAACTTAAAAATAATCCTTCTATATAATTACGCCGGTAAAACTCGATCGTCAGCTGACAGACCTCTTCCGGCGTAAATGTGGCACGCGGCACATCGTTACTGCATCGGTTGATACAGTACTTGCAGTCATAGACACACTCGTTGGTCAGCAGAATTTTCAAAAGAGAAATACATCTGCCATCCGCCGAAAAGCTGTGACAGATACCGGCTTCCACACAATTCCCGATTCCTGTGCCGCTGCCCTTTCGTTTGGTCCCGCTTGATGTGCAGGCCACATCATACTTCGCTGCATCACTTAAAATTTTCAGTTTATCAAGAATCCCAAGATTTTCCTGTATTACCATCTTCCGCCCTTTCTCGAACCTACGTTCTCGAATATTTGTTCGTATTATAGCATAGCTTTCTGCAAAATGCAAGTGTAAAGTGCCGGAAATTCGAACGTATTTTCTGGTTTTTGTCAAAAAACTCCAAGAAGAACATTTACAAAACCTGTGCACCTGCAAACGTTTAAGAATAAATTTTGCAGAATCAAAAAGCAGCAAATGCATAAGAAATCTTCTTATACATTTGCTGCTTTTATAATATGATGATGCCAGGGGTCAAAAGGTCTAAAACCATATGAGCTTACTCATAGGTAGGTGAAAGACCTTGGAACTCACCCCGATATGGAGCAGAACATCCAGTGGATGTTCTTTTTGCTCCGACCGAAGCGGAGCGTAGACATAAAAGTGGGATGATAGTCCCACGATATGCGAATATGATGTGAGATGTCTCTCATCTGATATAGCCTCCGGCAAATTGCAGATTTGAATAGATCTATGAACGCTACGCCTCTTCTTTTTTCACACGATCCAGCTGATGCAGTACTTCAAATGCATCCGTCAGATATTTGTTTTCTGCTTTTGCAAAATCACCTTTATCAGAAAGTTCTGCCAGGGACGGATCGATCGGCATCTTTCCAAGTACCTTAAGATCCATTTTGCCTGCAATTTCTTCGATATGGCTTTCACCGAATACAGAAATCTTCTTTCCGCAGTCCGGACATACCAGATAGCTGTAGTTTTCCACAATACCAAGGATCGGCACATTCATGCTTTTTGCCATATGGTATGCTTTCTTTACGATCATCTGAACAAGATCCTGCGGTGAGGATACGATCACGATACCATCCAGCGGCAGCGACTGAAATACGGTCAGAGGTACATCTCCGGTTCCCGGCGGCATGTCCACGAACAGATAGTCCAGTTCTCCCCAGATCACATCTGTCCAGAACTGTTTAACCATACCGGAAATAACCGGTCCTCTCCAGATAACCGGTGCTTCTTCATCCGGCATCAGCAGATTGATAGACATAACTTTGATATCATTTTCTGCCAGCGGCGGATAAATACCATTATCGTCCGCCTGAGCCGGTCCGTGCAGTCCATACATTTTCGGAATGGACGGTCCTGTGATATCTGCATCCAGAATACCGACACGATAGCCCTTTTCTGCCATCAGGTTCGCCAGAGATGCCGTTACCATAGATTTACCGACGCCGCCTTTTCCGCTGACAACGCCGATCACATGTTTCACCTTTGTATATTCATTGGAAGCCACCTGAAAACTTGTCGGTTTATTTTTAGATGGACATCCCTCGCAGCTTTCTTTGGTACAGCCGCTGCTGCTGCATTGTTTCTCAGCCATTTTCAAACCTCCTCATACAAATTTATCCTTATCGTAACTGTTTTTACAGTCATCATATAAAAACCATAAAGAATCGCTTCTCAATGGAATTACCAGCTAACTATAACGCATTTTTTCAAGGATTACAACCTGCTATCCAAAACCATAGTGAATGTTTCGTACCTTTACCATCTGCACAGATCCACGAAACTATTTCTAATGGATAGATTTCAAATTTCCGTAAACATATATCTCTGTCGGATCCCGGAAGTCATAATGTCAAACACAATGCTCCCATCCGGAAGAACACTTTTTTCACAGCTTACTTCTTTTCCCTTGAATTTATCCAGCACAAACTTTTCCGGATCATCTGTGCAGATCTCATCGATAAAGACATCCCGCATCTGATTATTCGCACATTCATTAAAAATTTCCCAGACTGTTTCATATTCTTTCATTCTGATTCCCTCTTTTTCTATTTGATCGTAATAGTAAAGCGGACATTCACAATCCGCTTCGCTACTTGCTCATGAACGCACGTGAGACCTGGCACGCGATTCCGGTCAGCTTTGCTGACATTTACCTGACAGAATTACTGTGCAGTCTGCACTCCATAGCATCCGTCAAAAAAGGATTCTGATTTTTTTGCTTACAGATGGCATCCAGAATACAATCTGCTGCCTGTGCCTTGCTCATCAGGTCAAATGCCTGCTCACTGTCTTTTGTGATGATCGTGATCACGTTGGTATCTGTGCCAAATCCGGCTCCTGCTGTTTTTAAATTATTTGCAACGATCATATCCAGATTTTTCTTTTCCAGTTTTTTGCGTGAATTCTTTACAACGTGTTCCGTTTCCATGGAAAATCCACATAAAAATGTTTTTGCGGTTCTGTTTTCCCCAAGATATTTTAAAATGTCCTGTGTGCGGGTAAGGGCAATGCTCATCTCGCCATCGGATTTTTTGACTTTCTGATCATAAACTTCACTCGGACGATAATCTGCTACTGCTGCAGCCATAATCACAATATCTGCATCCGCAGCCTCTTCTTTGACTGCTTCAAACATCTGTTGTGCACTTTTTACCGGAACCATCTTTACAAAATGCGGCTCCTCTGCCTCGGTGTGCCCTTTTACGACCGTCACGGAAGCTCCACGCAGCATCGCAGCTTTCGCCAGGGCAAATCCCATTTTTCCCGTTGAATGATTTGTGATATAGCGAACCGGATCGATCGCTTCCATCGTAGCTCCGGCACTGACCAGAACTTTCATCCCTTTCATATCCTTTTCACGTGCAATGCTTCTCACAATATGTTCAACCAGAAGCTTTTCTTCCGGAAGCTTGCCGATTCCGGAATCACCACAGGCAAGATGTCCGCTCGCCGCCTCCACCATCTCAAAACCATAGTTCTGAAGACGTTTCATATTGTCCTGCACGATCGGATTGAGGTACATATTGGTGTTCATCGCCGGTGCAATGATCTTCTGACAGGTGCATGCAAGTGCCGTCGTTGTCAGCATGTCATCCGCGATCCCGTTTGCAAGCTTTCCTATTATATTGGCACTTGCCGGTGCGACCATGAGAAGATCTGCTCTCTTTGCCAGTGAAATGTGCTCTACCTGAAACTGAAAATTCCGGTCAAACGTATCAATCAGACATTTATTTCCGGTGAGCGTCTCAAAAGTGATCGGATTGATAAAATTAACTGCATTCTTTGTCATGATCACTTCCACATTACAATGCAGTTTCTTTAACATACTTGCCACATTTGCCATTTTATATGCTGCAATACTTCCTGTTATCCCAAGTATTACCGTTTTTCCCTTTAACATCACAAAACCTCACGTTCTTTTCTAAATTATTTATGCAATGATAAAACTTTTTTTGTTTATCATAACATACTTTTTATGTATTGTCAGCCTGCCTGGAAAAATTACACTGTTTCCCTTGTCATTTAAAATCTGCTATGCTATGATACTGATGTTTATGAGCCAAGGTGCAAATGGACACAAAACAGTTCCTGTTTTCCTTTGCCCGGCTACTTATATCCATATTTTTCAGGAGGATTTTTACTATGAAAAAAGACACTCGATACCTGGTCAGTGTTGCACTTATGGCAGCGATCGTCATTCTTCTGGCTAACACACCGCTTGGAATGATCCAGCTTCCGATTATTAAGGCGACAACTGTACACATCCCGGTTATCATCGGTGCGATTCTTTTGGGTCCGTCCGCCGGTGCGATCCTAGGAGCGATTTTCGGCATCTGTTCCCTGATCAGCAATACAACCGCTCCAACACTTCTTTCGTTTGCTTTTTCTCCGTTTCTGAGTACAACCGGTCTTGTTGGCGTGGTAAAAGCGATCTGGATCTCGGTTGGATGCCGCATTATGATCGGTGTGATCTCCGGATGGCTCTGGATCTTATTTCGAAAACTGAAAGCGAATTCTTATCTTTCCCTTATCATCACTGGTTTTATCGGTTCGATGGTAAATACGATATTTGTTATGGGCAGTATTTATCTGCTCTTTGCCGGACAGTATGCCGCTGCCAAAGATGTGGCACGCACCGCGGTGTTCGGCCTGATCATGGGTACGGTCACTGCATCCGGCATCCCGGAAGCGATTGCTGCCGCAATCCTTGTCACTGTCATCACAAAAGCACTGCTGAAGGTTGTTTCTAATCTTTCAAACGCTTCTGCTAACTAAATCGCAGGCACAGCTTCCGTGCGTTCGATCTGAATACATACGCTCTGTGCCTTTGCAGAATGGAGGATATTTTGATTCTTGCAATTGATATCGGAAATACAAACATTGTGGTCGGCTGTATCCGTGGGGACGAAGTTCTCTTCACCGAACGCCTTTCCACCAATACAACACATACAACTCTGGAATATGCTATCAGCTTTAAAAATGTTCTGGAAATTTATCAGATCGATGCAAAGGAAATCGAAGGTGCCATCATTTCTTCTGTTGTCCCGCCGATCACCAATGTGATCCGTGATTCGATCCATAAGATTACCGATGCTGAAGTGCTGATCGTCGGTCCCGGCGTAAAAACCGGTCTGAATATTCTGATGGATAATCCGAAAACACTCGGAAGTGACCTGGTTGTCAATGCGGTGGCCGGCATCAGTGAATATCCGGTTCCGCTGATCCTGATCGACCTTGGCACAGCGACCACGATCTCTGTGATCGACAATAAGAAAAATTATATCGGCGGCATGATTCTTCCGGGAATCCGTGTTTCTACCGACTCTCTGACCAGCCGCACTTCACAGCTGCCGCGTATCGGTGTGGAAGAACCCCGCCGCCTGATCGGAACCAACACCATCGACTGCATGAAGAGCGGTATGATCTACGGAAATGCTTCCTGTCTGGATGGAATGATCCAGCGTATCAACCGTGAACTTGGTGAAAAAGCAACGGTAGTCGCTACCGGAGGGCTTGCACGGTTCATCGTTCCGCACTGTCTGGAACATGTCATTCTTGATGACGAGCTGCTCTTAAAAGGTCTGAAATACATTTATTATAAGAATCGCACTCCACGTCATGCCGGATAAAAGTACTTTTAGAACAAATTTCTATATACCGAGACTGAAATCTGCACCGTTCTGAATTGTTATACAAAAATATTTACTGTTCTTTCAAAAAAGTCATTGACAACTTCAGAAATATTTGCTAATATATAGGACGTGTCACGGACACAATACAGGGGATTGGTCAAATGGTATGACAGAAGTCTCCAAAACTTTTAGCGGGAGTTCGATTCTCTCATCCCCTGTTGACCGAATAGTCAGAAACCTTGAATTTCCAAGGCTTCTGGCTTTTTTCATTTTCTAGATAATTCCAATGTAGTCAAGTATGTAGTCAAACAGGAATTATTCCTAAAATGAGATAGCATTTTCAATCTGTTTTTCTTTGTTTTTCGTTGTTTTATTGCTGAAATAATATAATTTTTTTGTTGTACTGATATCACTGTGTCCCATTTGTTCTGTAATAAATCCCTCATCTACATCACTGTCTATTAAGGTTGTTCCATAAGTCTTTCGTATCTTGTGCATGGTACGATGTGGGATATGTAATTCATTACATATTCTGGACAGTCTTTTATTAAAAGTATTTCCTCTGATACGTTTTCCGTTATGCTCAAATAAATATGTTCCTGATGTATTCAGTTCCAATATTTGATTCAACGTATCCAGTGCGGTAGAGGATATGATTAAATCCCGATTACCAGCATCTGTTTTAGCGTGTTCTTTTACAGCTACAATCCATTTATTGTTTTCGTCTCTGTATTTATCTTCGGTATGTCTGATTTTAATAATACGTCCGTGTAAGTCTTCTTTCTTTAGAGTGCTTAGTTCACCGACACGTAAACCTGTCTGAAATGTAAGCAGAATACCAAGATTATAAATATCCGGCTTTGCTTTCAGACGTTGAATGACTACGGGAATTTCATCTTCCATAAACACTTCTTTCTGCTTATCTATAATCTTCCGTTTAAAAAGATTATTCGGCAGTTCTAAATCTCCAAAAAATTCAGTGATACTGATTGCAGTATACTTTTTCTTCTTACCGTATTTGAAGATACCACGAATCAATGTCCGTAATCCGGCATATGCCTTTCTGGTAAGTGTAAGGTCACGAATGGTGCATTTGATAAATACTTCCAAATCATCTTCTGTGACATTTTTAAATTTCTTTTTGGTAATTGAAACAGAAGTGTAGTGGAAAAATCTTTTGTAATCGTTCACGTATCTGTCATAAGACGCTTTCTGTATCTCGCCGAAATCCAGTTTGCGATTTATCCATTCATAGAAAACATCATCAATATAAATTTCTTCCTGTAGAGCCTTGTAAAACTCTACAATGACATTTTCCAGTTCTTCA
Source organism: Hominisplanchenecus faecis (assembly GCF_020687205.1). Lineage (GTDB taxonomy): Bacteria > Bacillota > Clostridia > Lachnospirales > Lachnospiraceae > Hominisplanchenecus > Hominisplanchenecus faecis. The sequence goes on from NZ_JAJEQE010000038.1 coordinate 21,700, forward strand.
CGGGTATTTCTGCGTCTGTAAAGTCGGTTTCCGTCTTGTTGTGGAAGATACGTGGAATAAATTTCTTTTCCCGATTTGTCTGTTGTTACTGTAATTGCGTAAACATGCTGTGCAAGTATTTCCTTTCTTTCCATATCTGCTATATCATTCAGCATGGTATCTAAAGAGATTATACCTGTTTGGATTGCGTAATTCAATAAATCTGTATCGTCGTAAGCGTTGGGTTCAGTCATAAATTACATCAATATGATAAGGGTATTGTCTCAAAATATCTTGTGCCTATTTAATTTTTCTGTGTATAGTTAATGCCCTGTATTTTTTAATTTTAAATTTATATTGTCATTTATCTGTTATTATGGGCGAATCATTCAGATATTTCGCTTACTCATTATCAGAATAACTCCTTTCTGTTATTGGTAGTTTGGAAGATTTTTTGTAATCTTCATAAATTTTTATCTGGGTATCATTCATCTTTGCCTGTTCGATTAATACCTGTATATAATCGCAGTTATCCAGTTCTCCGATTTTTGAAAATAATTTTAAAGACGGAGCAACGGAACTTTCTAACCAGTTCCAGATACTATCAAGTGTCTTTTTCTGCGGTTGAATTGTCAGCTTTATTTTCTCTATATCTTGCATAAATAATTCCCAAGGGGGATAAGTAGGATAAAGTCTTTTCCGTGAAGTGGATTTGTTTTCCGGCTGTTCAAGAAAACGGATTTTACCATTTAGTACAGACATTGCAATCTCTGCAACATCACGTCTGGCGATTAATTCCTGTACAACTTTATTTGCCCGTTCCTGTCGGAATCGCAGTTCATATCTATTCCAGTTCGGGTCTAATTCTTTGCCAAATTTTTCTGCCTGTTCGTACCCTTTTTCATAGAAAACGATTCGGAAATCACTGTTGCTACTCCCAAGATAAAGCGTGTTTCCTTTATGAACAGGTATTGATTCACTTAATTCACCAGAAGCATTTTCAGAATAATTACGTAACTGACTAGATATTAAGCCTTGCTTTGTTAAACGTATCAGTTCTGGAATGTTAAGATATGGTTTATGGTCATCTATTGCTAAATCAATTCGTGGAAAATTCACATGATACTGACATAGCCTTGCGAAGAAATCAAACCATGTTTCTTTGTTTATCACAAGGAAGTTTTCATAATTTCTACAGCCAGAGCCACTCATTAATATCTGAAATCCATTGTACTGCATTTTACCAGTCGGTTTTAGAATCTTGATATTATCAAATCCGGCAACCAGTTCATGTCCGGCAATTCCTTTCCCTTTATTCTGAAGTTCCATAAGTGAAAGAGGAATTTTTAGGATGTCCGTTATGACAGTGAATAAATCTACATCTTTCACTGTAATCTGACACCAGTCAATTAAGGCTGTCAGACTGTTTTTTTGTCGTGTTACCCTCCTGTTAGTATAGGAGGGTTCTGAAAGAACTGATTTACTTCTTTCTTCCAAATAATAATCCTCCTTTGCCGATAGTGGCAGAGCCACTATCCCTGTCTCTTTTACTGTCCGTTTGGTACGGACAGCAAGAGACAGGAAGTTCATAGGTTACTATGCATTTTTCTGGGAAATACAACGAATCCCTTTACAGGTTACACGTTCTACCAGTGTAGGATAATTTCCTCTCTGAACATATGGAGCATAGACAGGTGTATCCAGTTCAACTACAGAATATGGCTCGATAGTTGGGATTTCTGTCATTTCCAGTCGAATATCAACACTGTTACCAAGTTTCATACTTCCAAGATGAAGTTTGACCGCTTCGATATCTTCGGTTTTCTTTCTGGTATCTTTGTCATAACGGTAGCAATAATCAGCTCCCATATAACGAAGTTCCCCGAATACCTCTTTGATCTGTTCTTTTGTTAATGTAATCTGCATAAGCATTATCCTTTCTCCCCGTATCACCGATAGGACAGTCGTCTTAATAAGTATTGAAATCCATGGATATTTGAAGTTTAGTTATTTCTAAACTATTTAAATCATAACATTGAGTAAAACGAAAATCAATATAAAGTTTAGAAATTTATAAACTTTTTATTTTCTTTGCAGAGTATTTATGATATAGTGAGTACAGAATTAATTAATTAGCCACAGAGAGAAAGTAGAGGATATCGAAATGAACACGATTGCGGAACGAATCAGATTTGCGATGAATGTAAGAAATGTAAAGCAAGTGGAAATGGTACAGAAAACAGGAATTACAAAGGGAGCGTTTAGTTCTTATCTTTCTGGAAATTACAACCCTAAAAAGGATAAGCTGGAACTGATTGCTGACGCTCTGGATATCAATATTAACTGGCTAATGGGTGAAAATGTGCCTATGGAAAATAGCAGTGCTAAGGATAATCCGGCTACGGGATATGTATTTTACAAAGAAATGGAATATTTATTGAATGATACCGACACGGCATATATCGGATTTCAGACACAGTATGGGGCATTAATTCCAAGATATCAAATATATGTAAATGTCAGTTTAAATGAAATGCATATTGTACCTATTTTCTTACGGGAAGATTCAAAAGAATATTATCAATATCCAAAAGAACTTACTCAACCGGAATCATATGAGATATTTACAAAAGATTTTGCCAGTATTCATATGACGCTTGCCACTTCTCAGATATATTACTATGGAATCAATGAAAAAACATTGGAAATGGAAATCTTTTCGTTTGCCTACTCGTCTGAAAAAAATTGTTATGTAGCAAGTGATTGTCAGCCTGTCTTGTGCGATGAATTTGTCCGTGAAATCGAAAAGGAAGTGCTTTATCTCCGAAAAGTTTCCAGATAACAGACAAGAGGACTTGCAAGGTTGGTGACCTTTCAAGTCCTCTATATAGCATGGTTGTATTGGATACCGTCCGTTCTGTCAAGGACTGCCCTAACGGCGTATCGGCTTCGCCTTGTTCCTTGACATCACTAGATGACGAAAATCTTATTTATAAAATGAAAACATGGAAATATTCAGTAGGATATCAGCATTCAAACATTATTTTAGAATGAACTTATAAAAATCAATTAATATTTAAATTCGTTTTATTGCTTTCAAATTTTTTTATTAGATTTTTCCCCATTACAATAATTTCTTTTTTCCAAGGATTTCCAAATATTCCATATTTCCAGTCAGAATCAAAAAATAAATGATAATCCCCATTCGGATAGTAGGTAGGAAAATAAACAGTACATTTTCTGTTAGTGTCATAATATTCATAATCACAAGGGATATATTCTTTTGGGGAAAATGTAAAACAGTCATGTTGCCAATCAAAAGCATACATTTTATCACTTACCAACTCTTCCAAAAAAGAATTAATTAGATGCTCCTGTTCATCTGACCAAGGAGTGTCTTTGTGATACGTCTTATTCTCAATGGGGATTTTTATCCATTCAAATTGTCCGTGTATCTTGGGTGTGAATTTATATTCATTATATAATTTGTTCCATAAGAGATTTTCTGTATTTTGCGGAATAATTTTCAATATTATATTCCCCCTGCTGTTATATTATCCTACTCTTTATTATGTAAATTTCTTAAGATGTGATAATACATTTTCATATCCTCATCTACTTGCTCTTTACTTCGCATACTATAAGTGTCTAAGTTAGCTGTATCTACGCTTAAACCAAGCATTCTACAGATAACATCAACTTGCCACACCTCAAGTGGAATTTCCAATTTCCTATCGTCATATGCATCTATTACTAATGTTACAGATTTAATATTATCTTTTCTTTTGATGTTATTTTTCATCGTACTGTATCCTTACTTTACAAGCGTGAATTTATCTCTTTATATTTTGGTCAGCATACGAGTATACTTTATCCCAAAAAGATTCATAATCATTATTTAGAGCAAGATTATAATAGTAAATATCTGTATTTTCTTGTGAAGAGTCATTTTCAAAAGCGGTTAGTACTTTTGCTTCTTCAATCAATCCCATATCAGTGAGAGCTTCAATAACATTCTTATAAGATTTAAAGTCTAAACCATTCATGGCTAATTCTGTGTCATAATCTATGACTGTTATAATATTTTGAATCCAAGATGGCAAATTTCCGAACTCTTTTCGGACTTCTGCATGTTCATAAATATCTGCCATTGCTTGAACAAAGTCTTCACCATTGGTAATCTCTGATAAAGCCTTATCTATAAAATTCATCTATATACCCTCTTTTCAATAAAATTCAATTTTCTGTAACTATTGTATCATTAAACGATAAGTAAGTCATATGAAAATCTAAATCATTTTTCGTATATTTGAATCTTAAATTTATCAGCATTGTTTTTAACATTATTACCGTCATTATCTGATGAATATATAATCTGATACATACGTTGATTATGCTCATAACTCCACTCATTGGAATAAACAGATATAACTATTTCGTTCGGATAACCTGTAATATCATAAGAAAAGCGAACGTTTCTATATTTATTCTCAACTGCCTTTTCAATGAGTTCTTCTGCATATTTTTCTTTGTCTAAGTTAAACAGCTTATTAACAATGACATCAAACTCTTGTTTATAAAAAGTATCAGAAGTGCTGACCATAGTGTTAACAGCTTGCTCTTCACGTCCGTATTGTAAATATCCCAGAAGAGCAATAATACATATCAATATTCTCATAATAATATAGCGTTTTCTCATACGACACCTTTCAAATTAGTGTTCGCATACGAACACTATTATAAATGCTATTTTACGCTAATAATAATTACATAGCAAGGAATTATGAAAGAAAGCGGAAAATTCGTGAGATGATTAAATACGATAAATTATGGGAGACAATGAAAGCCAAAGGCATTTCACAATATGATTTATATACGCATTATCATATGAACCGTTCTCAACTGAACAGGTTAAGACATAATCAGAATGTTGAAGTAAATACAATTGATAAGCTGTGTAATATATTGGATTGTAATGTGGAAGATATTATGACACATTATCCAGACGATAATGTATTTTAGAGGAGATATGAAGTGATGCATGAAAAAGATGATACCATGCTGAACGATTTCTCCTTTCTTGTTTTTTACCATCCATGTTGTCAAAATGTAGTCAAATGTAGTCAAAACTCAATCGAAGAAATGCTTATTTTACGGGGATTGTGAGGAGTTCCCACAGGGTTCGATTCTCTCATCCCCTGTTATGAAAACCGAAAGGTCTCAAAAGACTTTTCGGTTTTTTTGCATATTCTTAACTTTATTTTTTGTCTGATTGTCGGTCTGTGCGTTCTTATGAGCAATATGCAATGGATATCACAAGACAGAAGTACACAAAAAAGCGACCTCACTTCCATGATCGAGATCTGGAATGAGGTCGTTGAAGATGGCGTTATTTCCAACATCCATGCACGTCATCTCTGTGAACGTCTTGGATTTGTCCAGCCTGGTGTCAGCCCTTTTCTTCGTATTCCCGCAAAAACAGAACCGGAAATATTGTGCCAGACACTGAAGATTGCTCCCGGAAGTGTTGCCAGCGGGCTTGTCGCAAAATTTGCAGTCGCAAGGGAAACGGCAAGTCCGCTGTTCTGCATTCCGACTTCAATTGCGATTGCTGTTGCCTTGGAATATTCAATATGAAATATTTTTGCTGCCAGAAGGCCAAGTCCCATACCGCACAGATTGTGGATCGCCACAACAATCAGTACAAGCACACCGCAGCTTACAATTTTTTCTGCATTGATGGCTACAATTCCGGAAATGATCATCACGATCGATACAACGGAGATCAGCGGCAGCACTTCTGAAATTTTTTCAATCTGCTTTCCAAAGAGTGTCCGGATCAAAATTCCAAGAAGTACCGGGATCAGGATTACTTTTACCACTGAGATCACCATTGCCCAGAAAGACACTTCCACCCAGGTTCCTGCCAGAATATAAACCAGAAGCGGTGTCATCAGCGGAGCGATCAAAGTGGAAGCGATCGTCATACCAACAGAAAGTGCCACATCGCCCCCTGCAATATACGTGATCACATTGCTCGCCGTTCCGCCGGGACAGCAGCCGACCAGGATCACACCAAGTGCCAGTTCCGTCGGAAGTTTTAAAATCATACAGAGGGTCCAGGCGATCAGCGGCATGATCGTATACTGCGACACAAATCCGATCAGTACTTCTTTTGGTCTTGAAAATACAACCTTGAAGTCTTCCATCCGGATCGTGAGCCCCATTCCGAACATCGCCACTCCAAGAAATACCGAAGTATATTTAGTCGTCCACGCAAAACCGTCCCGCCAGAAAAAAGCAAGCACAGAAAATGCAATGATGATCACACCGATGTATTTGGTCAAAAAGGAACTGATTTTTCCGATTTTATGCATGATATTTTTCATAGGCTACACACCATAGCTGAAGTTGTCGATCAGTCTTGTTTTTCCGATATAGACTGCCATCGCTACCAGCACATCACGGTCTGCTTTTTCTATCGGCTGCATCGTAAGTGCATCTACCATCATAACATAATCAATACGTGCCAGCGGTTCTGCCTCAATGATCGCTTTCATTGGATTCAGCACTTCTTTTGCATCTGCTCCTGTGTAAATCACTTCTTTTCCGGTCTTTACTGCTCTTGAAAGGCAAAGTGCCGCTTGTCTCTCTTTATCATTTAAGTAAGTGTTTCTGGATGATTTTGCCAGTCCGTCTTCTTCACGGACAATCGGACATCCGACAATCTCAATATCAAAATTCAGATCTTTTACCATTTTGCGGATAATTGCAAGCTGCTGTGCATCTTTTTCCCCAAAATAAGCACGATCCGGTGCTACAATGTGGAACAGTTTTGTGACAACCGTGCACACACCTTTAAAATGAATCGGTCTTGTTTTTCCGCAAAGTGTTTCTGATAAGGTATCAATACTTACAAAAGCATGTGGATCATGATACATATCTTCCGGAGACGGTGCAAAGATCAAATCTGCTCCAAGGCTTTCGCAAAGCTTACTGTCTCTTTCGAAATCTCTCGGATATGCCTCTAAATCTTCATTTGGGCCGAACTGCGTCGGATTTACAAAATCAGAAACCACAACAATATCATTCTGTTCTCTGCATTTACGGATCAGACTTGCATGTCCTTCATGAAGAAATCCCATAGTCGGCACCAGGCCGATGGTCTTTCCTTCTTTTTTCCATTGTTTTATCTGCTTTCTTGTCTCCTCGACTGTTTTTGTTACCTGCATTTTGTTTCTCTCCTCTTTTTATAGATTACGAGATAGTCTCTGAACTGAACTTCAAAAATCATGCTATATCATATACAAAACAGAATCCTGTCACGAATACAGGTCTGGTTCAGATCAATACTGATATCACCCCAACTGTCCATGTTTTTCGTAACATGAAATTCTGCTGATCTTGTTTTTCTCATCTACGAACACAACGGATGGTTTATGGTTCTTCGCCTCTTCCGGATCATACTGTCCATAAGCCATGATAATAATTTTATCTCCAGTGCTGACACAGCGTGCTGCTGCACCATTTAAACAGATCATGCCACTTCCGCGTTCCCCGCAGATTGTATACGTTTCAAACCGGCTTCCATTGTTCACATCCACGATCTGCACTTTTTCATATTCTAAAATTCCTGCTGCTTCCAGAAGTTCTTCGTCCACGGTAATACTTCCCACATAATCCAGCTCCGCCTGAATAACGGTCGCCCGGTGAATTTTACCTTTTAACATTTCTACTGTCATTTCTAATTCCTTTCCATGCTCACAGAAAAATCAAGTCAGCTGACTCTTTCAATCCAACTAAAAAAGCACTTTCAAGGCATAAAGTGACCCTGAAAATGCTGCTTCATTTCCCTGTTTTCAAAGTCTTACTTTAATCGTTTTAAATATAAGCTCTGTTTTTTGATTTTCCCTGTCCAGGTTCTGAGAATTTTCTCTGTCCCCGGGATCTGCATTGTAATGTTTGATTTTTTTCATTCAGTACGAGTATAGCTTTGCCTGCAAATACTATCTCATGCGGTATTATGGCATTGTTTTCCTCCCTTGTCAATGTTTATCTCAGTCGAGAAGACTCCCACAAAGGCGGAAGTCATCTCACATCTGATATAATTTTTTGTTGTCGAGAAACAATTATCACTTTTCTTTTGCAGATAAGTGCGGTATGATACATTTGGTGAGAATATTTCTCAATTTTAAGAATCATATATAATTACGAATTTTGAACGCAGAGAAGCGGATTGTGAATGTCCGCTTTGCCAATTCAAGGAGGACATATGACACTTAGAGAACTAAAGATAGGCGAAAGTGCTGTTGTCACACAGCTTGGCGGCGAAGGTGCTCTTCGTCAACACTTTCTTGATATGGGCATGATCCCCGGTGCAGAGGTCACGGTCCAGAAAATGGCTCCGATGGGTGATCCGATGGAGCTGAAAATCCATGGCTATGAACTGACACTGCGTCTTGCGGACGCCGAGAAGATCCAGGTTGAAAAAATTTCTGAGAAAAGAGAACATCCACTTCCGGAAAAGAAACATTTCAAGCGGGAACATCCGGGGCTTGGCGAGGGCGGCAAATATCATGAAAAAAGCAGTGAGCATCCGCTTCCGGACGGCACGGTACTGACTTATGCTCTGGTCGGAAACCAGAACTGTGGAAAAACAACACTCTTTAATCAGCTGACCGGCTCCAACCAGCATGTCGGCAATTTCCCGGGCGTAACGGTTGACCGGAAGGACGGTGCGATCAAAGGTCATCCCGAGACACTGGTCACAGATCTTCCGGGCATTTATTCCATGTCTCCATACAGCAGTGAAGAAATTGTTTCCCGGAATTTTGTTTTAAATGAAATGCCAAAGGCGATCATTAATATCGTGGATGCCACCAATATTGAACGAAATCTGTATCTGACCATGCAGCTGCTTGAAATGAACATCCCGATGGTTGTCGCTTTGAATATGATGGATGAAGTGACCGGAAATTCCGGTTCAATCGATATCAATGGCATGGAGGCTTTACTCGGTGTACCGGTCATCCCGATCTCTGCTGCAAAAAATGAAGGTGTGGATGAGCTTGTCCGCCATGCCCTTCATATTGCAAAATATCAGGAACGCCCGACCAGACAGGATTTCTGTGATGAGAATGACTATGATGGTGCCGTTCATCGCTGCATCCACGCTGTGATCCATCTGATTGAAGATCACGCCAGGCGTGCAAAACTTCCGGTACGTTTTGCAGCAAGCAAAGCCATCGAAGGAGACTCTCTGATCCTGGAGCAGCTTGCCCTTGACCAGAACGAAAAAGAAATGCTGGAACATATCGTGCTGCAGTTGGAAAAAGAACGCGGTCTTGACCGCAATGCTGCCATTGCTGATATGCGTTTCTCTTTCATTGAAAAAGTATGCCGTCAAACCGTTGTTAAGCCAAAAGAAAGCAAGGAACATATCCGCAGCCAGAAGATTGACCGTATCCTTACTGGAAAATATACTGCCATCCCATGTTTTGTCGGAATCATGGTCGCTGTTTTTTACCTGACTTTCAACGTGATCGGTGCATGTCTTCAGGATCTTCTTGCACTCGGCATCGATGCACTGACAAAAGTAACCGATCATGTGCTGACTGCCGCAAATGTCAATCCGGCCATTCACGGACTTGTGATTGACGGAATCTTTTCCGGCGTCGGCTCTGTTTTAAGTTTCCTGCCGGTTATCGTAACCCTGTTCTTCTTTCTTTCTTTAATGGAAGACAGCGGATACATTGCCCGCGTTGCTTTCTTTATGGACAAACTGCTCAGAAAGATCGGTCTGTCCGGCAGAAGCATTGTACCGATGCTGATTGGATTTGGCTGTACCGTTCCGGCTGTCATGTCCACCAGAACACTTCCAAGTGAACGTGACCGGAAAATGACCATTCTTCTGACTCCGTTTATGAGCTGCAGTGCCAAACTTCCAATCTATGCATTTTTTGTAAATGCATTCTTCCCGGGACGCGGCGGGCTGATCATGGCAGGACTTTATATTCTTGGTATTGTGATGGGTGTCCTGATCGCCCTGTTTTATAAAGGCACTTTATTTAAAGGCGAAGCTGTTCCGTTTGTCATGGAACTTCCGAATTATCGACTTCCGGGCTTTAAAAATGTAAGTCAGCTTTTATGGGAAAAAGCCAAAGACTTTCTGCAGAGAGCATTCTCCGTAATCCTGATCGCTACTGTCGTTGTCTGGTTCCTGCAAAGCTTTGATCTGCATCTGAACATGGTAACGGATTCACAGAACAGCATCCTTGCCACAATTGCGGGAATGATCGCACCGCTGTTTCAGCCTCTCGGACTTGGTGACTGGCGGATCTGTACTTCACTGATCAGCGGATTTATGGCAAAAGAAAGTGTCGTATCCACACTGGAGATCCTGTTTGCAGGAAATGTAAACACTGCACTTTCCACCCTGTCGGCCGCATCACTTCTTGTATTCAGCCTGCTCTACACCCCTTGCGTGGCTGCAATTGCATCAATCAAACGTGAACTTGGACAAAGATGGGCAATCGGAGTGGTTGTATGGCAGTGTGTAATTGCGTGGCTTGCAGCATTCGCGGTACATCTGATTGGAAGTTTTCTATGATTCCGTAAAAATGCACAAAAGACAGAGAAAACATATTATCTACGTTTTCTCTGTCTTTTATCTTAGTCGGAGAAGACTCCCACTTCTATAAGTGGCGAGCAACAAATTTGTCTTAGTGGGAGTGCACTCTCCAACTAAGATAAACGCTCCGCGAGGATGCACAGCGATTCTGTTGGGTAAATGTCAGCAAAGCTGACCAGAATCGCGTGCCAAGTCTCACATGCGTTCGACTTGAATGTTAAGTGTTTTTATATATCTGATCACTCTTCCAGTGCTTTTAATATCTGCTCATTCATCAGATCATACGAAGCCCAGTTTTCTTTTCTTGTATTGATTTTCACACATTCACAAATGTATTTTATAATCCATATGGTTTCATCTACTGTTTTTCCAGTTCTCTCTTTTACCCATTCCTGGGTAACAGAAACAATATTGTGAGCTGCAATATTTCTTAGTTTATGTTCTACTTCTACCAGTTCATTTACTCTTTGTGCAAGGAGTTTATCTTCACATTTTGCCTGAATGATATTATTTAATGCCCCCGAATAAACCGGACCATAGCGGAAATAAGAATAATTTCCCTGTGCAAGCCTTAAAATTTCTGTTCCACTCATTTTCTGCTCATCCCATTCTCGAAAAGCTTTTCCTTTATAATATTTTGTAATGTCAATATCACAAAACTCTGCTAAAACCATTTCCAGCAGGTCCACGCTAAGAGGTGTAATCGCCCTTAAAAAATCTGCATATTCTCCACGTTTTACTTTCAGATCAAGAATAAGCGTATACTCAAAAAGCACTTTCTTTTTATCTTCTTCATGAACAGCTTTTAATATTCCATTTGCTTCCGGCAGAACACTGTTCATTTTTTTCCAGTCCAGAACCGATCTTGCTTCTGCCGTTTCCAGCCATTTATAAGCAAATATACTCAGATCCTGTTTTATATCTTTTGCCACTTCAAGAGCTGCCTTGTAATTATAAGACAATATATGTTTTTTAATAATATCCAGTTTCAGCAGCCGCATCAGATTCATACACTTTACTTCCTGACAACGATTTTCCGCATCTTCTGTATTATCCTGATTAAGTTCCCAGTTTGTCTCGACATCATATTCCTGTCGTTCTTCGTGCTCAATATTGCTTTTTTTCTGTGGCGTAGAAACCTGAATTGGTAAAAATCGATATTCTGCCAGCGTTGCCATAATAAGAAGTGCACTTTTCATGGCAGGCGTTCCGGATGCCATATTAACCAGAAGTCTGTCATCTTCCCCTTTTTCTTTTTCGATATCGCTGATAATGCTTCTGAACTCTTTGTAAAATACATCATATTGCTGCACGTTCACCATCTGATCATTTTCTATGATATGTACCTCAAATGTGTGGTTCAATTTTTTTCCCAACAATTCAATACTTCTGACATAACGATTATCTGTACTATGATATTCCATCATTTCTTTCGATAAATACAAATAAACAACATCCGGCTTATAATACCGGCAAATATGTAACATAGATCCATCATAAAAATACTTCACCGGATCGGTGTTTCCAATCGGTGAAAATAAATAAGTTCGGCTCATTTTTCCTCATAAAATTGCTTCATCAGCTCACTTTCTTCCAGTATCTCGATGCTCCGACCCACAACGTTTGTGGTAATCTCTTTTCTGCGAATCGTGATCTGTTTCAACTCTTCCAGCGGCAGAATGATATTTTCATAAGCCTCTTCATTTACGGTGCAAATATACCAGACAGTCTTATCCTTTTCCTTCACGACATACTGGCTGTATGGATTCAGACTATATTGATGCAGTTCCTGTGCATAGTCTGTGTCAATCTGCTCCATCAATACGCCCTGCAAATTTGAAGACTGCTGATATGAAATCTGAGAAGAGAAAAGTTGCGGAGGTTTTAGAATGTACAAATGAACGCCATAGAAATGATTTTATAAAATATGACGCCATGATGATTCGAAAACAATCTCCTGACACGCTGCGTTTTCTGTTCGGTTCGCTCGCCTGTTAG
>NZ_JAJEQE010000039.1 GCF_020687205.1 Hominisplanchenecus faecis
CGATATGAGCATAAAAGTGGAGCGTAAGCTTCACGATATGCGAATATTGGGTAGAATTGTGGAAGTACGAAGTACGGTACAATTCGTATGGCATCTTTTGACCCCAACATCCAAAATATTTTACTATAATTTCTGATGAAAAGCAATGTATTCCTTACACCATTTCATGGTTTTGGCAAAAAAGAAGCAGAACAGTGGACAAATAGATTTTCTTGCCGTATAATTGTTTGGAATGGGTCAAGGGAGAAACAGGTGCAAAACAGATGTCTGTATACGCACCTGTGTTTCTGGGATTTGCAAAAGTGCCACCTATGGCTCACAGAATGATGTCAGTCGCATCATTCACTATATTTCAAAGACAGGAGAAAACAAAATGAATGTGCCAAATACGTTAACGGTTCTTCGCGTCATTATGATTCCGTTTTTTGTACTGTTTATGCTCGGCGATATCACAAGTGTGGATAAGTATATTGCACTCGGTATTTTTATTGCGGCGAGCCTGACCGATACTCTGGACGGTTATCTTGCAAGAAAGAACAATCAGGTCACAAATTTCGGAAAATTTATGGATCCTCTCGCAGATAAACTGCTGGTATGTGCTGCAATGATCTGCCTTATGGATCTGGATCGCCTTCCAAGCTGGATCGTGATCATTATCATCAGCCGCGAATTTATCATCAGCGGATTCCGTCTGATCGCGGCAGATAATGGAATTGTAATTGCCGCAAGCTGGTGGGGCAAAGCAAAAACAATCTCTCAAATGATCATGATCATTCTTCTGGTTGCAGACTTTGGCGGTGTTTTTGATATGATCGGTCAGGTGATGATCTATCTTGCACTGGTCCTTACCGTAGTATCACTTGTGGATTATATCGCCAAAAACAAACAGGTTCTGAAAATGCAGAATTAAAAATACGTTAGGAGGTTTACAACATGGTTGTAGAACTGGTATGTGTTGGAACAGAACTGCTGCTTGGAAACATTGTCAATACAAACGCTGCTTTTCTGGCCAGACAGTGTGCCATGCTTGGATTATCCATGTATCATCAGTCTGTGGTCGGAGATAATGAAGAGCGATTAAAAGAAACGATCCGGACGGCACTTGACCGTTCTGATATCGTGATCCTCTGCGGCGGACTTGGTCCGACACAGGACGATCTGACCAAAGAGACGGCTGCTGCTGTGATGGGGTTTCCACTGGTAGAAGATGCACACAGCAAAGAACGCATCGAAGAATATTTTAAAAACAGTCCGTTTAAAATTATCACAGACAACAACTGGAAACAGGCTCTGGTTCCGGAAGGATGCATCGTCATCGACAACCACAACGGAACCGCACCCGGCATTATCATGGAAAAAGATGGAAAGTCCATGATCCTGCTCCCAGGTCCGCCAAATGAGCTGATCCCGATGTTTCATCAGGATATTTTTCCTTATCTGAACAGACTGCAGCCGGAAACTATTTATTCCGTCATGGTGAAATTGTGCGGTGTGGGAGAGAGCTTGGTAGAGACAGAGATTCTCGATCTGATCGAGGCACAGGAAAATCCAACGATTGCCACTTACGCCAAAACAGGCGAAGTCCATCTGCGTGTGACTGCCAGAGCCTCGGATGAAAAAGAAGCCAGAAAGCTGTTAAAACCGATGCTCAAAGAATTGAAAAAACGCTTCGGCAGTCATATTTATGCGACGAATGAGGCAACGACACTGGAAGAGAGCATTGTGGCACTTTTAAAAGAGAAAAATCTGACACTTACGACAGCCGAATCCTGTACAGGTGGTATGCTCTCAGCAAGACTGACCAATGTTCCCGGTGTTTCAGAAGTGTTCAAGCAGGGATTTGTTGCCTATTCCAACCGTGCAAAGCGGAAATTGCTCGATGTAAAAAAGAACACGCTGAAAACATATGGGGCGGTCAGTGAAAAGACAGCCAAAGAAATGGCCAAAAATGGGGCATTTATCACTGGTTCCGATATCTGCGTTTCCATCACCGGACTTGCGGGTCCGGACGGAGGGACAGAAACGACGCCGGTCGGGCTTGTCTATATCGCATGTGCATATCAGAATGAACTTCGCATCAGGGAATTTCATTTCAAAGGAAACCGTCAGAAGATCCGTGAGCTTTCTACGGTCAATGCCCTGACCTTACTTCGCAGCTGTATCCTGGAAAAAGAAACCGCTGGAAAATAAAACAAAAGCTTCCATTTCGGAGAAATCCGTCTGGAAGCTTTTTTATGCTTCTGTTATTTGATCAGACGCATCATCATGCGGATTTTTTCAATCCTGGCTATTTCTTCTTTTGATTTTCCCTGTTTCATAACTTCTGTGATCAGATTGGTTTCTTCCGGTGTAAAGGTCATACCGTTTTGCCTGGAACGTGCGGCGACAGCCATAAGAAACGGCATCAGTTCATTCTGACTTTTCGATGCCCCCTGGCCGCTCATAGAAAAGAGCATCTGTAGCTTTGCCGGATCAATGCCGGAAAGCCTGCTGTCATTCATCCATGAGGTTTTGTTCTGGTTCAGTGATCCATTCTGTAGATTTTCTGAACCCGGATTCTGATTGCTCATCGTTATTTTCCCCTCCCGAAAAATCCTGCATCGTTTCCAGTAACTTCATCATCTCCATCATGCTCTGAAACTGTTCCATCATTTCCCTCTGTCCTCTCCGGCAAAAAGGTGCAATGCTCTGAAACAGATCGGTTACGGAATGAGAAGGAAGTGCCATTGCCGTAAGATCAGCGGCAGGATGCGTATGGTAATAATTCCGGATATTCTGGATTTCCATCCATTTAACCAGAAAAGCAGCCCCTGCCTGTTTTTGGGACGGCAAATAGGGCAGCAATGCTTTCAGAATCAAAAGAGAATTTCCATTTGCAATCTTATCAATCGGTGTGAGCGGGTAAGATTCTTCCTGCTGTTCTTCCATCATCCTGTCACCTGCCAAAATTTCTCTCTCTGTAAGATATGCCAGAATCCTCGGAATATGAATCCTGTATAGCATCTTTGCCAGATCGTGCATCCTCTTATATGCAGGCACGTGTGGATTTTGACCTTTTTCCTCCAGTATCATAAAATAGAATGTATCCAAAAAAGAAAGGCCAGGAGATGAGACAGAAAATTGTAAGAGAAGGAAATGCGTTCTATGAGATAGATGACGAATGTATGAGAAAAAAAGAAGAGCAAAAGAAGAAAAAAGAATTCCAGCCAAAAGACAGCACATCCTCCAAAAAAGAACATTAAAAAGCCCCCGCCAACAGGCGGGGGAATATCTTTAGCAGAGGGAGCATCCGCATCCGTTGCCGCAGCCGATTCCATTTCCACAGCCGCACAGGAGAAGCAGTACGATCAGGATACAGCAGTTGTCGCCGCCAAGACCGTTTCCACAGCCGATTCCATTTCCATTGCCACAGCAGCAAAGCAGAAGGATGATCCAGAGAATGGAATTGCATCCATTATTGTTGTTTGTGTTTCCACATCCATTGTTTTCGCATCCGCATCCACAGTTTGTAGCTGCTACATCACTCATGTTTTCATTCCTCCGGAATTGATCTACACTTCATAATATGTTGTAAAACAAAAGTGGTTACAGAAGCACCTGAAAAATCTGATAGAGATTTAACGTACCATAGCCCCATTCGCGGTTTGGATAAAGAAGATTGCTGCTTCTTGTAGCACCGCGGATCAAAAGGCTTTTGATCTCACGATTTGTAAAATAACGGGGCGGATCACTTTGCAGTCCCCAGTTGACAAAAAGTGCCGTCGCCCCGGCTGTCAGTGCCGCAGAGATACTGGTTCCACTCTCTCTGCCAAATCCCGGCTTTGCAAATTTCGAAGCAGACGAGCGTGCCCCGTATACCTCCACGCCAGGTGATGCGATATCCGGTTTGATGTTTCCGGTTCTTGTATAACCGCGGCTGGACTGGATGAACAATCCTCCGGTCGCATGGTTATAAGCAGCACAGGTGATAACTCCTTCTGCATTTGACGGGCAGACAATCGTTGTATCCGGATTGGAATTCAAAAAGCGGGTATTTTCCATGGCAAATCCCGAAATCGGAAGCCAGATATGGAAAATACCAGAAGAAATCTGCCTTGGATAGATCTGAAATCCCCAGATGCCGGGTGTTGGATTCTGCACTCTCAGAAAGACAAGCTGACCTCCGGATGCGATCTCCACCGGCTCATAGGAGACCTCGATCACCGTCTGTTCCAGCAGAAAGGAAATGCTGGTGACAGAGCCGGCTCTTGGTGGGATCGGCGGGATCGTCTCTCCAAGCGGTGAGATCATGCCGACTGCAAACAGATCCGGCGGCGAAGCCCAAAGTTCCATGGTAAATCCTCCCTCATTTTCCGGGACAAGTACCTCGACATTCTGATAATCGGAAGTATTTTCCATTTTTCCGTAAAAATGATGTCCCCTCCCGGCCTCATTCCCGGCGGCAGAAACGACATAGACAGTATTCATGCGGCTTATGGTATCAAGAGCCTCTGCAAGCGGCATATACCCGGAGTGGTCTCCCTGATTGGTTCCAAGCCCAAAACAGATCACAAGTGGTTTCTGAGCTTGCCTTGCACACTGAAGCAGATAGCGAAGTGCCAGCATGATGTCCGTTTCCTGATAGGCGACGGCTGACTCACGGATCAGGAAAAAATCCCGCAGATTCTCTTTGGCAGGTTTCAGTTTTACTGCCACAATTTCAGATTTGGGTGCCGCACCGGAAAAATCCTGCAAAGGAAGGGCTGTTCCGGCTGCTACACTGGCAAGAAAGCTCCCATGACCATTTTCATCCACACTTGGCACAGTTTCCAGCGGATCCTCCAGATTTAACGCAGCATTCAGATTTTCGTTTGTATACTCCGATCCGTAGAAAAATCCATCCGGAGCTGTTCCACTTTGGATTGTCTGATCCCACAGGCGATAAATCCTGCTTCTTCCGTCAGATGTACGAAATGCCGGATGCGTAAAATCAATTCCCGTATCCAGAAAACCAATCAGAACCCCTTCCCCCTGATAGCCAAGAAGCGGCTGTGTCTGCACTTTTAGGATTCCGGAACTTTCCAGTGCAGAAGTATCCATCAGGGTATAAAGTTTGGGAATATTGGAATATCCGATCACATTCAGAATATTATCCGGAAGAAACTGCCGGTTAATGTGAATGATACCGTATCCTGGAACAGCCGCCTGTGCCCCGAATCGGAAAAATGTCTCTTCAAAATCAGTATCGGAACCGGTAATGGGGACAATCAGATCAAAATAATCCTCCGACAGAATCTTTTCTGTAGTAGAAACAGGCATAAAGATTCCTCTTTCCATCGTCATTTCCATTATCTTATGAGTGAAAAGCAACATATAGTATAGTAATGAAAAAACGGTGGACACTTATGGATCAGGTCAGACGAAAAACCAATGCCACATCTGCATATCAAAGACATCTCACAGGAAAAGGCGTTACGGTAGCCTTTTTAGATACCGGTATTAGCATGCATCCGGATCTGCAGGGCAGGATCCTTGCTTTCCGTGATTTTCAGAACGGGAAAAAATATCCGTACGACGACAGTGGGCACGGCACACATGTGGCAGGGATCTGCTGCGGGAGCGGACAGCTTTCCAGAGGCCAGTATGCCGGAATGGCACCGGGAGCCGGGATTGTAAGTGCAAAGGTACTTGACTACCATGGGAACGGCATGCGGGAACAGGTGTTATCCAGCGTGTCCTGGATTTTGAAAAACAAAAACCGCTATCATATAAAAATTTTAAATGTTTCCGTCGGTGCGGTGAACAGCCTGGAGGAAAAAAATG
This sequence comes from Hominisplanchenecus faecis, assembly GCF_020687205.1. Classification (GTDB taxonomy): domain Bacteria; phylum Bacillota; class Clostridia; order Lachnospirales; family Lachnospiraceae; genus Hominisplanchenecus; species Hominisplanchenecus faecis. The sequence goes on from NZ_JAJEQE010000039.1 coordinate 5,803, forward strand.
CCGTACTGGCAGAATGTATGGAACATGCCTGGGATGCCGGACTTGTGGTGGTGGTTGCTGCCGGTAATATGGGGCCACACGCCGGCAGTGTAACAGTTCCAGGAACCAACAAGAAAGTGATCACAGTCGGAGCCTTTGATGACTGCATTTTTCCGGGCGGCTGCTATTCCGGGAGAGGACCGACACAGGAATGTATCTGCAAACCGGAGATCACGGCTCCCGGATCAAACATCCGATCCTGCAGCAGCACCTGGTATCTGGACGGCAGAAAATACTGTATCAAAAGCGGTACCTCCATGGCAGCACCCGTTGTCTCCGGTGCGATCGCCCTGCTTCTGGAAAAAGAACCACATCTTACAAACGTGGAAGTGAAAATGCGTCTTAAAAATTGTGCCCGAAATCTGAATCTGCCGAAATATCAGCAGGGATGGGGCATGATTGATGTAAATTTACTCTTGACATAAATGGTATAATTGTATACAATTATGCAAAAGGGCAAAACGCCGAATCTACAAGTCAAGGAAGGTAATATAAATGGAAAACAGAAAAGTAAAATTTGATTCGCACACAAACCTGTTACAGCTTGAGGAGCATATGTACCCGCTGGTTGATGTCAAGACACCGAATGTGTTCCACAATCTGTTCCCATACGAAGAAGTTCCAAAGATCGCATTCAATGACCGTATCGTTCCGCATCATATGCCGGACGAGATCTGGATCACAGATACTACCTTCCGCGACGGACAGCAGTCACGTGCACCGTACACAACCGAACAGATCGTACGTATCTATGATTATATGCATCGGCTTGGAGGTCCGAAAGGAAAGATCCGTCAGTGCGAATTTTTCCTGTACAGCAAAAAAGACCGGGATGCTGTTTACAAATGTCTGGAGCAGGGTTATGAATTTCCTGAGATCACAAGCTGGATCCGTGCCAGCAAAAAGGATTTCGAACTGGTCCGTGATATGGGACTGAAAGAAACCGGTATTCTGGTAAGCTGCTCTGACTATCATATTTTTTATAAGATGAGAATGACACGAAAAGAAGCCATGGAGCATTACCTGAGTGTTGTCCGTGAATGTCTGGAGATCGGTGTCAGCCCGAGATGCCATCTGGAGGATATCACAAGAGCAGATATCTACGGTTATGTCATTCCGTTCTGTCTGGAGCTGATGAAACTGTCCAAAGAATATCAGATCCCGATCAAAGTCCGCTGCTGCGATACCATGGGTTATGGTGTCAATTATGCCGGTGCTGTGATCCCGCGTTCCGTACAGGGTATCATTTACGGTCTGATGATCCATGCCGGTGTTCCTTCTGAAATGATCGAATGGCATGGTCACAACGATTTTTACAAGGCTGTCAGCAATTCCACAACGGCATGGCTCTACGGTGCGAGCGGAGTCAACTGTTCTCTGTTCGGTATCGGAGAACGTACCGGAAATACTCCGCTGGAGGCAATGGTGTTTGAATATGCACAGCTTCGCGGTACCCTCGACGGCATGGACACCACCGTCATCACAGAGATGGCAGATTATTATGAAAAAGAGATCGGTTATCATATTCCATCCCGTACACCGTTTGTCGGAAGCAACTTTAATGTAACAAGAGCCGGCATCCATGCGGACGGACTTCTGAAAAACGAAGAGATTTACAACATTTTTAATACTCAGAAATTCCTGAACCGCCCGGCTATGGTGGCTGTATCCAATACATCCGGGCTTGCCGGAATCGCACACTGGATCAACAGTTATTACCGCCTGCCGGATGAGAAAAAACTGACAAAGGATATGCCTCTTGTGTCTATGGTAAAAGAATGGGTGGACAAACAGTACGAAGAGGGCCGTGTCACCGTGATCACCGATAACGAACTGGTAAAAGTGATCGATGAAAGTTGCAAAAAGCTTTCCATTGCGTTAGTATAAGAGGTAGAGTATTTTGAGCAGTTATGAATTGGTTTATCAAAAACTTCGTGAAAACATTTTAAACGGTCATTATAAACATGGCGATGAACTGCGGGAAACTGCAGTCGGAAAAGAGATCGGTGTTTCCAGAACACCGGTCAGAGAGGCACTTCGTCAGCTGGAACTGGAAGGTCTGGTAACGATCATCCCCAATCGCGGTGCTTTCGTCAACGGAATCTCCGAACAGGATGTACAGGATATTTACCTGATCCGTGCAAGGCTGGAGGGGCTTTGTGCTAGGATGGCGGCAGAGCGGATCGATGAATCCACACTGGAAGAAATGGAAGAGACCATGATGCTGACTGCATTTCATGAAGAGCAGGGACATTACGATCAGCTCTTTAAACTGGACAGCCGTTTTCACAGTCTGCTCTACGAAGCATGCAAAAGTAAGATTCTGGAACATGAACTGAAGATCTTCCATCAGTATGTACAGCAGGTGCGCAAAAACGCCCTGAAAAAAGAAGCAAGGGCAGAACAGTCCACAAAAGAACATATGGCTGTTATGGAAGCCATCAAAGCCCACAATGCCGATGAAGCAGACCGCCTGGCAACCAGACATATATTAAATTCAATCAAAAACCATCATTATACCAAAATCGAAAAACTTCTGGAAGAACAGCCCGGAGGCGACGTTTCTTCCGATGAGGAATAAAATCAGCTTTCTGATAAGTCAAAGGAGGACATCATGGACAAAATCAAAATGACAACACCACTGGTTGAAATGGACGGAGACGAGATGACCCGTATCCTCTGGAAAATGATCAAGGATGAGCTTCTGCTCCCGTATATCGACCTGAAAACCGAATACTATGATTTGGGACTGGAGCACAGAAATGAGACGAACGACCAGGTTACCATTGACAGTGCACTGGCAAACAAAAAATACGGCGTGGCTGTAAAATGTGCAACGATCACTCCAAACGCAGCCCGCATGACGGAATACAATCTGAAAGAAATGTGGAAGAGTCCGAACGGTACGATCCGTGCGATCATGGACGGAACGGTTTTCCGTACACCGATCGTTGTAAAGGGCATCGAACCATGCGTACGCAACTGGAAAAAGCCAATCACACTGGCAAGACATGCTTATGGTGATGTTTACAAAGCTTCTGAGATCAAAGTACCTTGTGCCGGAAAAGCAGAACTGGTCTTTACCGCAGAGGATGGTACCGAGACAAGAGAACTAATCCATGAATTTGATGGTCCTGGTATTCTGCAGGGCATGCACAATACAGAGAAATCCATCCGCAGTTTTGCAAAGAGCTGCTTCAACTATGCACTGGATACCAAACAGGACCTCTGGTTTGCTACCAAAGATACGATTTCCAAAAAATACGATCACACCTTCAAGGATATTTTCCAGGAAACCTACGAAGAAGAGTATAAAGAACGTTTTGCAGAGGCAGGTATTACTTATTTCTATACTCTGATCGATGACGCAGTTGCCCGTGTCATGAAAGCAGAAGGCGGATTTATCTGGGCATGCAAAAACTATGACGGTGATGTTATGAGCGACATGGTTTCTTCTGCCTTTGGTTCACTGGCGATGATGACTTCCGTACTGGTATCACCGGACGGCAATTTCGAGTATGAAGCAGCTCACGGAACGGTTCAGCGTCACTATTATAAATACCTGAAAGGCGAAGAAACATCCACGAACTCCGTGGCAACGATCTTTGCATGGACCGGGGCACTCCGCAAACGCGGTGAGCTGGATAAGATTCCGCAGCTTGGCGTATTTGCAGACAAACTGGAAAAAGCAACCCTTACCACGATTGAAAGCGGAAAGATGACAAAAGACCTGGCACTGATTACCAGCATTGAAAATCCTACCGTTCTGAACAGCGAAGGATTTATCAAGGCAGTACGTGAAGAGCTGGATAAGAATCTGTAAAAGAACGTGTAAAAAGTACATAACGCATTTTTATATTTCTATAAAAAAGCACCGGGGAAGAAAGTACCTTTCATTCTCCGATGCTTTTTGTTTTATTCTGCCAGTTCTTCCCAGCGTTCGTAGAGCTGTTCCAGTTCTTCATTGATCGCTGTTTTTTCTTTATTTAATTCCACGCATTTTGCCACGTTTGTAAATACTTCTTCCTGCATCATCAGTTCATCGATCTCTTTATCACGGACTTCCAGCACATGGATGCGGTCCTCCGTTTTCTTCAGCTCATTCTGACGTTTGCGGATGCGTGCCTGCTCTTCTTTCTGCTGCTGCCAGGTCAGTTTTCCGGCAGTTTCCGCAGAAGAAGATGGAAGAGAAGCAGTTTCTTCTTCTGTGGCAGACGGCACATAGATTTTGGTGAGCTCATCTTTCTTTTCCAGATAATAATCATAATTTCCGATATAATTGACCAGCGTATTTCCGGTCAGCTCCAGGATCCTGGTTGCCGTCTGGTTGATAAAGTATCGGTCATGCGATACATAGAAAACTGTTCCGGTATAGCGGTTCAGTGCCTGCTCCAGGATCTCTTTTGATAAAATATCAAGGTGGTTGGTCGGCTCGTCCAGTATCAGGAAGTTGGCTTCCGACAACATCAGTTTGGCAAGAGAAACGCGGCCCCGCTCGCCACCGCTCAGATCAGAGATCCGTTTGAAAACATCATCTCCGGTAAATAAAAAGGCTGCCAGCACATTACGGATTTCCGTGTTAGTCAGTGTCGGATAATCATCGGAAATCTCTTCAAACAGCGTCTTTTCCATATGAAGGACATGATGTTCCTGATCATAATAACCGATACACACCTTGCTTCCAAGCGTAAAACTTCCGGCATCTGCAGCCAAAAGCTCATTGATGATCTTTAAGATCGTAGTCTTTCCGGTTCCATTATTGCCGATCAGTGCCACACGTTCGCCTCGTTTGATCTCAAAATCCAGATCCGTAAAGAGCGTGTGGTCTCCAAATGATTTCGCAAGACCTTCGACACGCAGCACATCATTTCCACTTGGAAATCTCGGTTCCAGAGAAAGCTTTAATTCCTGCACTTCCGTATCCGGGCGATCTAGGACTTCCATTTTCTCCAGCATTTTCTCACGGCTTTCCGCACGTTTGATTGATTTTTCACGGTTAAAGGACTTCAGTTTGTCTATGACTTCCTGCTGATGTTTGATCTCACGCTGCTGGTTCATCCATGCTTTTAACTGGGAATCACGCAGCTGGGCTTTTTTCTCAGAATAAGCAGAATAATTGCCAAGAAACGTGGTCGCCTTCGCATGGTCGATTTCAATAACCTTGCTTACGACACGGTTTAAGAAATAACGGTCATGGGCTACGATGATCACGGCACCGCTGTAATTAATCAGAAAATTTTCCAGCCATGCGATCGACTGCATATCGAGGTGGTTGGTCGGCTCGTCAAGCAGAATCAGATCCGGCTTTGCGAGCAGAAGCTTGCCAAGGGCAACCCTTGTTTTCTGTCCGCCAGAGAGGGTATCGACCTGCTTGGAAAATTCATCTTCCGTAAATCCAAGCCCTTTTAACACACCGACGATCTCACTTTTGCAGGCATAGCCGTTTTTTTGTTCAAATTCCGTGTTCAGACGATTATAAAGCTCCAGCGTCTGTTCCAGCTCCCCGCCGCTCTGGGATTTCATCTGAAGTTCCAGCGTGCGGATATGACGCTCCAGCTCAAAAATATCCTGCTTTACCTCCAGAAGCTCTTCGTAGATCGAGTTTCCGGAAGATACCGCTTCGTGCTGGGCAAGATAACCGATCGTGCGGTCTTTTGCCAGGATCACTTCTCCGGAATCTGCCGGGATCTGCTTCATGATGATCTTGAGCAGTGTAGATTTTCCGGCACCGTTGATGCCGACAATGGCTGCTTTTTCTTTTTCTTCTATATGAAATGAGGCATCTTTCAAGATCACATTTGTGCCAAATGCCTTATTAATATTCTGACAGGCTAAAATCATAAATTCCTCCAAGTGTATATATTTTACAAAAATAATTTGTGTCTGCGAAGACCCTGACTCGTATTATCATAGCATATTTCTGCTTTTTGCACCAGCAAATTTCAAAAAATGCTCTGGACGAACCGCATATTTTGCGGTATGATTAAAGACAGCGTATATTTGCGTGACAGACAGATGCGGAATTTAGGAGGAATAAAAAGCATGAGAAAAGTAGTAAAATTTGGTGGAAGTTCTCTTGCAAGTGCAGAACAGTTTAAAAAAGTAGGAGATATCATCCGTGCTGATAAAGGAAGAAAATATGTTGTTCCGTCTGCTCCGGGCAAACGGTTTGATGGAGATATCAAGGTAACGGATATGCTTTATGCATGCTACGCAAAAGCAGAGAAAAAAGAAGACATCACAGCTTCGATTGCTGCGATCCGTGAAAGATACATGGAGATCATAAACGGTCTCGGACTTTCCCTGTCTCTGGATGATCAGTTTGAAGTGATCTCCGAAAACTTTAAAAAACTGGCAGGTTCCAATTATGCTGCTTCCAGAGGAGAATACTTAAACGGTATCATCATGGCAAATTACCTGGGATATGAATTTATCGATGCAGCTGAAGTGATCGTTTTCCATGAAGACGGCACATTTGATGCAGAAACAACCAATGAAAAGCTTTCTGCACGCCTGGCAGAATGTGACAATGCAGTCATTCCTGGATTTTATGGTGCAACCGCAGAAGGAAAGGTAACAACCTTCTCAAGAGGCGGATCCGATATCACAGGTTCTCTGATCGCAAAAGCAGTCCATGCTGATCTGTATGAGAACTGGACCGATGTATCCGGTTTCCTGATCACAGATCCACGTATCATCAAAAATCCGAAAGTGATCGATACTATCACTTATGTAGAGCTTCGCGAGCTGGCATACATGGGTGCTACCGTGCTTCATGAAGAAGCCATCTTCCCGGTAAGACAGGAAGGTATCCCGATCAACATCCGCAATACCAACCGTCCTCAGGATCCTGGTACGCTGATCGTTGAAAGTACCTGCAGAAAACCGCGTTATACGATCACCGGTATTGCCGGAAAGAAAGGATTTGCAGCCATCAACATCGAAAAAGATATGATGAACTCCGAAATCGGATTCTGCCGCAAAGTCCTGACCGTATTCGAAGACAATGGTATCTCCATCGAGCATATGCCTTCCGGAATCGATACCATGACGGTATTCGTACATCAGTCCGAATTCGAAGAGACCGAGCAGAAGGTACTGGCCGGTATCCACCGTGCTGTCAATCCGGATTCTGTCAATCTGGAATCTGATCTGGCACTGATCGCAGTCGTAGGTCGTGGCATGAAATCTCAGCGTGGAACAGCGGGACGTATTTTTTCCGCACTGGCACATGCAAGTATCAATGTCAAGATGATCGATCAGGGTTCCAGTGAGATGAACATCATCATCGGTGTGAGCAATCAGGATTTCGAGCGTGCGATCAAATCAATCTATGATATTTTTGTAACCGTACAGCTCTAAAAATCAGAGAGGGTACACAAAACCTGCGGCGGACATGGCAGGGATCTTGTGTGCCCGTCTTTTACGTTACTATACAACAGCATTTGACAGGGAGGTATGCAAGTGGAAGAGAAAGAAATTTCAAGAGCAGTCATCAAAAGACTGCCACGGTATTACCGTTATCTCGGTGAGCTGCTGGAATCCGGTACGGAGCGGATCTCATCCGGCGAGCTGAGCGAACGCATGCAGGTAACAGCATCCCAGATCCGGCAGGATCTCAATAATTTCGGTGGATTCGGCCAGCAGGGATATGGTTATAATGTAAAACATTTACATACGGAGATCGGGAAGATTCTGGGCTTGGATCAGGATTACAATATGATCATCATCGGTGCCGGAAATCTCGGACAGGCTCTTGCAAATTATGTAAAATTTGAAAAAAACGGTTTTCTGGTCAAAGGGCTGTTCGATGTAAATCCAAAGCTGAAAGGCGTTGCAGTCAGAGGAATTCTGATCCGTATGACAGACGAGCTTCCTGCTTTTTTGCAGGAGCATGACATTCAGATCGCAGCCCTGACACTTCCGAAGCAGTATGCAAAGGAAATGGCAGACTTTCTGGTGGATCACGGCATCCGTGCAATCTGGAATTTTGCCCATACGGATCTTCATCTGCCGGAAGATGTGATCATCGAAAACGTACATCTTTCGGAAAGCCTGATGCAGCTGTCTTACAATATCAGCCGCTACAGTAGAGAACATAAATAAAAAGAACGCAGAGAAAGAAAAAAGAAAACTGTATATTCCATTTGGACGGGCAGACAGGAGGTATATCGCATATGAGGATCTTGTTATCAAAAGAAGACATGAAAACATGTGACCAGAATACCATAGAAGGGTTCGGCGTTCCATCCTGTGTACTGATGGAGCGTGCGGCACTTGCGTGTGTCGATGAACTGTACCGAAGCGGTGCTGCACTTGACCGCGTTCTGGTCATCTGTGGTTCAGGCAATAACGGCGGAGACGGATTTGCCATCGCCAGACTTTTGTTTCTGGATCAGGTACCGGTTTCCATCTGGTTTGTCGGAAAAGAGCAGTCCTGCACGGATCAGACACGCCATCAGAAAGAAATCTGTGAGAAATATGGGATAACTTTTTGTAGTAACCCGGAAATAAATGAATATACTGTTATAGTAGATGCACTGTTTGGAATCGGTCTTTCGCGTGACATCGAAGCCAGCTATCGGGACGCAATCGGGCGGATCAATGAAAGTCCTGCTTTTGTACTGTCTGTCGATATTCCTTCCGGCATTGACGGAAACACGGGTGTGATACGGGGGATTGCCGTAAAGGCTGACCTGACAGTGACATTTGCTTTTGAGCAACCGGGGCATTATATCGGAAAAGGGCGTGCCTGTACCAAAGAGGTACGTGTACGTCAGATCGGTATTACAAAAGAAAGCCTTCCGAAATGCCGGAAATCTTACGTCTGCTATGACAGTATGGATTTAAGGCGGCTGCCAGAGCGACTTGCCACAGAAAACAAAGGTTCCTGCGGCAAAGTTCTTCTGATCGCCGGGAGCCGGGACATGTGCGGTGCTGCAATCTTAAGTGCACGTGCAGCGTATCGAAGCGGAGCCGGTTATGTTCGCATCTACACAGACGAACACAATCAGTCCGCCCTTTTTCAGTCTATCCCGGAAGCAGTGGTAAGCTGCATCCATTCCAACTGGAAGAGAGAACTTGAAAACCTGCTTGCGTGGGCTGATGTGGTTGCAGTAGGTCCCGGCATCGGCATGGAAGCACAAAAGCTTGACATCCTGAATTATGTACTGGAACATGCGGATATTCCGGTCATTCTTGATGCCGATGCTTTGAATCTTGTGGCACGCCATAACCTTTCCCTGGATGGATATTCCATGCCGGTAGCTGTGACACCACATCTTGGGGAGATGGCAAGACTGTGCAGATCAACCATTTCCGATATTTCAGAGGATCTGATCGCAAGTGCCGAAATCTTTGCGAAAGAACAACATGTGATCTGTGTCTTAAAGGATGCCGGAACCGTTGTCAGCAACGGCAGTGAATCCTACATCAACACTTCCGGGAACAGCGGCATGGCAACTGCCGGTTCCGGCGATGTGCTGACCGGCGTATTTGCCGGACTTACCGCACAGGGGATGACGTTATTTGAAGCTGCAAAACTTGCTGTTTTTCTGCATGGATGTGCCGGCGATGCGGCCGCACGAAAATACGGAAAGCGAAGTATGACAGCAAATGATCTGGTGGAGGGACTGATCCGGGTTCTGGCAGATGCAGACGATAAAAATAAATGTAAGTAACGAAAGCAACGGTTACAAAAAACAATACAGGAAGGACTTGAAACATGATGAGCAGTAAATACAGCCGTGTCTGTGCCGAGATCGACATGGATGCCATTGCAGAAAATTTTCGGATCATGCACGAAGCGATCCACCCGGAAACCAAAATGGTTGCTGTAATAAAAACAGATGGTTACGGTCACGGTGCAGTGCCGATCGCACAGATGATACAGCCGGAAGATTATATCTGGGGATTTGCCGTCGCAACGATGACAGAAGCGATGATCCTGCGGAAAAACCAGATTACAAAACCGGTGCTGATCCTGGGCTATACATTCGAAGAAGACTACGAAGATCTGATCCGTTACGAGATCCGACCGATTGTGTTCAAACTGGATATGGCAAAGGAACTGTCTGAAGCAGCCGTTCATTTAAAGAAAACACTTTCTATACATATTGGACTGGATACGGGAATGAGCCGCATCGGTTTTTCTGATACCGAAGAGAGCATAGAAACAATCCGTAAAATCGCATCCTTACCGGGAATTGAAATAGAAGGCATGTTTACGCACTTTGCGAAAGCAGATGAACTGGATAAAACGGCTACAAACAGACAATTTGAACGTTATATGCATTTTGCACACAGACTGGAAGAGGCAGGCATTACGATTCCATTAAAACACGTATCAAACAGTGCCGCTCTGATGGAGCTTGCAGATATGAACTTAAATCTGGTGCGTGCCGGCATCAGTATTTACGGCATCTATCCATCCGCTGAAGTTTCCAGAGATTCTATGAAACTGACGCCTGCAATGTCCATTCACAGCCGCATCGTGTATATCAAAGAGATTGAAACGGGCACCGAGATCAGTTACGGCGGAACCTTTACCGCTCCGCATCCGATGCGGATCGCTACGATCCCGGTCGGCTATGGGGATGGTTATCCGCGGATGCTTTCCAATAAGGGATATGTTCTGATACACGGGAAACGTGCAAAAATCCTCGGAAGGATCTGCATGGATCAGTTTATGGTCGATGTGACGGACATTCCGCAGGCAAAAGAACTGGATGAAGTAATTTTAGTCGGCAGACAGGGAGACGAAGAGATCACCGTAGACGAACTTGGTGATCTTTGCGGTCGCTTTTCTTATGAATTTATCTGTGATATCGGCAAACGTGTACCGCGTATCTACACCAGAAATCACGAAGTCTATCTGGTACGTGACTGTTCCGGTACCAACTGATCCTGCCTTAAGGCGAACTGCATACACCAGAAAAATGTGGAAATACTAAGCTTAAAACCAGAAGCGGAGTGTGAAGTGTGTGTTGATTCGACGAGGGGATATTTTTTATGCGGACTTAAGACCGGTCATCGGCTCGGAACAGGGCGGTGTACGTCCGGTTCTGATCATTCAGAATGATACGGGAAACCGGCACAGTCCAACGGTGATCTGTGCAGCGATCACCTCCAAAATGAACAAAGCAAAGCTGCCGACACATGTGGAGATTGAATCTTCAAGATATAACATGGTACGTGATTCTGTGATCCTTCTGGAACAGCTGCGTACCATCGACAAAAAACGACTGAAAGATAAAGTATGCCATCTGGATACGGAAATCCTGGACCGCGTAAATCAGGCTCTCGCAGTCAGTCTGGATCTACATAGCTGATTGCTCCCGGGAACTTGACTATTTTTCAGTGTGGTGTTATCATAATGGATATGCCTGCCTCCTGTGCAGGGAAACCAGGCCGTTAAGCGGCAGAATGAAGAAACAGATACTTGGAAGAGAAAGGAAGATTTCGAAATGTCAGGACATTCAAAATTTGCAAACATAAAGCACAAAAAAGAGAAAAACGATGCTGCGAAGGGAAAGATCTTTACCATTATCGGCCGTGAGATTGCAGTTGCCGTAAAAGAAGGCGGACCAGATCCGGCAAACAACAGCAAACTTGCCGCTGTTGTCGCAAAAGCAAAAGCAAACAACATGCCGAACGATACGATCGACCGTGGTATCAAAAAAGCAGCCGGAGATGCAAACTCTGTCAATTACGAGTATGTTTCCTATGAAGGATATGGTCCTTGCGGAATCGCGATTATCGTGGACGCACTGACAGACAACAAAAACCGTACTGCAGCCAATGTAAGAAGTGCATTTACAAAAGGAAACGGAAGCATCGGAACACAGGGCTGTGTTTCTTACATGTTCGACCGCAAAGGTCAGATCGTGATCGATAAAGAAGAATGTGATATGGATGCAGACGACCTGATGATGCTGGCTCTGGATGCAGGTGCAGAGGATTTTTCCGAAGAAGAAGACAGCTTTGAGATCCTGACATCACCAGATGATCTGGAGGCCGTAAGAGAAACTCTCGAAGCCAAAAAGATCCCGATGGCTCAGGCAGAAGAGACCATGATCCCTCAGAATTATGTTGCTCTTGATGATGAGACTGCTCTGAAGAACCTTCAGCGTACCCTGGATCTGCTCGAAGAAGACGATGATGTTCAGGCGGTATATACCAATCTGGATGAATAAAACGACAAGGCGGATAAAAAGTCCGTTTGATGAGGATTGTGATATATGAGCAGTAATTATACCATAGCTTTTGCAGGGATGCCGGCATTGCTGGATGAACAAGAACATGTCATGGAAAATTTCACGTTCGAACGCTATCCGGATTCATTTAAACGCTACTGCAACAAACACAAAGCGACATTAAAAGCAGTCGAGGATGGCTATCTTCAGGTTATTGATAAAGAACAGTTTCTGACCAATATGGCAGAAGAGCTTGCAAATTCTGCTGAAAAGCGAATTGCCGAAGAGGAAAAGAAAAATGCAAAAGAGAAACTGGCTGCAAACCTGAATATGTGCCTGGTAATCTATACGCTTCCGGCTGTTCTTGAGATGAACAAAGCACCTGCGAATCTTTTTTCCAAAAAGATTCTGGAAGCCTGGAAAGCACATTTTCCGAAAACCAATCTCAAAGCTTCTACTTTTAAGCAGATCAATTCTGGATTTAAACGGAAATTCTGTTACATCACCACAGCAGTGTGCAGAACATTTGGCAAACCGGATGATTGTTATGAGCTGAACCTTTTCCGAAATTACCGCGACCATTATTTGATGGAGCAGGAAAACGGAGAAGCGATCGTTTATGAATATTATGATCTGGCTCCTACCATTGTAAAACATATTGATCAGAGAAAAGATGCAAAAGAAATTTACCGGAACATATGGGATACTTATCTTTCCCCTTGCCTTGGTATGATCGAACGCGGAGAAAATGAGGCGTGCAAAGATCTTTATATTTCCATGGTTCGTGATATGCAGAAAAAATATTTCTTTGAAGAACAGTAATTCTACATCCTAAAAAAACAGGCGGAACTTTTTTAAGAGTTCCGCTTTTGCTGATTTAAAAGAAAAGGAGGTGACCTATGTACAACGTATTAACAGCCATAAAAAACAATATGCTTCTGCAGGAACTGAAAAGGCTTCACATCTGGGGTGCGTCTACCGGTTTTGAAATCTGTGAGGTCACTTCTGATTTTGCGACACTGACAGAGCACCTGCGTAAAAACAGGTATCAACTGGTTTTGCTGGAAGCAACACCGGATTACCCGGTTTTAAACCTTCTGCAGACCATCCGGCAGGAAAAGCTCTGTCAGGCAATCGCGATGGTCGGGCAGACGGCGGAATTTAAGATCGTGCGAAAATGTTTTCTGCTCGGTGTCGATGACTATCTGATCACGCCGTTTGAGATCAGTCAGTTTATCTCGCTGTTTGGCAAGATCGAACATACGGAGCATGGAAAGATTGAGGCAGAAAACAGCCAGAAAGAATCCCTGCACCGTTCTTATCCAATGGAAGAAGTGGAACTTTCCGAGGAATGTTTCGAAGAACTGAAACAGGTCTGTTCTTAAAAATCCGTATAAATTTTCTCTTTTCCGGTTATGCTGTCAGCAGAATGCCAAAGCTTGCATATCAGGTTCTGTATCATACAAAATGACAGACCTGGATCAGAAAGGGGATACACTATGGCGGAAAAAGAAAACAGCAAAAGCGAAAACACAGAAACTAAAAAAAATGAGCAGATCAGAGAATACGGTCAGACCAAACTGGAACACAACATTCACCTGCTTTCTGTGATCGGAGAGATCGAAGGACACGAATGCCTTTCCTCCAATACAAAAACTACAAAGTACGAGCACGTCCTTCCTCAGCTTGCTGCCATTGAGGACAGCAGTGATATCCAGGGACTGCTCGTTCTTTTGAATACTGTAGGCGGCGATGTGGAAGCCGGTCTTGCCATCGCAGAAATGATCGCATCAATCGACAAGCCGACTGTTTCTCTGGTACTTGGCGGCAGCCATTCGATCGGTGTGCCGATCGCTGTCTCTACCGATTATTCCTTTATTGTCCCGACCGGAACGATGGTCATCCATCCGGTCCGTATGAATGGAACAATCATTGGAGCCCCACAGACCTATGATTATTTCAAACAGATGCAGAATCGCATTTTAGGCTTTATTTCCGGTCACTGCGAGGCAAAGAGAGAACGTCTCGAAGAACTGATGCTCGATACCGGCATGCTGACAAAAGATCTCGGAACCATTCTGGTCGGAGAACAGGCTGTAAAAGAAGGAATCATCAATCAGATCGGCGGAATCCATGAAGCGATCACAAAACTGCATGAGATGATCCAGCAGAGCCACCAGGAAGCATAAGAAGTTTCCAAAAGAGCAGTTGCTGAAATTCAGGTCAAAGTAGATGCACTTTAATTGCTCTCTTTGCTGTACTGTTCAAAGATCTCGCGGACGTGACCATAAACGCGTCCGCCTTTTGAACTCTGAAATGCCTTAACCAGCTGATTGTTCAGCTCTGTTTTATTCTGGCTTCCGGAGATTGCACGGTAGACTACCGAATAGCTGCTCGGTGCAAGTTTATCCGATTTAACTGCCATCCGCACCTTTTTCCGCCATGCTTCCGGAAGATCCGGAGATGCGGAAGCCTTTGTTTTCCTTCCGGATGTGGCCGGTCTGGTCGGTGCTGCGGATGTCAATGCGACCGATGAGGTCTGTGCTGAAGCGGCATCTGGCTTTTGCTTCCGGACGACCATCTGCGGTGGGATATTTGCCGGAAGCGAGAGTGGAGCCGGAGGCACAATGGATTTCTGGCGGATGATATCGATATTTTTATCACTCCAGAAGTCGATCACGCTGTCATATCCGGTATCGTTCGTGATAATATAAACATGTTCCGGTTTGTCCTTTCCGATCAGGAAACCAAGATAAGTCGAGAGCTGGAAATCCAAATAATTTTTTCCGGTCTTTAAAATCTTAATGTATTCAAAATGAGCAGGAGACTGAGAAAGCTCAATGTGACGCTCAAAAGAAATATTCTTCGTATGCTGACTGTAGAAGACAATCACCGTGTCCTCGGCGGTCAGTTCTTTTACACCCATAAAACCGGTGTCTGTAACATTTTCATAATCAATCAGATATAAATTCATATTATCGCTGCCTTTCCAAACAAAAATTTCGTTATCTTTATTGTAAAAAAGAATGCAGAAACTGTCAAGTGACAGGGTGTGGCTGTTGACGAATATCCGATTGTGTTATATGATAAAAAAATGCGAAAAAATAATTTCTGCAAGTAACCGTCAACCAAATATACAGACTATGCACAGAAATAAGGATAAATGATTCAATGAGAAAATTAGCTTTAAGAGATGAAATTTTATTAAGTATAGAAAAACCTGCCCGTTATATTGGAAATGAAGTAAATGCCGTTATGAAGAGCAGGGACGTGGACATCCGCTTTGCCATGTGCTTCCCGGATGTCTATGAGATCGGTATGTCACATCTCGGTATTCAGATTCTGTATGATATGTTCAACAAACGGGAGGATACCTGGTGTGAGCGTGTCTATTCCCCATGGACCGATCTGGATGCCGTGATGCACAAGGAACACATTCCGCTGTTTGCCCTGGAGTCCCAGGATCCGATCAAGGATTTTGACTTTCTTGGAATCACGATCCAGTATGAGATGTGTTATACCAACATTTTACAGATTTTGGATCTTTCCGGTATCCCGATGATGGCAGTTGACCGTACCTGGGACGATCCGATCGTGATCGGCGGAGGTCCATGTGCTTACAATCCAGAGCCTCTGGCAGATTTCTTTGATATTTTCTATATCGGAGAAGGCGAAGTCGTTTACGATGAACTGCTGGAACTTTTCAAAAAAGCAAAAAAGGAAGGATGGAACCGGGAAACATTTCTCCGTCAGGCATCCCATATCGCCGGTATTTATGTTCCGTCACTTTATAAAGTATCTTACCATGAGGACGGTACGATTGCAGCCTTTGAACCGATTTATGATGATGTACCGAAAACAGTCGAAAAACAGATCGTTATGGATGTGACAAATGCTTCTTATCCGAAAACACCGGTCGTTCCGTTTATCAAATGTACACAGGACCGTGTCGTGCTGGAGATACAGCGTGGCTGCATCCGCGGCTGCCGTTTCTGTCAGGCAGGTATGATCTACCGTCCGACCAGAGAACGTGACCTTGCCATGCTCAAAGAATATGCCTATGCCATGTTAAAGAGCACCGGACATGAAGAAATTTCCTTAAGTTCTTTGAGTTCCAGTGACTACTCGGATCTTGCCGGGATCGTAAATTTCCTGATCGATGAGTTCGAGAAAACAGGTGTAAATATTTCCCTGCCATCCCTGCGAATTGATGCATTCTCCCTGGATGTCATGAGCAAGGTGCAGGATATCAAAAAAAGCAGCCTGACGTTTGCACCGGAAGCCGGTTCTCAGAGACTGCGTAACGTCATCAACAAAGGACTGACAGAAGAAGTGATTCTGGATGGTGCCGGAAAAGCATTTGACGGCGGCTGGAATAAAGTAAAACTTTATTTTATGCTCGGACTGCCAACGGAAACCGAGGACGATATGAAAGATATCGCACATCTGGCAGATAAGATTGCAAGACGCTATTACGAAATCCCAAAAGACCAGAGAAACGGCAAGTGCCAGATCACGGTCAGCACTTCTTTCTTTGTTCCGAAACCATTTACCCCATTCCAGTGGGTTCCGATGAACAACCGGGACGAATTTCTCGGAAAAGCCAAGATTGTAAATCAGGAAGTCAAAGACCAGCTGAACCGCAAGAGCATCAAGTACAACTGGCATGAAGCAGACGTTACCGTGCTCGAAGGTATTCTGGCAAGAGGTGACCGCCGCCTGGCTCCTGCCATCCTGCGAGCATACGAAAAGGGAGCACTCTACGATGCCTGGGGTGAAAATTTCAAATACAGCCGCTGGAGTGAAGCATTTGATGAATTTCATCTTGATCCGGCTTTTTATACCGAGCGTGAGCGTTCCTACGAAGAAATCCTTCCATGGGATTTCATCAGGATCGGCGTTACCAAAAAATTTTTATGGAAAGAATGGGAACGTGCCCAGAAAGAAGAAGTAACGAAAAACTGTCGTGCCGGCTGTTCCGGATGCGGAGCAAGTGTATTTGGAGGAGGTGTATGTTATGAAGGTAAGAATTAAATTCCGCAAACAGGGTGTCATGAAATTCATCGGTCATCTGGATGTGATGCGTTATTTTCAGAAAGCAATCCGCAGGGCAGACATTGACATCGCCTACACAGAAGGATTCAGCCCGCATATGATCTTATCCTTTGCAGCACCGCTCGGTGTCGGACTGACCAGCAACGGTGAGTATGCCGACATCATGCTGAAGACACCGATCTCATCTGCCGAGGCAGTCAGACGCCTGAACGATGTGATGGTCGAAGGCATGGAGATCGTAAGTTTCCGTGAAATTCCGGATGAAAAGGCAAGCAATGCCATGTCTTTAGTTGCAGAGGCGGACTATACTGTAATATTTCGTGAAGGGATGGAGCCGCCTGCCGGATGGGAAGAAAAGCTTCTGGCATTTTATGAGAAACCTTCCATTCTTGTGACAAAAAAAACAAAGAAAAGCGAACGTGAAATGGATCTGAAGC
Source organism: Hominisplanchenecus faecis (assembly GCF_020687205.1). Taxonomy (GTDB): domain Bacteria; phylum Bacillota; class Clostridia; order Lachnospirales; family Lachnospiraceae; genus Hominisplanchenecus; species Hominisplanchenecus faecis. Next base: position 23,528 of record NZ_JAJEQE010000039.1, read on the forward strand.
CGCTGATCTATGCACTTTCTGTCTCTGACGGAAAAATTTTCATGACACTCTCCACCGGAAGTACCGACAACATCAAACCGGAACTTGTCATGGAAGCATTCTGCCGGGAAATCGGCTATGATCTGCCTGCTTTTGCACTTCTTATCAACCGGGAAGAGGTCTACGCAGAAGGGCATGTTTCACTGGAAGATCTGGGAAAAGACATTGGCTGATACACTGATCATCACAAAGAGAGATGAGCAGACCATTTGGATGGCGGCGTTATCCGGCACGCATGCCACAGATCTGCGTATTGCTTCTGCATCCGATGAAAGCACATCACTTGTCGGAAACATTTATATCGGAAAAGTACGCAAAGTCCAGAAAAACATTGATGCAGCATTTATTGAAATTGCAGACCGACAGCAGTGCTATTTTAATATTGCCGCAAACCCGGATGCCATCTATACAAAAAAAGGCAATTCAAAAAAAATCGCAGAAGGAGATGAACTGCTCATTCAAGTGATCCGTGATGGCTTAAAGACGAAACTTCCCGCCCTCTCCGGAAACCTCGAACTTCCGGGACAGTATCTTGTGCTGACCGGTAATGACAGTCGCATCGGTATCTCCGGCAAACTTTCACAGAGCACAAAAGAACGCCTGAAAGAATGGATGAAACCATTTGCACGCGAAAAATATGGCTTTATCGTGCGTACAAACGCCGGCGAAGCTTCCAGAGAAGAGATTGAAGCGGAAGCGAAAAAACTGGAAGAACAGTATCTGCATCTTTTAAAAACGGCACCTTACCGGACCTGTTTTTCTGCTTTAAAAACGTCAGAACCGGTCTGGATCGAGATGCTCCGCAATACTTACACTGCAGATCTGACCTCAATCATCACAGACGATCCTCAGATTTATAACTCTCTGGAACATTATCTGAAAGAAAACGATCTGCAGAATCTTTCCAAACTCCGTCTGTATCAGGATGATCTGCTTCCGCTCTACAAGCTCTGCCGCCTGGAACGAGAGATCGATCTGGCGACCTCCAGACAGGTCTGGCTGAAAAGCGGTGGTTATCTGGTGATCGATCCGACGGAAGCACTGACCGTCATTGATGTCAATACCGGTAAATATTCCGGTAAAAAACTGCGGCGTGAAACATTAAAAACAATCAATCTGGAAGCGGCGAAAGAAGCAGCAAGACAGATCCGTCTTCGGAACCTTTCCGGTATCATTCTGATCGATTTCATCAATATGGAAAACAAAGAAGATCAGAAGGAACTGCTTGCATTTCTGGAAAGCCGACTGTTTGCCGATCCTGTCAAAACAAGACTGATCGATATGACAAAGCTGGAGCTTGTGGAGATCACCCGGAAAAAAGTCCATAAAACTTTAAAAGAGCAGATTGCAGCACTGGAAAGCGAAAAGGAGTCTCTTTCACAGAAAGATTAAAAATAATGAAATATTTTGCAAAAAACAGTTGACGTAAATTCTAAGACATGCTATCATGTAGCAGATGCCGCATAAAGAGGTTTAAATGTCATGCCGCAAGGCAGACTACCATATTTAGCGAGTAATGATAATAGGAGGTGCCATATGTACGCAATTATTGCAACAGGTGGTAAACAGTACAAAGTAGCTGAGGGCGATATCATTAACGTAGAAAAGCTTGGTGCAGAAGCTGGTGAAACAGTAACTTTCGAAAATGTTCTTGCAGTTAGCAATGACGGACTGAAAGTTGGTGCAGATGTAGCTGGTGCAACAGTAACTGCTAGCGTTGTTAAAAATGCAAAAGCAAGAAAAGTTATTGTTTACAAGTACAAGAGAAAGACCGGATATCATAAAAAGAACGGTCACAGACAGCAGTACACTCAGGTTAAGATTGAAAAAATTAACGGTTAATCCATATGATTACAGTTACAATCCATAGATCAAATGACAGTTATGCTGGTTTTAAAGTAGTCGGACATGCCGGTTATGCTGAAGAAGGTTATGATATTATCTGTGCGGCGGTATCCGTACTTGTTGTAAATGCTGTAAATTCGATTGAGACTTTTACAGACGATAAGTTTGCTGCCCGTGAAGATCACGGTATCGTAGAACTGATTTTGGAAGGCAGTGTATCCGATAAAACCACACTTCTGCTTGATTCTATGATTCTTGGTTTGAGAGATATTCAGACACAATACGGTAATGAATTTATACGATTGAAAATCGAGGAGGTGTAGACCATGTTGAAGATGAACCTTCAGGTATTCGCTCATAAAAAAGGTGTTGGTTCTACAAAGAACGGACGTGACTCCGAGTCTAAAAGACTGGGTGCAAAAAGAGCTGACGGACAGTTTGTAAAGGCTGGTAACATTCTTTACAGACAGCGTGGAACAAAGATTCACCCGGGCGTTAATGTTGGACGCGGCGGCGACGATACCCTGTTTGCTTTAGTAGACGGTGTTGTACGTTTTGAGAGAAAAGGCCGTGACAAAAAGCAGGTTTCAATTGTTCCTGTAGAGGCAAAATAATAAGTGGAACATGTGGCTTCAAATCGTGTACGGTTTGAAGCCATTTTTGATATAAAGGAGTATATATGTTTGCAGACAGAGCAAAAATATTTATCCGTTCCGGTAAAGGCGGAGACGGACACGTAAGTTTCCGAAGAGAACTTTTCGTGCCGAACGGCGGTCCGGACGGTGGTGACGGCGGCAAAGGCGGAGATATCATTTTCGAAGTCGATGAAGGACTTAATACCCTGAACGACTACCGGCACAAGGCAAAATACTGTGCTCAGCCGGGAGAAGAAGGCGGTAAAAAACGTTGTCACGGAAAAAATGGTACGGATCTCATTCTGAAAGTTCCGGAAGGAACCCTGATCAAAGATGCAGAATCCGGAAAAGTGATCGCTGACATGTCCGGTGACAACAAACGTCAAATTGTATTAAAAGGTGGACGTGGCGGCAAAGGAAACATGAACTATGCAACGGCTACCATGCAGGTTCCGAAATATGCCCAGCCCGGACAGAGTGCCAAAGAACTCTGGGTACAGCTCGAATTAAAAGTGATCGCAGATGTCGGTCTGGTCGGTTTCCCGAATGTCGGAAAATCAACCTTCCTGTCCCGTGTGACAAATGCAAGACCTAAAATCGCAAATTACCATTTCACAACCTTAAATCCGAATCTTGGCGTTGTAGATCTGGATGGCGGAAAAGGCTTTGTGATCGCGGATATCCCGGGACTGATCGAAGGAGCTTCGGAAGGTGTCGGACTTGGACATGAATTTTTACGCCACATCGAACGTACAAAGGTCATCATCCATGTCGTGGATGCAGCTTCTACAGAAGGCCGTGATCCGGTGGATGATATTTACAAGATCAATGAAGAACTCAAAGCCTATAATCCGAGAATGGCAACTCTGCCGCAGGTGATCGCTGCCAATAAAACCGATGTGATCTATTCTGAGGACGAGGATCCGGTTGAACGCATCCGTGCAGAATTTGAGCCTCAGGGCATGAAAGTATTTTCCATTTCCGCAGTAAGCGGCAAAGGATTAAAGGAACTTTTATACTATGTGCGTGAACTGCTGGATGCACTGCCAAAAGAAGCGGTCGTATTTGAGCAGGAATACGATCCGAACGAGTATAATCCAAATGACAACCTTCCTTATACCGTTGAGAAGTCAGAAGAAGAGGAAAACACTTACGTGGTAGAAGGTCCAAAGATTGAACGTATGCTTGGTTATACGAATCTGGATTCTGAAAAAGGCTTCCAGTTCTTCCAGAACTTCCTCAAAACAACCGGCATTCTCGACGAACTGGAAGCTGCCGGAATTCAGGAGGGCGATACCGTCCGTATGTACGGCCTGAAATTTGATTACTATAAATAAAGATTTGATATGATAAGCGAGGAATATAATTATGACAAGTAAGCAGCGTGCTTATTTAAAAAGTCTGGCTATGACCATGGATCCGATCTTCCAGATCGGCAAGGGAAGCCTGACACCAGAAAACACCAGTGCGATTGCTGAAGCACTGGCAGTACGTGAACTGATCAAGATCAATGTACTGCAAAACTGCATGGACGATCCGAAGGAACTTGCGAGAACCCTGGCAGAACGCACCCATTCACAGGTTGTACAGGTTATCGGCAAAAAAATCGTTCTTTATAAAGAAGGAAAAGACGACAAGAAAAAAATCGAACTTCCACGTTGAGGGGAGGCATTTTCTTGAAGAAAGAAAAAGCAAGAAAAATTGGGATCATGGGAGGAACCTTTGATCCCATCCACATCGGGCATCTGATCCTCGGCGAAAATGCCTGGCATCAGTTTGGACTGGAGAAAGTACTTTTTATGCCTTCTGCCAATCCGCCTCACAAGCCAAACCGTATCGGCCGTGCGGATATTCAGGAACGTGTTGATATGGTTCGCGGTGCCATTGCAGACAATCCGCATTTTGAACTTTCTCTGGAAGAAGCCTTTCGGGAAGATTACTGTTATACAAGCGAAACTTTGCAGGAAATGACTGTAAAGCATCCGGATACGGAATACTATTTTATTATGGGAGCCGATTCTCTGTTTGCATTTGAAACCTGGCATGAGCCGCAGAAAATCTGTCAGAATTGTGTGATCGTTGCGGCGGTACGAGATCATGTATCGGCAGAACATTTTAAAGAACAGATAGAATATCTCACTCAAAAATATCAGGTGGATATCCGGATCCTTGCCACACCAAATATCGACGTTTCTTCGCACGAGATCCGGGAATGGATCCGAAAAGCGAATACTTCCCTGAAATATTATGTACCGGATAAAGTCATTTCGTATATTAAAGAAAAAAATCTGTATAGTGAGTGTAAAGAATGACAAATAGATATGATCTGATAAAAATACAGGAAAAACTGCAGAAGAAATTAACACCGGATCGCTATCAGCATACGCTTGGAGTCATGTATACCTGTGCAGCCCTGGCTATGTGCCACGGCTGTAATCTGGAGCGTGCGATGGTTGCCGGACTTTTGCACGACTGTGCAAAATGTATACCAAACGATAAAAAGATAAGCATCTGCGAAAAAAATAACATTGCTATCACAGAAGCAGAACGGAAAAATCCTTCGCTGCTTCATGCAAAAGCCGGTGTATTTCTTGCAAAATCCAAATATGACATTGAAGATGAGGATATTCTGGATGCGATTCGATATCATACAACCGGAAATGTCGATATGACACTTCTCCAGAAGATTACTTATCTTGCCGATTATATAGAACCATGGCGAAACAAGGCAACCAATCTGCCTGCGATACGTGAAGCTGCATTTCAGGATCTTGACAAGGCATTGTATATGGTACTTCATGATACACTTCAGTATCTTGAAACAATCCATGCCGAAGTCGATTCGACAACACAGCAGGCATATGAATTTTACAGACAACTGCAGGAAGAAAAACAGGATTGAGTGAGTTAAAGCTCAGAAAGGAGTACCCACATATGGAATCAAGAGAACTTGCAAAACAGATTTGTGAAGCTCTGGCTGATAAAAAAGGAGAAGATATTAAGATCCTTAATATCTCAGAAGTTACTGTACTTGCTGATTACTTCATCATCGCAAGCGGCTCAAACAGAAATCAGGTCCAGGCTATGGCAGATAATGTAGAAGAAACACTTGGAAAGCTTGGTCATGAGCCAAAACAGATCGAGGGCTATCAGAGCGGCAACTGGATCCTGATGGATTATCAGGATGTCATTGTCCATATCTTTGATAATGAAAACCGTCTGTTCTACGATTTGGAACGTATCTGGCGTGACGGCAAAAGCCTGACGGTGGAAGAACTGTAAAAATTATAAAGGTATAGAGTAGTAAGAGATTAAAACAATATGCTTTTTATTCTCAATATTATAAAGAATAATCATGCTCAGGGCGAGAATACCAAGGAAAGTATTTTCGCCCTGTTTTGTTTACAGTTATTTATTTCGAGTCGAACGCACGTAAAGCCTCGCATGCGATTCTCTCAGAGCATTTATATTAATCTAGGATTACGTTTAAGAAAAGAAACGAAATACTCCAATTACTTTTCCAAGAATATGAACGTCTTTCTCCTCGACAACAATCGGATCCATGGTATCGTTTTCCGGCTGAAGACGAATATGACCATTCTCGTGATAAAATGTTTTTACCGTCGCAGAATCATCAATCAAAGCTGCAACCATCTCGCCGTTTTCTGCGGTATCCTGCTGTTTGACAAGAATATGATCCCCTGAGAGCACACCGGCATTGATCATACTTTCTCCTTTTACCTCCAGTAAAAATGTCTGTGCATTCGGGAGGTATTCGGAAGGGATCGGGAAATAAGATTCAATATTCTCTACTGCCAGAAGCGGAGAACCGGCTGCGATCTTACCGACAATCGGGACATTCACCATTTCTTTTCTTAATAGCTGGAAACTGTCATCCAGAATCTCAATCGCTCTCGGCTTGGTCGGATCACGTCTGATATATCCCTTTCTTTCCAGAGACTCCAGGTGGGAATGTACAGACGAAGTAGATTTTAAATGAACTGCCTCGCAGATTTCACGCACTGCAGGCGGAAATCCTCGCTTTAAAATTTCTGATTTTATGTATTCTAATATTTCTTTCTGTTTTGCTGTAATAGTACCATCTGCCATATCTATCCTCCAATCTGTCTGAATATGCGACAGGACTTCAATTCCACTGTTTTTGTAAACGGTTAAGTACCTTCGCCAAATCATCACTGTTTTCTTTTCTTTTATCATAACACAGGACTTTAAAAAAAGCAAACAAATATTCTCGAAAATATGTTCGTTTTTATATTGACAAACGTACGTTCCCGTAATATAATGATGTTAATCAAGAACAAATGTTCCTTGTTTTCAAAAACGATTGCTCTATGTTCAGACAGAAGATCACACGACAGACAAACCACGAAAAGGAGAGAGACTATGACAGAAAAAAGTATGATTATGAATCGAAAAAGGAACCGGAAACAGTGTATGGTAAAAAGATATTCCTGCCTGTTTACAGCAATCTTAATAACCTTTCTGATCCTTGCTGTATCTTTAAGTATCTGTTTTACGGTAAATGCAGATCAGGAAAAGCCTACAAGACATGCTTACAAGTATTACACAGACATCGTGATCCAGAAGGGGGAGAGCCTGTGGGATATCGCCAATGAGCATATGACAGAGGAATATGATTCTCCGAAAACCTATATCAAAGAAGTAAAAAGCATCAATTCCCTTACCGATGTCGATAAGATCTATGCCGGGCAGCGTATTGTCATTCCATATTATTCTACTGAATTAAAATAGCAGCTTTTTACTCATGCAAAACCATATTTTTTGTGTTATACTGTAACGAGAATTTTTGATCTTAATAATATGAACAAAATAAGATGAAAGGAAAATTTAACTATGAGACAGGAAAAATTCAAGATGGAACGTCCAAATCTGGTACAGATTGGAGATCATGTTGAAATAACTGAAATTCAGACGAATATGAATTTTAGTTACATTATAGAACCGGCTGTAGCGATGTCTGGATGTTTTAAAAATGCAAACCGCATCAAAGCACGTGAAGGTGTGATCGTCAACATTGAGCATACACCAAGAGGATTTATGGTAACCGCAGAATTTGAAGAATAAATAAAAGTGGAAGGCAATTCCTGAACAGTATAAATAGTAATACAAGAAGAAATGGAATAAATAATAAATAATAGAAAATAAATAACCGAAGAAATACATTTTATTATAGAAAACAGCGTAAATCAATATAAAAGGACGATTGCGGTGCTTTTCTATAAAATTGGGTCAATCTATTTGAAAAACTGAACGGTGTTTTTCACATCCAGATCATAAAGAAGAGCCACAGGTGCTATATAGTGCCTGTG
>NZ_JAJEQE010000003.1 GCF_020687205.1 Hominisplanchenecus faecis
AGGCGAGTTTAGGCGAAGGGCGGCTAACCGGCGAGCGAACCGAACAGGAAACGCAGCGTGTCAGGAGATTGTTTTCGGATCATCATGGCGTTATATTTTATAAAATCATTTCTATGGCCTTCATTTGCACATTCTAAAACCTCTCTGCACTTGCTTACCAGTAGCGTACAATCGCACGGATCGTAGCAAAATCAAATGGTGAGGTCTTAATACCGCCCACCGGGTAAGCTGCCTCTGTAGAGGCGTGTACAATCAGCCCGTTTCCGATGTAAAGCCCAACGTGTGAGATTGGCTGGTAATAAAATACCAGATCTCCGGGCTGGATATTGTTGACGGAAATGATTTTTGCGGTAGCATATTTGGTTGTTGTGCCATCGTAGCCGATTGCCTGCTGGTCGGCGGTACGAGGGATCTTGATGCCAAAATGGCTCATGACGGACTGCGTAAAACCGGAGCAGTCTGCACCGTTTGTCAGGCTGGTTCCGCCGTAAACATATGGATTTCCGATAAACTGAGTCGCATAAGCTGCAATTTTGGAACCGAATGTCAGGTCGGAATCGGAAGCATTCTGGTCAGTCATATATCCATTTGCATCGAAAGAGTAGAATACGTTGTCAATGATCATGATCTGGCTCTTGACCATTTCACCGGTCGTCGGAAGAAAATAGAACGTTGCGACGCTGTTGTTATACCATCCTGTAACCATGACTCCGTTACGGTCAAATAAATAGGTTTTGCCGTTCAGGGTAACAATACCGGTTGCTTTGCTTCCGTCGGAAGTAAAATAGTAAGTCTTATCATCAATCTGCAGTTTCTGGTTTGTGACTCTTGCACCAGTTTCTCCTACATAATAATTGCCTACCCACTGGTTGGTGAGGACAATGCCGTTCTCATCTGTATAATAATATCTGCCGCTTGCAGAAACGACCCACTGGCTTTTTGCCTTCTGGTAATTGGAATTCAGGAAGTAGGTTTTGCCTTTCTGTGTCCAGATTCCGGTAGAACGTGTCTTTTTGGTACGATTTCCCTTTTTGTTTATATAGTAAGCACCTACCCAGCAGCTCTTTGCCATCTGACCGTTTGATTTCAGGTAGCGTTTGCCGATCCAGGTATCGGTGACCATTTTACCGTTTGCATCAAAGTAATAATATTTGCTGCCAACCAGTACCCAGCCGGTCATCATCTTTCCGGTTGTCGGATGGAAATAGTAAGTGTCGGCACCGATCTGAGCGAAACCATAAGTACGTTCACCGGCGGCATTTACATAATACTTTTTGCTGATGATCCTGTTGGTGTACATACGGCCTTTTTTACCGAAGTAATAATATTTGCCTTTGATCTTTTTCCACTTTCTCGGTGCAGAACCGTCTGTTTTAAAGAAGTATGTATAGTTGCCGATCTTGTTCCAGCCTTTCAGCATCAGGCCGGTTTCAGCATCAAAGTAATAATATTTGCCGTTGTATTTGAGCCAGCCACTGTAACGTTCTCCAGTTTCGGTATTAAGATAATAAGTTTTGTCACGGATACGCAGCCAGCCTTTTGCAAGTTTACCTTTGTAGTTGTAGTAATAATACTTACCATCATTCTCTACCCAGGTATTTTTGTTTTCCGTCACGCCGGGAATCAGGATGTCAGAACCGTCTGCAGAAGAAGGATCCCGGACAATGTTTCCGTTTGCATCAATCGTGTAACTTTGATCCCCGGAGGTAATGACAGTGCTTGCAGCCATGGAGCCGTCAGCAGAAAGATAATATCCATCTACCCAGCGATTGGCGAGCAGCCTGCCTTTTATATCAAAATAGTACCATTTTTTATCGATCAATTTCCAGCCGGTTGCGGCGTATTTGTTTTTCTCAAAATAGTAAGTATACTTACCGATCTGCTTCCAGCCAACAGCGTAGCCCGGTGCAGCCTTGATGGTGTACCAGCGGCCTTTTGCATCTGCCTTCCACTTTGCTTCCGCTTTCATAGAAGGACTAACTGTGCCAAGTGCTGCTGCTAAAAGCATGGTAACGATAATCTGCTTTTTCATAAATTGCTCCTTTTAAAAATCATGAAGATCAAGATTTTGAAATCATGTTAAATATATTACAAAATTATTACATAAGAATTTTACAGGATTTAGCTTAGAAAGTCAAGAGAAAACACATATTCTGACAGGTAAATGTCAGCAGATCTGACCGGGATCACATTCCGGGTCTTAAGTGTGTTCTGCCTGAATAAAGATTTTACGTCTGAAATATGAGAGAACTGTGGGAGAAAAAAGACAGAACCCAGGGGACAAAAAATTGTCCGCCAGGTTCGGGAAATCCACTTGTTAAGCCTTCTTGCTCTGCATTCTTTTGATGACTTTCAGTCGGGTGAATTCTTCACGCTCTTTTTCTTCCAGTGCATTCTGAATGTCTTTTGTAAGAACGGTATAACGTGGGATGGTAATATTTTTCAGAGCGTTGGCACGCTTCTGGGTTTTTTTGATATTGTTTGCCAGCCGGTAAGCTGAATTTTCGATCATGGAAAGCTTGATGGAAAGCTGCTTTACTTTTTCAAATGAGGCTTTTGCCTGGTCCAGTGCAATGTTTGTACTGTAGTAAGCGTAAGTCGGGAAAGCAGGTCTGGTATCAGCTTCTACCAGAGGGATCTCCGTACCCATGATACTTCTTGTACGGATGCGGATCGAATCCTCAACCGGTACGGAGTAGGAGATCTCTTCTACAAGGCTGATGCCCAGTTTGATGTTTGCCATCTGCAGTGCGGCATAAGCCATGCGGAAGGTAGAATCAATTTCTTTCTGAATGGATTCGGCCTGCTGGATGAGTCCCATAAGTTCCCTGATCAGAATATTTCTTTTTTTGTCCATCAGCACATAGCCCTGTTTGGCAAGTGCGAGGGAGTTTTTTGCCAGAATTAAATTGCCCTTCGTAGGGAAGGTATTCGGATCCATAGGCTCACCTCTATTCGTTATAATATTTATCCAGGATCTTCGTATCGATACGGTCAAGTTCTTCTCTTGGCAGCATACGCAGAAGTTTCCAGCCAAGATCAAGAGTCTCAACGATAGAACGGTTCTCGTCCTCGCCCTGTCCGACAAAGGTATGCTCGAATGCCTGTCCGAATTTCAGATAGGTTTTATCCAGAGGAGAAAGTTCGTCCTCACCGATAACGGATGCCAGGGCTCTTGCATCTCCAACTTTTGCGTAGCAGGAGAATAACTGGTTTGCAACATCCTGATGATCTTCTCTTGTGTAACCTGCACCGATACCGTCCTTCATCAGACGGGACAGAGAAGGCAGTACGTTGATTGGCGGGTAGATTGCCTGTCCGTGCAGCTGACGATCCAGTACGATCTGACCTTCGGTGATGTAACCGGTCAGGTCAGGGATCGGGTGTGTGATATCATCATTCGGCATAGTCAGGATCGGGATCTGTGTTACAGAACCTTCGACGCCTTCTACGATACCGGCACGTTCGTAGATTGTAGCCAGTTCACTGTAGAGGTATCCAGGATAACCTTTACGGGAAGGAATCTCACCTTTTGAGGAAGAAACCTCACGCATGGCCTCTGCAAAGGATGTCATATCGGTTAAGATAACCAGGATGTGCATGCCTTTTTCAAATGCCAGATACTCTGCTGCGGTGAGGGCAACCTTTGGTGTGATCAGACGCTCTACAACCGGGTCGTTTGCCAGGTTCAGGTACATAACTACGTGGTCAGAAACACCGCTTTCTTCGAAAGTCTTGCGGAAGAATTCTGCTACGTCATATTTAACACCCATAGCTGCGAAAACGATCGCAAATTTCTCATCGGAATTATCACCCAGAGAAGCCTGTTTTACGATCTGAGCTGCCAGACGGTCATGTGGCAGACCATTTCCGGAGAAAATCGGAAGCTTCTGTCCGCGGATCAGAGTGGTCAGACCATCGATCGCGGAAATACCGGTACGAATGTAGTTACGCGGATATTCACGGGTAACCGGGTTCAGCGGCAGACCGTTTACATTGATGTGTGCTTCCGGATAGATATCACCCAGACCATCGATCGGCTGTCCGATACCATTGAAGGTACGGCCGAGGATGTCCAGTGATACGGCAAGCTCCATCGGATGTCCGGTCAGCTTTGTGTGGGTATTTTTAAGGGACATACCTTCATTTCCCTCAAATACCTGGATAACGGCTTTGTCTTCGTAGAGCTCTACGATACGACCGAGTTTCTTTTCGTTGTTATCCACAACGATCTCTACGATTTCTTCAAAGGAGGCATTCTGCACGCCTTCCAGAACGACCAGAGGGCCGTTGATCTCGTTCAGGCCTAAATATTCTATTGACATTTCTTTTCCTCCTAAGCGTTCTTTTCAAGTACTTCGTCATAGAAATGATCGACTTCTTTGCGGTAGTCATCGAACATATCCAGACGGTCATTTGGAACATCGTATTTCACGGAAATGATGCGGTCAAAAATGTTGCTTTCTTTCAAAATGGACATCGGCATACCCATGGTAACCAGGGCTTTTGCCTTTGTATTCAGATACAGGATCAGGTCCATCATCAGGAACTGTTTGCGGATCGGAACACAGGTATCGTCTTTGTGGAATGCATTCTGCTGAAGGAATCCCAGACGGATGACTCTGGCGATCTCCAGTGTCAGTTTCTGGTCATCCGGAAGTACATCACTACCAATCAGTTTTACGATCTCCATCAGGTTGCTTTCCTGGTTCAGGATCGCCATCAGCTGATTTCGTTCGTCTACGAAATTCTTGTCGGCATTGTCACGGTACCATGGTGCCAGGTCATTTACATATTCACTGTAACTGGTCAGCCAGTGGATAGCCGGGAAATGTCTTGCATATGCCAGGGATTTATCCAGTCCCCAGAAGCAGCGTACGAAACGTTTGGTATTCTGTGTGACCGGTTCGGAGAAGTCACCGCCCTGAGGGGAAACCGCACCGATGATGGAAACACTTCCTTCGGAGCCGTTTAAGGTCTGCATCATGCCGGCACGCTCGTAGAAAGCGGAAAGGCGGGATGCCAGGTAAGCAGGGAAACCTTCCTCTGCAGGCATTTCTTCCAGACGTCCGGACAGCTCTCGAAGTGCCTCAGCCCAACGGGAAGTGGAGTCTGCCATGATCGCAACGTCGTAACCCATATCGCGGTAATACTCAGCCAGTGTGATACCGGTATAGATAGAAGCCTCACGGGCAGCTACCGGCATGTTGGAAGTATTGGCGATCAGAGTAGTACGGTCCATCAGAGGTTTGCCGCTTCTTGGGTCAACCAGTTCAGAGAACTCTTCCAGAACCTGTGTCATCTCGTTACCACGCTCACCGCAGCCGATGTAGATGATGATGTCGGCGTTGGACCATTTGGCGATCTGATGCTGTGTCATGGTTTTTCCGGTACCGAAACCGCCAGGGATAGCAGCAGTACCACCTTTGGCGATCGGGAACAGAGTATCGAGGATACGCTGTCCGGTGATCAGCGGTTTGCTTGCTGCGAATCTTGCAGCAGTCGGACGCGGAACACGGATCGGCCATTTCTGGGCCAGTGTCAGTTTTTCTTCTTTTCCGTTTGCAAGCTGAACGGTTACGATCGGTTCGTTGATCGTGTATTCTCCATCCATTGCAACTTCCAGCACAGTACCGGAAATGTTCGGAGGAACCATGGATTTGTGGACGATTGCCTGTGTTTCCTGAACTTCTGCGATGATCGTGCCGCCGGAAACAAATTCACCCGGTTTTACGGTGATATGTGTTTGCCATTTTTTCTCCGTATCCAGAGAATCAACGCTGACACCACGGCTGATGTATTTACCGGAGGATTTTGCAATCTCACTTAACGGACGCTCGATACCGTCAAAAATATTGTTGAGGATACCAGGGCCAAGTGTTACGGAAATAGCATCGCCGGTAGCTTCTACCGGGTCACCAGGACGAAGTCCTGTGGTTTCCTCGAAGACCTGAATGGTCGTGATATCGTTTGTCAGACGGATAACTTCGCCTACCAGACGTTCTTTTCCGACGTAGACCATTTCAGCCATCTGAAATCCTGTGTTGCCTTTCAGGTAAATAACAGGACCGTTAATGCCGTAAATAGTACCTGTTTTATGCATTTGTAGCACCTCCGTTAAATGAGAAGTCTGCTTTTAACTTTTCCAGTTTGGAAGCGAAAGAATTGTCGATCAGGATGTTGCGATCCTGAAGAACGGCTCTTGTGCCGCCCATAAAGGAATATTCAGAAACGGTAATAGGAGCTCCGGTTGCGGCCTGGAGACTGGAACGTTTGTCGGAGTCTGCAGGGTCAATGTAAAGGATCAGTTTTCCGGAACCAGCCTCTTTCTGAATGTTTTTGATCTGTTTGATCAGCAGCTGCTGATATGTTGAAGTAGTCATGTAATCTTCAAGCTGCTGTTTTACTTCGACAAAAAGCTTTTCTTTCAGTTCATTCTGTTTCTGTGTGATCTTACGCTTGATCTGAAGCTGCTCTTTGGAAAGAGCCATATTGTTATTTCTCTTCAGATTGTCGCTTTCTGTTTTTAACTGTAAATCAGACTGGCGAAGTGTGGTTGCTTTGTGTTCTTTTTCTACCTTGTCCAGATTTACTTTATATTCTTCGATCATGGCAGAAGCCTGTTTTCTGGCCTCTTCCAGAGAAGATTCTTCAAAATATTTAAGCTTTTCTTCCGTAGTCAAAATATCTCACCTTCTTTATAATTTTATTCCGATTGCTTCGCTTACATAGGAAGTGATAAAGTCCGGTTTGCGGCCGGTACCGTGGCGGTCAGGGATTTCGATAAGAAGTGGAAGACGGCGGTTTAAGCGGACATCATCAATAATATCCGGAAACTCCCGACCGAATTTTTCGGTCAGGAGAATAATACCGTTTTCTTTATTGGCAATTGCATCTTCCAGTGCTTTACGAAGTTCCGCACGTTCGTGCACGATACAGCCTTCTACGCCTGCCAGACGCATGCCGGTCAGAGTATCGACGTTATCACTGATTAAGAACATTTTCATAAATTAATTGCCTCCTGATATGCGAACAGGAAATTAAAGTTTACCAAGGATCATGAAGGAGATGATCAGACCGTACAGAGCGATACCTTCGGCCATGGCTACGAAGATCATGGATTTACCAAAGATGCTTCCGTCTTCACTGATAGCACCCAGAGCAGAACTTGCTGCGTTTGCAACGGCGATACCACCACCGATGCAGGAAAGACCGGTTACCAGTGCAGCTGCCAGATAACCCATACCAGCTGCCAGACCGCTTGCAGATGCAGAAGCAGTATCAGCTGCCAGTGCTACAGAACCGTCGCCTGTGAAGATCATGATAACGGCAAGAGCCATGGTTCCAAAGAAGAGGAAGCAGTTGATGCCAAGTGTGGTTTTGAAGCGTCCACGGTTCTTTTCACCGATCAGAAATGCTGCGGTTGGTACGACGATGCTCAGAAGCAGTGCTGCGATAAAAATGAATTTTGTAATAGTTGACATAGTAATTTCCTCCTTAATCGTGTGTGATTATGAACTCACAAATATAAAATATTTTATTTCCGTTATTTTGCTTTTAAATGTTAATCAACGGATTTTTTAACAAATGGTGTGAATGGATGTCCTTCGCCTTTATAGAAACGGCTGAACATTTCGTAGTATTCCAGACGAAGTACCTGGATACCAACGATCAGACCCTCCATTGCACATACAAAAACGTTACCAAGTACGATAACGATCCAGTTGATGTTTCCGGATTCGGCTCCGGCAAGCATCAGGACTACTTCCATCATAGCTGCGTGGCTGACGGCGAAAGCACCGATACGCACGAAAGACAGCGTGTTGGAGAAGTAGCTCAGTAATACATCAAACAGTTCGAAAAATGCAGTTACAAGGAACATGCCTTTTTCTTTTGGCATAGCATCTGCTTTTTTCTCGACCAGTTTACCGAGCGGCTCTTTGAAGCCGATCAGGATCAGCGGAATGAGGAACATAACCACCAGAACACCGGCTGCCGGGATGGCATGACCTGTCATAAATAAGAAAACGACTGCAACGATCGCACCGTAGAATACAAAACCGGCGATACCGTTTGTATCAAAGAAGATGTTCTCAGCATCTTTTCTGCGGACTGCATTGATAATATGCAGAACCATCGTTGTCAGGATCAGGAACATACCAAATGCGATGGCAACAACGAAAGCGGTGTTCATAGTACCGATAAACGGAAGCGTTGTCATTGCATCCTTCGGATGCATCCAGAGTGCAGGTATGACATCCTCAAAACCGAAGAAACTGCCGAACAGGAAACCGAAGATCGTAGAGAAGACTCCGGCACTGCTTAAGCATGCTGCGAGTTCCATTTTTTTGAAATGGTAGAGCAGGGCACCGCCGATCACCAAGCAGAGTCCCTGACCGACATCACCGAACATGGCACCGAAAATAAAGGAATAGGTCAGTGCTACGAAGATGGTCGGGTCGATCTCGTTGTAAGACGGAAGACCGTACATACGAACGAATAATTCAAACGGACGGAAGATACCAGGGTTTTTCAATTTGGTAGGCGGTGTCAGTGTGCTGTCTTTATCCTGATCTTCATTGCTTTCGATCAGACAGAACAGATTCTTGTCATCGGCTACGTCTTTTTCAAAACGAGCGGCATCGCTTTCCGTCATCCAGCCACACAGAATGTAGAAGACCTGTTTACCTTCTTTTGTGCAGGCTGCAAGTTTACGCACATCAAAGTTTGAAGTGAGTGAACGGAATTTGTCTCTGCAAAGCAGGACTTTGTTTTTGTACTCGTTGAGCAGTTTCGCACTTTCTTCACGGCACTCCTGAAGCTGGACATCAAGATCATGGATATCAGACTGAAGTTTTGTACCGACTTCCTGTGGAATACCTTCGTATTCATCCGGAAGGTGGATGCGTTCAAAGTGCAGGGAAGAAAATACGGCATCGATCTGTCCGGCTCTGCCCGCCGGCACAAAGTAAACACCCCATACATACTGCTCATCTTCGCTGCAGCGATAGAACACGGTGTCCAGATTTTCGTAGACATAGTGCTCCAGTTTTTTGTAGTAATCGCGTGTGATCTTACCGAAACGATATTTGATAAACTTAAACTGCAGTACGCTGTGAATATCAAAATCGAATCCAAGGAACGGTCTTAAACGTTCATAAGAAGCTTTCAGATCTTCCTTCTTTGCTTCCAGAGCATTGGTTCTTGTATAAATATCAGAAAATTTGCTTTCCAGAGTTGCGAGAGTCTCAGAAGCTTCTTCAATCGAAATAGTGCCGGTTGGGTTTTCCTGATTTTTATCCGTACCGAGCATGGAAGCGAATTCTTCTGCTTTTGTAAGCTTGTCTTTATAAGGATTGATCTCAATATAAGGACGAAGAGACTTGACAGTCTTAAGCTCGGAAAGAGCATTTTCCAGATGAATTTCGTATTTGGATAAATAGTCATTCACCACACGGTCGATGTCTTCTTTCGGACCGGTAACGCTCAGAAATTTCATTTTCTCAATCAACGATTACACCCCCTTTTCAGATTTGAAATATATTTTTGCGTCTCACTGGTCGGAAGACCGTATCGGATGCACTCAAGCGTGGTTGTGAGGTCGTCAACCTCATGTTCTTTCTCATAGAGATATGAAATGATAACTGCAATGGAGAATGGATCCTCCTTTGCGTTCTTACGCTGAACACGATAACGGATCTGATAATAGGCATCGTCCAGTGAAAGTTTTGCTTCCTCCGGGAAATGTCGTCCGTAGTAAGTATTTCTGATGGCTGCGGTCAGTTCATCTGTAGTTGCAGCTTCGACCATCTCTTTGATCTGAGAGGTCTGAAGACGGTATTGGATACCGATCAGATGTGCATAGACGTCCGCATTGCTCATGTTGTAAAAATGCTTGGAACGATAAATCCAACGTATGTTCAGCAAATCCATTTTGACACCGTAATCGTCCATAAAGATTCTTTCTTCGTCACGAGTCAGAACCTTTTTGCGGCTGTCCCAGAACCATTTGAAATAGCACAGGTCAAGTGCCATCTCGTAATCCCACAAAGTAGGTTCGGACAGACCGGAGAGAAGAGATAAAGGACGATAGTAGATGCTTCCTTTCAGAAGGCTTACAAACTCATCCAGAGTTTTACAGTTGGAAAGAGCGGTCAAATTGATGTCCGAGTGTTTTTCAAAGAAATCTTTGAAAATATCGAAATTCAATTCAACATCTCTGTGGTCAAATACCATTCGCATACAGGTTTTCAGAAGTCCGATCTCGTATCTGCGGAAGTACAGATCCAGGATTTTACGCTGATGTATGGTTGCGAAACGGTAGATACTCTGGAAATCCGTGTAGATTGCGTTTGTGAGCATTTTCTCGATCTCTCCGCGGTGCAGGGAATTTTCGTTGGAATTTGCGAAAATACCAGCATAGGCGGACTTTGTTTTCAGAAATCCGATGGCATCGGAAACGGATGTCAAAGAGGCGAGATGCTGAAAATCTTTAGCGGTCAGAAGCTTCCTTCGCATACCGCGAATCTTGGTCGCTGTACCGCTGTAGGCTAACAGATTTCCCATAATTTTACTCCTCGATCATTTTTGCGATCAATCCGGCAGCAAGCTTTTCATGATTCTGATTGTAATCATTTTCGATTGCCTGAATTGAATCTTCAGTTGCTTTCTGCAGATCGGCAAGACTTTTTTGCATTTCTTCATTTAAGCTGGAACGAATCTGATCAAGCTTCTCCTGCGTAGCTTTCTCAGCCTCTTCATCAAATGCCTGAATACGTTCACGCATCTGCTGTTCCAGTGCCTTCTTTTCGTTCTCGGCAGCCTCAATGATACCGGCTGAGGCCTCTTCGATTGAAGACAGACGCTTGATGACGAGATCCATGTGCATCCCTCCTTTAGTATAGTATAGTTGCAGCTTTGAAATTCAAGCTGAACATATGCAAAAGCACAGCCCAGCCCACAAAAAAACTGCAGAAGTTTATTGCCCTGACACTTCTGCTTTTATATGATTATTGCCAGACAACCGTAAAATCATGTTCACAGGTACCTATTATAATAGGTAGTCCTTTTTTCACTCCGTCTGACAGCTTACATTATACACGATTTCCACTTGATTTCCATATGCAAAATTCTCAAAAAAATAAAAAAATTTTATGGTTGTTTTGCACAATTAGAATGGATATGATAGAATACATGGGTATAACTCAGAAGAAAGTCAGTGATACCTAGTATATAAAATTTATATGATGCCAGGGCCAAAAGGTAAAAAAGACGATGCAAGCTTGCTTGTGAGAGTACGCAGTACGGAACAATCCGTATGGCATCAGTTACTGACAAATCTCAATGTCATAAATGCCAGGGTCAAAAGCCTGAAAGCACGATGTGCTTGCACAAACATAAAATTGGAGGAAAATAAATGCGTTTAAGAAATATACCGGGAGCGGATGAAGTGATCAGAAACTGTGACTGGGTAATCAAGGAACCGGCAGATAAAAAAGGAAAATGGAATACAGTATTTGGAAATGAAAATCCGATCCATATCGAAGTTGGGATGGGAAAAGGGCAGTTTATCACTGAGATGGCAAAGAGAAACCCACAGATCAACTACATCGGAATCGAACGTTATACGAGCGTTCTTCTGCGTGCCGTACAGAAAAGAGAGCAGCTTCCGACAGAAGAAGCCCTGCCGAATCTGCTCTATCTGTGTATCGATGCCAGTGAACTTCCGGAAATCTTTGCAAAAGACGAAGTGGCAAAGATCTACCTGAATTTCTCGGATCCATGGCCGAAGGATCGCCATGCAAGACGCAGACTGCCGTCAAAAGAATTTCTGGCACGCTATGACCAGATCCTTGTGCCGGATGGCAAAGTAGAATTCAAGACCGATAATCGCGGACTGTTTGATTTTGCACTGGAACAAAGGGAGATCGCCGGCTGGAACCTGGACGGCTGTACCTTTGACCTGCATCATGATGAAAACATGAATGAAGGCAACGTGATGACCGAGTACGAAGAAAAATTCTCAAGTATGGGAAATCCAATCTATAAAATGATCATCAGCCGGTAAATGTATTTCATTTTAACGGGTTGATCTGAAAAAAAGATGCTCTTCGGGCTTTCGAGTCATATTATATAGAAATAAAATAAAAGCCGGGATATCCGTTCCGGCCGGAGGAAAAATGGCACGAAGACAGAATGTTCGTGATCGCATTGGCATGGCAGTCTATGAAAAGAAAAAGCTGAACAAGAAACTGGTGACCATGCAGAAATCTTTTCAGGAAGTAAAGCACCTGATCGGGGATGAAAAAAAGAAAAAATAAAAAGAAGGCGTTTACAGCGGAGAATTTCCGGTGTAAACGCCTTATGTTGTTTCGGACTATTTTTTGATGCGGAACGTTTTCGATTTTCCGCAGGCAGCCAGCAGATTTTTACTTTACATCAGTGCTTTGTACCATCAAACTCAAACGGCTGCAGATGTTCCGGAAGTGATTCGTCACGCTTTTGAAGCTGATGGTTGATAAGACGCTGGATCAGATAGCGTATAAATGCGACTGCCGGAACACCGAGGAACATACCAAGGACCCCGGCAATACTGCCGCCGACCGTGATGGCGAAGATGATCCACAGCGGCTTCAGACCGGTAGAATCTCCGAGGATTTTCGGTCCGAGGATCAGACCGTCAAACTGCTGTAATACAAATACCATGACAACAAAGATCACGGCTTTGAGCGGACTGATAAAAAGCAGGATGATCGTACTTGGAATGGCACCGATGAATGGACCAAAATAAGGGATCATGTTTGTGATTCCGACGATTACGCTGATCAGCACGGCATAAGGAAGTCTCAGGATCAGCATCAGTACAAAACAGAGCACTCCGATGATCGTAGAGTCGATCGCCTTTCCGACGATAAAACTGCTGAACAGACGATTGGCTTCTGCAGAAACTTCCAGGATCAGCTGAATATATTTTACCGGAACAAAGGCATAAACAACTGCTTTGCAGGAATTGACCAGAGGACGTTTGTCTGCCAGCATATAAATGGAAACCATGATCGCAATAAAGAGGTTCAGCACCCATTTAAGGATGGACATGGAGATCGAATACAGTGCCGGTATCATATTTGCGGCAAAATCCTTCGCATAGTTGATAAAGTTCGGGATCGCATTGTTGATCGTATTTCTCAGCACTTCCGTATCCAGCGAAGGGAAACGCTCTTCTAAAGTATCAAAGAAATGATAAAGCTGCTGTGCCGCAGTCGGAATAAAATTGACCAGATCCGTCAAACTGGTGATAATCTGCGGGATAACACCGAAAAGTACGATCACAATGATGCCGATCACAAGAACATAAGCAGTGATGATCGCCAGGATCTTACAAAGAGCATCACTTTTAATCTTACATTTATCACGGAACAGCTTGTAAAAGCGGGCAACTGCCGGGTTCAGTATGTAGGCAATCAGAGCACCGATGATAAACGGCATCAGAACCGCCAGACCTTTTTCAATATTTTTCAGTGTCGTGTTCCAGGATGTGATCAGATTGATGATGATCGCACCGAAAAAGATGACAAACATCGTATAAATACAGATTGTAAAATACCGGTTATTGGCCGTAAATTTATTTTTCTTGATGTCATCATCCGATTTGTTTTGTTTCTCCAGATTCATGGGCATCCCCCTTATAAAATGTTTAAAAAACGAGTTACTTCTAATTATAAAAGGCACGGAAAATTAGTTCAAGTGTTCTTTCTTAAAAAAACTATAAAAAAACTTAAAAAAAAGCTTGCAATTTGTAAAACCATATATTATAATATGTCTTGCGTTCAAGGTAACGCAACACAAGATATGCGCGATTAGCTCAGCTGGCAGAGCACCTGACTCTTAATCAGGGTGTCCAGGGTTCGAACCCCTGATCGCGCACTATAAAAGCACTGTTTTGGATGACAAGTAGAGAGCATCGGGGACGGTGCTTTTTTTCGTGCAGTTTGCACAAAAGAGAAGTCCCACTTCACGCCGATCAGGGTGAGCAGGGGACTTGCAAGTTGTGGATTCTGCCGAAAAGTTTCACAGGCTTTATGTTTGGGCGTTCCGCCCGCTTCTTTGTTTCTTGCGTATCAGCATAGAAACCTTACAACGTTTCAAAATCCCATTACTTTATCTAAATGAGATATGTGGGATGTACTGTAAATGACTTGATTGGCGATATGTAAATAACGTTCGGTGGTTTTGACATCTTCGTGACCGAGAATCGTAAGAAGTGCGTATATATCCATACTACCTTTTTCGTTGTACTGATCTATTAAGAAGTTTGTGGCAAAATTGTGCCTTAATCTGTGAGAGCCGAACTCAAAGGGCAACTGTGCCGCCAATTTGTTCATAAACAGTTTGACAGCGTTTCTTGTGATCTGCGAACCATCTTTCGAACAAAATACATATTTCTTATGATACGGACATTTTGCAAAATATTCTTGGAGAAACTGCCGACTCATATTCCCTAATGGCACAAACCGCTCTTTTTCACCTTTTCCAAACACTTTCAAGACTTGTCGGGACATATCCACATCACAGGTTTTCAAAAGACAGGCTTCGTTTTGTCGCAAGCCACTATCTAACATGAGTGATACAATCGCACAGTTTCTTAATGAAAGCCAAGAATCGTCCTTGTGTATAAGTGCAAAGATTTGTTGCAGTTCCGTGTTTGTATAGATATGCGGATTTTTCTTCGGACTTTTCGGGACTTTAATTTTCTTTGTCTGTAAATCAAGATTGTATTCAACCTCTAACCATTTCAAGAAAATTTTGATATGTCTGATATAAGTTGACACGGTTGCTTTTGATAAGTGCCGATCGTAGAGACTTAGAAAGTAAGTTTGATAGTATTCTACTGTAATGGCAGAAACAGGCTCAGAAAGGCAGTCAGAAGCAAAAGAACGGTTAATCTCGCTATAATGAGTAAGAGATTGTTCTGTTAAACCAGCCAGCTTTTTCGAAAGCAGAAATTTATTCAATGCCGTTTCCATATTGTCCATTTTCTTCACTATCCTTTTCGGTGATCTCCATTAAACGCTTGTAAGCTTCTTTAAACATTTTTTGTGCTTCATAAGAGTTTCTATAGAATTGCATAGTAAAATCGCCCATGATTTTTTCAAAATCTCCATCATAAGCATAGATCAGACCGGCAAGCGTAGGCATGACCTGTCTTTGTATCCATTCCAGCTTTGTGTCAATGGAAGCTTCTTTTTTAGGTACAGATAAGCGGAGTGCAGAAGCTGAAGCGATAAACTCCAGCCATTTTTTACAGGTAGAACAGCGAGAACGGTTTGCATTATCCAATTCAATGAAGCGAAGAAAGCCAGCCAACAGAGAAACAGCAGCAGAAGCAAACGGAACAGGCTTAAGTTCATCTGACAAAAGCATATCAACAAAAGCTTCTGAACGAGAGTTACGCAACTGGATTTCCCAGCGAATCCAATCCATATCATCCATTTTTTGCTCCAATGCTTTGTTATAGATACGAATAAAGGCATCGCTTTTATTACTGCCTACATAGATCGTCTCACCCTTAATAGTAGAATCAGAAACGCTGGACTCAACAACACGCTTATATGTACGAAATTTTGTGACCATCTGTTTATTTTCAACTAAAGCATTTATTTCTCCCAAGGTGAAGAAAGATGCAAAATCATCGAGAGCCACGTCGATACGGGTAAACTTTGCGATACGGCGAATATAAGCCAGAAGAAGCACAACAATATTTTCTTTGTTTTGAAAATCAAAATCCTCAGGAAGCTGGAGTGCTTTCTCACCAAAAGGCGTATCACAAGTAAGTTTGTTTTCAAAGGCTTCAAAGAAATGATGGATAGCAGAGCCGGAAACGTCAACATGCACACCCATACCCATTTGTCCGTCATATAAAACGCGAATGAGTCCATTGTTTCCGTTTACACGGTGTGTATACTGCTTGCGGTAACCGTTTAAGCCACGTACTTCTTCCTTAAATTCTTCTATATCCATGCCAAAGTATTCTATAACGCCTTTAGGAGTCATAGACTTCTGGACAGTGAAAGAGAGCCAGTCAATTTTTATCATAAGTTTATCATTATATTCTTCGTGAGATTTCATAAAGTTTGTTCCTCCATCATTGAATTTGGTGCCCCCCTGTTAGTAAATGGGGGCTGAACACATTTATTTTGCTACGCTTGCGTGCCGCTTCGCTGGCACTGCCACGCTCCCAGCTTGTGCGGAGAAGGGAACCCATCACCCCATCAACGCACACACTGGAGACGTAGCAATGTACAGTGAATTTACAAAAAAGGTTGAGAAGTGTTGCTACTGTCAAGTATAAGGAGACAGCTTCGCTGTCTCTGGTGTGATGTGCGGAGTCCGCACTGCGGACACCTCGCCCACACACCTACCAGACTTCAATATCATCGAATCTTTGCTATTCAACAATACAATCCCTCAAAAAAATCATTCGGTTCAACATCAAGCACCACGCAAAGCAACAAAAGCAATTCGAACGTAAATGGAACAGTCACGCTACCGGACTCCAGAGCCAGAAGAGTGTCAACCGACAACCCCGAACGGCTCGCCAGATCAGCAACCGACAACTCACGCATCTGTCTTAAGGCTTGTAAATTTCCAGCCATACGTTTTCGAACAAACAGCATCATTTTTCTTAACCTCCCAATTTCATCCTATAAACAACCCAGTAAGGGACGGCTACGCCGTTCTTACTGGCTATCAGCAGTGTTTTATTTGCGAACCATGTCAAGGACAAGCAAGTGCCTACGGCATCCTTGACACTTGCCATAATGTACCAAATAATGAAATATACTTTATGGCAAAATTTCTATATTTTGAGCAAGTGAAAGTTTATTTAAAATAGAAACAAGAGTTTCACGTGCTCTTACCACACCTTCATCACCATAAGATGTATTAAACACAATATCACGCACAACATCATGTACATTCATATCATGCAAAACATAATACTTAACAAAACCAGATAAAACAGTAGAATCATTTAAGTTGCCATGTGCAAGGTCAAAAAGCCATATTTTCATATCTGCATTTATTCTACTCATAAAAACAACACCTCACTTTAAATAAACTTTTGCTTTTAAATAATAAACGTTCGCTAAGTAAAATATAGCAAACAAACAAAGTGAAGTCAATAGAAAAATAAACAAATACTAATTTTTTTTATTTGACAGCTAATTTTTTTCAATATATACTGAAAATAAGAGAAACTAACTATTAAAAGTCGAGGTGAAAATATGATAAAATACTATAAATTATTTGATTTGCTCAACAGAAGAGGTTTAAAGAAAAAAGACTTGCAACAAATTATATCAGCACCAACAATCGCAAAACTCTCTAAAGGCGAAACTGTAAAAACAGATATCATTGACAAAATATGTTTATTCCTTGATTGTCAACCGGGCGATATTATGGAAACTTTCAAAGCGATAGAGATTACAGAGAAAGACGGCACAAAGAGGACAGTTAAACTAAAGACAAGTAATGCGGACGAAGATATTAGACAATATTATCTGGAAGAAATGCAAAGAGAGAGAGAAATATCATACTCACGAGTGCGAAAAGAAATGGAAAAAAACGAAAACTCTTAATCAGGGTGTCCAGGGTTCGAACCCCTGATCGCGCACTATAAAAGCACTGTTTTGGATGACAAGTAGAGAGCATCGGGGACGGTGCTTTTTTTCGTGCAGTTTGCACAAAAGAGAAGTCCCACTTGTTGACCGTAATTTGTGTTGAGTTCAGGAATCAAAAATTGGCTGTGCTTTTTTCTCCGGTGTACGCCTTTGGACTTGTTAGAATGATTCGGGTGTGTTATATTAGACATAGAACTCTAAAATCAAGTCGAACGTATGCGAGACTTGGCATGCGATTCTGGTCGGTTTGGATGATATTTACTTAGCAGAATCGATGTGCATTTACACACAATAAGACAGGGGTTGATATCATGGGATTTTTTGACAAAGCTTTAAAAAAGGTACAGGATGTGGGAGAAAACATTGCCGCATCAGCAAACAATGTAAAAACAGTTGTTGAGACAAGTGTACAGGATACAATGGAGATCACCGGTCTGAAAAGACAGATCCGTGAATTAGAGAAAGAAATGGATGCACAGTATCTGCAGATCGGAAAGAAATATGCAGAATTTGTAGCAGATATGGATGATGCAGAACCGGAAACAGCAGAAAATGAAGCAGCCGAAGCAACAGAATCTTCAGAAGTGATCGATGAAGTGAAGGAAGAAGCAATTGACGAAGTAAAGGCAGAAGCAGCAGCTGAAACGGTCGATGAAGCAAAAGAAGAAGCAGCTGATGAAACCATCGATGAAGTGAAAGCAGAAGATACAGCAGAAACGATCGACGAAGAAAAAGAAGTATCCGAAGAGCCGGCAGAAGATAAAGTTGCAGAAGAATCTGATGAGGACGAAGAGCCGGTGTTTGATGTTTCTGATTTCCTGACGATCATCAAACAGGATCAGGCAAAGAAAAAGGAGCTGGAAAATCAGCTGGCGGAAGTAGAGAAGAGAGCAAAACAGAATACACTTCTTCGTGAAAAGACAAAAGCGGAAGAGTCTTTTGAACAGGAAAAAGGCGTTCTCGACAAAGCACTTGCCATGGAAATTATTTCTAAGGAAGAATATGAGCAGAAGCTGAATATTGCCAGGAAAAAAGTAGAAAATTTTGAAGAGATCAAAAAAATCGAGCAGCAGTTCGAGATGGGCATTATCACAAAAGAAGAAAAAGATGAGAAAATAAATGCCATTCTGAATGCCTGACAAATCTGGTGTCTGCTTTACAGAATCAAAATCAGGTTGTATAATCGGGGCAGAATGTCGTCCGCTGGATGGAAGAAATGGATAAAGGAGATGTAGAAGTTATTATGGTAAAGATTGATATTATTTCCGGTTTTTTGGGTGCAGGTAAAACGACCCTGATCAAAAAACTGTTACAGGATGCATTTAAAGGACAGCAGGTGGTATTGATTGAGAATGAATTCGGCGAGATCGGTATTGACGGTGGATTTTTGAAAGATGCAGGAATCGAGATCAAAGAAATGAATTCCGGCTGTATCTGCTGCTCTCTGGTAGGAGATTTCGGAACTGCTTTGAAAGAAGTGGTAGAGAAATATCACCCGGATCGCATCGTGATCGAGCCGTCAGGTGTCGGCAAACTTTCTGACGTTATCCATGCAGTTGAAAATCTGCATCTGGAAGCAGACGGAGAAGTGAAACTGAACAGTGCCGTTACGGTTGTCGATGTTCTGAAATGCAAAATGTATCTGAAGAACTTTGGTGAATTCTTCAAGAATCAGGTAGAAGCAGCCGGCACGATCATCCTGAGCCGTACCGATACAAAGAAGGCAACACCGGAAAAAATCGAAGCTGCCATCGAACTGATCCGTGAACTGAATCCGGATGCTACGATCATCACAACACCGGTGGAAGATCTGGGTGGACAGAAGATCCTGGACACGATCGAAGGAATGAAGATCGACCTTTCTCATGTAGAAGAGGATCATGACCACGACGATCATGAGCATCACCATGACCATGGAGAGGGCTGCACCTGCGGCTGCCATGATCACGATCACGAAGAGCATGAGCATCATCACGATCATGAACATCATCATAACCACGAGGGTCATGATCATCACCATGACCATGGAGAGGGCTGCACCTGTGGCTGCCATGACCATGACCACGATGGACATCATCATCACCATCATCACGCAGATGAGGTATTTACAAGCTGGGGTAAGGAAACCGTCCGTAAATACAGCCGTGAAGAGATTGAAAAGATTCTGAAAACTCTGTCAGAAGACGATTCTTACGGAATGATCCTGCGTGCAAAAGGTATGCTGGAGAGCGAAGACGGTGTCTGGACTTATTTTGACATGGTTCCGGAAGAAGTGGATATCCGTGAGGGAAGTGCAGAATACACAGGACGTATCTGCGTGATCGGTTCCAAACTGGATGAAGCAAAATTAGAGCAGCTGTGGTTTGCGAAATAAGGAACAAGGTAAAAAAAGATGAGTGATTTTAATATTTCAACACCGGTTTATCTTGTGACCGGTGTCCTGGAGAGCGGCAAAACTTCTTTTCTGGATTTTACTGCGAAACAGGATTACTTTCAAATAGAAGGAACAACACTTCTGATCACCTGCGAAGAGGGTGAGGAGGAGTACGACGAGAAAGAACTTCTGAAATACAACACGGTTGTCGAGAAGATCGAAGAGCCGGAGGATTTTACATTTGAGAACCTCCGTGTTCTGCATCGCAAATATCATCCGGAGCGAGTGCTGCTTGAGTACAATCCGCTCTGGGGTGTCAACAAACTGCGTGCGATGAAACTGCCGCTTGGATGGGGCATTTCTCAGGAGATCGTGATCGTAGACGGCAGCAGCTATCAGATCTACCGTGCAAATATGCAGTCTCTGTTCTCAGAGATGGTGCAGAATGCAGATATGGTGATCTTCAATCGCTGTAAATCAAGTGATCCGCTGACCAATTATCGAAGAGGCATCAAGGTTGTCAATCCTTCCTGTGATATCAGCTTTGAGGATGAGGATGGTGAACTGATCGACCTGTTTGAGGAAAACACGCCGTACGATATGGATGCTCCGATTATCGAAATAGAAGATGTGGATTACGGTATCTTCTATGTGGATATGGATGACCATCCGGACAAATACGTGGGGAAAACGGTGAAGTTCAAGGCTCGTGCCATGAAGAGCAAAAACAAAGAGGCACCTTATTTTGTGCCGGGAAGAAAAGCGATGACTTGCTGTGCAGATGATATGCAGATGATCGGCTACATCTGTAAGAGTCCGATCGCTCCGCAGCTGAAACATGGACAGTGGGTTATGGTCACTGCAAGGGTAGCATTTGAATACGATAAGTTTTATCGCGGAAAAGGTCCTGTGCTGTATGCAAGCAAGGTAGAACCGTGCGAACCGCCGGCAGATGAAATGGTATATTTTAACTAAGTAAGCAAAACGCTGGCGAAAGCCGGCGTTTTGTGCGTTTGGTCTGATACAGCTTCCGGCGGACAGCAGAGGTGCAGGATATCAGATTTTTTCTGCGGATTGGGGGTTTTATTATGAGAATGTATGATCTGATCAGGAAAAAGCGAGATGGGGAAAGATTAGCAAAAGAAGAAATTGACTGGATGATCCGAAGTTATACAAATGGGGAAATCCCAGATTATCAGATGTCAGCACTGATGATGGCGATTTATTTTCGAGGGATGAATGAACAGGAAACCTTAAATCTGACGCTTGCCATGGCGGACAGCGGAGAGCGGCTGGATCTTTCGGCAATCCATGGGATTAAAGTTGACAAGCATTCGACAGGAGGTGTTGGGGACAAGACATCGCTGGCACTTGTTCCGCTTGTAGCTTCCTGCGGAATTCCGGTAGCGAAAATGAGCGGCAGAGGCCTTGGGCATACCGGTGGCACGATCGACAAGCTGGAGAGCTTTTCCGGATTTTCAACGGCAATCCCGGTTGAAACGTTTATAAAGAATGTCAACACGATCGGCATTTCGATCATGGGACAGACGGCAGATCTGGCTCCGGCTGACAAAAAACTCTATGCCCTGCGGGATGTGACGGCGACCGTGGACAATCTTTCACTGATCGCCAGCTCGATCATGAGCAAGAAACTGGCTGCCGGTGCCGATGCGATTGTTCTGGATGTCAAGACCGGAAGCGGAGCTTTTATGAAAAGCGAAGAAGATGCGTTTGCTCTGGCAGAAGAGATGGTGACGATCGGCAAAAATGCAGGGCGTCAGATGCATGCACTGATCACCGATATGGATCAGCCGCTTGGTTATGCAATCGGAAATGCTCTGGAAGTAAAGGAAGCGATCGCAACTTTGAACGGCAGCGGCCCGGAAGATTTCACGGAGCTGGTTCTGGCACTCGGAAGCCGGATGCTGATCGCCGGCAAAAAGGCAGAGGATGTCGCTTCCGCAGAAAAAATGCTGCGGCAGTCCATCCAGAATGGAGATGCACTTAGAAAACTGGAAGCATTTGTCAAAGCACAGGGCGGCACAGGAGAAGAAGTTTCTCATCCGGAGAAACTGCCTGCAGCCTCTATGCAGATTGCAGTACCATCGCCGAAGAGCGGCTATATTTCTCATATCCAGTGTGATGAAATCGGAGTCTGCTCCCTGCTTCTTGGAGGCGGAAGAGAGACAAAAGACAGTGTGATCGACCTTTCGGTAGGACTGGAGCTGAAAAAGAAAGTCGGAGATTATGTCGAAAAAGGTGAGACACTGGCGGTTCTGCATGCAAATGATCAGGAAAAAGCCGGGCAGGCAGAAGAGAGATTCCTGCGTGCATACCGGTTTTCCGAGACGCAACCACCGAAACGTCCGATGATTTTCGGAGAAATTTAAAAGAATTTCAAATAATACATATGAAACATACTGAAATTATGGTATAAAGAAAGCGTGATGTAAAATTGAGTGTCTTACTCTGCAAAAAGCAATTTGTATAACTTTACCGCAGAGAAGCATTCCCCCGCTTCAACTGCACGGAGCACTAAGCGGTGGCAGGAGTGAAAATCTGCTCAGGAGTATCTTTATGACATCATTTGTTTAAAACAAAAGAATAAATAATATGAGGAGAACTGATATGGAACAGCTGATTCAGGAATGGAGAGCATCTCTTCCGAAATTCCGGGAGATGACAGAAAAATTTTATGCGAAAGAAGTAAGCGTGAAAGAATACAAAGGATTTTCCGGAGGATACGGAAGCTATGCCCAGAAAGGCGGCGAGGCAAGCATGCTGCGTCTGCGTATGCCGGGCGGAAGACTGACAAAAGAAAAACTGAAATTTATCGCAGAGATGGTAGAACAGTATCATGTGGACAAAGCACATTTTACGACTTGCCAGGCAGTGCAGCTGCATGATCTGGACAAAGACAGTGTCTGTGACATCATGGAAAAAGCAGTGGATGTCGGTATCATCACAAAAGGCGGCGGCGGAGATTTCCCGCGAAATGTGATGTGCTCTCCGCTTTCCGGCGTAGAAATGGGAGAATATTTTGACGTACTGCCGTATGCAGAGGCTGTGTCTGATTATCTTCTGAAAAACGCAGATAAAGTGACCATGCCGCGAAAACTGAAAGTCGGATTTTCCAATTCTCCGGCCAATGTGACACATGCGACCTTTCGTGATCTTGGATTTGTAGCAGCAGAGGACGGAACATTTACCGTATATAGTGCGGGCGGACTGGGCAACAATCCACGCATGGGTGTGAAAGTGGCAGAAAACGTAGAGCCGTCACAGATCCTGTATTATGTGCAGGCGATGGTCAATACCTTCCTGGCATACGGAAACTATGAGAACCGCGGAAAAGCCAGAACACGTTATATGCAGGAAAAACTGGGAAGCGAAGGCTATGTGAAGGCATTTCTGGAGAAACTCGAAGAAGTAAAGAAAAATGAAAAACTGGATCTGAACCTTGCTGTTTCCGGTACAGAAAAAGCAGCCGACGGTGAACTTCAGACAGAAAACAAACGAATCGTGGCACAGAAACAGCCGGGACTGTATGCAGTAAAATATCATCCGATCGGCGGTGTGCCGAAAGTGTCAAAATTTGGCGAGATCTATGAAAGCATCAAAGATGTATCGGATGCAGAAATCCGCATTTCACCGGATGAGACAGTCTATATCATCAACCTGACGGCAAAAGAAGCAGAAAAAGTGCTTGCAGCTACGGATGACGGAGCAGAAACTTTATTCGAAAGTTCCGTATCCTGTATCGGAGCAACGATCTGCCAGGTTGGTGTGCGTGATTCCCAGGGACTTTTAAGAAAACTGGTTGAGACAGCAAAAGAATATGATTTTGTGGACGGTGTACTGCCGCAGATCCATATTTCCGGATGTACTTCATCCTGTGGGACACATCAGATTGGAAAGATCGGTTTCCACGGCGGAGTAAAGAGAATAGACGGTGTGACAGAGCCGGTATTTACGCTTCATGTGAACGGCTGTGACAGACAGGGGCAGGAGGCATTTGGTGAATCCTGGGGCATGATCAAAGAAAGCGATATCCCGGACTTTCTCATGGAAGTTGGAAAAACCGTTCAGCAGGAAAACACCGTGTTTGCCACATGGTATGAAAAGACACCGGAGAAATTAAAAGAGATTGCTGAAAAATATCTGATTAATTCAAGTCGAACGCACGTGAGACTTGGTGCGTGATTCTGGTCAGCGAAAGCTGACATATTCTTCTCAGAATCACTGCACATCCTCGCGGAGCGTTTATCTCAGTCGGAGATTGTACTCCCACTGAGAAAGACTTGTTATTACTCACCACTTGCAGAAGTGGGAGTCTTCTCGACTGAGATAAAAAACTTTTGACTTCAATGGATGCCTGCGAATTGCTCCATTACAAAGTAACTCTCACAATCCTGTAAATTTTTCCTGTTTTTCAGAAAAAAACTAGCCGTTTGGATAGTGTACAAAATACAGAAAAATTGCTATACTTTTTCTTGGGAAGAGGAACTTATAAACATAAAATGCAGGAAAACAGCAGAGAAAGCAGGGTGTTGCATTGGCAGAAAACAGCATGTGGGAAGAGATGATGCAAGGGGAGAAAATCTGCTATGTAAAACCCCGCCGTGCAATCAGGCGGCTGAAAGCGGCAGATGAAGAGAATATAACAGCGTATATTTATGGGGTCAGCGGTTGCGGCAAAACGGAACTGGTCATGCGATATCTGAAGAACCGGAAATATACGCTGTTTAACGCTGGTTTGGTAACAGTGGAGGAGCTGCGTGAGATCAAGGTTTCCAAGCAGCGGAAAACCGTGGTGATCAACAGTCTGCACGATATGGCGATGCAGAATGATACTGAGGAGATCCGGGAAGCGATCATCGAACTTGTGGAGCGTGAGGATGTGTGGCTGATTTTGAGCGGACGCTGTGCGGTACCGCCGTGGCTGACTGCTGTGCGGTATCGTGAAGTCTTCTATGTGATCGGTGAGCAGGAGCTGCTGTTTGATGAAGATCAGGCAGATCAGTATATTGCCATGACCGGGATGATCTTCAGTGAAGAACAGCTGGCAAAAGAAAAAGCATACTGCGTTGGTATGCCGATCGGCTGGAGCATCACAAATAGTGTCTATTGGCAGATGCGTATGGGGCAGGATGAAAAGGATGTCACGAAACCGTTTTCAGATGAAGAATACCGGACGATGGTGGGAGAGGCACTGAGCCAGATGTGGGATTATCTGGAATATCATGTCTATGACCGCTGGGAAATATCAATACAGGAATTTCTGATGGAAGTTGCAATTGTGGAAGATTTTACCGTATATATGGCGGAGATGATCACCGGACGCAATGATGTAGAATCGCTTCTTGGAAGGATTCAGTGGATCGGTAATTTCATGGATATTGTCCGAAACGGAAGTGAAACGGTCTACAAACTCAGAAATCAAATGCGGATCAGCATGATCCGGAGGCTGAGGCGAAAATACACAAAAGAGCAGATCCGTAAGCTTTACGAAAATGCAGGACTTTATTACCAGATCAGTAAGCAGCCGTTAAAGGCTCTTTCCATGTATCAACAGGTGAATGACACGGAAAGAATCGCATCGGTGCTGATCGATAATGTGCGGATAGCACCAAACAATGCTTATTATTATGAACTGAAACAGTACTATCTTAAACTGCCGGAAGAAAAAATATGTAAAAGCCCGGAACTGATGTGTGGTATGAGTATGCTGCAGTCGCTGCTTTTAAATACCGAAGAGAGCGAACGTTGGTACCGGGAGCTTCAAAAATATGCAAAAGAACATACCGGAAGTGAACGGCGTTCAGCAAAAGGAAAGATCCTGTATCTGGATATCGGACTTCCGCACCGTGGCAGTGACCATATGGTAGAAATCCTGAAAAATGCATATTTGCTTCTTTTGGATAAAGAAGTAAAAATACAGGAGTTTTCCGTTACCAGCAATCAGGCTTCCCAGATGAACGGCGGCAAGGATTTCTGTGAGTGGAGCAAGCGTGACCGGGAGCTTGCCGGAAGCATTGGCAAGATTGTGGAATTTGTACTTGGAAAATATGGTAAGGGGCTTGTAAATCTGGCACTTGCAGAAAGCTTTTTTGAAAAGGGCGGAGATAATTATGAAGTTGCGATGCTTGCAAATAAGGGAAGAATACAGGCGGAGGCAGGAGGCAAGATCGAGCAGTGTTTTGTCGGAGACGGCATGCTTGCCTGGCTTCATATTATTACCGGAAAAGTAAAAGAAGCGGAGGAGCTTCTGACCAGATTCAAGGGTAAAGCACAGCAGGAAAATGCAGAAAGAATTCTGCCGAATATCGATACCTTTCTCGTTCGCTGTGCATTATATGATGCGGACAAAGCAGCGATTGCAAAATGGCTTGCCCAGGCACCGGATGAAGAACTGATATTCTCTATTTATGATCGTTTTCATTATATTACGAAAGTGCGTGTGTATCTGCAGAATGGCAGAAACGAGCAGGCTTATCATCTGCTTTTGAAATGTGCCTATTATGCAAAAGTGATGCAGCGTACCTACATTGATATAGAAGTGAAACTGCTTCTTGCGATCACGCAGTACCGCATGGGTGAGAAAAAATGGGATGAAACACTTGGCGAGGCACTGACAAAAGCAGAAGAATATCATTTTGTACGGATCATCACAAGAGAAGGTGCGGCTATCCGACCGCTGCTTCTGGCGACCTCCTGGAAGCCGTCGGAAGTGGAGAAAAATCCGGCACAGACAAGGAAAAATAAACAATTCTGGGCAAAGGTTCAGGACGAGACAGAAAAAATGGCACGATTCTATCCGGCGTATTTAAAAGTGGGTGTGGAAGAAGTCACATTGAGTGATACAATGCTTCGAATCCTGAAACTGCAGGCAGATGGAATGTCAAAAGAAAAAATTGCGGCAGAGCTGAATATGACAACCGCTAATGTAAAATATCATACACAGCAGATCTACAAAAGACTCGGTGTTTCCAATAAGGCAGGAGCCGTGATGGAAGCGGGCAAACGAGGACTGATCTGAAAATGCAAAGAAAAGAAACCACAGCACTTGCTGACTGAATCGGTCGGTGGTGCGTGGTTTTTTTTATCTCAGTCGGAGAAAACTCCCGCTTCTATAAATGGCGAGCAACAAATTTGACCCTGACATCATGGCAAATTTTGAATGCAAATTGAATGAATATGAATGAAAATGAACGTTTGTGAAAACTATACAAAAACAGAAAGGGAAATTTGTGAATTAGTATGATTGAAATTGAATGAATATGATTGTATAATACAATCATGAAACAGAGAGGCACACCAAAGTGCAAAAGAAAGAGGTAAGGCATATGATTTATACGGTAACATTTAATCCTTGTCTGGATTATATCGTAGGTGTGGAAGATTTTCAACTGGGAATGACAAACCGCACCTGTTCAGAGCAGATGTTTGCCGGTGGAAAGGGGATCAACGTCTCTATCGTTCTGAAAAATCTCGGCATTGAGAGTACGGCACTTGGATTTATCGCCGGTTTCACCGGAGAGGAGATCCGCAGAAAAGTCGAGAAGATGGGCATTACATCCGAATTTATCCAGCTTGAGAATGGATTTTCTAGGATCAACATCAAACTCAAATCCATCGATGGAACGGAGATCAACGGCACAGGACCTTCGATCGGAAATGAAGAACTTGAAAGATTGCTTAAGAAACTGGATACACTGAAAAAGGGAGATGTGCTGATCCTTGCAGGCAGCATCCCGGCAAGTCTTCCGGATTCTATTTACAGTGATATTATGGAACGTCTGGAAGAAAAAGAGGTCATGATCGTGGTGGATGCGACAAAAGACCTTCTGGTCAATGTACTGAAATACCATCCGTTCCTCATCAAACCAAACAATCATGAACTGGGCGATATCTTTGGAGTGGAGATCAGAGAGCGTGACCAGGTAGCACCATATGCGAAGAAGTTACAGGAGATGGGAGCAAGAAATGTTCTGGTTTCCATGGCAGGCAAAGGTGCAGTGCTTCTTGCTGAGGATGGCAGCGTATATGAAAGCCCGGCACCGAAAGGTAAACTGATCAATGCGGTTGGAGCCGGAGATTCCATGGTGGCTGGTTTTACTGCAGGTTATATGCAGAAAGGCAGCTATGAACATGCATTCAAAATGGGCGTTTCCACCGGAAGTGCCAGTGCATTTTCTGAGAATTTTGCCACAAAAGAAGAAGTAGAAGCGATTTATAAAACATTATAAAGATGCCAGGGTCAAAAGCCTGAAACCACGATGTCGAAGTGAGGAACAATTCGTATGGCATTTTTGAATTAGCTTCTTGTAGAAAATCTATCACAAAAAAGAAATGTAAGAAAGGAGAACTTATGAGGATCACAGAACTGCTGGATAAGCGAAGCATCAGGATCGACGGTGCTCCAAAATCCAAGAACGAAGCTCTCGACCAGATGGTCGAACTGATGGCAAAGAGTGGAAAAATCAATGACCTGGAAGCTTATCGCCAGGAAGTATACCGCCGTGAAGAGGAAGGAACGACAGGTGTCGGAGAGGGGATTGCGATCCCTCACGGAAAAGGTGCATTTGTAGATAAGCCGGGACTGGCAGCGATGGTTGTAAAGGACGGTGTAGATTACGATTCTCTTGATGGAGAGCCGGTACATCTGATCTTTCTGATTGCAGCACCGAATACCAAAGACAACGTACATCTGGACGTACTGAGCAAACTTTCCGTACTTCTGATGGATGAGGATTTTTCCAGAGCACTGCAGAATGCAAAAAGCCCGGAAGAATTTATGAAGATCGTCGATGAAGCAGATCAGGAAGCACCGGATCTGGATGAAAAACTGAAAGCAGACGAAGCGACCTCGGAAGATCAGTTCCGTATTCTGGCTGTCACAGCATGCCCGACCGGTATTGCACATACTTACATGGCAGCGGAAGGTCTGGAAAAGGCTGCAAAAGCGAAAGGATGTTTCATTAAAGTAGAGACAAGAGGTTCTGGCGGAGCGAAAAATGTGCTGACTGCGGAAGAAATCAAAAATGCAGACTGCATCATCGTGGCAGCAGACACAAAAGTTCCGATGGATCGATTCAATGGTAAAAAGCTGATCGAAGTTCAGGTTTCTGACGGTATCAGCAAAGCGGATAAACTGATAGAGCAGGCAATGTCCGGAAATGTACCGGTTTATACTGCATCGGAAAATGCAGAAGTTTCCGAGAAAAAAGCAGGAGGCTCCAAAGGCCATCAGATTTATATGCAGTTGATGAATGGTGTTTCACACATGCTGCCATTCGTCGTAGGCGGCGGTATTTTGATCGCTCTTGCATTCCTGATCGATGGACTTTGTGTAGATATGACATCATTGACAGCAGAAGCACGACAGAGTTTCGGTTCGATCACACCGGTGGCGGCAACACTGAAATCCATAGGAGATCTTGCATTTGGATTTATGCTTCCGGTTCTGGCAGGATTTATTGCTATGAGCATTGCAGACAGACCTGGTCTGGCAGTCGGATTTGTGGGTGGTGCAATTGCAGCAAACGGCAAGTCTGGTTTCCTCGGTGCATTAGTAGCAGGTTTTCTGGCAGGCTATCTTATTCTTCTCTTAAAAAAATTGTTCGAAAAACTTCCGGAAGCACTGGAAAAAATTGCCCCAGTCCTTCTCTATCCGGTATTCGGCATTCTGATCGTGGGACTTGTTATGACGTTTGTCGTAGAGCCTCCAATCGGAGCATTGAACACGGCACTGAACACAGCTCTTACAAACATGAGTGGTTCCAGTAAGGTTCTTCTTGGTATCATCGTAGCAGGTATGATGGCAGTTGACATGGGTGGCCCGTTCAACAAAGCGGCCTATGTATTTGGAACGGCATCCATCGCAGCAGGAAATTACGGAATCATGGCAGCAGTTATGATCGGCGGTATGGTTCCTCCGTGTGCGATCGCTCTGGCATCTCTTCTGTTTAAAGATAAATTTACAAAAACAGAAAGAGAATCCGCTCCGACAAACTTTATCATGGGACTTGCATTTATCACAGAAGGTGCGATTCCGTTTGCAGCATCCGATCCGCTGCATGTCATCCCGGCATGCGTGATAGGTTCCGGACTTGCAGGAGCACTTTCCATGGCATTCAACTGTACGCTGATGGCACCGCACGGTGGAATCTTCGTGTTCCCTGTAGTCGGCAATCCGCTGATGTACCTGGCTGCACTGGCAGCAGGAACCGTAGTCGGAGCACTGATGCTCGGTGTGCTTAAGAAAAAAATAGCCGAGTAAACCCAAACTTCATCATAAAACTTTTCCTCAGAAAAACCGCAGTGACTTTAAAGTTGTAAAGCACTGCGGTTTTGCTTTACTTTCTTATCTGCTATGAGCTATAATAAAAGGCGTCAAGGGATGTAACTATATGATTTTTTTGCAGCATGAAAAGGGGTGGGATAATATGCTTACTAAAACACGACAGAAAGAGATCTTGAAACTTCTGGAAAACAGAGGCAGCGTGACACTTCAGGAGTTAAAAGATCATTTAAATACTTCAGAATCTACGATCCGTCGAGATCTGAATACGTTGGATGCACAGGGGAAGCTGGTCAAGGTTTTCGGCGGAGCGGTTGCAGCTGACAACATGAGCATACGCGATGAGCAGGTGTCACGAAGAGAAGAAAAGAATTTAGAAGAAAAAAGACTGATTGCACGTTATGCAGCATCACTGATACAGGATGATGATTTTGTATATCTTGATGCCGGAACGACAACCGGATGTATGCTCGATTATATTTCCGATACGACAACGGCAGTTTTTGTGACGAATGCACCGTCACATGCACAGAAACTGGCACGCAAAGGAATGGAAGTCATCCTGATCGGCGGCAGACTCAAACAGTCTACCGAGGCAGTTGTCGGAGAAGAGGCATGCAGACAGATCGAGAAATTTAATTTCAGCCTCGGTTTCCTGGGCAGCAACGGCGTTTCCGAACGCTCCGGATTTTCGACACCGGATCAGGACGAAGCGATGGTCAAAAAAAGAGCAATCGAACGCATCCACCGGTGCTTTGTTCTCTGTGATCACACGAAATTTTACAAAGTCAGCCCGATCAGCTTTGCAAAATTAGAAGATGCCGTCGTACTGACAGATTCTGCACCGCAGGGCAATTTTCAGGAGATGCCGAACATCGTGGAAATTTCCGAAGATGAGTAGATAGAAATACCAAAAACGGCAAAACTGTAAAAAGTGAAAAGGATGCCGGGAGTGCCTTGAAACAGAGCAATCAGCAGGCATCAAATGAAAAGTGGAAAATAAAGGAGGAAGAAAACATGGGATGGTTGATATTGATCGTACTTCTTTTGATTGTGCTGATACTTTTGCTTTCCTGCGTGAAGATTGTGCCGCAGGCAACCGCAATGGTTGTGGAACGTCTTGGCGGATACCGTGCGACCTGGTCGGTCGGACTTCATGTGAAAGCACCGTTTATTGACCGTGTTGCAAAGAAAGTCATTTTAAAAGAGCAGGTGGTAGATTTTGCACCGCAGCCGGTTATCACAAAGGATAACGTAACAATGCGGATCGATACGGTTGTATTTTTCCAGATCACAGATCCGAAGCTGTTTGCATACGGCGTGGAGAATCCGATCATGGCAATCGAAAATCTGACTGCAACGACACTGCGAAATATCATCGGTGATCTGGAGCTGGATCAGACCCTGACATCCAGAGAGACGATCAACACGAAAATGCGTGCGTCGCTTGATATTGCCACAGATCCATGGGGCATTAAAGTCAACCGTGTGGAGCTGAAAAACATCATTCCGCCGGCTGCAATTCAGGATGCGATGGAGAAGCAGATGAAAGCAGAGCGTGAGCGAAGAGAAGCGATCCTGCGTGCAGAAGGTGAGAAAAAATCTACCGTGCTTGTGGCAGAAGGCAAAAAGGAATCTGCAATCCTGGATGCAGAGGCAGAAAAAACCGCAGCAATCCTGCGAGCAGAAGCACAGAAGGAAAAGATGATCCGCGAAGCCGAAGGTCAGGCAGAAGCGATCCTGAAGGTTCAGAAAGCAAATGCGGACGGTCTGCGTTTCTTAAAAGATGCAGGAGCAGATGAAACCGTTCTGGCACTGAAGAGCTTTGAAGCACTGACAAAAGTGGCAGACGGCAAAGCAACCAAGATCATCATACCATCGGAACTGCAGAATGTTGCCGGCACATTGACAGCACTTGCAGAGACTGTAAAAACCGAGAAAAAAGAAACAGCAGATCCGGTTTAAAAGAAAGTATAGGCCATTTTTGAATTTATGAAAAATGAAATGGTTTGAAACGAATATGGAGGATAAAAAAATGGATTTAAAAGGACGCAATTTTCTGACTTTAAAAGATTTCACGGCAGAGGAAATCATTTATCTGGTCGATCTGGCAGCAGAACTGAAAGAAAAAAAGAAAAAAGGAATCCCGGTTGACACCTTAAGAGGAAAAAATGTGGCTCTGATCTTCGAAAAGACCAGCACGAGAACACGCTGTGCATTTGAAGTAGCAGCACATGACCTTGGCATGGGAACGACTTATCTGGATCCTTCAGGTTCTCAGATCGGCAAAAAAGAGAGCATCCGCGACACCGCACGCGTACTGGGCAGAATGTTCGAAGGTATCGAGTATCGTGGATTTGGACAGGAAATTGTGGAAGAACTGGCAAAATATGCAGGGGTTCCGGTATGGAACGGCCTGACGAACGAATACCACCCGACACAGATGCTTGCTGATATGCTGACGATCCGTGAACACCTCGGACATCTGAAAGGCGTGAAACTGGTATACATGGGCGATGCACGTTACAACATGGGTAATTCTCTGATGATCGCATGTGCAAAACTCGGTATGCATTTCGTAGCATGTGCACCGGAAAAATATTTTCCGAACGCAGCACTGGTTGAGGAATGCCAGGACTATGCAAAAGAGAGCGGCGGAAGCATCACACTGACCGAAGATGTCAAGGTCGGAACCAAAGATGCAGACGTTATCTACACCGATGTATGGGTTTCCATGGGTGAGCCGGATGAAGTCTGGGAAGAGCGTATCCGCGAATTAACTCCATATAAAGTAACAAAAGAAGTGATGGAAAACGCAGGAGAGAAAGCTATTTTCCTGCATTGCCTGCCGGCATTTCATGACTGGGAGACAAAGATCGGAAAAGAAATGGGCGAACGTTTCAACCTCAAAGAAATGGAAGTTACCGATGAAGTATTTGAGTCTGAACAGTCCGTTGTATTTGACGAGGCGGAAAACAGAATGCACACCATAAAAGCAGTTATGGCGGCAACACTTGGAGCATAAAATTTTATGTCAAGAAAAGAAGAAAAATGGATCAAACGGCTGGAGATCTTAGGAGCCTCTGCCGCTGCGATCGTGATCGTATCCGCAGTCGGGACCTTTTTGCTGGATAGTATTGCCATGCAGCTGATGGCACTGGCTGTCGGATGCGGAAGCATAGTCAATGTGGTATTTATGGTACTTTGTTATTATAAAAAGAAGACCATACCGAGCATTATTTTTATGATTTTTGCACTGCTTCTCATAGCAACTTTTATTATGCAGATCATGGCTATGTAAAAATGCCAGGGTAGACATAAAAGTGGAGCGTAAGCTTCACGATATGCGAATAGTGGAGTGTTATGTGCCAGTGGCACATGTTTAACACTGACCGAAGCGGATCGTAGAAAGAATTGTGAGAGTACGAAGTACGGAACAATTCGTATGGCATTTCAGTGTAACTGTGGAAATACAAAGCAGTTTTAAACAGAGGTAAAAGAACATGAAAAGTAAAATACTGAATCGTCTGCGTGGTGCAGAAGAATTTGTTTCCGGACAGCAGCTCTGTGAAGAGTTCGGCGTATCCAGAACGGCAGTATGGAAAGCAATCAATCAGCTTAAAGAAGAAGGCTATGAGATCGAGGCGGTACACAATAAGGGGTATCGCCTTTTAGGATGTCCGGATATTATTTCTGCAGAAGAAGTAAAAAGCAGACTTCATACAGACTGGGCGGGCTGTGAAGTGAAATATTTTGATACACTTGATTCCACCAATATCTGTGCAAAAAGAATGGCAGAAGAAGGAGCACCGAACGGAACGCTGGTGATCGCAGATGAACAGACAGCAGGCCGTGGAAGATGCGGGAGAGCCTGGGAGACGCCGAAAGGCACGGCGATCGCCATGACACTTCTGATGCGTCCGAATCTCCGCCCGGAAAAAGCAAGTATGCTGACTCTGGTGATGGGTATGGCAGTAACAAGGGCAGTCAACGAACTTTACAGTCTGAACTGCCAGATCAAGTGGCCAAATGATGTGGTCTGGGAAGGAAAAAAAATCTGCGGTATTCTGGTAGAAATGAGTGCTGAAATGAATGCGATCCATTACCTGGTTATCGGATGCGGTATCAACGCAAATATGACAGAGTTCCCGGAAGAACTGAAAGAAAAGGCCATTTCCCTGCGAATGATCACCGGGGATGAAGTGGATCGTGCACAGATCATACAGCATTCTCTGGAATGGCTGGAAAAATATTATCAAAAATTTGAAGAGACGAGCGATATGTCCGGACTGATGGAAGAATATAATCAGATGCTGGTGAACAGAGAAAGTGAAGTCTGCGTGCTTGACCCGTGCGGCGAATACCGCGGAAGAGCACTTGGCATTAACGATGCCGGAGAACTGTTGGTGGAAAAAGAAGATGGAACGACAGAAAATGTCTACGCCGGAGAAGTGTCCGTACGTGGTGTGTATGGATACGTGTGAATTACTTTGCAGCGGGCAATTTGTTGGTATCAACAGTAAGAATGCCAGAGGCATTCTTAAACATCGCATGAAACAGAAAGAAGAAAGGAACAACGTCATGAAAAAAGCAAACGAGACAGTCGTTCTGTGCGGAGCGAGTGCCTACGAAGAAAAATATTATCTGAATCCGCAGTTCTCCAAACTGCCGGAGCACATCCGTCAGGAACTGCAGATCATGTGTGTACTGTATACACAGAAAGTAGGCGGAATCCTGATGCTGGAATTTACGCCGGAAGGTCATCTGGAATTTAAGACCGAAGCGAAAGAAAACGACTTCTTCTATGACGAGATCGGAAGCGTACTGGAGATCAAAAAACTTCAGAATGAGAAACGAGAACTGATGGAAGCACTGGAAATGTTTTATCGCGTAGTATTTTTGGGTGAGGAATTCGATTACGATGAAGCTTAAGATAGGAAATGTGGAGATTGCAAATCCGTGTGTGCTGGCACCGATGGCGGGCGTTACGGACCTGCCGTTCCGGCTGCTGTGCAAAGAACAGGGAGTCGGGCTTCTGAGTATGGAAATGGTCAGTGCGAAAGCGATTTCCTTTCATAATAAAAATACGCTGGATTTGATGCAGATCGCAGAGGGAGAAAATCCGATCGCTCTGCAGATCTTCGGTTCCGATCCGGAGATTATGGCACAGTCCGCCGCCGAGATTGAAGAGCGGCCGTTTGATATTCTCGATATCAATATGGGCTGTCCGGTGCCGAAAGTAGTCAATAACGGCGAAGGTTCCGCACTGATGAAGAATCCAAAACTGGCGGGAGAGATCGTGGAGAGGGTTTCCAGAGCAGTAAAAAAGCCGGTGACCGTAAAGATCCGCAAAGGATTTCAGGAGTCCAGTGTCAATGCCGTAGAGATGGCAAAGATTCTTGAGGCATCCGGGGCAGCAGCGATCGCCGTACATGGAAGAACGAGAGAACAGTATTATTCCGGAGAAGCAGACTGGAACATCATCCGCCAGGTCAAAGAGGCCGTTTCCATTCCGGTGATCGGAAACGGGGATATCACCTGTGCAAAAGATGCTGCGAACATGATCGAACAGACCGGATGTGATGGCGTGATGATCGGAAGAGCCTCCCGCGGAAATCCATGGATTTTCCGTCAGGTGAGCGAATATCTGGAAAACGGAAAGATCATTGAGCCGCCGACGATCGCAGAAGTCAAAAAAATGATGCTGCGTCATGCAAGACTGCAGCTGCAGTACCGTGGAGAATACACTGGAATCCGTGAGATGCGAAAACATGTTGCATGGTACACCGCAGGATTTCCGCATTCGGCAAAACTGAGGAAAAGAGTGAATGAAGTCGAAT
Source organism: Hominisplanchenecus faecis (assembly GCF_020687205.1). Taxonomy (GTDB): domain Bacteria; phylum Bacillota; class Clostridia; order Lachnospirales; family Lachnospiraceae; genus Hominisplanchenecus; species Hominisplanchenecus faecis. Next base: position 36,196 of record NZ_JAJEQE010000003.1, read on the forward strand.
CCATGGAAGCCCTGGAAGAACTTCTGCAAAGCTGGGAGTGAGATAAACGCTTTGCAGTTCGTCTTGAAAACAGTTCAATCCGGAAGCTTAAACGGACGACAATATTTTCCGTAAGGCTGAACTGTTGTAAAAAACGCAGAAAACAAGGGCAGATTGCTTGACAAGGCACAAAACGCAAGGTATAATTTTTGATTACAAGATAGCTGCAAAAAGTGGCTATCTTGTTTCACGAATGTATATTATGATATTGGGGTCAAAAGGTCTTTTGCCCCCAACAAGATGCCTGCGAATTGCTCCGTTACAAAGTAACTCTCGCAATTCTATAAACATTCGGAATCCGCATATTTACTGCGTAAATAGCTACTTCCTCATGTTTAGCGGGTCCCAAGTTCAAATGTCTTATCTTGCAAGCAAGAACGACATTTTGACCTTTTGACCCTGGCATCATAGAATTCCCAAAATTATTTGTTAAAAAGTGCAGGAAAATCTTTCGCTGCACTTAAAGTTATGCTGCTAAGAGTGGCATCAGGAGGTAAAGATGGAAGAAAAGAAGAACTTACTGACTTATGCAGGTTTAAAAGCTCTTGAAGATGAGCTGCATGATCTGAAGGTAAACAGACGTAAAGAAGTTGCCGGTAAGATCAAAGAAGCAAGAGAACAGGGCGACCTTTCAGAGAATGCAGAATACGATGCAGCAAAAGATGAGCAGAGAGATATCGAAGCACGTATCGAAGAAATCGAAAAAATTCTGAAAAATGCGGAAGTAGTTGTAGAAGATGAAGTAGATCTGGACAAGATCAGCGTTGGATGCAGCGTCAAGATTTACGATGAAGAATATGAAGAAGAAATGGAATACAAAATTGTAGGATCTTCCGAGGCAAACAGCCTGAAAGGAAAGATTTCAAATGAATCACCGGTAGGTCATGCACTGCTGGGACATAAAGTAGGCGATGAAGTAACTGTAGAGACTCAGGCAGGAGAAATCCATTATAAAGTACTGAGCATCCACAGATCTAATTAAGGAGTGACAACAGTGGGAGAACAGAAGAATCAAAAGACACAGGACGTAAATCAGCTGCTGAAAATCCGCCGCGATAAGCTTGCAGAACTGCAGGCAGACGGAAAAGACCCGTTTCAGATCACAAAATTTGATGTGACACATCACAGCCAGGAAGTCAAAGATCAGTTTGAGAATCTGGAAGGAAAGAGTGTAGTGCTCGCAGGACGTATGATGTCCAAGCGAGTAATGGGAAAAGCATCTTTCTGCAATATCCAGGATCTGCAGGGCAATATCCAGTCTTATGTGGCAAGAGACAGCATCGGTGAGGAAGAATACAAAGCTTTCAAAAAAATGGACATCGGAGATATCGTAGGTCTGGAAGGTGAAGTATTTAAAACAAAGACCGGCGAAATTTCCATTCATGCATCCAAGGTAACTCTGCTTTCCAAGAGTCTTCAGATTCTTCCGGAAAAATTTCATGGTCTGACCAATACCGACATCCGTTATCGTCAGCGTTATGTCGATCTGATCATGAACGCAGACGTAAAAGACACCTTTATCAAACGTTCCAGGATCATCAGTGCAGTACGTCAGTATCTGAACGGACAGGGATTCCTGGAAGTTGAAACACCGATGCTGGTATCCAATGCTGGCGGTGCAGCAGCAAGACCGTTCGAAACACATTTCAATGCACTGAACGAAGACCTGAAGCTGCGTATTTCCCTGGAACTGTATCTGAAGAGACTGATCGTCGGAGGCATGGAGCGTGTTTACGAGATCGGCCGTGTATTCCGTAACGAGGGACTGGATACACGTCATAATCCAGAGTTTACACTGATGGAGCTTTATCAGGCATACACCGATTACCACGGCATGATGGATCTGACTGAGAATATGTATCGCTATGTTGCACAGACTGTTCTTGGCACAACCACCATTTCCTACAACGGTATCGAGATGGATCTGGGCAAACCGTTTGAACGTATCACAATGGTAGATGCTGTTAAGAAATATTCCGGTGTAGACTGGAACGAAATCAAAGACCTTGAAGCTGCCCGTGCAGCCGCAAGAGAACATCACATCGAATATGAAGAACGTCACAAAAAAGGCGATATCCTGAACCTGTTCTTTGAAGAATTTGTAGAAGAACATCTGATTCAGCCGACGTTCGTTATGGATCATCCGGTTGAGATTTCACCGCTGACCAAGAAAAAGCCGGAAAATCCGGAATATGTAGAACGTTTTGAATTCTTCATGAACGGCTGGGAAATGGCAAATGCTTACTCCGAGCTGAACGACCCGATCGACCAGAGAGCACGTTTCGCAGCTCAGGAAGAACTGTTCGCACAGGGAGATGAAGAAGCAAACCACACCGATGAAGATTTCCTGAATGCACTGGAGATCGGTATGCCGCCTACAGGAGGTATTGGATTCGGTATCGACCGTATGTGTATGCTGCTGACTGATTCAGCTGCAATCCGTGACGTTCTGCTGTTCCCGACAATGAAGTCCTTAGATGGTGTAAATAAGAAAAATGATGTAAATAATACAGCTTCTGAAGCACCTGAAAAAAATGTAAAAACTGAGTCTGAAAAGATTGATTTTTCTAAAGTAAAGATTGAGCCTTTGTTTGAGGAAATGGTAGACTTTGATACATTCAGCAAGTCAGATTTCCGTGCAGTAAAGGTTAAAGAGTGTGTTGCAGTACCGAAGTCAAAGAAACTGTTACAGTTTACTCTTGATGACGGAACAGGCACAGACAGAACCATTTTAAGCGGTATTCATAGCTTTTATGAGCCGGAGGAACTGGTTGGAAAGACTCTTATCGCTATCACAAATCTTCCACCGAGAGCGATGATGGGCATTGACTCTTGCGGTATGCTCCTCAGTGCTATTCATGAAGAAGAAGGCGAAGAAAAGCTTCATCTTCTGATGGTAGATGACCACATTCCGGCAGGTGCAAAGCTCTATTAAGATGATGTAAAGATGTACCGTTTTACCAAATAGACGGGACGTACTTCATTTGATAAAAAACTAAAAAAACAGCGATTTACATCAAACTTACATCAATTGATGCAGAAATCGGTGCAAGCAAGAAAAAATCGCATAATTAGTGCAATGAGTGGGCAATTCCAATCGGAGTTGCCCATTTTTAAAACAAACAGAAATATAAACTGGAATTTGAAAACCATAAAATTATGAGTGATTATTGCTCTCCATAGGTTATCAATAAAATCCTCCAAAAGCCTTGAAAATAAAGGATTTATCGCAGTGTGTTCACCTTATCTCTTTACATGATTTCACACAAGTTTACTCTTTCCCTGAGTGCTTATAAGGGCAAAATCAAGGGCAAGAAAATCTCATAACAAGATATAACAGAGTGTGGCAATCGGAGAACTGTGACATATGTGTGAATATATTATAACGGAGGATTTTTTAATGGACAAGTATATTTATGATGAAAGAAACGGTTTATGGTATGAGTTGCAGGGAGATTATTATATTCCTTGTCTTACTTTACCAACCGAAAAAGAACACAAGCCTATCGGCTTATGGGGACAGCGACACAAACGCTATTTGCAGGAACATAAAAGGGCGGTTTACATTACACTGCTCACAAGCGGCAAGTTGAACTGTTACCTTGCTGACATTAACGAACAGGCAACAAATATGATGTTCCGCTTGGTCGAGCAAATGGCTGACAGGGAGGGCGTGACCAAACAACTAAAAGCAGAAAGCCCGATATTATGGATTGGAAGAATGAATGAGATACAAGCAAGGGCGAGAGAAATTATATATAGCGAACTGATTTATACCTAAAAAGAGGGCGGCAGCATTTTTGCTGTCGCTCTCTTAATTACCATATCGCAAGGACAGATGAGCCAGTCAACGGCGAGTGTAACCCGTTTATCGTGACCGGCTGTTTTTGCTATTCATTCGATAAGCAGAAATCTATCTTTTTTTCTTATCCTGTCCTAATGAAATAAATCCTATCGTAACAGCCAGTGCAAATATAATGTCATGCTTACCCAATGGATTGACTATAATCAAATATACTAGATATGCTGTGCAAAGTAACAATACCGCCAGCAGGATTTCATGTGCAATATTTGTATTCTTAAACATTTTGTGTCCACATTATAATCGCTTGTCAAAATAAATCGTTGCAACCAGTTCAATTAAATTGCGTATTCCAATATAGAGCAAAGCAAAAATTGAAACTCGTTGGAGTGTAACTGTTGTTTGCATATTTATAAAAAGTGGTAGAACAGCAATTAAAACTATCAAAATCGAATGTGCAAGATTTGCGGCATTACTCGCTTTTAATTGTATCAGTTGCCAGCGTTCATCTCCTCTGTATTTCACTTGCTTCTTGGCTTTTGAAATATATAACCAAAGAGTTATGCCTAATGCGATAATGAGAAAAACTAAGATAATTATTTGTTCATTCATGTTATTTATCCTCCCTATGCTCAAAAACTTCATCAATAGAAACGCCAAAGACTTCTGCAATCTTAAAAGCCAACTCCAAAGACGGAGTATATTTATATTTTTCTATTGATATAACCGCCTGTCGAGAAATCCCAACCTTATCTGCCAAATCTGCTTGTGTCCAATCTCTTTCGGCTCGTAGAACTTTAATCCTATTCCATATCAAAGTCATCTCTCCTTTCCAAAATGTAACTAAGTAATTACATACATAGTGTAATATGCTCATTACATTTTGTCAAGTGATAATAACAAAAATAGAGAGAAAGGTTTTCATAGTTGGTAAATAGTAACCTAAGAGGTTTTCATAGTTTTTGCATTGTGGAAATGTATAAAACAAACTGGAGGTCTATCGCTTGTTTTCAGTTACTTGCTTCTTTACTGCATATGAGAATTTTCTCAGTTGTTCAAGCGTTTGTTAAAAATTGTGAGAACAAATAGAATATTATGTATGCCGCCGCTATGGGCAAAACCGTAACGGCGGTTTTTCAATGCCTATCGGCTATCTCTGTCAATGGATTTCTTACGCTGTCTTTGCGGTGGTTTCTGCTTGTTGCGTTCCTGTATCTCACGCAGATGTTTTAGCACGCTCTGCTTTTCGGGTGGTCTGTGCTGTTCTTTGGCGGCGGCTGTCGGTTTCCTGCTGACTTGATATTCCCACTCGGCAAGGTCACGGTTGTACTGTTCTACAACGCTTTCCATTTCTCGGAAAGTCCTCATAAAAACTTGTACATCGGGATAACCGTCCGCTTTGAGTGTATCGGGGATTTTATCCAACCTGTCGGCAATCTCCGCTTCGGTTTCTTTGATTTTTACCTCCAACGCTTTTCGTTCTTTACCTTTGAAAAGCCCCTTTGTATCGGCAAGCTGCTGTTTCAAGTGCGGCAGAACTTTGTCCTGCAAGTTTTTAATTTCCTTTGCCTTATCCTGTACTTTTATCATCAGATTTCGCATATGACGGAACTCTGCCATATCAATATCAAGTGTAGGCTTGGGTGGCATATCCTTTTCCCGAATAAGGTTTTGCAGAAAATCTTTTGCCTTTGCCACAATCCCACGGAACAGATTAGGAAGCCAGCCTTTGCTTTTAATTGACTGGCTTGCTTTTTCGTGTATCTCGGTCTGCTTGACTTCTAAAATCTTTGCTTCGGAAATACCCGATAACAACGCCATATCCGCTGTCCTGTTCCATTCCTGCCTTGCGGTATTGTCCGCTTCAATCTCGGCGGCTTTGGGATTGTTCTTGCCGATTTTCTTGGTGGGAAGATAAACGCTGTTCTTATCAAATACCTTTAACTGCTGTTCGGGATCGGAGATATGCCGATTGATAAGGTCGGTGTAAATCTCTTTTATCTCCCGAAGAAAAGGCTCGCTTTTGAATTTATCATCTTTCACGGTAAAGAGGTGGCTTTCGTAAACCTCGCCCTTTTTAATGACGGTACAGCCTTTGCGTATCTGCCCGTCCTCCCCTGTGATTTCTTTCTTGGTGCGTACCCTTTTGCCCGTTTCATCATAGAACACGCTGCGTGTGGCTCTCTTGATGTCAGGCTCAGGAAGCAGTTTTCTTTCGCTGAAGATAAGATGGATATGATAATTGGTTTTGCGTTTGTTGTGGTGGAGGGCTGACACGCACTCCACACCATATCTCTTGCGGAACTCCTCCGTAAAATCTTCAAGGACTTCCTGCGGCTCGTATCTTGTATAAACTTCGGGCAGGGCGATAATCAATTCCCTTGCTTCGATACATTTGCCCTCTGTGCCGCTCCGCTTAAACTCCTGCTGGCTTTCCCTTGCAAGGTTACTCCAAAATTCATTGTCGGCGGTGCGGTAGGTGGCATAAAGGTTTTCCTGCTTTGCGTGGCTTGTGATATAGGATATTCTTCCCTTGACATTGGATAGCTTCGACATCTGTATAAATGAATGTCTTGCCATATACTCCTTCCTCCCGTGACGGGCATACTCTTTTTGCAACCGAGAAATCGGTTGCCGCTGTTTCGGCGGCGTAAGCAGACGGACAGCGAAGAAAACAGCGGGCTGTTTTCTTCTGTATCATAGCGGCGGTGCATTGCCCGAAGCGATGGTACAGTGCCCCCTGCAAGGGCGAAATACCCAGAGTACAAATCGAAGATTTGTGCGAGGGGTGTATTTCGCTCTCAAACGCCGAGGGCTTGGAGAATGGTTATTCTACTTTGCGGACATCGTTTTCATTCAGCAGGTTTCTTCCCTGATTGACGCTCATAAATCGCTCTAAAGTATCCCTGCGGATAATCGCTTTTCTTCCGACCTTGAGGACGGGAAGTTTGCCCCAGTCTACCAACTTACGCATTGTATTTCTTCCGATACCCGTACATTCTGCTGCTTCTTCTATGGTTAAACCCATTTTGATGTTGCCCATTTTATCAACCTCCTTTCAAAACACGCATTTTGCAACTATGTATCTGTAATTATACTTATTTTGATACCTCTTGTCAACTCATTTTGCAACTTATTAAGAAATATTTTTGTCTATTATTAAATTTATGGTTGCAAAATAGGTTTTTCTGTGCTATGCTATCAGCAATAGGAGGTGAAAGCCTTGAAAAAAGAAATTACATTCACCGCAAAACAGGTCGGTGAACGAGTGAAAGAACGCCGAACAGAATTAAACTTAACAATGCCCGAACTTGGTAAGCGTGTCGGGGTAAACAAATCTACCATTCAAAGATATGAAGCGGACGGAGTAGACCCGAAGCGTACAATGATTATCAACGGGCTGGCAGAAGCACTCCTGACCACTCCCGAATGGCTGACAGGACTTTCCGAAGATAAGGAATATGACAGCCGCACTTTATGTGCAAGGGATATGGAGGAACATATCAAAAAATATCTTGATACGGTTTCTTCTGTGGTAAAGGGAGAACCGCACCAACAACTGCTTACCACATTCCTCGGAAAGATGATTGACCTCTATACGGTTATGACTTATCACTTTGCAGACGCAATGGCTGAGGTTGACCGTGTAGCGGAGGACGAGGGCTTAAAGCAGTCCTTACGCCGCTATGCGATTGAGTCAGGGGCGATTATGGAAAGGGTTTACCGTAAAGAAATGGAACTTCCTATCGAGAATATGAAGCAGTTTTTAGATGGGATTTTACATATCTACGATGAGGGACGCACCGCTGTAAAGATGGGCGACCTGTTCGGGATAGTGACAGCAGCCGAAGAAAGGGTTGCTGAAAAAGAAAAATTCCGTGGCACTTTGACAAGTGAAAATGCCGATTGACATTCATCGGCATAAGTGACACTATTACTTTACGCACACCATATGTCACAGTCCCGATTGCCACGGATAGAAAGGAGAAATTTATCTATGGCAAAAGGTTCTGTAAGAAAAAAAGGTAAAAAGTGGTACGCACGCTTCTATATCGAAGATGAAAGCGGCAGAAAAGTACAGAAAGAGTTTGTGGGAACAGAAAGCAAGTCTGAAACAGAAGCCCTGCTCAGAAAAGCAATCGCTGACTATGAGGAAAAGAAATTCGTTGCGAAGTCTGAAAACATCACAGTTGGTATGCTGCTCGATCTGTGGGTGGAGGAAGAACTGAAACCCGGCAATCTCAGCAATGGTACGGTAATGTCCTATCAGGGAACGGTCAACCGTATCAAACAGCACCCGATAGGAAACCGAAAGCTGAAAACCGTAACCGCCGACCATTTACAGGCGTATATAGACTTTCTCAGCTTTGGCGGTACAAATCCTGACGGTACAACCGCAAAGGCACTCAGCAAAGGGTATCTCCGATTGTTTTCGGCTGTTTTACAAGGGGCGTTCCGTTTTGCGGTATTCCCGAAAAGACTGATAACCTTTAACCCGATGCAGTATGTGGTATGGCGAGGAAAGAAAGAAGAATGCGAACTGTTCTCGGACGAGGACGGAGAAACTGCCTCCACACCAACGCTCAGCTACGAACAGTATCAGAGATTAGAGGACTTCCTGAAAAAGAAAAACAATCCTGCACTTCTTCCTATACAGATAGCCTATTATACAGGTTTGCGTATTGGAGAGGTCTGTGGTCTGACTTGGCAGGACATTAACCTTGAAGAACAATATCTGACAGTACGCCGCAGTATGCGTTACAACGGGGCAAGGCACAAAACAGAAATAGGGGCAACAAAGCGTAAAAAAATCCGCACCGTGGACTTTTGCGATACGCTTGCCGCAATCCTGAAAACTGCGAAAACAGAACAGCACAAAAACCGTTTTCGATACGGGGAACTGTACAGCCTTAATTACTATTTGGAGGTCAAAGAAAAAGACCGCACCTATTATGAGGTTTACAGTCTGCCGAGGTCGGAGGAAGTCCCAGAGGGGTACAAGGAATTATCCTTTGTCTGCCTTAGACCTGATGGGGCATTTGAAGCACCGAGTACGGTGGGGATTATGTGCAGGACAGCGAGAAAAAAGGTGGAGGGATTGGAGGATTTCCACTTTCATATGCTCAGACACACCTATACAAGCAATCTGCTTTCAAACGGTGCAGCACCTAAAGATGTGCAGGAACTTCTCGGACACGCTGATGTCAGTACCACAATGAACATTTACGCTCACGCTACAAGGGAAGCGAAGCGTACTTCCGCAAGACTGCTGGATAAGGTAATCGGCGGAGAATAAAAATTTCCCTTGTTTCGGCTCATAAGGGCAAAAACAAGGGAAAATACATAAGGTTTGAACATTTAATAGGCGATATGCCTTGAAAATACAGGGTTTATAGAGGATTGAATAGATAAATCGGAATTTATAAAGGAGAATATTGATGAAACTATTTTTATGTTCGCACTTTTCAAGTGTGGGAAGTCTGATAAAGGAAGAAATTGAAAATAAGAAAGTCGCATTTATTCCAACAGCTTCACTGCGTGAAGGCTACACCGGTTATGTCGGCTCGGCTCGAAAATTATTCAAAAAGTTGGGAGCAATCGTAACTGAAATTGATATTTCAACGGAGGCTTATTCAACGATACAGTCTGTTTTTGAAGAAGCAGATGTGATATATTTTACCGGCGGAAATTCTTTCTTTCTTATGGACCAGCTCCGTAAAACGGGAACTGATGGGCTACTGAAAAAGGAATTGGCAAATGGAAAATTGATGATCGGCGAGTCGGCAGGTGCAATTATATGCGCTCCAAGCATCCAATATATCGAGCAAATGGATGAAAAGCCAGAGGACTACTCACAAGAAGATGATGCAGGGCTTGATTTGATTGATTTCTATGTTCTTCCGCATTATCTTACAGCACCATTTAAGAAAGTTACCGAGAAAATAATGACTGAGTTTTCGGATTTGAATCTATGCCCAATTAACAACCGTCAGGGAATTGTAATTGATGGTGAAGGTTCAAAGGTTATTTGCAAAGACTAATTTGAAAATTCAAGTTTGTCGAGCAAAGGAGGTGCTGCAACAGATGGACAATCATTCTTATGACGATATAATCAATCTGCCGAATCCGACATCAAAGAACCATCCTCGTATGTCACTTCACGACAGAGCAGCACAGTTTGCTCCTTTTGCGGCACTTACGGGACACGACGCAGCCATTAAAGAGACTGCAAGCGTAATAACTATGTGGTCAATCGAATTAAGCCGGATAATGAACAGATATATTACATCATCGACGCTATAAATGACGCCATCAATGCAGGTAAACAGATTTCTTTCCAGTATTACGATTATACCGGATTAAAGAAGAAGGTTCTGAAGAATAAGGGCGAAGTATATAAGCTCAGTCCGTATAAACTTCTCTGGTGTGGGGACTATTATTATGTTCTCGGATATTCTGAGAAGAAAAGTAAGGTTATCAATTTCAGGGTAGACCGTATTGCTTCCAAGCCGGAGATATTGGATAAAGATATTATTTCTATGCCTGATGATTTTGATATTGAGAATTACACAAAGGAAGTATTCTTTATGTTCTCAGGCGAGAAAGTTCTTGTGGATTTAAGATGTGATAATAGTCTGATGAAAACAATGGTTGACCGTTTCGGAGAAGATGTGACAACCCTTGCGTATGATATGACTTCCTTCAGAGTACAGACCGAAGTATCAGCCAGTCCTACCTTTTTCGGTTGGGTGTTTGGCTTTAGTGGCAAGGTACAGATACTTGCACCGGAAAGTGTGAAGGAACAGTACAGACAGATGATTTCACAAGCCGATAAGGGTATGCAGGAAAGCGAATAGAAGCACTTTATGGCTATCATGAATGGAAGCTATGCCCAAACACATTTCCCTTGCAAGTTATGGGATGCAGGAGAAAAGGGACTTACATTATCTGCTTTTGAATGGGAGAAGGATAGAAAAACGCTGATATATGGGCAGGTAGACTATATGTATGGAGAAGCACTTTATAAGCCTGAAATGAAAGAAGGAAATCCTATAAGGTTATATAGTTTGGATGAAATCACTGAGATATTCGGTAAACTGGGACTTCGTATTTGTAACAGTTTTGCTGATTTTAGTGGAAAGCCGAGTTCTGATAATGATATTCAATTGATGCTTTATTCCATACGAGAATAAAAATAGAATAGGCAAATTATTTTGCAAACTTCATCAAATCTTTATTTTTCCCTGATAGATTATATTTCAGTAAGAAATGAAATATAGAAGGAAGGATGGTAAAGATGGAAATGATGTTGCAGACACAAAATCTATGTAAATATTTTAAAAAGCAGAAAGCAGTAAATAATGTTTCACTTAATATCGAAAAGGGACAGATTTATGGACTGCTTGGACCGAATGGCGCTGGTAAATCTACCACATTGAAAATGCTGACCGGTATGATGAAACCAACTGCAGGAAAGATTTACTTTGATGGAAAACTTTTGGATAGGAAAGATTTATCAAAAATAGGAGCGTTAATTGAAAATCCGCCTATTTATGAAAATCTTTCCGCCAGAGAGAATTTGAAGGTAAGACAATTATTGCTTGGTACAGATGAAAACAGAATTGATGAGGTCTTGCAGATTGTATCACTTACAAACACCGGAAAGAAGAAAACAGGACAGTTTTCTTTGGGGATGAAGCAAAGACTAGGCATTGCAATGGCATTGCTTGGAGAACCGGAACTTTTGATATTGGATGAACCTACGAATGGATTAGATCCAATAGGTATCGAGGAATTACGAGAGCTGATCCGGTCTTTTCCGGAACAGGGAATCACTGTAATTCTCTCCAGTCATATTCTCTCAGAGGTACAGTTACTTGCAGATAAAGTCGGGATTATTTCAGGTGGAATCTTAGGATACGAAGGAGCATTAAAGCAGGGAGATAATCTTGAAGATTTGTTTATGAATGTGGTAAGAAAAAACCAGAAAGCAGGTGAAATCCATGGTTAATATTATAAAAGCAGAACATCAAAAAGCCAAAAGAACCATGCGAAAAAAGTTTATCTGGGGATTTCCTCTTCTTACATTTGTCATGGCATTTATATTTACTCTTGGGATGACAAATGCTTATGCAGAAAGTGTTTGGAACTGGTGGTATACACTTTTGCTGCCGGGGATGATTGCTCTATTTTGTTATCTTTCTGTGGCGCAGGAGAAAAAGATAAAATACTATCATTTAATGACTATTCCCACAGACAGAAGAAAATTGTTGCTGGGGAAAATTATTTATATTGGGTACATGATTTTGTTTTCTAATGTGATTGTGTTTGCAGGAGCAACGCTTGGAGGCTTTCTTCTAACGACACATGTTCCAGTTGGAGGAGCGTTGATTGCAGTATTGTTTCTGACGGTTTCTGAGTTATGGGAGATTCCGGTAGCTTTATTTTTAAGTGAACGATTTGGAATGATTGTAAACCTGTTCGTATGCCTATTTATTACCGTCAGCGGTGTGGTAATATCACAAACCAGAATCTGGTATGTACTTGTTTCTGCAATCCCTATGCGAATGATGTGCCCGTTGCTTCATGTTTTACCAAATGGACTTGCCGCAGAAGCAGGGAATCCTCTTTTGGATACGGGAGTCATTGTTCCGGGAATGTGTCTCTCAATCATCTGGTTTGTTTTTGTAACGGTTCTGTTTTTGAAATGGTTTGAGAGAAGAGAGGTGAAATAAGATGATTGGAAGATCTCTTAATGCAGACTTGCGAAAGATGAAAGGAACATCTGTGATTCTGGCACACTTACTGATTCCGATTATAACCAGCGTTATATTTTTAATATATTACTTTTTTTCACCATGGAATGAAAATATGAAAGTGATTGCATTTTATCAGGCAATAGGAGCAGGACTTCCGGTACTTATTGGAATTTTTACAGCAAGTGTGATGGAACAGGAACAAAATGCAGGTGATTTTCAAAATCTGTTGTCTTTACCGGATAAACCTGCAGCATTTTTATCGAAACTGTTGATGCTACTGGTTTTGTGTCTGTGCTCTATCCTATTGACAGCAATCATATTCGGAATTGGATTTGGAAGAATCGCATCAAGCGATATCGAAATCATGAAAGGATGTATATTTGCAGCATTGCTGCTGTGGGGAAGCAGTGTTCCACTTTATCTGTGGCAGCTGATTCTGGCTTTTCAGTTTGGAAAAGGGGTATCCATTGGAGCAGGGATTATATCAGGACTAATTAGTGCATTGATGCTTACCGGACTTGGAGATTATGTGTGGAAATATGTATTTGTCTGCTGGACGGGTAGAGTACCATATACTTATCTGCAATCTGTATTGGGAGAAACTAGTGTAGGTGAATGGTTGTCATTCATACCAGGTTGCTTAATATTTACAGGGATTAGTATGGTATACTATTTTTGGTGGGTAAACCACTGGGAAGGAAACAGAATATCGGAATAGAATCGAGGGAAACTATGGCAAAAATACTGGCAGTTGATGATGAACCGGCAATTCTGGAAATGATAGAAAGCATTTTGAATAAGGATGGACATCTGGTTACCAAAGTAAGTAATCCGCTGAAACTTAATATGGAAGAATTACATCATTATGACCTGATTTTACTTGACATTATGATGCCTGGAATGGACGGCTTTGAATTATGCAAAAGAATCAGGGCACTTGTGGATTGTCCAATTTTGTTTCTTACCGCAAAAACGGAGGAAAACAGTCTGGTAAACGGACTTTCTTTAGGAGCAGATGATTATATTTCAAAGCCATTTGGAGTGATGGAACTTCGGGCAAGGATCAATGCACATCTTAGAAGAGAGCACAGGGAACATTCTGTCCGGATGGTTTTAGGGAGAGTCTGCATTCAGATGTCTCAAAAGAAACTGTTGATGGATGATAAAGAACTTCCGTTTACGAAAGCAGAGTACGAAATCTGTGAATTTCTGGCTAAAAACAGAGGACAGGTTTTCTCGAAGGAACAGATATTGGAAGCGGTCTTTGGCTTTGACAATGAGAGTAATGACAGTACTATAATCACGCATATCAAAAATATAAGAGCAAAATTTGCGGATTATGATTATATGCCGATAAAAACAGTCTGGGGGATTGGATATAAATGGGAAGAGTAAAGAGAAGCAATGCACTCAGCAGGATTTTTATGAGATATGTACTGGTCATGCTTGGCTCATTAGTTGGTTTGGTGATTGTTGCTTGGCTGTTGCTGTGCCTTTTGATTAGTGTGGGCTGTATTTATCCGGCAAATTATGCAGAGCAAAAGATTAATGAAGCATATGATACGATTCTACGTGCAGATAAAGTGACTGCTGAGATGATTCCCGCACTTTGTGATTATATAATCTTTTCAGAGAATGGAGAGAAAATAGGTGGAGATCTGTCAGAACAATACGAACAGATAGCATGGAATGTTGCAAAGTACGGAAACGCATCCGGGAAATATTTTTATAAAGTAATTGTAAGGGAAAATGAATATGTTGTATTGCAATATCGCCTGACACCTCAATATCATTCAGCTTTTTTGAGGGAGCATTTTATAGAACCACAGAATGTGATGAGTATTATGTCTGTGATTGGAGCGGTAGCGATTATCATCATTCCGTCCATACGTTTTGGAAAAAGAATCAAAAAGCAGATGCAGCCTGTATTAGACGCAATCGGACAAATAAAGGATCAAAATCTGGAATATGAGACATCCTGTTCCGGTATCAAAGAGTTTGATGACTGTTTATCGGCAATCGATGATATGCGAGATGCATTGCGAGAATCTTTAGAAAAGCAGTGGAAAACAGAGCAGGAAAAGAAACAACAGATGTCTGCTTTGGCGCATGATATTAAAACACCTCTTACGATTGTACGGGGAAATGCAGAACTACTTTCAGAGACTGAACTGACCACAGAACAGAAGAATAATATCACTTATGTTTTGAACGGCACAACACAGATACAAAGTTATGTAAAACAGTTGATAGATGTCACAAAATCATGGAATTGCAGTGATGTTACCTATACAACGGTGAGGTTAGAAGATTTTTTCGCAGATATAAAGGAACAGGCACTCGGACTGGTAGAAATCTATCACCAGAAAATAGATTGGAAGGCGGGACAAAGTGATAAAAAGGTAACGATTGCTTATGATCCAATGTTCCGGGCCGTAATGAATATGATTCAGAATGCAGTGGAGCATACAAAAGAAAATGGAATCATTTATATTGACGCAAAGGAGCAGGATGGCCGGCTGACATTCATTGTGGAGGATAGCGGATCAGGATTTACAAAAGAAGCATTATTGCATGGCACAGAGCAGTTTTTTATGGATGACACAAGTAGAAATGGCGAAGCCCATTATGGGATGGGACTATTTTTTGCAAAAACTGTGGCTGAAAAATATGGTGGAGGTATTAAACTTTCAAATTCTGAAAATACAGGTGGGGCGAGGGTAGAAATATTTTTCCTGAGTAGTCAAGAAACAAGCTAAATAGACCGCAATTAAGCTATACCCTCTTGTGAAAACGAGATTCTGGTGTTATTCTATTCATGGCAGTGTTAATGATGATCCTGTTCAATTGTTATTTTGTGGTGATTTAACAATACTACTTTTAGGACTCATTATCTACTGCCTTTTTTAAGTTAAAGAGAAAACTGCGCCACAGCCTTCGAAGGCCATCGTGCAGCGATTTAGTTCAATCGGTATTTGGCGATTGGATAAATTTAGTTTTCATTGTAAAAACCTTTATTTTAGGGCGTTGCTACGGAAAGTAGCAGAAAAATAGTGAAATGACAGCTAATGTTTCTTGTTTGGTAAAGGTTAATTTGCTAATCTGTGAAGGAAGTAAAACAAACCGAAAACGGAGGTTGAAAAATGACTTTAGAAGAACAAATTAAATATTACAGAAAACAGGCTGGACTTTCACAGGAGAAGATGGCTGAGAAAATCGGTGTATCAAGACAAGCCATTACAAAGTGGGAAAATGGAACAGGAACACCGGATATTGCAAATCTGATGGCAATAGCAAATCTTTTCCAGATATCAGTAGATGAATTACTTTCGAATGAAAAATCAGAGAAAAAGCAGTCTAATTACATCTATGAAAGTCGTACTGAATACGATATTGATGGTAAGAAGAATTTTGATATCAAGCTTGGTGGAGCATATGCTGTAGATTTAAAGGCATATCATGGAGAAAAAATTGAAGTCGCAATGTTTTCAAATGTCTATAAGAATCTTCTGGCAGATTATAAAGTAAAGATTGATGATATAAAAAACCGAATCGATATTGATCTTAACAGATTTAATGAAGCCAGTGAAGCAGATGCAAAGGAGAGTTTGGTCATTACTATTTTTATTCCAATAAAATATCTTGGAAAAATCGAATTATCAGTTAATGCAGGGACACTGAATATTACTGATATAGAAAATGAACATATTGAGGTAAATGGCAAAATTAGCGAAGTTACCCTTCAGGGAAATAAAAGTGAAATTGAGATAGATTCAAATCTTGATATGCAGATCAGTGTTTTATCACATGAGGGTGCACTTGAGATTAATCAGTTGTCAGCAACATCAAGACTTACACTTCCTGCAGATTATAGATTTAGAAGCACAAAAAAGGGAATAGCAACTCATATTTATTATGAGAGACAGGGGAAAAAGGTTGATGACTTTTCAGATGCCGAAGCAGACAATTACATTGAGTTCAATGGTATAAAGAGTGAGCTTGTGATTGTAGAGGCTGAGGTGTAGTCATGGAAAAGTATATATATCGACCGGTCAGATTCTATTTGATTACATTTGCCTGCACTTGGTTCTGGTGGCTATTTGCAATTTTACTTAATGAAGGGACGGGGCTTTATCTTGGAATGTTTCTTGGCTTGGTTTCACCTGCCGTGGTTGCCGTAGTAACTGTATTTACGTCTAAGAATAAAGCACTCATTAATGATTTTAAGAAGAAGCTGATTGGGTTTTATAGAATAAAACCTAAATATATATTAATTGCAGTGCTGATATTTGCTGTGATAGTGACGGCTTCAATCGGTACATCAGTATTATTTGGCGGCAGTATAAATCAGTTTTCATTTACAGAAGACTTTTCATTTTCTATAGGTAGTACGTCTGCATTTCTTACAATTTTGTTGGTATCCTGCATAGAGGAGTTACGAAAATGTGGAAGATGCAGAAAAACGTAGAGATTATCTTGCAACTTATGATGGAACAATTTAGGCAAATGGAACACATACAGTAATTGGTACTGTCTTAGTAAGAACATCTAATAAGCTCATGGCAACACAGCAAAAAGAACTTGAACAAAAAGTCATTGATGCATTAACAAGATTAGAATAAGAATAAATGTCTGATAGACAGAGTAGAAATATGCAAGAAATTAGCAGGTGTCAAGATTTGTGGCACTATAATAAAGTCGGAAAGGGATGCTATGAATATGAGTGATGCTATAACACTAAATTATTATAATAGCAATGCTGCTGTTTTTTCTGAAACTACAAAGAATGTAGATTTTTCGGAAGTACAGCAAATATTTACAAAGCATCTCTCTCCTGATGCTTCTATTCTGGATTTTGGTTGTGGATCTGGACGTGATACAAAGTATTTTCTAAATAATGGTTATCATGTAACCGCAACAGATGGATCAGGTGTGATTTGTAAAATGGCAACTGATTACACAGGCATCCAAGTAAAACAGATGCTGTTTGAAGAACTTGATGACCGAAACCAATATGATGGAATCTGGGCATGTGCCTCCGTTCTTCATCTATCCAGAGAAAAATTACCAAATATATTTCACAAAATGCATCAAGCATTAAAAACGAATGGCATAATTTATACATCGTTCAAATACGGTACATTTGAAGGTGAACGAAATGGTCGATATTTTACGGATTTTACAGAAGGGATGTTTGAAGAGTTTGTAAGGAAGATTTCAGGACTACAGATAGAAAAAATGTGGATCACCGGAGATGTGAGAGAAGGAAGAGGTGATGAACGATGGTTGAATATATTGCTTCGCAAGACAGATGTTTGTTGAATATTGAAGCAAACTATTATAATCAACTGGATATTGAAGCTTTCTCTCAGATGATGAAAGATCCCTCCTATTGCTACAAGTTTTACTGGCTGGAGGCCGTGATACATATTATTTCAGAAGGAAAAAATGAGACAACATTTGATGAGATTATTAATGAAATGATTGCGAATGCCTGGTATTCAGTACGGGAATTTCATATTCATCTTAGTGGAATACAGGCAGATGGATTGGTCAGAGATGGTCTGGAAAGGGCAATTTTACAGCTGACAGAACTCAGTGATCTTCCGGCAAATGCATCTAAGATTGAAATAAAGAATGCTATTCGGGAACATCAGGCAGGTTTAAAGAAAGCAAAAGAACAGTTGACTAATATGGTGCCATATAGAGCACTGTCAGGCTTTTTTACAAGGAGTAATGAAGTGCCGGACTGGGGAAGTGTCAAACGCATTACAGCGTATATTCAAAAAATAAATGAACTGGTAACTCCTTTGCCATATGTATTGGGTGATAGCAGCAAATTGAAAAAAGAAGTGCATTTTCATCCAGACTGGGTAGCAATGATTCAGGATAATACAGTTAATATCCTTGGCTGGATTCAATATGAAAAAGTGAAATGGCTTCAGAATAATAATCCTGAAGTGCCTGGCTTGATTTATAAGCTTGCTCCAATGGATGAAAAAATGCGAAAACTGTCAAATGTGCGGAAGTTGTGGCAGGGAATTATGAAAGTACAGGAAATAAGGGATATTTTTACAGGACAGCCAGTAAAAGAAACGCAGTATGATGTAGATCATTTCATTCCATGGTCTTTTGTAATGAATGATGAGTTGTGGAATCTGATGCCGATGGATTCATCCTTGAATTCGGCAAAAAGCAACCGCTTACCCAAGTGGAATCCATTTTTTGAAGTTTTTGCTGGAAACCAGTATCTGATGTATGAAATGATAAATGAAAGACCAGATCTTCACAAACGATTTGAAGCGTGTTATCGGGATAATCTGCATTCCATCTGGGCTGGTCAGGAATTGTACCGTAAAGGTAATTCTAGAGAAGTATTTTATAACATTCTGGAAAGGAACATGATGCCGGTATATGATTCGGCCAGAAGACAGGGATATGAAATCTGGAACTATGGATAGAAGGAGATCATAATACGATGGGGTTATTTGGCTTATCTCGGAAAGAAAAGGAAATCTGGGCATCCATTGTAATTCAAAGAATTAAGCCGGATATGCAGATTGATGATGGCCTTTTAAAGAATGCTACAGAAATCTATATCAATCAGCATATTAGAATTTTAGAAGAAAGTGCTCGTCTTGTGTTAGAATCTAAAAATAACAAAACAAGAGAAGACAGATATGAGTTAGCATTACAACATTTTAGCACATTATCAAAAATCCGGAAGTATGCCGATAAAAATCAGAAAAAAAGGATTGCAGATGCACAGGATTACTTCATGATTATGAATGAACATTATAAACATCCAGAACGTATCAGAAAACAGGAAAAGCAGAAATTGAAAAGACAGAAAAGAGATTCGTTTTTGGAAGATTATGGAACGATGGAAATCTTGGATGATATTTTTGATGATCACAACAATTAAAGCGAGGCAGCGGAAAATCCGTTGCCTCATTTCAGTATTATGACAATTAATCTAACTCTGCTTTCCAACTCATATCTCCAATACTCCGCTGCCTCATACTCCCTGGGTTTTGAGAGTACCGGTACGGTAAAGAGTTCAATCGGAACGCCGAGTGTTGATGCGAAGAGTTTCATAAGATCTGTTTTCGGTGTTCGGACATCGCTTTCGTACTGAGCAATCCGGACATCAGCACAGCTGTCAGGAAATCCGACAGCTATGCCGAGTTCTTTCTGGGTGAGATGATTTTTCTGTCTTAAGTGTTTTAATTTTCTTCCAAATGTAATCATAGTATTATTCTCCTGTGCTTCCGAATGCTCCAGTTCCTTGTTCTTCACCGAGGTCCAGGACAAAGTCTGCGATCACGACCGGTGTGATCACCAGCTGACTGACGCATGTGTCTTTATGAATGGTCTGAGAAGATGTGCTCACGTTGCTGATAATGGCATGGATTTCACCACGGTAACCGGAATCAATCGGTGGAAGTTCGCATACCAGTCCTTTTGCTGCCATGCTGCTCCGTGGAAAGACATATCCGGCAAATCCATCCGGGATGATGAGACCGAATCCAAGCGGAATTCTTGCAATCTCACCTGGTTTTAATACGCACTCATAAGGCATGAATACATCAGCACCGGCATCATTTTCATGTGGCCGGAAGGGATGATGATCTGCTTTCAGACCAAAGTCAATCAGTTTAATCTTCATGGCTGCTCATCTCCTTCCGAATCAGCAATGGATAATCTGCTTTTAAGATATCTGACGGCATCCAAAGTTTTGAAATAGGATTCTGGCAGGACATCTGTTTTTCCATACAGCTTCCTCTCTGACAGAATGGACCGGTCAGATCTGGTGCAAAAAGGATCGGGCTTAATTTGTACAATCGCTGCCAGATCTGGAGCATCACGATCCTAGTCTCATCCGTATTTCTTCGGCAGGTTCTCTGACCGATCATAGAAATAAGTTCATGATGCACTGATGGATCTCGTTTTCTATAGCACGTGACTGACTACCACCACTGTTAAAATGCTTGGCAATCTGATTTAGATTCGATCCGATTTTTCCATATTCACTGACCAGTTTTCTGAGATCGTTCATGTCTGCAACAACTTCAATTTGGTGATTGATTTGCTTTTCAAGTAGTAGTTTTCTCACATATTCAGAACGAGAAAGTCCTGTAACGTCAGCGGCTTCATTTAATACTGCCAATTCAATATCCGTTAATTTTAATGTGATGATGTTACTCCTCTTGAGATTCTTTTCTTTCTTCTTTGGTGCCATAGTCCTCCTTCTTTTTTGATAAGACATCTTGGATGTGCGATTACACTTTTTAACCGGCTGTCCCTTCCGGTTATATAAAGTGCTGCGACTATCTTTGATAGAGAGCCAACAGATATCTTTGATGTCTGTACGAGGGTATGGGGAATCGGAATCCCCATCAAGAGACTTACCCGGAGATATGCCGTAGCCATAAAATGGCGATACGGTAATACCTAGGTGGATCTTGCTCTAATCTATAAACCATCTTACATATACAAAAGATGGAGGGGTAAAATACAGGGTGTGAGAGAAAAATTTTCAAATTAAAAAATAAAAACGGGTTATCCGTTGATAAAATATAGAAATGTGGATATAATTGAAGTAAAAGAAAAATAACCACGTATAATCAGTTTTTAAATTGGAGGCGTTATATGAAATTATTGAGAGTTACCGCACAAGGCTTACCATTGTTTAAAGAGAAGCTGGATTTATCTTTTTATGCACAGCAAAGAGTTGCGGAAGAAGATAAAATGAATTTGTATTCCTTGTTTTCAAATATATATTTAAATCCGGCTAACGCGTTTATAGGAATCAATGCCTCAGGAAAGACCTCTGTATTAAAGGTGCTTCTTCTTGCGTTGGGAATTATAAATAACGAACCAATCAATCATATGAATACGAAAGATATATTAGGAAATACAAAAAATGCTATTTTGAATGTATATTTTTATTCGGAGACTACAAAAGAAATTTGCAGACTGGAAACGGTCATAACATCTAAGAATACGAAAGTAGAAGGAGTTGTGTACAGTATTGAATCAGAATCATTATGGTCAAAAAAAGCTGAAGAAGTAACAACTCGTAAAGCTATGCTGGATTTTGAGGAGAGAGAACCATTCATTGTTCGAGATGAACAGGAAAGCTTTTTGTCAGATGATGTTAGTATTATGATCGCATATAATAAAAAAACTGGTAAACATATAAAAGTAGTCAGCATGTTACTTTTCACCAATGTGAATGTGTTACCATTTTCAGAAGGAATTCCGGCTGAGGTTATTTCCTATCTGGATCCAACAATTGAAAAATTATATTTTGAAGAAAAAAATGAGAAGCCAATTATACATTTAAAATTTAAAGGAAAAGAAGAGATTGTATTGAACAATCCAATCGAATTAAATAATTATCTCTCGTCAGGAACTGTAAAAGGAATGATTACTTTCACTCTGGCGCAAGAAGTTCTGAAAGATGGAGGCTGCCTGATTGTTGATGAGGTAGAGAATCATTTCAATAAAGAAATAGTAAGTACTTTAATTCGTTTCTTTATGGACGGAAAAATAAATAAAAATGGTGGTATGCTAATCTTCTCCACTCATTATCCGGAACTTTTGGATGAATACGACCGTAATGACAGTATTTTTATTACTAGAAATAGAGATGGGATTACAGCAGAGAATCTATCCAATATTCTAAAAAGAAATGATATTAAGAAAAGCGATGCTTATCAGAGTGGATTTCTGGAAGGAACGACACCTACTTATGAAGCTTATATGCAGTTGAAGAAAAGTATAGCTGCATCTCTGAAATAGGAGGTGCACTATGGAACTGGCAAAATATAAAGCGTGTATATGTGAAGGTGCTGCAGAAAATGCAATTATGGATATTCTTCTAGATAAAGAATTGCTTGTGTTTTCGAGAGAAGAGATGCTGGAGGAGTCAGTAATTCGATGTAGGGACGGCAAGAAATTTGAACAGAAATATTTGAGAAAAGGATTTGCAGAAAAGATATCAGTAATCAGAATATTAGATTCAAGAAGAGAAAAATTTAAAATTGGTAAAGCATATGAACATAAGATAGATGTCATCAATGTGATTACTGCACCGGAAATAGAAATGTTGATTATCTTTGCTGAAAATCAGTATAAAGAATTCAAAAAGTCAGGGAAAAAACCAAGTGATTTTTGCAAGGAAAATCTTAGAATGTCTGACGTAAAATCATATGATTATGTGTTTAATTATTTTTCTAATTCTGGGATTCTTGTGGAAGCAATAAAAGAGTATCATAGAACAGCTAAGATTCCAAAAGGTGAATATACGCTGCTCGATTTGTTAAAATAAAAAAATTGCATATCAGAGGCTGTATTTTCACCCTCCTTCTTTTGTATATATGAAAGATATTTTTTATGTACGAAGGAAGGAGGTTTTTTCATGCCTAAAGTCAGAAAAGAAATTCCAGAATTGGAAAAGCTGGTGCAGGTCGGAAGAAAGAAAGTTGTCCGTTATGAGGAAGGGGCGCAATTATATTCTATGAATAACAGTTTAGCAGAAGTACACCCAGAGCTTGTTTCGGAGTGGTCGAAAAAGAATAAGATAAAACCGACAGAGATTTCTATTGGCTCTCATAAGAAAGTGATTTGGAGATGTGAGAAAGGACACGAGTGGGAGAACATTTGAAAATGGATATATTGAGTAAAAAAGCCTATATAGGCAGAAATTTTCAATAAAAGCCAAAACAACTCAAAAACTTTGCTTTTAACATTGGCTAGAAGATGTTAATCTGTCAGTTTGTTTTCTTCACCCCAAACACAAAGCTGATCTAACACTACCATTAGTGACTTGCCACGTTCCGAAAGACAGTATTCCACCTTGGGTGGAATTTGAGGATATTCAGTACGGATAATCAGTTTGTCAGACTCTAGTTCCTTGAGATTGGTACTTAATGTTTTATCGGAAATTGTTTTCAGATAACGCTTCAGCTCATTGAACCTTACAGTTTTAAATTCCATTAAACAATAAAGAATGACCATTTTATGTTTGCCGGAAATCAGGGACAAAGTGTAAGCAAAGCCTGTATCTTCAAAATTGGCATTTTCAATGTAGTTTTGTATCATTATACTTTCTCCTTGGATAGTACCTATCATTTTTACCAGTACTTGAAATTCTGAATTGATTGAATATAATTATAAGTAGGATAAATAATTCTGTCAATCTAATTTTAAGGAGAGATTATTATGAGAACAAAGTTGAAAATTACGGAAGGAATTTTTCCTATGCCAGTGTTGATGGTGGCAACTTATAATGAGGACAACAGTGTGAATGTAATGAATGCTGCTTGGGGGACAATGCAAGCAAGGGACATAGTTGCATTGAATCTTACCGAAACACATAAAACCGTGCAAAATATTAAGGCACGAGGTGCATTTACTGTTAGTATCGCAGATGTTGAACACTTGGTAGAAGCAGATTATTTTGGCGTAGAGTCTGGTAATCGTGTAACAGATAAATTTACACGTAGCGGATTGACTGCAAGTAAGGCTGAAGTCGTAGATGCTCCTATTATCAATGAGTTTCCAATCTGTTTAGAATGTAAATTTATTGAGTATCAAGATAATGAATACGGTTGTGGCGTTATTGGAAAGGTAGTGAATGTAACTGCCGATGAGAGCGTTATGGTAGACGGTAAAATTGATATTTCCAAGGTAAATGCCATTGCATTTGACCCTTATACTCATGGTTACTACAAAGTTACAGAGCGTGTGGGTGAAGCTTTCAAAGATGGGTTAAAACTGAAAAAGTAAAGCTACAGGAAAGAAAAATTGATTAAGAAAAGATTCTTTCATAAAACATAGACACAAAATTTAATATTATATAGCCACTTGGTTTTCAAAAAATCAGGTGGCTATTTTTATTTTAAGGAAGGTGGTCGAGAGGTATTGGCGGCAGGAGTGCTTTGGATTATCTGATTATCCTATCTGCAAAAAGGTATTCACGAAACAATAGAGTATCTGGAAGCGTTTCTCAGACATCTACTTTTGAACGAGAAAAATGAACTTCATAATCGAAATCTTCATATAAGTGGACTTTTGAATGAAGAAAAAGTGGACATTCAAGATGGGAAAGTGGATATTGAAAGTGTACTTTCTCAAAAAGGCAGCGATTTCTCGGTAAAAACGACGATTCATATCCATAGACTTTTTGAAAAGTTTGGCTTTGATGAGGTGTTTGAAAGAAGTGCAGTTATGGAACTTCTTGAGCTGAAAGGTTCAGGTGCTTCAAAACTTCTTTCCAATTTGGTGCAGGCAGATATTATTGAACCAGTATCCGGTCACGGAAAAGGAAAATATAAATTCAAGAAGTAGTTTGGGTATTGTAAAATTTTCACTCGATGAGTGGAAAATTTGCTTATGAAAGAAGTTTGTGCAGATTGTCTGCATAAATTCAAAATAACTCAAAAACTTGAATTTTAACATTGGTTAAGTTAAAATGAAATAAATTAAGTTAAAAAGAGAATGAGAAATATGCTTACAAGCGTATTCGGGATTTCTATAAAATATGAAGCATGGAATCATCAGGATTCTTTGCCTGTTTATATTGCAGGGAGTTATGATTTTCATACAGCATATATTGGAAACAGACGCTGTATAATGCTTGCTCCAACAGAAGAACTTGCCACACTTCCGGCATTGAAAAAACAAATTGTAAAAATACAGCAGGTTGATAATGTGCCAGTCGTATTTGAACTTACAACTGTATCAAATTATCGAAGAAAAAGCCTTATAGAAAATAATATACCGTTTATTACTGATAAGCAGGTCTTTCTTCCTTTCATCGGAACAATGCTTTCTGATGAGAAAGAACCCCCAAAATTAAGGGGGAAGTTTGTTTATTCCACGCAGCAGTTGTTTTTGTTTTATCTGTATAGTAAGAAAAAACGATTGTATATTTCAGAAGCCGGAAAAGTGCTTCCATTTACAGCAATGACCTTGACCAGAGCAGTAAAGCAGTTGGAAACGACGGATTTGTTTTTGGTAGCAAAAGACGGTGTCAACAAGTTTATTGAGTCAAAATATAAGCGAGATGAATTATTTGAAAAAGCAAAAGTATATTTGACGACTCCTGTTCGAAAAACAGGATATATAGATAAGACGCAAGTTACAGAAAATATGGTCTTTGCAGGGGAAACGGCACTTTCTGAAAAAGCAATGTTAAATCCAAGCCGAGTTGTTACCTATGCAATTAGTGAGAAAGATTATGATAAAACCTTGCTAACCGATGAATTGATAGACCTGGATAAGCAGGTAAGACTTGAATTATGGGCATACAGCCCGAAACAATTTTCAGAGGATAACAGTGCTGATGATATTTCCATTGTTTTATCTTTTGGAGATACAAACGATGAAAGAATTGAAGAAGCAGTAGATGAATTGCAGGGAATTGTGTTATTTCTCAAAAAACGGGAATTATAAAGATTTAATTCTTTACTACGGATGTGTATTGTAAAAAATTATTTTGCTATACTGACAATATCAACAGAAAAGGTGGATATTAGCGAGGTGATCAGATGAATGCAACACAGAGAATACGATTAATTCGGATAATAGAAAAGATTGAAAAAAATCCGGAATTCAGTAACAAGCTTGGATTGAAAAATACATCTGATTTTATATCAGATAAACAACAAAAAATGAATCACTCACAACTGGATGAGTGTTAGAAGGAGAAAAAGATGTTATCATTATTATTTACTATTTGTATGATTTGGTTTGTTGGAAAATTTTTTATATTTGGCTTAAAAGCATCCTGGGGAATCCTGAAATTACTTTGTACGGTTATTTTCTTTCCGGTGATATTGATTGGAATGGTGGTAGGCGGATTAATGTATATAGCTTTTCCGCTATTGATCATTGGTGGGATTATCGGACTTGTAACTTCACATTCATAAAGAGTCAGAGAGGTGTTTTTTATGGGATATGATATTGAAAAAGAAAAAAGAGAAGCAATTGAAGCTGGACATAGAGCCTTAAACAGTCTTAGTACAGCAAAAGAAAATCTGAACAGTGCAAAAAACTGGGGTCTGGTAGATATGTTTGGCGGAGGATTTTTCAGTACAATGCTGAAACATTCAAAAATGGAGCAGGCGAAGCAGAATATGGAGCAGGCAAAGTATGATCTCCGTAATTTCAGCAGAGAATTAAATGATGTAAATATGGCATGTAACCTGCATATCGATACCGGAAATTTTCTTTCATTTGCAGATTATTTTTTTGATGGATTTGTTGTGGACTGGATGGTCCAGGATCGAATCAATAATGCAAAAAGACAGGTAGAAGAAGCTATTCGAAGAACAGAAAGTATCGTTAATCAATTACAGCGTATGTAAAGAGAAGGGCAATGAATCAGAAATGGTTCATTGCCCTTCGTGCGTTATGGATTATTTCAGCTTTTCTTTTTCCTCATTCAGCAGTTCAATATTCAATGCCTGTTCGCTGGCGGTCTTATCAATCCAGAGATTCAGTGAATCTATTGCCAGAGAAATTTCATCCAGCTTTTTGCTGATAAGTGCAAAATCTTTTATCTCATCATCACTGATCCTGCCGTCGCGGGCTATCTGGATCAGGCGTGTGGTAAGAGGATTGATTTCATTTAGACTGGCAATGGTTTCCAGAATTATGTTGGATAAGTCGGAAACTTTGACTTCCGGAACATAACGATGACCGATTTCGCATTTATGGGAGCAGTAATAATTGCAGAGATCCGGTCGTCTGTAAGCATCAGCCATCTGGATGATATCATAAGGTGTTGGTTCCTGTATTTCATATTCAAATTTTTCAATTTTAGAATCAGAAACAGCTGTCATCTTTTCACTGGCTTCTGATCTGGTGAGACCGGCTTCTTCCCGGCAAATCTGATAAATCGTCTTATTTTCTCTTTTAGATTGCTTTCCCATGAGAATAACCTCCTGTATATCACAAAACATTAGGATTATCGCGTTGTAAGTCCGTATGCTGTACGTGTATTTCTTTTATAAATTTCATTATACTTGAAATATCAGTAAACAACAAGAGATAATAAACTTTGGTTATACGGTCCTGAAATGTGCCGCAAAAAATTATCCAAAGACACCTGTATCCAAAAACCTTGATTTTTAATATATGCTAAGTTAAAATAAAACAAATACCGATCACACAAAATAACGGATAACGATTGAAAAAGGAGAAAATAGTGGATCTAAACAAAATATCTATTAAAAAAATCAGGGAGCTTATTGTATTTACGGCACTTCTTGTAGTTGCCTTGTGGAAGTTTGATATGGTATTCGGTGTGCTGAAAACCATATGGAGGATTATATTTCCGTTTATACTTGGTGGAGCTATCGCATTTCTGACCAATGTGCCAATGAGCTTTTTGGAAAGGACAATTT
Organism: Hominisplanchenecus faecis; assembly: GCF_020687205.1. Lineage (GTDB taxonomy): Bacteria > Bacillota > Clostridia > Lachnospirales > Lachnospiraceae > Hominisplanchenecus > Hominisplanchenecus faecis. Next base: position 64,215 of record NZ_JAJEQE010000003.1, read on the forward strand.
TTAAAAAGGCAAAAAAAGAAAATAAGATAGTTAAAAAACTGTCAAGACCGATAAGTCTGCTCCTTACGGTTGTATTAGTAGTTGGTGTAATCTCATTGGTAATGTTTGGTGTGATTCCGCAGCTTACACGAACAATGGGAACTTTGATGACGAGCATCGCTGATTTTATCCCGCATATGCAAAGCTGGATTCGAGAATTTTTCCATAATAATCAGGAAATTATAAAACTGACAGATCAGCTGCAGTTTAATCTGGATCAGGCAGTCAGATGGGCAATAAGCCTTCTTGGAAACGGTGCAGGAAATATGATGAATACGACAATGTCTGCAGTGGGTTCCCTGATCAGTGGATTAACAACCTTTTTCATTGCGGTTTCCTTTGCCTGCTATATTCTTTTTCAAAAAGAAAAGCTGCATGTACAGGTCAGAAAAGTATTTTTCGCTTTTCTTCCAAAACAAAAAGCAGATGCATTCCTTAAAGTTTGTTCTCTCACGTATCGGACATTTGCAAACTTTCTTACAGGTCAGTGTCTGGAAGCCGTGATTCTTGGATGTATGTTTGTCATTACACTGAGTATTTTGCGGATGCCATATGCACTCCTGATTGGAGTTTTAATTGCGTTTACGGCATTGATCCCTGTTTTCGGGGCTTTCATCGGGTGTGCGGTAGGAAGCTTTTTAATCTTTATGCTAAGCCCGAAACAGGCAATTCTATTCATAATAGTATTTCTGGTACTGCAGCAGATAGAGGGAAATCTGATCTATCCCCATGTTGTTGGTGAATCTGTAGGTCTTCCGTCCATCTGGGTGCTGGCAGCCGTTACAGTCGGTGGAAACATTATGGGAATTGTAGGTATGCTTGTTTTTATTCCACTGTTATCAGTGTTCTATACTATTTTTCGGGAATTCGTATATCTGCACCTGAAAAAACAACATATCAAACAGGTAACAGCAACAAAAATAGAAGAATATACGGAAGAAGAAATTGCTGCTATAGAAGGAAAGGAAATGAACAGAACAGAATAAAGTATATTATGAAAATTCCTGAAGATATTCAGAAGATAAAAAGGAAAAATATGTAAAGAAAAAGGCAGTGAATCAGAAATGGTTCATTGCCTTTTATGAGGATCAGTTACTGAAATATTTAATACAGGATATTGTCAATATGATTAGTACCGATCAAAATATAGAGTATGATGAAGCAATGAATAAATTTTACAATTCAGAAGTCTTTGAAAAACTTATAGACAAAGAAACAGGATTATATTTGGAAAGTCCAGAATATGTGTATGATTTATTCAAAGATGAAATGAATTTTGGACATATTATCCAGGCAGAAATTTGAAATTTTTAATATGAAGAGTGTTGTCACAGATTTTGCAAAAAAGATATTGACAAATCAAAATGAACGGTGTATGTTTTCAATATGAACAGTGTTCATGCTGAAAAGTAATAATAAGCAAATTAGAAATATTGGAGGTGAAGTTGTGAATCATCTTGCTACTTCAAAAGAAGACATATTGGCTGCCAGCAGGGAATTGATCAAAGAAAATGGCTGGGCTGCTGTAAGTATCAGGGCTGTTGCATCCCGGTGTTCTGTTTCTGCCGGTACAATTTATAATTACTATGAATCGAAGGCGGTCTTGCTCAGTGATACAATAGAGAGTATTTGGCACGAGATTTTCTTTCATTCCCAGGATGAACAGGTCTTTGATGATGTTACAACCTGCATCTTATGGATTTATGAACGTCTGCAATATGGAAATAAGCAATTTCCGGGGTTTTTTTCATTGCATTCGTTTGGATTTATGAGAGAAGAAAGAACGGAAGGTAAAAAGAGAATGATGCAGACCTGGGGGCATATCCTCAATGGACTGTGCGATGTCCTGAAAAATGATTCTAAGATCCGCCCGAATGTATTTGACCAGCAATTTACGGAAAAACAGTTCGCAGATATATTATTTTCGCTGATGTTAGTGTCGATGATCCGTCAGGATTATGACCCTTCACAAATAGTGATGCTTATAAATAAAACATTATATTAAAATTCTCCCACAGATCATGTGGGAAAATTTTTGAATCAAAATGAACAGTGTTCATATATTGGATTTCCATGTGAGCATAAAAGTGGGATGATAATCCCACGATATGCGAATACTGGGGTGCTATGTGCCGGTGGCACATGTTTAGCACCGACCGAAGCGGAGCGTAGAAAGGATTGTGGGAGTGCAACGCACGGAACAATCCGTAGGCATCATAGTTGGGGACTTTTGACACCCACATCATAAAATTTCAAAATAAGAAAGGATGTTTATTATGCAGGCAATTGTAGAAACTTTATTTGATACCGTATATTTGATTTCGGTAATCACAATCGGAATTTTAATGATCCGTCAAAGTAAAGGAAACCGTCAGTTTACTATGTTTGGAATTATGGCAGTTCTTTTAGGCAGTGGAGATGCGTTCCATCTGATTCCACGTGCAACGGCACTTTGTACCACCGGCCTTGAGAACTTTACCGTACAGCTGGGGTTAGGTAAGTGGATCACCTCTGTTACTATGACGATCTTTTATGTTGTGCTTTATCATATCTGGCGTGAACGTTATCAGGTTAAAGGGCATAAAATAACCACAGCTGCAATCTACGCTCTTGCAGGATTGAGAATTGTTTTGTGCATGATGCCTCAGAATAACTGGCTTGCCACAGATGCTCCGCTTTCCTGGGGTATTTACCGTAATATTCCATTCGCATTGATGGGGTTGATTATCATTGTTCTGTTTTATAAAAGTGCAAAAGAAAAGAATGATAAATCTTTCCGCTGGATGTGGCTGACAATCGTACTGAGCTTTGCTTTCTATATTCCGGTTGTATTGTGGGCGGATGTAATCCCAATGATCGGTATGCTGATGATTCCTAAAACATGTGCCTATGTATGGACAGTGGTAATCGGCTATAAGGCAATGAAAAAAGAAATAGCTTAAGAGCATTCAAATCAGTATCGGCTCTGTTGTTTTCACAGAGTCTGAGGTGCGGCAGCCTGAGAAGCAGGAAAAAATCGGATACTTACAAACAGGTACTTGACTTCAAGTGTACTTGATGTGTTATTCTTTTATAGAAAGTAAGGATTCTGTACAGACTCAACACGTTTTTTTACAGAGTCTGGCATTAAGGATGCAAAGGTACGGGAAACTTACGGAAGAAAATATATCAGGAGGAACTGACATGGGAAAATCTACTGTTTATTTTACCGATTTCCGCTGTCCGGTAGGGACCAGCCAGCTGGACAAGCTGAAAAAACTTTGTATTGCTGCCGGCATCAAAGACATTGATATGGATGGAAAGTTTGTGGCGATCAAGATGCATTTTGGTGAACTTGGAAATATGGCTTTCCTTCGACCAAATTATGCAAAGGTAATTGCAGATTTGTGCAAGGAGCAGGGCGGAATGCCGTTTCTGACAGACTGTAATACACTGTATCCGGGAAGCAGAAAGAATGCACTGGAACATCTGGACTGTGCAAATCTCAATGGTTTTAATACAACTACGACCGGATGTCAGATTATCATCGGAGATGGACTGAGAGGAACGGATGAAGTAGAAGTTCCGGTTGTAAACGGAGAATACTGCAAAACGGCTCTGATCGGACATGCGATCATGGATGCGGACATTTTTATCAGCCTGAGCCATTTTAAGGGACATGAGGCAACCGGATTTGGCGGAGCCATTAAAAATATCGGTATGGGATGCGGAAGCCGTGCAGGAAAAATGCAGCAGCATGCAAGCGGAAAACCGGCAATCAATACGGAAGTCTGTCGTGGCTGCCGCCGCTGTGCAAAAGAATGCGGAAGCGATGCGATCACTTATGTAAATAAAAAAGCAGTTATTGATTATGATAAATGCAAAGGATGCGGACGCTGTATCGGAGCCTGCAGTTTTGATGCGGTATATAATCCAAATGACAGTGCAAATGAGCTTCTCGACCGTAAAATGGCAGAATATGCACAGGCAGTCTGTCATGACCGTCCGCATTTCCATATCGCACTGGTACAGGATATCAGCCCGAATTGTGACTGTCACGGAGAGAATGATGCACCGATCCTTCCGGATATCGGAATGTTCGCAAGCTTTGATCCGGTCGCACTGGATCAGGCGTGTGCAGATGCCTGCCTGAATGCAGCACCGATCGCAAACAGCCAGCTTGGAGAACATCTGGCAGAGCCGGGATGGCATTGCCACCACGATCATTTCAAAGATTCCAATCCGAATATCGAGTGGAAAGCAACCCTTGACCAGGCAGAAAAGATCGGACTTGGAACAAGAGAATATGAATTGAAGAGAATCAAATAGGATATGTATTTTGAATACGGAGAAAAGGAACTTATCTATCTGAAACAGAAAGATAAACGTCTCGCTGAGGTGATCGATCAGGTTGGCATGATTGAGCGAACGGTTGACGATGACCTGTTCTCATCGGTGGTTCATCATATTGTCGGTCAGCAGATCTCGACCAAAGCACAGGCTACGATCTGGCAGAGAATGAAGGATTATCTTGGGACAGTCGATGCGGACACGATATTAAATGCAGGTGTGGAACATCTGCAGCCGCTTGGGATATCTTTCCGGAAAGCGGAGTATATCACAGATTTTGCGGAAAAAGTAAAAGACGGCAGTTTTGACATTGAAGGCATCTGGAAAAAATCAGATGAAGAAGCGATTGAGGAATTGTCATCACTGAAAGGCATCGGTGTCTGGACTGCGGAAATGATCCTGCTGTTCTGTATGCAAAGACCGAATGTGCTGAGTTTTGGTGATCTGGCGATACAGCGTGGGATGCGGATGATTTACCATCACAGAAAAATCGACCGCAAACTGTTTGAAAAATACCGCCGCAGATTAAGTCCGTACTGCAGCGTGGCAAGTCTGTACTTCTGGGCAGCAGCCGGAGGAGCGGTGCCTGGTTTGAAAGATCATGCACCAAAATCCGGTGCTGATTGCAAAAAGAAAGCAGGAATACGATGAGCGAATTTATCACTACCTATACCGGAAAACATTTTAAACCGACGGATCCAGATCCGGAGCTGATCGATATACCGGATATTGCCCATGCATTGTCGTTGATCTGTCGGGGAAACGGCCATGTAAAGATCTTCTGGTCAGTGGGACAGCACTGTATCTGCTGTGCGAAAGAAGCGGTGGCAAGGGGACTGTCTGATCGCATGGTACTTGCCTGTCTGCTTCACGATGCCAGTGAATGTTATATGTCCGATGTGCCATCTCCTTTTAAGAAAACATTGCCGGAATATCAGGAGCAGGAAGCATATTTGCTGCATTTGATTTACGAAAAATTTCTGGGATCAGATCTGAGTGCACAGGAGCAGGCACAGCTGGAAGAGATCGACCATGCGATGCTCTGGTATGATCTGGACGGGCTGCTTGAAAAGCAGGACGGGGAGCCGCCCAAGCTTCATATCGAGCTGGATTATACCGTAGAGCCTTTTGCAAAAGTGGAAGCTGAGTATATCCGGATTTTTGAAAAATATTCCAGATCAGAGAAATAATGTAAAAGAGAAATAGTCATAAATTCGAAATTTTTCGCATAGGATTAAAATCATAAGATTCTATTTGAGGACATTGTCCGACAACATTTATCTGATATGCCACCAGGAGAAACCAACAGAGCATAAAACTATGAAAAAATTTCGGAAACAAGACAGTGAAAAATATTTTGAAGAAAAGAAACCAGTCAGGCTGGTCGATACGCAGGAATATATGGAAATGATACGGGCACTCCTGGAAGATGGACAGGAAGTCAGCATGATCGTCACGGGAAACAGCATGCGTCCGTTTTTGAAACATGGACGGGACAAAATCTGCATGAAAAAAACAGACCGGAAACTAAGAAAAGGCGATATCGTATTTTATCGCCGTGAAAATGGGCAGTATGTAATGCACCGGATTTTAAAATGCGGGGATCAAAGTTATACGTTGCTTGGCGACGGTCAGATTGTACCGGAATCGGGAATCCGTCAGGAGCAGATTTTTGCCAGAATCACCAAAGTACAGGTGCGGGGAAAATGGATAGGATCAGAAAATTTTCGGTGGAGATTTTTTGAACATATCTGGATTCGTTTTTGTGGTATCAGGAAACTTGGGTTTTCTTTTTCTTCAAAGGTGCAGAATTTAAAAAAAAGCAGTAAGGAAATACATAACGAAACAGTAAGAGCAGCGGAAAAATGGAAAGATGGGATATTTCAGGAAATCTTTGATGACTGGAAATGGATTTTGCATTACAGTGTCAGATATCGATGGACCATCTTTTTTTATACATTTCTCGGAATGGTAAGTACCTCTCTTGGACTTCTCAGCAGCATTGCAGGAAAATATCTGATTGATATTGTTACCGGATATCAGATGAACAAAGCGGGCATGATTTTTGGAGTTATGGCAGGAAGTTTTGCAGTCAGCCTGATTCTGAATGGCGGTATCAGCCGTATTATGGTAAAATTGAATACGAACATCAGCAATGATATTCGGGCAGATCTTTTTGAACAGATTCTGGATGTCAGCTGGCTGGAACTGAGCAAGTATCAAAACGGCGATATGCTCAGCCGTTTCAATCAGGATATTGAAACAGTGGGCAGCAATGCCGTCAGCTGGCTTCCGGCGGTCGTGATCGCATTCTATCATTTTCTGGCAACATTTCTTGTGCTTTTTTATTATGATAAGGTCATGGCAGGGATTGCACTTGGAAGTGCTCCGTTTGTTGTTCTGATGTCGCAGTTTATGATGAAAAAACAGCGGGACTGCCAGAAGAAAGTGCGTGAAATGAGCAGTCGGATGATGACGTTTGAGGCAGAAACTTTTTACAATATGGATATGATCAAATCGCTTGGCATTTCTTTGCACTGCAGCACCTGTCTGAAAAAATTGCAGGAACAGTATAAAAAAATAACTCTGGATTACAATTTGTTCAGCATCAAAACAAAGGCAGTTTTGTCGGTGGTTGGAATGGCAATTCAGTTTACTGCATTTGGGTATTGTCTGTTCCGCTTATGGACACATGCGATCACTTATGGCACGATGACTTTATTTTTGCAGCAGAGAAACAGCCTGTCTGGGGCATTTCAGAATCTCGTGTCGATCATTCCGTCTTTCCTGAACAGTTCGGTTTCTGCACATCGCCTCCGGGAACTGACAGAGCTTCCCAAAGAAATACATAGCATGCAAAATCAAAAGGATCTGTTTTTGACAAAGGGCGGACTGGAAGTTCGTCTGGAAAATGTGACATTTTCGTATACAAAAGGAAAACAGGTGTTTCGGGAATCTGATTTTTGTGCCTGCCCGGGAGAAATCGTGGCACTTGTCGGGACATCCGGAGAAGGGAAGACAACGCTGCTGCGTTTGATCCTCGGCCTGATCGAGCCGGATACAGGAAAGGCAATCTTAAAGGCACAGGACAAAACGGAGCAGAAGTTAAATGCAGACACAAGGGTATGCTTTTCATATGTTCCGCAGGGCAATACCCTTCTTGCCGGGAGTATCGCCGAGAATCTGAGTATCGCCAAAGAAGGAGCATCCAGGGAAGAAATGAAGACGGCTCTTGAGATGGCATGTGCGTGGGAATTTGTCAAAAAACTGCCGGAAGGACTGGAGACAAAACTGGGTGAACGCGGAAAAGGGCTTTCCGAAGGACAGTCGCAGCGGATTGCCATCGCACGGGCATTGCTTCGCAATGCACCGGTGATCCTTCTGGATGAAGCAACTTCCGCACTTGATGAAGAAACAGAGAAAAAACTTCTGAAAAATATACTGGAAAAAGCACCGGAAAAAACCTGTATCGTGACAACGCATCGCCCGGGGGTTCTGAGGCTGTGCCGGAGAGTTTACCGGGTGGAAGACGGAAAGATTGCAGAGCAGAAACAAGATTTCTCCGGTCAGTCAGATTGCCGGACAGTACGGCATCGAAATTTCTCTGGATGATCAGATCTTTGAAGATCCGTATCAGAAAAAGTTCCGGCTGTCGATGGCATAAAATGGTAGATTTTTATTTACCAAGATGCCAGATATCGTGGTCATACTCAGCAATGGTGCGGTCGGAGGAGAACAGACCGGCTTTGGCAATGTTCACCAGACATTTGCGTCTCCATCCTATCGGATCGCAGGTATAATCACTGAGAGCCTGTCCTTTGCGTACAACGTATGCGTTGAAGTCCGGCAAGGTCTGGAACCAGTCCTTGTGGATCAGCTCATGATGCAGACGGTTCAGGCTTTCAGAATGACCGGCTGCCAGCATTTCCGGACCGTTGAGGAAATCAATGGCACGGCGGATGTTGGCATCGTTTTCATACCACTGAGCGGCAACGTAATCATTGGCAGCATAGCGATGGATGACCTGATCGGAGCTCTGGCCGAAGATGTAAATGTTCTCTTCTCCGACCTGCTGGCAAATTTCCACGTTGGCACCGTCCATAGTACCCAGTGTCAGTGCACCGTTCAGCATGAATTTCATATTGCCGGTACCGGATGCTTCTTTGGAAGCGAGACTGATCTGTTCGGACAGATCGCAGGCCGGGATCAGTTTTTCGGCAGCGGTGACGTTGTAGTTCTCAATGAATACGATCTGCAGCCATTTGGATACTTCCGGATCTGCTGCAATCACTTTTGAGAGAGTCAGCAGGGCATGGATAATGTCCTTTGCGATGGTGTAGGCCGGAGCGGCTTTCGCACCGAAGATGCTTACCAGTGGAACGGCAGGCTGATGACCGGCTTTGATCTCATGATACTGATGGATGAGGTACAGCAGATTCAGCTGCTGACGTTTGTATTCATGCAGACGCTTGGACTGGATATCAAACACAGCATTGGTGTTGACTTTCACATTCTGAGTTTTCAGAAGCCAGTCGGCCAGATCTTCTTTGTTAGCTTTTTTTACGGCGGTCAGTTCATTCAGAACCGTTTCGTCGTCCGCAAAGGTCAACAGTTTTTCCAGTTCGGACGCATTCTTGCGGAAACCGGAGCCGATGTACTGTTCCAGTCTGGCAGTCAGTCGCGGATCACATTCCAGCAGCCAGCGGCGGAACGTAATACCGTTGGTCTTGTTGTTGAATTTCTCCGGGTACAGTTCATAAAAGCCGTGCAGTTCTGAATTTTTCAGGATTTCCGTATGCAGGGCTGCCACACCGTTGGTTGAGTGAGTGAAGTGGATGTCCATGTTAGCCATGTGTACCAGACTGTCCTGGTCGATGATGGCAAGACTTTCGTCTGCAGTGCGGGTACGGGCCAGTGCATCCAGCTTTTCGATAACAGGCATCAGCTGTGGCACAACGGCATCCAGATAGGCACGAGGCCATTTTTCCAGTGCTTCTGCCAGAATGGTATGGTTGGTGTAAGCACAGGTTCTGCTGACAATTTCAACAGCTTCTTCAAACGCAATGCCCTTTTTACCAAGCAGGCGGATGAGTTCCGGAATGACCATACTCGGGTGTGTATCATTGATCTGGATGGCAGCATAATCGGCAAGATCATGATAATTGCAGCCACGGGCAGCACATTCAGCAAGGATCAGCTGTGCACCGGCAGAAACCATCAGGTATTGCTGATATACACGCAGGCGGCGGCCGGCTTCATCCGAATCATCCGGGTAGAGAAACAGTGTCAGGTTTTTGTCGATGGCAGTTTTGTCAAAGGCGATACCATCATGAACGATGCTTTCGTCGATGGTGTCGAGGTCAAACAGGTTCAGGGTGTTGGTGCGGCCTTCGTAGCCGGTAACTGCCAGTTTGTACAGTCTGGCAGTGTATTCTTTGCCTGCCAGTTCTACCGGATAGGTTATATCGGTTTTTTCTGCCCAGCTGTGTGCAGTCAGCCATGGATCTGGTTTTTCGTTCTGGATATCATTTTCAAAGGACTGATGGAAAAGTCCGAAGTGATATCGCAGACCAACGCCGTCACCTGGCAGGTTCAGTGTTGCCAGCGAGTCCAGAAAGCAGGCAGCCAGACGTCCCAGACCGCCGTTGCCAAGAGAAGGTTCCGGTTCTACTTCCTCAATGTCTGAGAGATTCTTTCCGGCAGCAGCCAGAGCCTCGCGGGCCTTCTCGTACAGACCGAGATTAATCAGGTTATTGGATAACAGTTTGCCGATAAGAAATTCGGCACTGATGTAGTAAAGCTTGCGGCCGGTGACGCTCTGTACACGGTCGGCACTTTTCTGTCGTACGAGTTCCAGCAGAGCCAGGTACAGCTCCTGATCTGTACAGTCAGCCAGCGGCTTTTTTGTGAGATTCTGTAATATTTCAGTGAAATTCATAAACAAATCCTCCTTTTGATGTCGTTGATATGGAAAACGAGTTTTGATGTCTGTGTTTCAAGATATATCACATAAAACAATCAAAATCTTGCCTGAAAAGTGCAAAATATGGTACAATCCTATCATTAGGAGGTATAGCGATGCAAAAACAGGTTTCCTTGCGGGAAACAAAACAGCATGGGGCTGTGCGTTTTCCGTTTAATATTTATCCCTGCACCATTCCGGGAGATTTCCCGCAGGTGGCACTCCACTGGCAGGAAAGTATGGAGCTGATCTTTGTAAAGCGGGGAGCCGGGCTGGTTCAGGCAGGTGCTGTGACGCATCTGGCTTATATGGGAGATATTTTCATTTTTACACCGGGTACGCTCCATGCACTCAGGCAGACAGAGGGTCAGTATATGGAGTATGAGAATATTATTTTTGATCCGGAACTTCTGGGTGGTGCAGGAGATCTGTGTGCCGAAAAGTATATTCTTCCGCTGCAAAGCGGGCGTCTGGCACTGAACATACATCTGACGCCGGATGATCTGTATTATCCTCAGGCGGCGAACTGTCTGAAGGAAATCGAAGATGCCAACAGCTCCAAACTTCCAGGCTATGAACTGGTCATCAAGAGCGGACTGCTGCGTTTTCTGGCTCTGCTCATTCTGCATGGAAAACAGCAGATTCCGGCGGAAACGGCGGATACCAGACGGCTGAAAACCGTCCTGCAATGGATTTCGGAACATTATGCCGAAAAGATTTGCGTTGGCGATGCAGCAGAAGTATGTTCTTTCAGCTCCAGCCATTTTATGCGATGGTTCCGGCAGATGACGGGGCAGAGCTTTATCGCTTTTCTGAATGAATACCGTTTGAATACGGCTGCTGAGGCATTACAGACCACGGATGAAACGGTCCTGACGATCGCTTCACGGTGCGGGTTTGAGAATCTGTCCTATTTTAATCGAATATTTAAAGCACATTTTGGAATAACACCGCGGGATTACCGGAAAAGATAAACAGACACGACCGTTTACTGTATGGAGAGGAACGGTCGTGTCTGTTTCTGTCAGATCTTCGGAGGAGGGCAGCAGCTTTCGCGGGGGATCAGCTGGTGTGGCACAATGATTTTTGTTGCCAGAAGATTCGGGTTTTCGATATGGTTAATGGTCTGGCTGGCGGCTTCTATGCCAAGCTGGTAGGGATTGACATCGATCGTTGTCAGCCTTGGACTGGTGATGCGGGAAAACAGTGAGTTGTTGAACGAAATGATCGAAAGATCTTTCGGGATGCTGAATCCAAGCTTACCGCAGAACTGTTCCAATACCACAGCCAGAATGTCATCGCTGATCAGCACGGCTGTAGGACGGTCCGCAGATGTGAGGAGCGTTTCCAGTGCATCCTCATAGGAATCGTTCAGAGAGTTGATCTCCACACAGTCTTCTTCACGCGGTGTGATCCCATGTTTCAGCAAAGACATCTGGTAGCCGCGTTTGCGTTCCGCAGAAAACAGCATGGCGTTGCTGACACCGAAATAAGCAATGCGGCGGTGTCCCAGTTCATAAAGATAATCGGTGGCTTCTTCTCCGGCAAGGGCATTGTCGTTGTCAATGTAGATGGTCTGGTTGGCGGATTGCACTGCTTTGCCGACAATGACATGAAGCAGACCCTCATTTCGCAGATAGGATGCTACTGGACAGTTTTTTTTAGAATAGAGCAGGATAAAGCCATCTTCCTGGGAATTGGATACCATGCTCTGTATCGCATCCAGCACTTCTGCATCATCCTGCCCGGTGATGACCGTATTCACATAGCGTCGCTGGTTGCAGAACTGCCCGATGCCGCGGATGATCTCCAGATGGAATGCGTTTTCATAGACATCACGCTGAGAAGAGGGCAGGATAATGCCGATCGTCTTGGAAAATGCCTCTACCGGTTCTGTCTCAAAATTGGGTACATAGCCCAGCTGTGCCATAATGCGGCGTACCCGTTCCTTGGTTTCCCGGCTGATGGAAGGGCTGTCCTTGCAGGTGCGTGACACCGTGGAAGGTGAAACACCGGCTGCTGCTGCGACATCTTTAATGGTAACTGCCATAGTCTGTTCCTCCTTGGTTTTCATTGTGTCTATTGTAAAGCTATTTTTATGCAATGTCAACGCTGGTATAAGGGGCAGTTTGCATGCTCATTGCATGCAACAAACCGATTCATATATTCAATTTCCACAAAAAACCTTATAAATAATTGTGAAAAAAGTAGAAAGTTTGTTTTTTGATTAGAAAACTCTTGTAAAAGTTGCGTAATGGGATTATTCTGGTTGCATAAAGTTATGCAAATACAGTGCAATACTTGCGTGAAACAATGCAAAAAAATAAGGAGGAATATCATGACAGCAATGAAACATTCAACCGTTGTGACAGCACCCTTCAGCGGAAACATTGTTCCGTTGAACAAAGTCCCGGATGAAACCTTTGCAAGCGGTGTTTTGGGTGAAGGCATCGCCATTGAACCGTCTGACGGGTTGTTTTGCAGTCCTGTAAACGGTACGGTGGAAACGATTGCCGGAACAAAACATGCCATTGGCTTTGTGGCAGATGGCGGGCTGGAAATTCTGGTTCATGTGGGTCTGGAAACAGTCAGTCTTAATGGCGAGGGCTTTGAGATTCTGGTTAAAGAGGGTGACAAAGTCAGAAAAGGTCAGCCTGTAGCAAAAGTAGATCTTGACCTTATTCGTGAGCGGGGGCTGAAAACGATTACGTCTGTTGTTCTGACAGGCGGCACAGAAGATATGGAGCTGCATTGTGCAAGCGGAACTGCTGAAGCAGGTAAGACATCGATTCTGACACTGAATACAAAAGAGCAGCCGGCCGGTGCAGCCAGAACAGATGCTCAGCCGACCGGGAAAACCAAAGCAGAGAAGAAAGCGAAGAAAAAAGGCATGATTAACTTTGATTTCCTGCAGAAGCTGGGCAAAGTACTGATGCAGGTCATCGCTGTTATGCCAGCGGCCGGTCTGATGATCAGCCTTGGTAAGCTGGTGCAGATGGCAGGTGCAGATATGGCAGTTGTTATGACCATCGGTACTACCATGGAGAACATTGGCTGGGCTGTGATCAATAACCTGCACATCCTGTTTGCAGTTGCCATTGGCGGCGGCTGGGCAAAAGAACGTGCCGGCGGTGCATTTGCAGCAGTGCTGGCGTTTGCTCTTATCAACGTCATCACCGGTAATATTTTTGGTGTTACCAGTGCCATGCTGGCAGATTCCAGTGCTGTGACCCATACGCTGTTCGGACAGGAGATTGCTGTCAATGGTTACTTCACTTCCGTACTCGGTGCCCCGGCTCTGAATATGGGCGTATTCGTGGGCATCATCGCCGGTTTTGTGGGCGGTGTGGCATACAATAAGTACTATAACTTCCGTAAGCTGCCGGATGCACTGGCATTCTTTAACGGAAAACGTTTCGTACCTATGATGGTTATTGTTTACTCCGTGGTTATTTCTCTGGTGCTGGCATTGTTCTGGCCTTTAGTCCAGACCGGTATCAACAGTTTTGGTATCTGGATCGCCAATTCCTCTGCAACTTCTCCGGTACTGGCTCCATTCGTCTATGGTACACTCGAGCGACTGCTGCTGCCTTTCGGTCTGCACCATATGTTGACGATTCCTATGAACTACACCTCTTTCGGAGGTACTTACACCATCGCTACCGGTGTCAACGCAGGCAGCCAGGTGTTTGGTCAGGATCCACTGTGGCTGGCATGGGCAAATGACCTTATTAACTTTAAAAAATCAGGCGATATGGCTGCTTACAATAATCTGCTGACTACGGTTACTCCAGCCAGATTCAAGGTAGGTCAGATGATCGGTGCTACCGGTTTGCTGCTGGGTATTGTGCTGGCTATGTACCGCCGTGTCGATGCTGACAAGCGTGCAAAGTATAAGTCCATGTTCATTTCCACAGTACTGGCTGTGTTCCTTACCGGTGTTACCGAGCCTCTGGAATTCATGTTTATGTTCTGTGCAATGCCGCTGTACGTAGTTTATGCGATTCTTCAGGGATGTGCTTTTGCAATGGCAGGAATCATACACCTGCGTTTACATTCCTTTGGCAATCTGGAATTCATCACCCGAATTCCGATGTCGCTTCAGGCCGGTCTGGGCGGCGATATTATCAACTTTGTGATCTGTGTGATAGTATTTTTTGCAATCGGTTACTTTGTAGCATATTTTATGATCGGTAAGTTCAAACTGGCAACGCCGGGTCGTCTGGGCAACTATACCGATGACAATGCCGATGAGAATACCGCAGAGAATACAGGTGCTTCTGCCGGAAACGGAAACAGTCAGGCAGAGCGTATCATTGCTCTGCTGGGCGGCCGCGAAAACATTGTACTGGTAGATGCATGTATGACCCGTTTACGTGTCACGGTGAAAGACCCGACAAAGGTCGCCGATCTTCCGGCATGGAAGGCAGAAGGTGCACTGAGTCTGCTGATCAAAGGAGATGGCATCCAGGCAGTGTATGGTCCAAAGGCAGACGTCCTGAAATCTGATATTAATGATATTTTATGATGCCAGGGTCAAAAGGTCTAAATCCACATGAGCTTGCTCATAAGTGGATGAAAGACCTTGGGACCCGCCCAGATATGGAGCAGAACATCCAGTGGATGTTCGTTTTGCTCCGACCGAAGCGGAGCGTAGACATAAAAGTGGGATGATAATCCCACGATATGCGAATACTGGAGAGGATTGTGGGAGTGCGACGCACGGAACAATCCGTAGGCATCATAGTTTTGGACTTTTAATTTTAACACCATTTTATAAAAATTATGAGATTATTAACATTGAATACACACAGCCTCGTCGAGCCGGACTATGAGGCGAAAAGAAAATTTTTTGTAGATTTTATCGCAAAGGAGCAGCCGGATGTTTTCGCTTTGCAGGAAGTGAACCAGACGGCATCTGCTCCGGCGATGCCCATCCCTCTGGCAAATTATTGTCCATGTTCCGGTAACGGGATATTGCTGAAAGAGGACAACCATGCGGCAGCTGTTGCACAGATGCTAAAGGAAGAGGGCGTACATTATTACTGGAGCTGGCTTCCGGCAAAAATCGGCTACGACAAGTATGATGAAGGTATGGCAATTTTCAGTCGTATGCCAATCACTGCAACAGAAAATCTGCTGCTGAGCAGGACAGACGATTATCATTACTGGAAAACGCGTCGTGCACTTGGTATCTGTGCAGGAGATGTCTGGTACTATGCGGTACACATGGGTTGGTGGAAGGATGAAGAAGAGCCTTTTCTCGATCAGTGGGAAAAGATGTCCCATGCAGCATCCGGAAAACAGATGGCATTTCTGCTGGGTGATTTCAACAGTGAAGCAGCGGTTCGGGGAGAAGGTTATGATCTGATCGCCCGGGACGGCTGGCAGGATACCTACTGTCTGGCACAGCATAAGGATGATGGTTATACGGTGGTGCAGGCCATTGACGGCTGGAGAGATACTCCGGATGCAGCAGAGAAAAAGCGTATCGATCAGATCTGGTGCTCAAAAGTTATTCCGGTAAAGAGCAGCCGAGTTGTATTTCGCGGAACACAGGAACCACAGGTGTCTGACCATGCAGGTATTCTGATCGAATTATAAAGGAAGGTAAAAAAGATGAAGAGAAGTGCAGGTATTTTGCTGCCAATCAGCAGTCTGCCGTCCCCCTACGGTATCGGCTGTTTTTCACAGGAAGCGTATGATTTTGTGGACTGGCTCAAAGAAGCCGGGCAAACATACTGGCAGATTTTGCCGCTGGGTGTGACCAGTTACGGCGACAGTCCTTATCAGAGCTTTTCTGCTTTTGCAGGAAATCCGTATTTTATCAGTCTGGATGAACTGGTAAAAGAGGGTGTGCTGACAACTGCCGAGTGCAAAAAGGCAAATTTTGGACGTAAGGCAGATGACATTGATTACAGTTGTCTTTATATAGAAAGAAACCGTCTGCTGCGGCTGGCATATTCCCGCAGTGATATCGGCCACAACGAAGCGTTTCTGAGATTCTGCGAGAAAAATCAGTGGTGGCTGGATGATTTTGCACTGTTCATGGCAGTGAAGGAGCGTTTTGAAGGCAGACCATGGATCGAGTGGGCGGAAGATATCCGTCTGCGGTGGCAGAATGCGATGGATTACTATCGCCGGGAACTGTATTATGAAGTGGAGTATTATAAATATCTCCAGTTCAAGTTTGATGAACAATGGAGCAAACTGAAAACTTATGCAAACAGCAAAGGAATACAGATCATTGGAGATATTCCGATCTATGTAGCATTGGATTCTGCGGACGCATGGGCAAATCCTGGTCTGTTTCAGCTGGATGAGGAGAACATTCCAACTGCAGTGGCAGGTGTTCCGCCAGATGGATTTTCAGCAACCGGTCAGCTCTGGGGTAATCCGCTCTATCGCTGGGAAGTGCACCGCAATACCGGTTATCAGTGGTGGATCACTCGCCTGTGGTACTGCTTCGAACTGTATGATGTGATACGTATCGATCACTTCCGTGGGTTTGATGAGTATTTTTCAATCCCTTATGGCAGTGAAACAGCTGCATCAGGACACTGGGAAAAAGGACCGGGCATTGAACTGTTCCGTGCGGTGGAACAGGCATTGGGCAAACGGGAAATCATTGCGGAAGACCTTGGCTATATGAGCGACACCGTGCGTAAGCTGGTGCGTGACAGTGGATTCCCGGGAATGAAGGTACTGGAATTTGCTTTTGATTCCCGTGATACCGGCAGTGCCAGCGATTATCTGCCGCATAACTATTCCGTGAACAGTGTGGCCTACACCGGAACGCATGACAATGAAACACTGGTGTCATGGTATCAGACCATCACAGCTGCCGAACGTGCTATGGTGCGTGATTATCTGTACGACTATGCCACCCCGGAAGAACAGCTCTATAAGAGCATGATCGCACTGGTTCTGCGAAGTGCGGCTGCCACCTGCATCATTCCGATGCAGGACTGGCTGGGACTGGACAATTCCGCCCGCATCAATAAACCTTCTACGGTTGGTAAGAACTGGAGATGGCGTCTGAAAAAGACGCAGCTGACCAAAAAGCTCCAAAAAGAAATCTGCCGTATGACTACCCGATACGGCCGTATGAACTGGGAATAGCGGTTCAGCATCAAATACAACAGCATATAAGGAACTTCAGAAATGGAGGATGAGCATAAGCAGGGTGCAGATGATTTCAGAGCAGGTAAAAAAAGGTCAGTATTCAGAATTGTTTCTGGATTGACATAGAACGTCAGACTTTGTGGTGGTATGGTTTCTGGTTTTTCTTCCAGCGATACACATGTATTCCAATCATCAGAATCACGCTGGATACCAGGAAACATACGTAAATCCATATTCTCGTAGGTATAAGTTGTCCCGCCTTTTTTGGCAGAACTGCAAGTTTTATCGCAATCACAGATCCGGCGTTTATGGTAGTGCATTTTGGGACAGATCCCAGTATGAAGAATCGGTTACATTTGTCAGAAACTGTGCAAAAGGTGTTTTCATTGAGGAAGGATTTTTCTGCTACAAAATGTTCTTACGATATATTTTTTCTATCACGTATCAATCGGAAATGATTAAGTTTTAAAGAAGATTTATTTTTTGATTTGTGATACAATGGAGCCACGGAAGACCGTGGCTCTTTTGATGTTTTATATTTTTAGAAGCTTATAAGAGTTCATCAGTGCCAGGGGTTACAAAATGTATCAGGCTGTAAGAAATGGACAGAATGAATAAAAGAAGCAATAAATGAATGATAAATTAGAATAAAAAGAAAGCGGTGAAAAAATGCATATTCAAAAATTGGTACTTAAAAATTTCAGATGTTTTGAAAATCTTGATATAAAATTGCATCCAAATTTGGCAGTGATTGTAGGTGCAAATGGCTCTGGAAAAACATCCATTATGGAGGGAGCAGCAATTGCAGTCAGTACGATTTTTGTAAAAATGGATGGATTGTATAGTCGCAGAATTGATAAAAATCAGGTTCGATTGAAAGCTTTTTCGGTTGGAAGTACAAAGGATGTCCAGCCGCAATATCCGGTTACGGTACAGGCAGAGGCAATGACAAAGTCTGGAGTGAAAAAATGGGAAAGAAGTCTTAATAAATTAAATGGAAGTACGACAATTGGTAATGCAAAAGAGATGATTGATCTTGGTATTCAGTTTCAGAAACATTTAAGAGAAGGTGATACAAAGCTGATACTTCCGGTTATTGCTTATTATGGAACCGGGCGTTTATGGGATTATCATCGAGAAAAGCAAAGTGATGTTTTTGAGACAAATAACAGAATGAACGGTTATATGGATTGTGTGGATGGAACAGCTAACATTAAGCTGATGATGAACTGGTTTGCGAAAATGACGGTACGGAAATATCAGAATCAGGAACTAGGATTAGAAGGCATTCCAGAATTAGAAGCAGTTTATGCTGCCATGGAAACTTGCTATAAAAAAATTACCGGAAATGATGAAGTTAAAATGCAGTACAATGTTGGAACAAAGGAATTAGAAGTGGCTTACAGAGATGAGTCAGGTGAACTCATGAGAATTCCAATCAATCAATTGAGTGATGGATATAAAAGTACGATTAGTCTGGTGGCAGATATAGCGTACCGCATGGCGGCACTTAATCCACAGCTTTTAGGTAACGTATGCAGAGAGACAGATGGTGTTGTACTGATTGATGAAGTCGATTTGCATTTGCACCCGACCTGGCAGCAAAGGATCTTAGGGGACTTGACAGAGATCTTTCCTAAAGTTCAGTTTATTGTCAGCACACATGCACCTGCCGTGATTAATACCGTAAAAAGTGAAAATATTATTTTACTTGATGATGGTATGGCTTATGAACCATCAGGAGAGGTTCATGGAAAAGATACAAATACTATTATAAGTGGTATTATGCATTCATCAGAACGACCAATGGAAATAAAGGCACTATTTCAAAAATTTTATCATTTTATAGACTGTGAAGAGATAGAAAATGCAGAACAGATTTTGAATCAATTAAAGGAAAAAATCGGCGACGATGATTCTGAAATTGCAGGCTGTAATGTGAAGTTAAAGTTATTGAAGGTCAGGAGAAAGCGATGATTCTTATAAAAAAATTCCCGGCACCTTCTGACTTGGAAACATTAAAAAAAGAAGCAGAAGAACAGGGATTATCAGATAAAGATGGGTATGCTAAACTTAGAAATCCATTAAAAACACAGGTCAGAAATTTGCTGATGCAGGAACAGGGACATTTGTGTGCCTATTGTATGCGACGTATTCCGGATATACGCATTTTAGAAGAAGATGTAGATTTAAGTGATGTTTATATTGAACACTGGCAGGCAAGAAGTGCAGTAGGTGATACAACAGAAAATAAAGGACTGGATTATAGAAATATGCTTGCTGTATGTTCGGGAAATGAAAAAGCACCTGAAGCAAATGGAAAGCATAAAAGGCGTTTTCTTACTTGCGATAAAAAGAGAGAAAATGCACCTCTTAAAATTAATCCGTTGGATGAAGAAACGCTGGAAACCATATATTATCTGACAGATGGAACGATGAAATCTACAGATGTGGTTATAGATGAAGACATCAATATAAGACTGAATTTAAATTGTGATACAGATGCGGTGACGCTTCTAAAGAACAGAAAAGCAGTATTAGATATGATTCAGGAAGATTTAGCAAATCAGGAAGGAGATTTTCAACAGAATTGTATAGAGCAATTACATATTTGGGAGAATGAAGCAGATCCAAAAACACCTTATATAGGAATTGCGATTTGGTGGCTGAAAAAGCAGATCCATCTTTTGAATGCAGATTAAACAAAAGTTGCAGCTTTTTGATTTCAGCAGAAATCAGCAAGAATATGGTGCTTGTGGATATAGAACTTGTTGACACTCCCCACAGCTAAAGCAAGGGGTTTTACGACACATTGAATACTGCTTGAAATTGATGAAAAAACAACACTGAAATCATGGACCATGATGGAGACGATCATTGGCTTTACCGGTTTGATCTGTGCTTTCGTGATCAGTCTGTTTGCTTAGGAGGAATAGAAATAATGACAAAAAAATCTTGTTATGATATTACAACATTTGGTGAGATCCTGATCGATTTTACCTGGCAGGGAGTCAATGAGGAAGGACAGGCAGTATTCGCACAGAACCCAGGCGGAGCTCCGGCAAACGTGGCAGTTGCGGCGGCAAAACTTGGTGCCCGCACAGCTTTTCTTGGAAAAGCAGGAAAAGATATGCATGGAGAATTTCTGAAAGAAGTACTGAAAAAAGAAAATGTTGAGACAGACGGAATGATTCTGGATGAGAAATTTTTTACGACACTTGCGTTTGTAAAAACAGCGGAAAATGGAGAGAGATCGTTCTCTTTTGCAAGAAAACCAGGAGCAGACACCAGGATCGAAAAAGAAGAAATCCATACCGTGATTCTGGATCAGACAAAAATTTTTCACGCAGGTTCCCTTTCGCTGACCGATCAGCCGGCAAGAGATACTACATTTTATGCAGTTAAAAGAGCAAAAAAAAATGGAAGCATGATATCCTATGATCCAAATTACAGAGCTTCTTTATGGAAAAATGAAGAGACGGCAAAAGAACAGATGCGAAGCCTGATCCCTTATGTTGATATTATGAAAATTTCAGATGAGGAGACAGAACTGCTGACCGGAAAAGAAAAACCAGAGGAAGCAGCAGAAATTTTATTTCAGAAAGGTGTTAAAATCATTGCCGTCACGCTTGGAAGCGAAGGAGCATATCTTTACTGCAAAGAAGGCGGGATACAGATCCCGGGCTTTGCAAGCAGGGCGGTTGACACAAATGGTGCGGGAGATTCCTTCTGGGGCGGATTTTTATACTGCATCAGCAAAGCTGGAAAAAGTCCGGAGATGTTTGGCATAGAAGAACTGAAAGAATATGTGCGGTTCGGAAATGCAGTGGCAAGTCTTTGTGTAGAGAAGAAAGGGGCAATACCGGCAATGCCGACATTGGAAGAAGTTGAGAAAAAAAGACATTGCAGTTTTTAAAGAGATTCGTAAGGGACGCAAGTCACGGAAGTGTGGCTTGCGTCTTTTTTGATTCAGCTATCCCCCGGATAAGGATGCGAAAGTGAAAAAAGTGGGAAAAAGTACAGAAATATCGTACAAAAAGAAAGGAAAAAGATAACCAGACGGGGGGCTTGTGGGGAAGAAAGAAACAGATTATGATAAATGCACTGCGAAAAAGAGCAGTCCGTTCGACTTGAATCAAAAGCGGCGGCTCTTTTCAAAACAAAAGGAAGCAGAACAGCGGAAAGGGGAAATAGATGAAAAAGAAAGTGATTGCATTGCTGCTTGCAGCGGCCATGGCAATGTCTCTGACAGCCTGTGGGGATACATCCAAAACAGGAAGTACTGCAGAAGAGACGGCAAAACAGGAGGAAACAACGAAGGAATCAGAAAATACAGAAAAAGCCGAAGAATCAACGCTGGTATATGGATCCGGTGATTACACAAGAATCAATCCGGCGATGGATGAACACTGTGAGATTAATATGCTGTTATTTAGCGGTCTGACTGCTCATGATGCAGATGACCAGGTGATTCCGGGTCTTGCAGAAAAATGGGAATATGATGAGGACAGCTGTACTTATACGTTCCATATTCGTGACGGGATCAAATGGCATGACGGGGAAGCTTTTACTGCAGATGATGTAAAATTTACCATCGAGGCTATTATGGATCAGGAGAATGGATCAGAAAATGCACCAAACTATGAAGATGTTCAGGAAATAAAAGTAATGGATGACCAGACGATTGCCTTTAAACTGGCAGAACCAAATGTGGCATTTCTGGAATATATGACGATAGCGATTTTGCCAAAGCATCTTCTGGAAGGGGAAGATATGCAGGAATCAGACTTTTTCCGGCATCCTGTAGGTACAGGCCCTTATAAACTGGAAAGCTGGGATGCAGGGCAGTCTATTGTAATGACAAAAAATGAAGATTACTATCTTGGCAGTCCAAAAATCGATAAGGTGATTTTTAAAATTGTAGAGGACGATAATACACAGGCAGTTCAGCTGCAGTCCGGTGAGATTGATATGGCTTTGCTGGATCCGAAAAATGCAGAGAATTTCAAAAATATGGATGGATACAGCTGTTACGATATGACTACTTCCGATTATCGTGGTATTATGTTTAATTTCGCAAATGATTACTGGAAGGAAAACAAAGATCTTATTCCGGCAATCTGTTATGGAATTGACCGCCAGGCAATTATAGATGCAGTACTTCTTGGACAGGGAATGCCGGCTTATGGTCCGTTACAGAGAAATATATATAACAATGAAAAGGCAGAGCATTATGATTATAATCCGGAAAAAGCCAGAAAGATCCTTGAAGATGCAGGATGCAAGGTGGGAAAAAATGGCTTTTATGAAAGAAACGGGGAAGAAATCGGTTTCGTCCTCAGCGTTATGTCCGGAGAGCAGGACCGAATTGATATCGCACAGGCAGCAGCTCAGCAGTTACAGGAAATAGGCATTAACTGTACGGTAGATATTCCGGCACAGATTGACTGGGGCGGACAGATGGCATGTCTGATCGGCTGGGGAAGCCCGTTTGATGCAGACGATCATACCTATAAAGTTTTTGGCACAGATAAGGGTGCAAATTATTCTTCCTACTCTAATGAGAAAGTGGATGAATATCTGACTCTGGCAAGACAGTATGAAGATCAGGAAACCCGTGCAAAATATTATGATCTTTTCCAGGAAGAGCTGCTGCAGGATCCGCCATATGCATTTATCTGCTATATTGATGCTAATTATGTGGCAGATTCAGATATACAGGGAATCTCTGAAAATACGGTTCTTGGACATCATGGAGTAGGTATCTTCTGGAATATTCAGGATTGGGAAATAGTACAAGAATAAAAGAGAGCTGCAAAGAGACTGGGAACAGTCTCTTTATGCAGTTATAAGAGGTTCATTATGAGAGAGTTACTGAAGACAGAGCATTTATCAGTAAGTTTTTTTACAAAATCCGGTGAAGTGGAGGCAGTTCGAGATGTCAGCCTGACCGTAGAGGAAGGGGAAGTCCTGGCTATAGTAGGAGAATCCGGATGTGGGAAAAGTGCATTATGTAAAAGCATTATGAAATTGCTTCCGAAGACGGCAAAAATTAAATCCGGGAAGATCCTGGCAGATGGCATAGATATCACGGATTATACGCAGAGAAATATGTCACGGCTGCGGGGAGCCCTTTTTTCCATGATATTTCAGGATCCGATGACATCACTCAATCCGACAATGACCATCGGGAAACAGATCGAAGAAGCTGTGCGGATCCATAATAAAAAAATGCCCAAAAAGCAGGTGAAAAAGAAAGTTCTTGAATTGATGCAGCTGGTGGAAATTGATGAGCCGGAAGTGAGAATTTCGCAGTATCCACATGAATTTTCAGGTGGAATGCGCCAGAGGGCAGTTATGGCAATCGCACTTGCAGGCAATCCCAAAATTCTGTTTGCGGATGAGCCGACCACGGCACTGGATGTGACGATTCAGGCTCAGATTCTTGATGTTTTTCGGAGAATCCAGAAAAAACTCGGGATAGCAACCGTTTTTATCAGCCATGATCTTGGGGTTGTAGCAGGGGTGGCAGATCGTGTAGCGGTTATGTATGCAGGAAAAATTGTGGAAATCGGAACAGCGGAAGAGATTTTTTATGATCCAAGGCATCCGTATACATGGGGGCTGCTGCAGTCTCTTCCGATTTTGTCCAGGGGGAAAGAATGGCTTCCGACATTACCGGGAATGCCTCCAACCCTGATCCATCCGCCAAAAGGTGATGCATTTGCAGAGAGAAATGCGTATGCGATGAGGATAGATTATGAAAAAGAGCCGCCCATGTTTCAGGTTACGGACACGCACTATGCAGCTACCTGGCTGCTGGATGAACGAGCTCCGGAAGTAAAGGCTCCGATTGGAGAACGAAGATATGGAAAATAACAGTTTACTGGATGTGCAGCATCTTTCGCATATGTTTCACCTGAAGAGAAAAATGACAGTAAAAGCGATAGATGATGTATCTTTTCAAATAAAAAAAGGGGAAATTTACGGACTGGTAGGGGAATCTGGATCAGGAAAATCTACAGTGGCACGCTGTATTATGAATATATATAAACCTTCTGAAGGAGAAATATTTTACAAAGGGATCCCAATCTGTAAAAACAAAGAGTTTCGAAAAAATCGGAAAATGCTGCAGATGACACGGCAAATGATTTTTCAGGATTCCGCATCCAGTCTGAATCCGAGAATGAAAATCGAGGATATTGTAGCAGAACCGCTGCGTATTTATTCAGGAAAGGGCAGGCCAGGTAAAAAAGAGATAGAAAAACAGTTAGAGCTTGTTGGACTGGATCGCAGTTATATGGAAAAATATCCATGTGAATTATCCGGTGGACAGCGGCAGAGAGTAGCGATTGCACGGGCACTCTCCACAAAACCGGAGCTGATCGTGGCAGATGAACCGATTGCATCGCTTGATGTGTCAATTCAGGCACAGATGGTAAATCTGTTTCGGAAATTACAGAAAGAACAGGGTTTTTCATTTCTTTTTATTGCTCATGATCTTTCAATGGTGGAGTTTCTGTGTGACAGGACAGGTGTTATGTATCACGGGAAACTGGTGGAGGAAGGGAGAACAAAAGATATTTTCGCCCATCCGGAACATGAATATACCAAAGCACTGTTAGCGGCAGTCCCAATACCGGATCCACGAATAGAAAGACAGAAAGGTGAAGTGTTATGAGAGGTGAACGAATGCTGTATTATGGAAAAAAACTGGTGATTTTTATGATCAGTGTAGGACTGCTCTCTCTTGTGACATTTTATGTTTCCAGACTTGCACCGGGAGATCCACTGTTTTCTTACTACGGAGAACGAGTGGAAAAGATGAGTCCTGAAGAAAGAGAGTGGGCAGAAGAAAAACTTGGTCTGAATGATAAAATTTCTGTACAGTATAGCAGGTGGATCAATCAGGTCTTTCATGGAAATTTCGGACGTTCTTATAAATATAAGATGGATGTACTGGATGTGCTGAAAAGCAGACTTGGTAATACCCTGCTTCTTGGCGGTACTGGCTTTTTGATTATATTTGCAGGTGCATTGCTGCTGGGAGTCATATGTGCATGGAAAGAAGGCGGATGGCTGGATAAAATCATCTGTAAAGCAGGGACGATCATAAGCTGTGTCCCGGAGTTCTGGCTGGCACTGGTGCTGATTCTTGTATTTTCTGTTTCGCTGCGATGGCTGCCAAGTTCCGGGGCATATGCAGTCGGGCAGGAAAAAAACATTTCCGACCGAATCTTACATATGATCCTGCCTTTGACTGTGATCGTGACAGAACATCTCTGGTATTATGGCTACATGGTCCGGAATAAAATGCTGGATGAAATCCGTGCAGATTATGTGCTGCTGGCAAAAGCAAAAGGAATAAAAAAATCCCGTATTATGCTGGTACATTGTATGAGAAATATCATGCCATCATATCTGAGTATTATGGCGATTTCGGTAACGCATATCATGGGAGGAACTTATGTGGCAGAGACTGTTTTTTCTTATCCCGGAATAGGGACACTGGCATATGAAAGTGCCCGTTATAAAGACTATAATTTACTGATGATCATCAGTCTGATGTCAGGGATCATAATCATTGCCTGTAATATGGCTGCACAGATTCTTAATGAGAGGATTGATCCGAGAATGCGTATCAGCAGGCAGTCGGAAATGCAGGAGGTGGATAACTATGAGTGACCTGTTTGAAATGGTTGGAGTAAAACCAGAGCTTGCAGAACAGCAGGTACCGGAAAAAGAAAACAGATGGTATGATACGATTCCATGGTTGTCTGTCATCATTCTGATACTGATTGTGGGTGGCTGTCTGTTCTGCAATCGAATCATGACAAAAGATCCGTCTTACATGGATCTGAAAAATTATACAATTGCTCCATGTAAAGAATTTTTGTTTGGAACAGATACTATGGGGCGTGATATTTTTTCCATGATCTGGTATGGCGGACGGCAGTCTCTGTTTATCGGAATTGCAGCAACCGTGATATCTACCGGTATTGCAATCATATTTGGCACGGTAAGCGGCATGGCACCGGAATGGCTGGATATGCTGCTCATGAGGGCAACAGAGATTCTGCTGAGCATTCCGAATCTTTTAACGGTTATTTTTCTGCAGGCCATTCTTGGAAAGGCAAATGTATTCAGTCTGTCTTTTGTGATAGGGATTACGAGTTGGATGAGTATAGCCAAAATTATCAGAACAGAAGTGCGGCAGCTGCGAAACAATGAATATGTAATTGCGGCCAGGTGCATGGGGGGAGGATTTTTTTATATTCTTTATAAACATCTTGCACCCAATTTTTTATCTTCCATCATGTTTATGGTTGTCATGAATATCCGAAGTGCTATTGTGGAAGAGTCAACATTAAGTTTCATCGGGATAGGACTTCCGCTGGAAGTTATTTCATGGGGAAGTATGCTGTCACTGTCAGAAAAAGCACTGCTTACAGGTGCCTGGTGGATTATCCTGATTCCCGGTGTTTTTCTTGTTGTGACATTATTGTGTATTACCAGTATTGGAGACTGTATCAGAAAAAAATTAAATAAACAGGAAAGTAATTTATAAAAAGCAGGAGCCGAGATTCCCGAAAAGTCAATTGACACATCGGAAACTATAAAGAATTCCTCTCCAGGTTATGGCATAATCTATGCTATAATTATCATAGCTGGCCGGACAAAGAAAGACGCTTACAGAGAGGAGGGCATCCTATGAAAACAAGATTAAAGAACATGATAAGTAAGCTGCTCACAATCTGCCTGATGTTGCTGCTGCTGTTGGGTGCAGCAACACTTTCGGCAGAGGCCGCAGGGATTACGGGAGAAGAAAAGGTACCAGGAGATGCAGGGTTCGGATTTACTTATGCATTTGTATCACCCACAACTATTGAAATCACATCTTATGATGGTTACGAGAGAGAAGTTAATATTCCGGCAGCTATTGATGGATATACCGTAGTTGGTATCCAAAATTTTCGTACAGGATATGCAAAGCCAAATGCATTTGTGCAGAAGGTTATTTTGCCTGAAACAGTGACCTATATTGCAGATGATGCATTTTATGATGAAAAGGACTGGAGTGCACAGGTTCATTCTGAACTGCGTGAAATTGTTTTGAATGAAGGTCTGAAAACGATAGGGGAACGTGCATTTTATAATAATTCATACCTGAAAAAAATCGAAATCCCGTCCAGTGTAACAGAAATCGGAAAGGATGCTTTCGCTTCCTGTTCAGATCTTTCTGACATTACTTTTAAGGGAAGTAATACGTTTCTGCACGGAGGAGCATTTAACATCAGCACAGGAAAAATAAACAAGATGTATGAAGACTGGCTTTATGACAACAGCTCGGATGATTTCCTGATCTGGCAGGGACAGCTTATCGCCTATAAAGGTACGGGCAAAACACCTGTCATTCCGGATACGGTTTCGGTAATCGGAGCCGGTGTGTTTCGGGAAAGAGATATTACCAAAGTGACGATTCCATCGAGCGTCCAGGAAATAGGCGATGCTGCTTTTTATAACTGTACTTCATTGTCTGCTGTGGATATTCCGGGCAGCGTTAAACGTATAGATGACAGTGCTTTCTCCGGTTGCAGCAGCATGAAGTCTGTTACGTTCCACGAGGGTCTGGAAGTCATTGGTGACGGAAGCTTCCGTGAGTGTGAAAGCCTGAATCGCCTTGATCTTCCTGAAGGTCTCACAACGCTGGAGGACGCAGCATTTTATGATTGTATAAATATTGAAGATTTCACTTTTCCTGCATCGCTGGGCGATATGGAATGGTCAAGCATATATACTTCGAAATGGTATGAAAATCTTCCTGACGGTGCGGAACTTTATTGTGGAAGCGTATTTCTTGGCTGCAAGAACGCAGGATATCCAGAAAAATTAACTGTTCGTCCGGGGACAAAGATGGTGCGTATCGAGAATTCCCTGAGCGGTGTGAAAGAATTGAATTTGCCGGATGGGTTAGAATCACTTATCATACCGGATGACGGCACAGATAGCGGCAGCATCACCATCACCAGTCTCACGGTTCCTGAGAGTGTTAATTACATTGATCTGAATAATATGCCTGAGCTGACGGATATAAAACTGCCTGAGACAGCAGTTTTAGCAAATGATTGTTTTGCAGCCTGCTATAAAATCAAAAATCTTATCATACCACGTGGAAACATAACTTTAAATGGGGTGAATGTCGGACGGACGGCCAATGTGGTTTTGCCGGATGATGTATTAGAGGTGAACGGTCCGATTTCAAACGGAGGAAGCAGCTGGGATAATATAAACAGCGGCAACTCGACTCTGAAGTCAATAGACCTTAAAAATGTTCGAATTCTTACAAATGGTGCACTGGCAAACTGCATAGTGCTGGATAAGGTCACTTTACCGGATTCGCTGATCACCCTTGGCGTGAGTGCGTTTCAAAATTGCAGGAAACTTCGCAGCATCGAAGGAGGCGGAAATGTTCGCCAGATAGGCAGCAGTTGTTTCGCTGATTGCTCTGAGCTGGATGATTTCGGTGATTTGGAGAAGAGTGTAAGGAATGTGGGTGTACTGGCATTTCTGGACACTGACTGGTTCCACGATCAGCCTAACGGAGTGGTATATTTCGGCAAAGCGGCATATGCATACAAAGGCACTATGGCAAAGGACACTGTTTTAAACATTAAGGAAGGGACGGTCTTTGTATCCTATCAGTTTCTTGCAGGACAGAAAGAACTGAACCCGAACTTCGACCAGCCGAATCTTGCAGGCCTTATTCTTCCGCAAAGCTGTAAGTATATTGATGGTTATGCCTTTGCAGGTGCCGGGAATATAAAATTCATAGATCTGGGCGGTGCTATTTACATCGGAGGCAGTGCATTTAATGACAATGCCTGTGAAACGATTGTTTTGCCGGATTCTGTCCGTTTTGTTGGCAACAATGCGTTCTCGGCAGCAAATATCAGGGCAGTGCATCTCAACGAAGGCTTGCAGGCATTAGATGAAGGGGCATTCTTCTCGTATGGAGCAGGTAAAGGTATAAAGGTTCCTGCCAGCGTTGCATACATCGGTCCACAAGCCATTGGATATTGTCCGGTTGATCCGGATATTCCATTTGCAGGTACGAAGAAGATTGACGGTTTTGCTGTTGGAGGAGAGCCTGGCAGTGTGGCACAGTCATATGCTGAAACGAACGAATTCGACTTTGAAACCTCCGTATGTACAGCACATCAGCCTGTAACGGAGACAGTTGATGCAACCTGCCAGACCGGAGGATTTACCTGTACAGTTTGTGCCGTATGCGGCACAGTGACAGAGTCGGAAAAAACAGCCGTAGTCGCCCACAAGGCTGTCGCCAACGATAAGATCGAGGCAACCTGTACCGGCAGCGGCTATACCGGTGGAACGCATTGCATTTTCTGTGGAAAGACGATTACAGAGCCGCAAAAAACCCCTGCATTAGGCCATGACTGGGTGATAGCCCTCGAAGAATATCCGGGTTCAGCCTATACAGGTATGACGCGGTACTATTGCCGCCGCTGCACTTTTACATGGCATGAAGAAAATGAAAGCGGACACGTCCACAATTATGATTACTGTATGCAAACCGTCTATGCTACATGCAAGGCAGGCGGCTATACCGAGCATATCTGTGCCTGCGGGGCAAAATATCGTGACAATCTGACTCCTGCACTTGCTCATAATTATAAAACAACGACAAAAAAAGCTACAACAGCAAAGGATGGTGAAATAGTTTCTTCCTGCACAGAATGTGGTAAGGTAAGAAAAACCACCCCGATTTATAAGATTTCTTCCGTCAGACTTTTAAGGACATCCTGTGTCTATAACGGCAAAAGACAAAAACCGTCCGTTATTGTCAAAACCAGTAAGGGTGAAAAACTTGAAGAGGGAAAAGACTATATTGCGAGCTATCAGTCAGGAAGAAAAAAGGTTGGAAAATATGAAGTTCAGATTTCTTTTAAAGGGCAGTACAGTGGAAAGAAAATACTCGATTTTACAATCAGGCCAAAAGGTACCGCTGTATCAAAAGTAACAGCAAAATCAAAAGGATTTGCGGTAGCATGGAGCAGGCAGCCAGTGCAGACAACAGGTTATCAGATTCAATACAGCGTTTCTTCAAAGTTTAAAAATGCAAAGAATATGACAGTACCAACGAGTAAGAACACAAAGAGAAAAATTTCAAAGCTGAAAGGCGGATCAAGGTATCATGTAAGGATCCGCACATATAAAACAGTGAATGTAAATGGTAAAAAAAATAAGATTTACTCAAGTTGGTCAAAAGGCAAATCTGTTGTGACGAAAAGATAAGAGCCGGATAATGTTGTTGTGAAGCAAGAAAATTTTGTTTACATTTTTGAAAAAATAATAAGAAGGCGATGAGGGGTATTGCGTCCATGATTCCGAAACCAAAACGGATGCACAGCTCATAGAGTTCACAAAATCTTCACAAAAAATTAGCACTCACCTCTTGATAATGGAAGTCGATTTTTGTCCTGTCTTGTGTATCCCGGAAGTGCCTGTTTTACAGGCTTTCCAGGGCATAGGTCATTTTGTCTGGTATTGTAAAGCAGTGTCAGATTTGTCGTAAATGTCGTAGATTTGTGGTCAAAAAATGATAAGAAATGGAGAGTGCTAATAATATGAACGCAGGCTACGAAGTGACTGCGTTCATGAGCAAGTAGCGAAGCGGATTGCGAATGTCCACTGTTATGACTTATACAAATGTGAATGGATATCTGATTCCCAATCTCACCTATAAATCCGGTGAGCATCTGCTGAAAGTAGACAAGTCAGCCAGAAAACGGGAAGAAATTATTTTAAAAGAACTGATTTATGTTTAAAACCGAATTGATATTTTTGCGTTGATTGCGTATAATAAAAATGTAAAGAAAGTAAAGAAAACAAAGAAAACAAAGCAATCAATGAAAGGATGATGATTATGGAAGTAGCAAAAATTTCCAGCAAAGGGCAGATTACAATTCCGGTATCTGTAAGGAACAAGTTAAAATTGAGAACTGGCGATAAAATTGTCATTCTTGAAGAAAATGGAAGATTTTATTTTGAAAACTCTGCCATGCTTGCATTTAAACGTGCAGAGGATGCCTTTGCGGGTGAAGCACAAAAGGCAGGATTTGAAACAGAAGAAGATATGCAGGAGTATATGAAAGAAATCCGGAAGGAAGTAAGGGGGCGTTGATTTGCGGATAATGCTTGATACCAACATCTTTATTTCCATGATCTTCTTTCCTTCTGCACAGACCAGAGAACTGGCAAGAAGATTAACAGAAAGCCATCAGATAGTAGTTTGCGATTATGTGATTGAAGAATTACGACTTGTAACGGAACGTAAATTTCCGGCAAAGAGAAAATTCCTTGACCGATTTTTCATGGAATTACCATTTGAACTGGTTTATACACCGAAAGAACTGGATTTGAACGAGTTCCCGGAAATGAGGGATGTAAAAGATTCCCCGATCCTTGCAACTGCAATTATGGAAGGGATTGATGTATTTCTGACCGGGGATAAAGACTTTTTGGTGTTGGATGTCGAAACACCAGAGATTCTCACAATGAAAGACTTTTTGGAACAATATTAAAAATGAATAAATGCAAAGTAAGGCGTGAGTCATAGAAATGTGGCTTGTGCCTTTTCTTTTGCTCTGAAGTGATGAACATGAATAAGAAGTTCCTGAAGCATTATATGGAAACAGAACCGGAAGGTACTTCCAAGAAGTATATCTTTTTGGTGGATAATCAGCCAGAAGTAGGGAAAGATTTGGAACAGTTTGTCCTACGGTTTGAGCGAGAACCGAAGAATGATCCGAAATTAAGTTATTTCCACAAGTTTGATTTAAAAGGAAATGTGCATGGCTCGTAGCGTTCACAAAATCTTCACAAAATAATTAGCACTCATCTATTGACAGTGCTAACATTGCGTGCTATAGTACAGATAGAACAAAGGAAGAGGAGAAAGGGAACAGGAAATAAGAAAAAGAGGTTCCCGAAAATCCAAAACCTCCTGAGTCCTGATAAGCGAAATGAAAAGTAAATGTAACTGTTCGGTACAGGTCGAAGTACCCGGAATGCGAAAAGGTTACTGCAATTAGAAAAAGGAGAGATGACTTATGTTGATGCCGAGCATTTTTGGAGAAAATTTATTTGATGACTTTTTTGGTGATTTCCCATTTTATTACGATAAAGATATGAAGAACGTTGAGAAGAAACTTTACGGACGTAAAGCCAGCCATGTAATGAAAACCGATATCAAAGAAACAGATAATGGTTATGAGCTGGTTGTAGATCTTCCGGGATTCACAAAAGATGAAGTTCAGGCTACGCTTGAAAATGGTTATCTGACCATCAGTGCAGAAAAAGGTCTGGACAAAGATGAGAAAGAAAAAGAAACCGGTCATTATATCCGCAAAGAACGTTATGCGGGAGCGTGCAGCAGAAGCTTTTATGTCGGTGAAGATGTAGAACAGGCCGATATCAAGGCTGAGTTCAAACATGGTATCCTGACCCTGTTTGTTCCAAAGAAAGAAGCAAAACCGGCAGTAGAGCAGAAAAAGACCATTGCAATCGAAGGCTGATCCTTTTGAGAGGAAGGGGTTCGCAAAAAAAGCAGTTTAACGAAACAGAAAGGCGGATGCTAAATATCCGCCTGATGTGAGATGGAAGTCCCGGCAGATGAAAATCTGCCGGGGCTTTTTGTATTATGAAAGGTTATCATTTTCAGAGATTCGAGAAATACAGGAAAAAAGCGATATTATCCCGATATTTCCAATATATACAAAACCTATTGACATAATAAGAATTAAGTGGTATAGTAACCCAAAAATGAAAAAAAACTTTCAGAAAGAAGCATAGAGATAGATTTTTCAAAAAGCAGAAAAGGAAAACAGGTATGGACAATAAAGAAAAGAAAAACGAACAGGATATGATCAATACGCAGGTTGAACCGCATAATCACAGAGCGATCATTGGATTTGACAAAAACGGTGTTCCGAAAGTTCTGGTGCCGGTCAGCGGCCATACACACAAACATGTAGATGAAAACGGAACCGAGTATGAACACAGCCACGAGGAGGTTTTCACGGAAGATTACATGAAGGCGGTTGCAGCTTATCGCAAAACATTTCCGACAAAGCAGGATGTGCTGGACAATGTGCCGGACCCGGCAGTCAAAGAAATGATGCTGCGTATGGAGCAGCTTGGATATGATACGGCATTTGACCGTTTTGACAAACAACAGCCACAGTGCAGTTTTGGACTGAGCGGTACTTGCTGCCGTATCTGTAACATGGGTCCATGCCGTATCACTTCGAAATCTCCGAGAGGTGTCTGTGGTGCAGATGCAGATCTGATCGTTGCGAGAAATCTGCTTCGCGGTGCGGCAGCCGGTGCAGCACAGCATGGCATGCATGCAAGAGAACTGATCCTGATGCTGAAATGGGCAGCTCAGGGCAAACTGGATATTCCGATCATCGGAGAATACAAAGTCATTGCAATGGCAAAGGCATTTGGCATCAAAACAAAACACAGACAGATCAAAAATATCGCGATTGACCTGGCAGATGCACTTCTTGCAGATTTATCGAGAACAGAGCCGGATGAATACAAAGTGATCACTGCCTGTGCAGCACCGGAGCGTCAGAAAGTATGGAAAGATATGGATATTCTGCCGATTAGTGCTTATCACGAAGTGTTTGAAGCTTACCACAAAACAGGCTGTGCGACGGACGGAGACTGGGAGAGCGTGATGAAACAGTTTCTTCGCTGTGGACTTGCCTTTACATTCAGCGGTGTTGTTTCTACATCGATCGCAACCGATGCACTGCTTGGAGTCGGTGACCGTGTGACTTCCAAGGTAAACGTCGGAGCATTGAAAAAAGGCTATGTAAATATCGCAGTTCACGGACATCTGCCGATTCTGGTAAAAGAGATCGTAAAGGCTGGACAGAGCGAGAAATTTCAGAAACTTGCGAAAGAAAAAGGAGCAAAGGGCATTCAGTTTTACGGCATCTGCTGTTCCGGACTTTCTTCTATGTACCGTTATGAGGGCGTTATCCCACTGTCCAATGCAGTCAGTGCAGAACTGGTGCTTGGAACCGGAGCACTGGATCTTTGGGTAGCAGATGTGCAGGAAGTTTATCCGGCGATCATGGATGTTGCAAAATGTTTCAAGACAACGGTTGTCACGACACACGATTCTGCGAGACTTCCGGGAGCAGAACATATCGGATACGACCATCATCATTCGAATATCGCGGAGACAAAAAAGATTGCAGAACGCATCGTAGAGCGTGCAATCGAAAGTTTTGAGGCACGAAAAGGTGTGCCGGTATTTATTCCGAAATATGAAGTAGAGGCAGAAGTTGGATTTTCTGTAGAATATCTGTGCAAAAAATACGGCAGTCTGGAGCCGATTGCGGATGCAATCCGAGAGGGCAAAATCCTTGGTGTGGTAAATATGGTCGGATGCAACAATCCGAAAGTACTCTACGAAAAAGCGATCCTTGATGTCTGTGATGTACTTCTGAAAAATAACGTTCTGATTATCACAAACGGATGTGCATCCTTCCCGCTGATGAAAATGGGTTATTGCCAGACTTCCGAGTTTGCTTACAGCAAGGCAGGAGAAGGATTAAGAGAATTTCTCAAACCGGATATGCCTCCGGTATGGCATGTCGGAGAATGTATCGACAACACCAGATCATCCGGAA
Organism: Hominisplanchenecus faecis; assembly: GCF_020687205.1. GTDB lineage: Bacteria > Bacillota > Clostridia > Lachnospirales > Lachnospiraceae > Hominisplanchenecus > Hominisplanchenecus faecis. The sequence goes on from NZ_JAJEQE010000003.1 coordinate 99,402, forward strand.
TCTTTGCAGGTATTGCAAATGCATTCGGAAAAGCAATGTACGAAATGCCGTTCGCTTTTGCATCACCGGAGTGGTCAAATGAAAAAGGAATTGATGCGGCACTTGGCTTCCGCCTGAACGGAATCAGTTCTTACCACTGTGTGGAAGCACCGATCCATGGTTCTTCAAAAGTCATCGAATTTTTGAAAGAAGGAACAAAAGAAACGCTGCATTCTTCCATGGTGGTAGATGTGGATCCGGTATCACTCGGCGAGAAAATGGTAGCTGATATGAAAGAAAAACGCAGACAGCTTGGAATCTGATCAAAAATTGCGAAACGATAAAGTACAGAAAAATCCAGATGACATTTTTAAAAAATGCCATGAGCGTTTGAGTTAAATAGCTGCCCGAAAACAGACATAGGAGTACTTATGAGAAAATATAAAATCAGAAAAAGCCTGTGCATGCTGCTTGTCCTGACGCTTCTGACAGTTTTGTCCTCAGGATGCGGCAGATCTGAGGCAAAATATACCGCAGACGGAAAGAAGCAGATCATCACGATCGGCTACCTTCCGATCACACATGCACTGGCTGTCTTTAAAGAAAAAGAATTGCTTGATGCAGACGAAAACAGCACTCTGCAGATACAGCTTCAGAAATTCAGTTCCTGGACCGATCTGATGGATGCATTAAATTCCGGAAGGATCAACGGAGCGTCCGTGCTGGCAGAACTTGCGATGGCAGCCGTCAGTAACGGGCTGGATCTCAAAGCAGTGGCACTGGGACATAAAGATGGAAATGTGGTGATCGTTTCCAATGACATCACAAAAGTAGAAGATCTGAAAGGCAAAACCTTTGCCATTCCATCTAAACAGTCTTCCCACAATATTTTACTGAACGATATGCTTTCTGATGCGGGAATGTCGATTGACGATGTAAAGGTTGTCCAGCTTGCACCGGCAGAAATGCCGTCTTCCTTGGCAAGCGGTGCAATTGATGGATATTGCGTTGCAGAACCGTTCGGAGCACAGGCAGTGGTGCAGGATTACGGCCATGTGCTTTATGATTCCACACAGCTGTGGCAGAATTCCATCTGCTGTGCCCTCGTTATGAATGGAAGCTTTCTTGAAAAAAACAAGGAAGCCGTTGATAAACTGGTTGCCGGATACGAAGAGGCCGGAAACAGGCTCGACGAAACAACGGCAAAAACACTTGCAGAAGCTTATCTTGGACAGAATGAAAAGACGCTGGAAGTTTCCATGCAGTGGATTCATTATGACAATCTGCAGATCACAAAATCCGATTACGAACAGCTGACAGAACGAATGAAGAAGTACGGAATCAACAAAAATCCGCCGTCTTATGAAGACTTCGTATATCAGCCTGAAAGCAGCGAATCTGATTAAAATAGCGTATAGAAAAGAACGGTGCGTCTTGAAATTCGACTTGAAAGAAAAAGCGAGGAAACAATATTATGTGGAAAAAAGGTATCAGAGTTATCGTGTCATTTGTAGTTGTACTTCTGGTATGGCAGATCGCCTGCACAGTGACAAACGCAAATGCAACACTGTTTCCGTCTCCGGTCAAAGTCGGAGAGGAATTTGTTAAATTGTTTACACAGGGACTGGAAGGAAGTACTTCCCACGTTACCTTACCGGGACATATCCGGATCAGCCTGCTACGTTTTGCGACCGGCTATGTGCTTGCAGCCGTATCTGCGATCCTGCTGGGACTGATCCTCGGAAGCCTTCCGAAAGTATTTCAGTTTATCAACCCGATCCTTCAGATCATCCGTCCGATTGCACCGGTAGCATTCCTGCCGTTTATCGTATTCTGGTTCGGAATCGGTGATGTGCCTGCGATCGTGATCATCTTTATAGCCGGATTCTTCCCGATTCTGCTCTCCGTTGTGGCGGCGGTACAGCATGTAGATGGGATTTATTATAAAATCGCCAACAGCTTCGGAGTTGGAAAAGTAAAGACATTATTTGGCATTGTATTTCCGGCGATTTTTACACAGATTGCAAATGCACTTCGCCTGGCACTTGGAACATCCTGGATTTTTCTGGTTTCCGGAGAGATGGTAGGTGCACAGTCCGGACTTGGATTTCTGATCATGGACAGCAAAAACTGCATGCGTTTTGATGCACTTCTGGCAACTATGATCACGATCGGAGTGATCGGATTTATCTTAGATGGCTTGTTACGTTTCGCAGAAAAAGCGATCAGCACAAAAATTGGATTTGGAGTGTAGAGAAATGTATATAGACGTATCAAATGTGAGCATTTCCTTCGAGGAAAACAAAGAACAGCATACCATTTTAAATGATGTTTCCCTTCAGGTGGAAAAAGGAGAATTTATCTGCCTGCTCGGACCGTCCGGCTGCGGAAAATCCACATTGCTCAATGCGATGGCAGGGTTTTTAAAACCTTCATCCGGAGAGATCAAAATCGACGGACAGACCGTAGAAAAACCGTCCATGAAATATGTCACCATTTTTCAGAACTATGGACTCCTGCCATGGAGAAGCGTGCAGAAAAATGTAGAGCTTGGACTGGAAACAAAGAAACTCGGCAAAGAAGAAAAAAAGAAGATCACAGATCATTACCTGGAAATGGTTGGCTTAAAAGAAGCAGCTAAAAAACGTCCGGCACAGCTTTCTGGCGGTATGCAGCAGAGGGTGGCGATCGCCAGAGCACTGGCGGTCGAGCCGGAAATCCTGTTTATGGATGAGCCGTTCGGGGCACTGGATGCGATCACCAGAATGAAACTTCAGAAAGATGTTCTGAAGATCGCACATGAGACAGACAAAACCGTCGTGTTCGTTACACATGATATCGAAGAAGCTATTTTCCTTGCAGACCGCATCGTGATCATGTCAGCCAATCCGGGCAAGATCAAGAGCATCATGAAAGTCACACTGCCGAAAGACAGAGACCGTACATCAGATGATTTCCTGCTGATGCGAGATAAAGTGTATGAGATCTTCCAGATGAAAGAAGAGAGAAATATCGAGTACTTTATCTGATTTCACAAGATTCATTTCTATTGTTTGTGAATAATAAAAAGAGAACATATAAAAATATATTTGACATAAAAGAATAGAAATGCTATTATAAATGCATAAAAGGTGTTGCCGATGACGGTTCGCCTGATTGTTTAATAGTTGGATAACCGCCTATGTTTTGTCAGGACAGAGGGCGGTTATTTTTGCGTCTTGGAGTCATGCTTTCCATGCATATAACCAAGACTGTAAAAAGTCGCACACAGTGAAAATACTGCGATAAGGTCAGAAATGGTAAGCATAAGTAAGACCTCCTTTTCCAAGATTTCTCTGAAAGTGAGAGATAAATCTATGTAATCGGAGCTACAGTCTACTCTCCGCAAGAAGCGAACCGCCATACACACGTCAACGTGTGGCAACACCTGTTTTGTATAATATCATATATTTATTATAAAATCAATAAAAACAAAAAAAGACATTAATAAACAAAAAGAAACATACAAAAACAAAAATAATATATTTGACATAAAAGAATAGAAATGCTATTATAAATGCATAAAAGGTGTTGCCGATGACGGTTCGCCTGATTGTTAAAGGCTTATGATCGCTCTAGTTTCTCAGGCATGGGGCGGTCATTTTTCTATATAGAATCGCAACAATGGAGTGAATAACGATGGTAAAATATTTGATAAAGGACACGACAAGGGAAGAACGTGAGCAGATCGTGGCAGAATCTCTTGGCAATATTGATGCTTCCTGTGATGGATGCAGTTCCGGGATTGTGGAGATGTATCAGGATTATATTGATGGAAAAAAGGAGCTGCGTGAGATTTCGATGGAGTTTAACGCACGCTATATTTCCGGGGAGGAAGCACCGACGGTTCGTTCTTCCTGTCCGATGAGATAACAAAGGAGCGGATGATGGCAAAAGCGGGCGGAAATTTATTAAACACTTATGTTGCGGATTATGTGGTCTTTGATCTGGAGACGACCGGGATTTCGCCTAAGACGGACGAAGTGGTTGAGATTTCTGCAGTGAAGGTGGAGCACGGCAAGGTTACGGATGAGTTCAGTACGCTGGTGAATCCGAAACAAAGGATTCCTTACGGAGCCAGCCGTGTAAATGGCATTACGGATGATATGGTTGCGGAAGCACCGTTTTTTGAACAGGTTCTGGAAGAATTTCTGGAGTTTATTGAAGGATTCGTGTTGGTCGGACATAACATTGCCCGATTTGACATGAATTTTCTTTATCGTGATGTGGAAAAGTATTTTGAACGGTCGCTGGCAAATGATTATATTGATACATTGCAGATGGCGAGAAGGGAGCTTCCGAATTTGGAGCATCACAGGCTGACGGATCTGGCAGAATACTACGGGATTTCGGCAGAAGGGGCACATCGGGCATTAAATGACTGCCGGATGAACCAGCAGGTTTTCGAGAAAATGGGAAATCCTGTATACAAAAAACAGGGCAAAGATAAAGAAAATAACAGAGGAGTCGATTCGGCAAAAACAGAACCGAGTGAACAGGCACAAAACACCGCACCGGCAGTCCGGAAACGCAGTACTTTTAAACTGCGTGCGGTGGTGGAGCGGATCACTTACCAGAATCCGGACAACGGCTATACGGTTCTGAAGTGTGCGGTGAAAAATTATCAGGATCTGGTGACGGTGGTCGGCAGTCTTCTGGATGTCAATGTTGGTTCGGTGCTTCTGATCGACGGAAACTGGAAAATGGACAGTCGCTATGGCAGACAGTTTCAGGCAAAGACCTGGGAAGAGACGATGCCGGCGACTGTTTTTGGCATTGAAAAATATTTGGGTTCTGGGCTGATCAAAGGGGTTGGCCCCAAATATGCAAAACGGATCGTGCAGAAGTTCGGAACAGAGACGATCACTGTGATTGAGACCGATGTCTTCCGGCTGAGGGAAGTGGAGGGAATCGGAGAAAAGCGTATCCGCAAGATTGCAGAGAGCTGGGAAAAGCAAAAAGAGATTAAAAATGTTATGCTGTTTTTGCAGGATCATGGGGTTAGCACTTCCTTTGCAGCAAAGATCTACAAGCAATACGGCAATGAAAGTGTCAATAAGGTCCGGGAAAATCCATTTCGGCTGGCAGATGATATCTGGGGGATCGGCTTTAAAACAGCGGATGGGATTGCACAGAAGCTGGGATTTGGAAAAGAAGCCTTTGTGCGTCTTCGAAGCGGTATTATGTATACATTAAGCAATCTGGCGGATCAGGGACATGTCTATGCAACGAAGGAACAGCTGATCAAAACGGCAGCAGAGCTTCTGGAAGCAGAGGAGGGCTGTGTTGTGATGACGCTGGATCAGATGCTGGCGGATCACGATCTGATCTTACAGAAAGTAGAAATTCCGGAAGAGCAGCGAAAACATGAAATGCCTGCAGAACTTGAACAACCGGAATGGAAATTGGCAGAACCTCAAATAACCGAAGCTATTTATCTGCCGCCGTTCTATTATGCGGAGACCGGTGTGGCAGGAAAATTAAAAAGGCTGCTGGCAGCTCCGGCGGCGGATCGTCTGTGGACTGCACTGGAGACGGCGAAAGAAAAAACAGGCAATCCGGATTTGTCGATTGATGTGGAAAAGATCCAGGAAAAGGTGCATATGGAGTATGATGAGGTTCAGGCAGATGCGATTCGCAAAGCAGCGGTTTCCAAAGTTATGGTGCTGACCGGAGGGCCTGGAACCGGAAAGACAACGACCACACAGGGGATCATTGCAGCATATCGTGCATTCGGACTTAAGATTCTGCTTGCGGCACCGACAGGGCGTGCGGCAAAACGTATGACAGAGGCCACCGGCCTGGAAGCGAAAACAATCCATCGTCTTCTGGAATGTCAGCCTCCGGAAGGATATCTCAAAAACGAAGAAAATCCGCTGGAAGGGGACGTACTGATCGTTGACGAATGTTCGATGATCGATATCGTTTTAATGAATGCACTTTTAAAGGCGATTCCGCAGGGGATGCGTCTGATTTTGGTCGGAGATATCGATCAGCTGCCGTCTGTCGGAGCCGGAAACGTGCTGCGTGATATCATTGATTCTGAAACAGTGCCTGTGATCCGTCTGACCAGGATTTTCCGACAGGCACAGAGCAGCCGTATCGTTATGAATGCACATCGGATCAACGAGGGCAAAATGCCGGATATTTCCAATGGGAAGGATACGGATTTCTTTTTTGTGCAGAAAGAAGATCCGCAGGAGGCAGCAGACGAGGTCGTGCGTCTGGTGAAAAATAAGCTGTCGCGTTATTATCAGACGCCGCCGTCCCAGATTCAGGTGCTCACGCCGATGCAGAAAGGAATCGTCGGAGCTGCCAATTTAAATACGATTCTTCAGGAGACTCTCAATCCGCAGGGCGAAGGACTGCGAAGAGGCGGTTTTGTATTTCGCGTAAACGATAAAGTGATGCAGATCCGCAATAATTATGACAAAGAAGTGTTTAACGGCGATATCGGGATGATCGATGCGGTGGATGTGGCAGCCCGAAATCTGAAAGTGAATTTCGACGGACGCATCGTAGAGTATGATGTCACAGAACTGGATGAACTGACACTTGCCTATGCAACAACAATCCATAAAGCACAGGGCTCGGAATATCCGATCGTCGTGATGCCGGTGCTGATGAATCATTTTGTGATGCTTCAGAGAAATCTGATCTATACAGGAATCACCCGTGCGAAAAAAATCCTCGTACTGGTCGGAACACGCAAGGCACTTTCCTATGCCGTGCGGAATGTGACGGTGACAAAACGAAATACTCTTTTAAAAGAAAGGTTACAGGAAAAGTTTTAATAGCTGGACGTGAGATAAAAAACATAGTATAATAAGAAAACAATGGTGCCGGAGACGGTATTTTATAACTCTGGCAGCCGAAAAGCGGAGATATAGCGAAGCGGATTGTGAATGTCCGATGTCCGCTTTACTAGATGACAGGAAAATTGTGATATCTTTTATATGGACATTGAAGAAGCGGGAACAGTTCGGGGGGGGGTGAACTGTTTTTTTTTTTTTTTGAAAAGTTTTGAAAAGACGTGGAAAATGTTCAGTACAGGGTATTCTTTTAAGAGGGAAAATGAAGAATGCAGAAAATTTTGATAGTAGATGATTCGGAAATAAACAGAGAGATCCTGGCAGCCATGCTTGAGAAAACATACGAGATCGATATGGCGAAAGACGGGCAGGAAGCGATCGAGATCCTGGAAAAGAAGTGGGAAACGTATCAGATCGTGCTGCTTGATCTGAATATGCCGGTGATAAATGGATATGAAGTTCTGAAGGTCATGGAAGAAAAGCAGTGGCTTGATTCACTGCCGGTTATCTGTATCTCGGCAGAAACATCGGAGGCAAGTATAGGAAAGGCGTACGAACTCGGAGCCACGGATTATTTTACGAGGCCGTTTGATACGGCAGTCGTACTGCGGCGTGTGCACAATACGATTGCACTGTATGCAAAAGCGTCCAGCAGTCTGCACGATGCGATGGAGATGTTATCCGGCATTTTTTATCGTATCATTAAAATCAATCTGAGTACGGATACCTATAGAACACTTAAAAATATTTCCGACGATTTCAGGAGTCCGCTGGATGGCATTAAGAGTATTTCGCAGAGACTGAGGCAGTACGGAGAAGAATATGTCCATGAGGAAGATCAGGAAGCTTTTTTGGAATTTTGTGATTCGGAAAATCTGCGTAAAAATTTCTCGGAAGAAGATACAGAGCGTATCAGTATGAGCTATCGCTGTCGGAATGGACAGGAATTTCGCTGGGTTTCCATGGAGATCATCAAGAGTACAGAGTACGCAAAAGATAACGAAGTCGTGGTTCTTTATCTTCGGGATATCAATACAGACTATCTGAAACAGCTGGATATGGTTCTGAGCAGGAGCAAAGGTTCTGTCGGTATGGTGAATGTCAATGTAACAGACGGAACCTGCAAATCCGGAAGCAGTTCTCTGAAAAACCTGGAGCTTCAGGAAGAGGATCGTACACTTGATCAGTATATAAACAGGATCAGCACTTCGATTCCACAGGAGGACGGGCGCAGAAGTTTTACAGAAAATTTCAGCAGAAAGCATATGCTGGATTCTTTCGAAAAAGGTCACACGGTCATTCAGGAAAATTATCCGGTATACAGCACAGAAAACCATCGTCCGCAGCTTTATCGCGTAACAGCAGAGATGGTTCGCAATTCTTTTTCCGGTCAGATAGAGGCTATTCTTTATTTTACAGATATCACAGGAAAATATCTGGCAGAAAAGATGCCGCAGATTTTGTATCAAAAAAATTATGAACAGATTGCAGTGATCGATTTAAGACGCCGGAAGATTGTAGCCATTGCGGAAACAGTTTTTGATTTTTCACAGTCACTGGAGCAAGAAATGGATTACGATCAGTATCAAAAAAAAGTCATGAAGTGCGTTGTTCCGGAAGAAGAAAAGGCACAGTTTGAAAATTACACGAATCTTGATAATATAAAAAGAGAGCTGGATCGGAAAGGTCGCTATTCTTTCAGTGTATATCAGCTGAACAGAAACGGTGAAAAAGCCCTGAATAATTACACATATCTTTATTTTGATCATTACTTTGACATCGTGGCTGTAGCAGTTGAAGATATTACGGAGCTGTCAGGACAGGATGCACTGACAGGCGGATATAACCGACAGGGATTTGTACAGAAGGCAGAACATATCCTGCAGAATGCAAATGAGGATGAGAATTATGCGATCCTGTTTTTCAATATTAAGAACTTTAAGGCAGTGAACGAACTTTTTGGAATTGATCTTGGTGATTTTATTCTGCGTGAGCTGTATGAAGATCTGAAAAATTCACAGCTTGATCCGGTTGTGATCGCCAGAGCAGAGGCTGACCATTTTGTGTGCCTTGTAAAACGGGAAAATCTGGATGAGAAATTTCTGCTAAAGCTCTGTACGAAGAAGATTTCCAGCTCCGGAAAGGCCATCCGTCTGTTCAGCCGTTGCGGTATTTTCTATGTAAAAGATAAAGAAATGTCCGTAAACATGATGATCGGGCGTGCGAAGCTGGCAAAGAAATATATCGAAGATGAGTATGTTCAGCCATATAAAGTATATGATTCTTCCATGCAGACTGCTTATATAGACAAAGCAGAGATTGCAGGAGAACTTGCAGAAGGCATTGCGAAAGGAGAACTTCAGGTTTATTATCAGCCGGTTGTGGATGTAAAGACCGGACAGATCGCTTCCGCAGAAGCCCTGATCCGCTGGCATCATTCCGAGAAAGGTTTCCTGTCGCCGGGCTTCTTTATACCGGCTCTGGAAGAGAGCGGTCACATCTCCGAACTGGATGATTATGTCATTCATCAGGTCAGCGATTTCCTGATGGATCGTTACCATGCAGGCAAGAATGTGGTTCCGGTTTCGGTCAATTTATCATGGATGGATTTCTATGATGAGAAGATTATGGAAGATATCCTTGATGAATGTAAAAACAATGATCTGGAAGAAAAACTGATCCGTCTGGAAGTTACTGAGACATCCTACGCTGCGATGGGTGAGAGCCGCAACAGTATTCTTGAATCCTTCCGTACAGAAGGTGTCAAGATCATGATGGATGACTTCGGAACCGGTTATTCTTCGTTTGGTATGCTTCAGCAGTACAATTTCGATATTATGAAGATTGACATGAGTTTCATCCGCCAGATAGAGACAAATCCAAAGACGAAAAGTATGTTACGATTCCTGATCGATATGGCACATGAGATGGGCATTTATATCGTTGCAGAAGGCGTTGAGACAGAAGTTCAGGCAGATTTTCTGAAGAAGAGCCACTGTGATTATATCCAGGGATATTATTATTACCGTCCGATCCCACAGGAAGAGTTTCGAAAACTTCTTGATGAGATGTAAAGATTTTTTAACTTGCAATTCAAAAATTGCCATGCTATACTTGAAATGATATTAGGGTCAGAAGACCTTTTGACTCTGGAATCTAATACATGAAGCAGAAATGATTTTCATGCAAATATTTGCCCACCAAGTGATTGGTTAAGCCCATACGGACAGGCGGGGCAGCTGCCGATTGCGGTGAGAGACCGCATTATTGATTTAGTTAAAAGCTAAATTTTATAAGTCTTTTGTTTGGGAATACAGCGTCCCAGAATAAAACATCACTTGTGAAATGGTCAATAAAGAGTAGGATTAGCAAATATTTGCTGGCGAGAGTGCCAACGACAGACTCTGGAAATAGTTTTTGCGGATGTAAGATAAATACATAAAGTAAAGCTATCATAAGACGTTTAAAGACAGGTGAGGATTTCACCTGTTTTTTTTATGCGGATATATTTATCGTATGCTATGATGCCAGGGAGTGCAACGCACAGAACAATCCGTAGGCATTATAGTTGGGGACTTTTGACACCCACATCATGCTATGATTGGAGAAAAAGAATGAATCGAAACAAACAGATGCATGCTCCGGTTTATGAGGCACTGGAGCGTTTAAAAAGAAGAAGAGTTGTGCCGTTTGATGTACCGGGACATAAACGCGGAAGAGGAAATCCGGAACTTGCGGATCTTCTGGGAGAAAAATGTGTCAGCCTGGATGTCAATTCCATGAAGCCGCTGGATAACCTCTGTCATCCTGTTTCTGTGATCAAGGAAGCAGAAGAACTGGCAGCGGAAGCATTTCGTGCGGATCATGCCTTTTTTATGGTTGGCGGAACAACTTCTTCCGTGCAGGGAATGGTGCTTTCCTGCTGCAAGGCAGGTGACAAGATCATTCTGCCGCGAAATGTACATAAAAGCGTGATCAATGCACTGGTATTGTGCGGTGCGGTTCCGGTGTATGTAAATCCGGAAGTGGATACAAAACTGGGGATATCACTCGGAATGCAGGTTTCTGAGGTGGAAAGGGCGATCCGTGAGAATCCGGATGCATCCGCAGTTCTTGTAAACAATCCGACCTACTATGGGATCTGTTCGGATCTGCGTGCGATCGTTAAAGTGGCACATGAACATAATATGCTGGTGCTGGTTGATGAAGCACATGGCACGCATCTGTATTTTGGCAGTGATCTTCCGGTCTGTGCCATGGATGCCGGGGCAGATATGGCTTCGGTGTCCATGCATAAATCCGGCGGAAGCCTGACACAGAGTTCTCTGCTTCTTACCGGAAAAAATGTAAACTGGGAATATGTAAGTCAGATTATAAATCTGACACAGACAACAAGTGCTTCCTATCTGCTGATCTCCAGTCTGGATATTTCCAGGAGAAATCTGGCACTGCGCGGACGGGAGTCTTTTGATAAAGTGAGCCGCATGGCAGAATATGCAAGAGAAGAGATCAATTCAATCGGCGGTTTTTATGCTTACGGTAAAGATATGATAAACGGCGGAAGCGTCTATGATTTTGATGTGACAAAACTTTCCGTGTATACAAGAGATATCGGGCTTGCCGGCATTGAGGTTTATGACCTGCTGCGTGATGAGTATGACATCCAGATCGAGCTTGGAGATATCGCAAATATCCTGGCGTATATTTCCATTGGTGACCGTATCCAGGATATCGAGCGGCTGGTGGGGGCACTGGCGGATATCAAGCGGCTTTATGCAAAAGATCCGGAAAAAATGCCGGGAGCCGAGTACATCAGGCCGACCGTTCTGGTATCTCCGCAGACTGCTTTTTATGCAGAAAAGAAAGCAGTTCCGATCCGGGAGACAAAAGGCATGATCTGCAGTGAATTTGTGATGTGCTATCCGCCGGGGATCCCAATCCTTGCACCGGGAGAGCTGATTACGCAGGAGATCATTGATTATATTATTTACGCAAAAGAAAAGGGCTGTTCCATGCAGGGAATGCAGGATACAGAGATAGAATATTTATATGTGCTGAGCGAAAAATAAAAGCAAATGGGAGGGGAAAAGGATGGAGCTTTGGTTTTCAGATTACCAGACAGAAAAAGTAAAAGTTTCGGTAAAAGTCCAGAAACAGCTTTTTGGTCTGCAGACGGAATTTCAACGTATTGATGTGTTTGATTCCGATGAATTTGGCCGTTTTTTAAGTGCAGACGGAAGCATTGTATTTTCAGAAAAAGATGAGTTTATTTATGATGAGATGATCGTTCATGTGCCGATGGCAGTTCATCCATGTGTGAAAAATGTCCTGGTGATCGGCGGCGGGGACGGCGGTGTGGCAAGAGAGCTGAGCCATTATGAAGAAATCGAAAAAATTGATGTGGTCGAGCCGGACCGCGTTTTTGTTGAAGTCTGTAAAGAATTTTTCCCGGACAATGCCTGCGGACTGGCAGATAAAAGAGTCAGTGTTTATTATGAGGACGGACTGAAATTTCTGCGTCTGCGTCATAATGAATATGATCTGATCATCAATGATGCGATTGATCCGCTCGGACATAATGCCGGACTCTTTACCAAAGAATTTTACGGGAACTGTTACCGTGCACTAAAAGAAGACGGCATCATGGTCTATCAGCACGGAAGTCCGTTTTATGATGAAGACGAAGAATCCTGCCGGGTGATGCACCGGAAGGCAAGCCACAGTTTCCCGATCAGCCGTGTCTATCAGGCACACATCCCGACCTGTTCATCCGGGTACTGGCTGTTTGGGTTTGCATCAAAAAAATATCATCCGCTGGAACACCTGAATGCAAAACGCTGGAAAGAGCGGAAGATAGAAACTTGGTACTACACGACCAATCTTCATAAGGGGGCATTTATGCTTCCAAAATATGTAGAAGATATGCTGGAAGAAGAGGAAGGTCGTAAAAAATAAAAAGCAAAAAGAAAAGGAGATTGTACTATGGGAAGATTACTGATCATTGGATGCGGAGGAGTTGCAGGAGTTGCGATCCACAAATGCTGTCAGAACAGCAAAACATTTTCTGAGATCTGTATTGCCAGCAGAACAAAGGCAAAGTGCGATGCACTGAAAGAAAAACTGGAGAATACAACGGAAACAAAAATCACAACAGCACAGGTGGATGCCGATAAGGTGGAAGAACTGATCGCACTGATCCAGTCTTATCAGCCGGATGCTGTTTTAAATGTGGCACTTCCGTACCAGGATCTGACGATCATGGATGCGTGTCTGGCATGCAAGGTGGATTATATTGATACCGCCAATTATGAGCCGGAAGATACCGACGATAAACAGTGGCGTGAAATTTACGAGAAACGCTGCAAAGAGGCCGGATTTACCGCATATTTTGACTATTCCTGGCAGTGGGCTTATCAGGAAAAATTTAAAGAAGCAGGCATCACGGCACTTCTCGGAAGCGGCTTTGATCCGGGTGTCACCAGTGTCTTTACAGCCTATGCACTGAAACATTATTTTGATGAGATCGAGACGATCGATATTCTGGACTGCAACGGAGGAGATCATGGCTATCCGTTTGCCACCAACTTTAACCCGGAGATCAATCTGCGGGAAGTGTCCGCAAACGGTTCTTACTGGGAGAATGGCCACTGGGTAGAGACAGAGCCAATGGAAATCAAAAGAGAATATAATTTCCCGCAGGTCGGCGAAAAAGATATGTATCTGCTTCATCATGAAGAAATCGAATCTCTGGCAAAAAATGTTCCGGGCGTAAAACGTATCCGTTTCTTTATGACCTTTGGACAGAGCTATCTGACGCACATGAAATGTCTGGAAAATGTAGGCATGCTTTCCACTTCACCGATTCTGTTTGAAGGAAAAGAGATTGTGCCGATTCAGTTTCTGAAGGCACTGCTTCCAGATCCGGCTTCCCTTGGACCGCGTACCGTCGGAAAGACAAACATTGGCTGTATTTTTACCGGAAAGAAAGACGGAAAAGAAAAGACCATTTATATCTACAATGTATGTAATCATCAGGAGTGTTATAAAGAAGTCGGATCTCAGGCGATTTCCTACACAACCGGAGTGCCGGCGATGATCGGGGCAGCACTTGTTGTGGATAAAGTATGGGACAAAGACGGTGTGTTCAACATTGAAGAATTTGATCCGGATCCGTTTATGGATATGCTGAATCAGTACGGACTGCCGTGGGTTGTGGATGAAAATCCGCAGACTGTAGAATGATGTGGAAAGATCTGCCGACACCGTGCTATGTTGTGGATGAAGGCAAAATCAGAAAAAATCTGGAGATTCTTGCGAATCTTGAGCAGGAGTGCGGCTGTCACATCCTGCTCGCTCAGAAAGCATTTTCCATGTACAGCCTGTATCCGATGATCGGTCAGTATATCAGCGGAACAACAGCGAGCGGACTGTATGAGGCAAGACTTGGATATGAAGAGATGGGAAAAGAAAATCATGTCTTTGCACCGGCATACAAAGAAAAAGATATGGAAGAACTGGTGCAGATCTGCGACCATATCATCTTCAATTCCTTTGCACAGTATGAGAAATATAAAGAAATGTGCCGGGAAAGTGCAAAGGTGAGAAAAGATAAAAAAGCAGTCAGTGTCGGCATCCGCATCAATCCGCAGTGCTCCACGCAGGAAGGGCATGAGATCTATGATCCTTGTGGCTATGCTTCCAGACTTGGTGTGACAGAAGAACAGTTCCGGGAAGATCTGCTGGAGGGTGTGGAAGGACTTCATTTCCACACGCTGTGCGAACAGAATGCAGATGATCTTGTAACGACTTTTCAGGCATTTGAAAAGAAATTCGGGAAATATCTGTACCGGATGAAATGGCTGAATATGGGCGGAGGTCATCATATCACAAGGGAAAATTATCAGATGGAAACTCTGAAAAAACTGATCCGTTATATCAGAGAAACCTATCCGGTGGAAGTTTATCTGGAGCCTGGCGAAGCGATTGCTTTAAATGCCGGTTATCTTGTGACAGAAGTGATGGACATCGTGCACAACGATATGGACATTCTGATTCTCGATGCATCGGCAGCCTGCCATATGCCGGATGTGCTGGAGATGCCGTACCGCCCGCCGCTTGCAAAAGGATTTGAAGCAGGGGAAAAACAGTACACGTATCGCCTCTCTTCGATGACCTGTCTTGCCGGGGATGTGATCGGGGACTACAGTTTTGAGCAGCCGATCCGTATCGGGGATCAACTGGTCTTTGAAGATATGGCGATCTATTCCATGGTAAAAAACAATACCTTTAACGGAATGCCGCTTCCGGGAATCGCACTTTTAAAAGAAGACGGAAGTGTGGAAATGGTAAGAGAATTTGGCTATGACGATTTTAAAATGCGTCTGTAATTTAAACCGAACGCATATGAGACTTGCAAGCGACAGCACCGTAGATTCTGAAGGAGGATACGATGGAATACAACAGAACAACACCGTCTGCGGACGGATATTATATGCCGGCAGAGTATGAGCCGCATAAAGGCTGCATCATGATCTGGCCGCAGCGGCCGGGTTCCTGGAAAAAGAATGCAAAAGATGCCGAACAGGCTTTTTGTGCAGTTATGGAAGAGATCACAAAAAGTGAGCCAGTGTATCTGGCTGCCGGAAAAAAGGTTCTTGCACGGGCAGAGGCATTTGCCGCACAGCAGAAAGAAAAATATAGAGAAGCCATCGCATGCGGAAGACATTTTCCGGTGACCGTCTTTGAGGCAGAAACGGATGATGCCTGGGCAAGAGATATGGCACCGACGTTTGTAAAAAAGGGAGGCAGCGTTCGTGCAGTAAACTGGTCTTTCAATGCCTGGGGCGGAACGGTGGATGGGCTGTATGCATCCTGGAAGCTGGATGATGCGTTTGCCCTGGATTTCGCCAAAAGAGAAGGATATTTCTGCTACGATGCGGCACCTTTTGTGCTGGAGGGCGGTTCCATCCACAGTGATGGGGAAGGGACAGTCATGGTGACGGAAGCCTGTCTGCTCAGCAAAGGCAGGAATCCGCAGCTTTCAAAAGAACAGATTGAGGAGAAACTGAAAGCATATCTGGGTGCGGAGAAAGTGCTCTGGCTGCCAAGGGGCATTTACCTGGATGAGACAAACGAGCATGTAGATAATGTATGTGCTTTTGTCGGTCCGGCTGAGGTGGTGCTGGCGTGGACGGATGATCCGAAAGATCCGCAGTACCCGTTATCACTGGAGACACTTCAGTATCTGGAATTACAGACCGATGCGAAAGGCAGAAAGATCATCGTACATAAACTTCCGATCCCGGATGTGCCGGTCTGCGTTACGCCGGAAGATCTGGAAGGGTATGTGTTTGAAGAAGGAGAAGATACAAGAGAAGTGGGCGAACGCCTTGCGGCATCTTATGTAAACTTCTATTTTTCAAACGGGGCAGTTATCATGCCGGCTTTTGGCGGAAAAAATGCAGAAAGTGATCAGCGGGCAGCAGAGATCTTGCACAGCATATGTCCGCAGAGAGAGATCCTACCGGTGTATGCAAGAGATATTCTCACCGGAGGCGGAAACATCCACTGTATTACGCAGCAGATACCACAGGGAAAGGCAGAAAAGGAATGAGAAAAGTAAAAACAGCGGCGATCCAGATGCAGTGCAGCACAGAGCTGCAGGAAAATCTGGAAAAAGCAGAAAAGAAAATCAGAGAAGCGGCAGCAGAAGGAGCAAATATTATTTTACTGCCGGAACTTTTTGAACGGGAATATTTCTGTCAGCAGAGACGGTATGATTTTTATCATTATGCAAAACCGGCAGAAGAAAACGAAGCAGTACAGATGGGAGTGCGTCTGGCAAAAGAACTTGGAGTCGTGCTTCCGATCAGCTTTTATGAAAAAGAAGTCAACAATCTTTACAATTCGATCGCATGCATCGATGCGGACGGAACGATTCTTGGGATTTATCGTAAAACACATATTCCGGATGACCACTATTATCAGGAAAAATTTTATTTTACGCCGGGCGATACCGGATTTCGCATCTTTGAGACCAGATATGGAAAGATCGGCATCGGAATCTGCTGGGATCAGTGGTTTCCGGAGAGTGCCAGATGCATGGCACTTCAGGGTGCAGAACTTCTGTTTTATCCGACTGCCATCGGTTCGGAGCCAATCCTGGAATGTGACAGCATGCCGCACTGGAGGCGTTGTATGCAGGGCCATGCAGCAGCCAATCTGATGCCGGTGATCGCAGCAAACCGTATTGGAAAAGAGGTGGTAGAGCCGGATACGGAAAATGGAGGTCAGAAGTCTGTACTGACTTTTTATGGTTCTTCCTTCCTGACCGATGAAACAGGCGAACTGAAAAAAACAGCTTCCAGAGATCAGGAAGAGATCCTGATCGGAGAATACGATCTGGATGAGCTGGCAACAAAGCGTCTTGAATGGGGACTGTTCCGTGACCGCAGACCGGAAATGTACAGGATCATTGCAGGACAAAAATAGAAGAAAGAAGACGGATTTGTTGCTTAACATATACAGAAGAAGAGTTTTCTCCAACTAAGATAAGATTTACGAGGGGTGAGCAGATGAAATTTTTTCATTTATCCGATCTGCATATCGGACTGAAACTGATCGAACGCGATCTGCGGGAAGACCAGGAATATATTTTTGAACAGATCATCCGGCTGGCAAAAGAGCAGCAGCCGGATGCGATGGTGATCGCAGGGGATATTTATGACAAAGCGGTTCCGTCTGCGGAGGCAGTGGAGATTTTTGACAGCTTTATGAAAAATCTTTCCGAAGAAATGCCGCAGATGCCGGTGATGATCATCAGCGGCAATCATGACAGTGCCGCCAGGCTGAACTGTTTTCGCAGTATTTTGTCCAGGCAGAATGTCTATATGATCGGCACGCCGCCGACTACAGAAGAGGAACATATCGAAAAAGTGACACTGCAGGATGCTTATGGTGATCTGCATTTTTATCTGCTTCCGTTTGTGAAACCGTCGATGGTAAGAGAGATCGTGGGAACGCGGGAGGACGGAACACAGCATTCCTACGACGAGGCACTGCATCTTCTGATCGAAAGAGAAAATATCGATACAAAGGAGCGAAATGTGCTGGTCAGCCATCAGTTTTATCTTCCATCCGACCGACAGGCGGAGGACGTAGAGCGCATGGATTCCGAGATTCGCACGGTCGGAAATATCGATGAGATCTCAGCAGATGTGCTGGAAGTGTTTGATTATGCGGCACTTGGACATATCCACAAACCGATGAAAGTGGGAAGCGAATATTATTGTTACTGCGGAACACCGCTTGCCTGTTCGGTCAGTGAAGCCGGACAGAAAAAAGGCATTGTGATGGTGACGATGAAAGAAAAAGGAAATATTTCCACGGAAGTGCTTCCGCTTACGCCGCTTCGTCAGGTGCGTGTGATAAAGGGAGAATTTCAGGAGGTGCTTTCGCAGGCATGCGAAGATTATGTCACGGTTGTGCTCACAGACAAAGAAGATCTCGATGTGATCGACCTCAAAGACCGTCTGCGAAATGCATTTCCATATCTGCTTGAGATCCGCAGAGAGAGGGAGCGGAGAGCAGAGTACAAAAGACAGAGCAGAAAGATCGAAGAACTGGACCCGTTTGAACTTTGCTGTTCGTTTCTCGGGGAACATATGGATGAGGAAGAACGTGAGATGCTTCTGGATGTGATCAGCAGTGTACAGGGGGTGAAATAAGATGCGGCCGTTAAAACTTGTGATGCAGGCGTTTGGTTCCTATGGAAACCGAACCGAGATTGATTTTGAAAAACCGGATCAGAATTTATTCCTGATCACCGGAAATACCGGCTCCGGAAAAACAACGATTTTTGATGCGATTGTGTTTGCTCTCTACGGAGAAGCCAGCTCCAATGCAAATAAGAAAAACGGTGCGGAACTTCAGAGTCAGTTTGTGGAGATCGGGACGGAGCCGTTTGTCTCCCTGACTTTTTCTGAGAAAAACGGAACTGAGATCGATCTTTATACCGTGAAACGCATTCCGCGTCATGTACGTCCGCTGAAACGCGGCAGCGGCGAAAAAATGGTCAGTGAGGAAGTTTCACTTACCATGCCGGACGGCAGCGAATATCCGGCAAAAGAGACGGATGCGAAACTGATGGAGATTGTCGGACTGACAAAAGAGCAGTTTATGCAGGTTGCGATGATCGCTCAGGGAGAATTCATGGAACTTCTGCGTGCAAAATCAGATGATAAAAAAATGATCTTCCGCAAGCTGTTTCACACCGGTCTGTACGAGGAGATCAAAAATGAATTTGCCGTACGCAAAAAAGAAAAACAGGCAGAGATCGATCAGATCCGCATGCGGTGTATTGCCGAGATCAGCCGCACAGAACTTCCAGAAGGTCTGGAACAGACGGCATTTTTAAAAGAAAAGAAAAAAGAACTGGAAAAATCAAAAGATTTTTCGGTAACGGTCATGGAGCAGTTTCTGGAAAAGCTGGAACTTCTGTGTATGGAACTTTCAAAGCAGACAAAAGAAGCAAAAAAGATCACACAGGAGCGAAGCCGGGAGCGTGACCGTGCAAGGGATGCTGCTGCGAAAGCTTCTCAGCTTCTGAAATTTTTTGTACAGCTGGAAGATGCAGAAAAAACCTTGCAGAGCTTAAAAGAGCAGGAAGAAGCGATCACAAAACAGCAGGAACTGGCGGTTCGGGTCGAAGACGCCTGGGAGGTACAGGCAGTTTATCAGCGGCTTTTGGACTGCAAGAAAATGCTGGAAAAATTGAGATCAGATCTTCAGGAACAGACAGAACAGCTTCCGAACCTTATGGAAGATACAAAACTCTGTATACAGAATACAAAAGATGCAAAACATCAGCAGGAAGAAGAAGTTGCGGCTTTTACCAAAGTGGAAGAAAAAGTGAAAAAAGCCATGGAAGTCTTTACAAAAATGGAAGCTGCCGGGCAGGATGTGATTCAAAAAGAAAAAGCGGTCCAAAACGCAGAAGAAAAAGAGCGAGCACTCAAAGCAAAAAAAGAGCAACTTGAAAAACAGCAGGAAGCGTGGCGGGAACGCTCACAGCAGCTTGCACAGTCGGAGAAAAATCTTGCTTTATGGCAGGCAAAACAGAAAGATTTCGGCTTGCTGGAAACGGAATTTTCCAGAGCAGAACAAACGGAGAAAGAATACAAAACACAAAAGCAGACGACAGAAAAAAGACGTCTTGCCTATCGGGCGGCCAGCCTGGAATTTGAAGAAAAAAATGCCGTTTACGAGCAGAAACGAAAGATCTTTTTAAATGCTCAGGCAGGTTTTCTGGCACAGGAGTTAAAGGAGGGGTGCCCGTGTCCGGTCTGCGGTTCCACGGAGCATCCTTCTCCGTGTAAGCTTGAAAAAGAACACCAGAATCTGACAAAAGAGATGATTAAGGAGCTGGCCCTTCAGGCAGAACAGCTGCGGGGAAAACAGGAACAGGCGGCAGCGGCGGCAGAAGCCGCAGGGAGCCTTCTGGAAGAAAAACAGAAAAATGCCGGGGAAAGTTTTGAACATCTCCGCAGCAGGGCAAAAGAAGTTCTGGATTTAGAAGAAATACGTGCAGACTTTCTGGAGCAGATGAAAGGTGAATTTTTACACCAGAGTAAAAAAATGGAAGCAGAAGGCAGACAGTTTCAAAAAGAAGTGAACGAGTATCAGATGCTTCTTTCTGCCCTTACAAAAGCAGAAAAGCAGAAAGAGCAATTTCAGGAGCAGCTTGAGCAGTCCGCAAAAGAAACAGCAGATGCCAAAACCGCTCTGGAGCGAAGCCGTGTGATGCTGGAGAGCCTGGAAGGATCAAAAGATTACCAGAATCAGCAGGAAGCACAGGCGGCGTATGCAAAAGCAGATACCGCCAAAAAGGAAAAAGATGTACTTGTCATGCGGGCAGAGGAGAGACTGCAAAAAGCACAGGAACAGGAAAACCGGGCACAGACCTTAATTGCAAAGTATAAAAAAGAAATCCCTCAGCAGATGGAAGAGCAAAAGATCCGACAGCAGGCTTACCGGGAAATTCTGGAAGAAAAACATTTTCCGGAAACGGCCTGGATGGAACTGACCGGAACTTACACCAAAACGCAGGTACAGAAATGGAAACAGGATGCACAGAACCACGGCAGACAGAAAGCGGCAGCCGAAAGCCTGATAAATTCTGCCAGGGCAGCGATCGGCGAACAGCCAAAACCAGTCCTGGAAGAACTGGAAAAAACCAGTGAAGCAGCAGAAGCGGCGTGGAAAGAAAGTCAGCGTGTTCTGGAACAATGGCAGGAAATCTGGCGGATCGATCAGAAAGTCTGCCAGGCATTAAAACCGCAGATGGAAGAACGCAGTGAAGTGATGCATCAGTATGAGAAAATAAACGGACTGTATCAGCTTCTGTCCGGAAACAGGAAAAACTCCAGAATGGATATCGAAACATATGTACAAAGGCATTATCTGGAGCAGATCCTGGAAGCGGCAAACCAGAGATTTCAGGACATGTCCGCAGGACAGTTTGAACTGCGGATGTGCGATATTGACAAAGCCGGAACAGGCAAAAACAGAGGTCTGGATCTGATGGTTTATTCTGCTGTGACCGGAAAAGTCCGTGAAGTGCGAACGCTCTCCGGTGGCGAGTCCTTTATGGCGGCACTTTCCCTGGCACTTGGCATGGCAGATCAGATCCAGGAAAGTTCCGCAGCGATCAACCTTGATATGATGTTCATCGACGAAGGCTTTGGATCACTGGATGAACATTCCAGAGATCAGGCAGTAAAAGTCCTCCAGAACATGGCAGAAGGAGAGAAACTGATCGGTATTATTTCGCATGTGACGGAACTGAAGCAGGAGATCGAAGATCAGCTGATCGTGACCAAAGACGATCAGGGAAGCCATACCCGCTGGCAGATCAGTTAAATCGGATGCAGGTATCAAAAGATATCAGAGGTACTCTCGTATGGCGTCTTTTGACCCAAACATCATGATATGAGTATGGAGAAAGGAGGGGACAGGACATACAAAACAAAAAGAAAAAGACAGAAGCGATCGTTGTTGACAAACGTCCGACAATGGCTGAATGGCCGGTTCGAATCTGGGCGATGGAAGAAATACCGGAAATTTTTGATCTGGAAGCAAGAAAGTCCATGAAAGGAACTTTTAACCAGTATCACATGGTATATTCGCCAATTCGCCGCACGGCACCGGATTCTTTTGAATATATGTTCGGGTACGGCGAAGGGGAAATTTTTTATCTCAAAAATGAAAAAAATAAAGTTCGCAGGACCGTTCTGAAATGTAGTCAGATAGAGGAGATTTACACACAGAGAGAATTGCTCAATGCAAACATTATCGTGAAATATAAAGCAGATTTACAGGACAGGGAACTGGCAACACTGGAATTTCCTTACATTCCATCGGTATATTATCTTTATGATCCGTTTCTGAACCGGATGCTTGGTCTGGATCAGGAATTTGTGCCTGCACTTGCAGAGCAGGAACATCCACGTCCGGAAAAACTGTACAAAGAAAGCCCGGTTATGTACAATTATGTGCTGGCAGCTTACCGACTGGGAGACTGTATCGGAGATTATAAATATACCTCAGAACAGCACCGCCACAAGTGGATGCCGTGGAAAAAGGTACTGGAAGAGTGGCTGGAAGTTTCGATGAGCAGAGGAACTTTTACACTGCACAGCCTGGAATATCTGACCGAGTGCGGTTATCTGGAACTGAGGAATAAAAATGCAGCGGTACAGCTCAAGAAACAGTGAAAAGAATTGTACAGGAACCTCACGGTTTCAGGCTTTTGCTCTTGGCATTATAATTAATTATAAGGAAAAAACAAATATGAATAAAAAATTAGAAGCATTACAGGAATATTTAAAAGAACTCGGAAGCGTGGCAATCGCATTTTCGAGCGGTGTGGATTCCACCTTTCTTCTGAAAGTGGCACACGATGTGCTGGGAGATCAGGTAATCGCAGTGACGGCACAGTCCTGCTCTTTTCCGAAACGTGAGCTGGAAGAAGCGAAAGCATTCTGCAAAAAAGAAGGCATCAAACATATTATCTGCGAGTCAGAAGAATTACAGATCGAAGGATTTTCCCATAATCCGAAGAACCGCTGTTATCTTTGCAAACATGAACTGTTTGAAAAAATCGGAAATATTGCAAAGGAAAACAATATCAAATATGTTGCAGAAGGTTCCAATATGGATGACAACGGCGATTATCGCCCGGGACTGCAGGCAGTGGCAGAACTTCATGTAAAAAGTCCGCTTCGCCACGTAGAGCTGACAAAACAGGAGATCCGTGATCTTTCAAAAGAAATGGGACTTCCGACCTGGGACAAACAATCCTTTGCTTGTCTTTCCTCACGTTTCGTTTACGGAGAAGAGATCACAGAGAGCAAACTTTCCATGGTAGACCAGGCAGAACAGCTGCTTCTGGACATGGGGTTCCATCAGCTGCGTGTCCGCATCCACGGACAGATGGCAAGGATCGAAGTGATGCCGTCCGAATTTTTGAAACTGATGGAAGATGCAAACAGAGAAAAGATTGTTTCTGAATTCAAGAAAATCGGTTTCAGCTATGTGACCCTGGATCTTCAGGGATACCGCATGGGAAGCATGAACGAAACGATCAAAACAGATTAAAATTTATCGTTGATTTCCTGGCAGGTGTAAAGAACTGAAATGCCGCACATTTTAAAATAGTGTTTGCAAAAGAATAGTAGTGCATGTGCAAATGAACGAATTCCCCGAAGGGCACGTAAAAGTGCCTTCTTGGGAATTCGTTCATTTTGCACATTGCTGTACATTTTTGAACAGCCGTAGTTTTTAAAAACACTTCATATCATATTTTACACGCTGGCAGGAAACAGCCTTCCACACCGCCAGTGTACGCAAACAGGTTTTAGAACCAAAGCCTTCCGCATCAACTTTCTTGTGTACAAAACAAAAAAGACAGAGGCACAGTGACGGAAATTTACTACCGTTACAGTGTCTCTGTTTTTTCGTGTTTTGTAATTTGGCCTGAAAGGACTGTTCCGCTTAGGAGACTCCGGGCAGACCAGAAGCTTTTGGCAATGTGCAGACGAACTGCATTGTAAAACATGGTGCGTAAAATAATACAGCCATGATGAATTCGAAAA
>NZ_JAJEQE010000040.1 GCF_020687205.1 Hominisplanchenecus faecis
TTTGCGATGCTGCCGCCCCAAAGAGCCGCTGTCTGAGCCTCGAAGAGGCGAGTTTAGGCGAAGGGCGGCTAACAGGCGAGCGAACCGAACAGGAAACGCAGCGTGTCAGGAGATTGTTTTCGAATCATCATGGCGTCATATTTTATAAAATCATTTCTATGGCGTTCATTTGCACATTCTAAAACCTCCGCAGATTTTGATTTACACAAAAGCGGCACGCAAATTTCTTCGCGTGCCGTTTTCTTATGCTTTCAGATTATACTTTTTACAGTAGCATCTTACTTTTGTTTTTATTTTTCTGCTGCTGTCTGCAGGATCAGTGCTGCGTCCAGGGTATCTGCCACGCCATCGCCGTTTACATCTGCACTTGCTGTTGCGTCTGCATCCAGGCTTGTAAGTTCTGCACTTGCTGCCAGGACAGATACGCTGTCGCTTGTTGTGACTGCACCGTCGCCGTTTACGTCACCGAGGAGACGGGCTGCTGCGATCTTCAGTGTCAGGCTCTTAACTGCTGCATTAATCTCACTCTGTACTGCATCTGCATTGTCATATACATTCTGTGCATCTGCTTTTACTGTTGCCAGTCCGTCGATCGTGGATGCTACGTACGCATCTGTATCTGCAAGGATTGCAGCTGCTTTTTCCAGCATAGCTTTCAGGGCTGCTTTGTTGCCTTTCATTTCAAGGTTTGTGATCGCATCGATCAGGTCTTCGTATGCACCTGCGATTGCTGCTTCGTCACCGTTTTCCAAGGCATCTTTTGCTTTGCTGATCGCATCGTTCAGTTTTGCGATGGAATCACTTGTGTACTTGCCGTCTGTCAGTTTTTCTGCTGCGTCTACGAGTTTCTTCAGGGAAGCTCTGTCTGCCTTTTCTGCCAGTTTGGACAGTTCAGCCAGAACTGCGTCTGCTGCTGCATCGATTTCCGCCTGAGTTGCATCTGCTTTTGCCAGAACTGCTTTTCCTGCGTCTGCTGCTGCTTTCAGTGCATCTACGGATTCATAGTTATCTGCATCTGCAAGGATTGCTTCTGCTGCTTCGATCGCTGTCTCAAGGTGCAGGGTCTGTACGCCGTATTCCAGGTTTCCAAGTGCTTCGATGATGCCGTTTACTGCCGCATCGATTTCAGACTGACTTGCGTCTGCTTTTGCTACTACGTCTTTTGCTGCTGCTACTGCATCTTCCAGTGCTTTCCAGCTGTCTGCTGTATACTCGGAAGAATCAAGGTCTTTTACGGTGTTGATCAGTTTCTGCAGGCCTTTGTCTGCAAGTGTGCTCTGTACAGCGTCTTTTGAATGGGAAGTGATATCTTTCAGGATATCTGCATATTTTTCATTCAGGGACTCTGCTGTGAAACCGTGTTCTTTTGCAAACTCTGTAGAATTCATTACAAAGTTACAGATGTTGATGGCTGCTTTCTGAAGGTCACCAAGAGAGATCACCTGTTTATTTGTCTGTCCATCTTTGTTGCTGTTTACCTTGTAGCTGACCGTTGTCTGTTTTGTTGTTGTACCTGTCCACCAGTTACGTACATCTTTTACTTTATATGTTGCATATCCATCTTCGATTGCTTTCCATGCTTCATCACACAGAAGGCTGTGATCTGCATCTGCATCACCGTTCACGGTTGTAGACTGTACTTCTGTACCTTCTTTATTCAGTTCATATCCGCCGAAGTTCGGAACGTCTTTTGTAATAACCGGGAGATCCGGATCTGTCTGATCCTGATAGCTGATGGTTGTCATATTTACATAGCCTTTTCCGTTCCAGTCCGGATCAGATTTGAAGCCTTTGATGATCTGAGCTGCACCTTTGCCAGGGCAAACAAGGTCGTTGCCTGCATGCATTTCATACATCGGTACGGACTGTCCGCCGCCCCAGTCTGTCATGATCATTCCCTGGAATCCCCATTCGTCTCTTGCAAATGCGGTACACAGATCATAATCATCGGCTGCCGGTCTGCCGTTGTTCTGGTTGTAAGAGGTCATGATCGCCATCGGCTGTGCCTGTTTTACAACTGCTTCAAAACCTTTGAGGTAGATTTCACGGATTGCTCTTTCAGAAACTGTATTGTTCTCTGCATTTCTGTTTGTTTCCTGAGAGTTCATTGCATAATGCTTAATAGTAACGCCAACGCCTTTGTTTGACTGTACGCCAAGGGTTGCAGCTGTACCGGTAATACCTACAACTACCGGATCCTCTGAATAGTACTCAAAGTTACGTCCGCACAGTGCGTTTCTGTGGATGTTCATACCAGGTGCCAGCCAGCATCCGATACCGAACTCTTCCATCTCTTCGCCAACGCCTTCGCCGTAAGCGTAGATCTGATCGGTATCCCAGGTCTGTGCAAGCAGTGTACCGATCGGCCATGCGGTTGCATACTGGTAATAGGTCTGATCGCCATCTTTGTATTTCTGTGTAATACGAAGACCTGCAGGTCCGTCAGACAGGTTTACAGGGGTGATGCCTTTTGTATCGTTTCTCCAGGTAGATCCTGCCACACCTTTAACGGTTGCATCACCTGAATGACCGTTCACCAGTTCTGCCAGTTCTTCCAGTGACAGTGCAGATACAAACTGTTCAATACTGAGCTTCTTAAGTTTAACGTCCATCAGCGTCGCTTTGCTGAAATCACCGTCAAATTTTTTAACGTGCTCGTTGTATGTTACTGTATAGTCGGAGCTGTTTGCATTTCCTTTTTCAACACGGCTGATCTCGCCTGTTGCTCCGTCTTTGTTTTCTGCGATTAGATATTCTGTCTGCGTTGTATTCGATACGTATACATCGACATCTTCGTTTTCTTTGATGATTTCCGGTGCTTTGTAACCTGTGAAATCAACTGCGATCGTGGATGCTGCTGCGATCTCATCTGCTTCACCGTCGTATGTGATCGGTGTTGCACCTTCGGTTGTCATCGGCTCGAGTGTCGGATATTTCTCATCATCTGCAACGTTCGGATTATCTTTTACCGGAACCATCAGATTGCTGTACTGTTCTGTGATCGTATCTTCCGCTACGCTGATCTTGCCTGCTACATGTGTGTTTCTGGAAGAATTACCGACACGGATGATGTAATCGCCGTCCTCCATCACGTATGCTGCCTTGTCTGTATCGTAAGATCCCATCTCTGTTGTATCGTATGTGATCGTCAGTACCTGAGATTCTCCAGGTGCCAGCTCGTCTGTCTTTGCATATCCTGCCAGCTCCTGATACGGTTTGTCCAGATTGCCTTCCGGGGCTGAGAAGTAAACTTCTGCTACTTCTTTACCGGATACGGAACCTGTATTTTTCACTTTAACCTTAACGGTTACTTTGTCTTTGTCTGCTGTTACAGACTGTGTGCTCATTGCAAATTTAGTATAAGATCCGCCATAACCGAATTCGTAAGCTACGTCTTTACCAAAGGTATCATAATAGCGATATCCTACGAAAATATCATCGTTGTACAATTCCTGTGCATTATTTCCATCCTCATTTGCAAATCCTGCACTGGATGGGTTGTCATCAAAATTAACCGGCCAGGTATCTGTTAATTTACCGGATGGATTTACGGTACCGTTTAATACTTCTACCAGTGCATCACCGCCGGTCATACCTGCCTGAGACATCAGGAGCATGGAATCCAGCCCATTGATCTCACTGAAGAACTTAGTATCAATGATTCCGCCTACGTTCAGGACAACAACTACGTTATCAAATGTTTTTCCAAGCAGTTCCAGATTGGCCCGCTCATCATCCGATAAGAGATAATCACCTTTTCCGGAAGAACGGTCTGATCCTTCACCTGAGTTACGTGCAATAACATAAATTGCAGTATCTGTCTGATCTGCCGCTGCTTTGATCTGGTCTGCCGCACCTTCTGTCTGTTCATAAACCGGTTCATTCACCCATTTAAATCCCCAGCCCTGACTTGTGCCGCCGCCGTTTGCTGTCCAGAGCTCATGCATCTGGTTTACAAAATCTGCATTCACGATATCATATCCGGCATTTTCAAAACCCTGCTGTACGGTAACATTGTCACGCTGGTTTACAGCACCGGAACCGGTACCGCCTTTGATGGTGTTGTAAACACCCTGTCCGAACAGTGCTACTTTTGTTCCCTTCTTTGCTGAAATCGGCAGTGAGTTGTTCTTGTTTTCCATCAGGACCATGCCCTGTGCTGCGATGTTTTTAGCCGCGGTCTTATGGTCAATCTCACGCTGGCTGATATCCGGGTTTGTTGTAGCTGCCATCGCTGTCATGCTTCCGCCTAAGAGCATCGAAGCGGACAATGTGACTGCTATCACTTTTTTTGAAGTTTTCTTCATTCTTTTTCCTCCTTTACTGCTTTACTGCTTTCTTGTTATGTTTTTCGCTTTCCGATGTTGATATTCCATCAACATTTTCTCGTGTGATTTTATTTTATATAACTTTTTTATGATTTTCCATGTAATATTATACGTTTTTCTTGTAAATTTTTATGTTTCCTGTTAGTCCTCTGTTTTTAATCGTTATTTTGAATAAAATATGGTATGTATTTTCTTGTTTTATATATTTTTTATATATTTTCCATATTTTTTGATACAACAGATACACTATCTGTTCGCACTTCCGGTACATCGCAGGTATATTGCACTCCCACTAAGACAAAAAATGCACTCACATCTGTCTCTCGATGCAAGTGCACTTCCTGTTTTAAAAATTTCGTATTGGCTTTTATTTCTTTTTCTTTCTGGACCATACATATCCGCCAATCAGCACGATCAGTGCGATCACTGCGATGATAAGTGGTCTTAAAACATTGGTGTTATCTCCTGTTTTTGCGGATGTAACCGTGCTGCTTCCGCTCTGGGTTCCCGCAGTACTGCTGCTTCCGGAAGATGTTCCGCCGAAGGTGCTGCTGCCACCGGAGGTATTGCTGTTTCCGGAAGGTGCCTCGGTCTGGATACCGGAGCCGCCCTGGTTATCCGATCCACTTCCGTTTCCGTTGTTTCCATTATTGGATGCTGTCTCGGTCTGTGGTTCTGTGGAGGAATCATTTCCGCCATTGTTGTTTCCGTTATTGTTGCTCTGTCTTCCCACCGCTGCGTTCAGCGGTACATCGGTCACGGCAACGGCTGCATTGTTATTCTGCAGTTCTTCCGTCTTTGCGGAAACCGTTACGCTGTCACCGTCTTTAACCGAATCCTGTACCTGGAAAGTCATTTCAAAAAGTGTTCCGTTTGTATCCAGTTCTGTAGAGGATGCAAATACAAACACTGCTTCTCCTTCGGATTTATTGCCACTGACCGGATCGTTGATGTCGGTCAGAACGCCATTCATCATGGAGCCTGCTTCCGTTGATACCAGCTTCAGCTGTGAGCTGTCATACGTCACACGGATCTTGCCGTTTGTAATTTTCGTATCGCCGCTGATATCAAGGGTAACTTTCCACGCATCACTTCCTGCCTGAAGTGTGTCACCGTTTACCGTTACGGTTGCCCCCTCAGCTGCGGATACATTCTGATGCAGGCACAGGATTGCTGCTGCAAACAGCATCATCGCACATAATACTTTTTTCATGGTTTGTTTTGCCTCCTCTGGACTGCATTATTTTACACGGACAGCTTTTTTATAGCCAAATTTTCCGTAATGTTTCTTACCGTCAATGATCTTGTAGGAACGGATTCTTACATAATATTTTGCTCTGCCCTTTCCTTTTACCTTGACTGTCTTTTTCACTTTTGTGTTTTTCTTGATGTTGACGATCTTTACTTTCCTGGTAAACTGTTTGTCGCGTGCAATCTTGATCTGGTAGCCGTCTGCCTGTTTCTTTTTGGACCAGCAAAGGGATACTTTCTTTCTGGAATCTGAAACTGCTTTTTTGATCCTTGGCGGTCTCGGTGCTATGTAGAAGGTCATCGTCTTGCTTCCTTCGTATTCTCCGATACCTTTGATCGTAACGCTTGCTTTTCCGATCTTTTTATTCTTTTTGTAAGTCAGTGCATAATCTTTGGCTTCTGTCAGTGTTTTTCCCTTATACTGGATCGTCACACCCGGACGAACGGCTCTTCCTGTGTAAGTCTGATCTTCGATTTCGGCGATCTGTGTAGCATTCAGGCTGATCTTCTTTTCCGGTGTTGGTGTCGGCTCAATCTTGTCGATCACTTCGCTTCTGTACTGAAGATCTTTGATGCTGACATTAATATCCGATCCGCTTGTTTTGTTCCACTCTTCTGCTTTCAGGTTCAGACCTGTATCTTTGAGATCAAGTTTCTCACTTGCGGAGAATGTCATGGTCACCAGATTGCCGCTGACTTCCTGCTCTCTGGAAGAAGCAAATACAAACACGATCTCACCTTCTGCTTTGTTTCCGTCGATCGGATCGTTGATAACCGTCTGAAAATTACCTTTTTTCAGTCCATCTCCTGCCTCTGTCTTTACCAGATGCAGTTTGTCGGCTGCGTATGTAATCCTTAATTTTCCGTTGCTGATCTTGCCCACGTTCTCTGCTTTACAGGAAACGGTCACGATACCACTCTTTGCCTGAACGGCATCCAGATAAATTCTGGCGGTATCTGCTGCCCTCACAGCTCCAACGTTCAGTGTCAGAATCAAAAACATCGCCAATACTACAGAAAAAATCTTACTTTTCTTCATTCTTTTTACCTCCTTTTTGATTTCGATTCCTTTCTGTGCCTTAGTGAATCTATTTTATCTGATTTCTCGGTAAATTTCCATAGATTTTTATTAGATTTGGTTGAAATTTTTTTAGATTTTTTCTAACTTTTTTCTATTTTTCCACTTTTGTAAGAGGAATCATATAATATCTTTCATTTTCAAGGTTCAGTTTCTCTACACTGCCGTTATGAAAAGCCAGCACATCTATGAACTGCATCAGTGCTTTTGCATGCAGTTTTGTATCACACAGAACACTTCCGAGGATCTTATCTTCATCCACCAGTTCGCGTACTTCTTCGATTCCGTCGATTCCGACCACCTGCACTTCGGTGCATCCTTTTTCTTCGAGTGCTTCCCAGGCTCCCAGTGCCATGTCATCATTATTGCTGATGATCACTTCAATCTGGTTCGGATACTCTTTCATCCACTGCCGTACGATCACGTTCGCCTGATTTTTTTCCCAGTTTCCGGTGCTGCCTGCGATCTGCTGCGTCGGGATTTTTTTGTTTTCCAGCTCTTTCAGCACCCACTCTGAACGGATCAGCGTGTCCTGATGACCGGACTCTCCTTCCAGCATGGCAAACTGTATGACGCCGTCACCATTCCGGTCGATTTTACTGCGGTTTTTTTCCAGTGCATCTGCAATTACATCTGCCTGCAAAATAGCAGACTGTTTTGCATCCGATCCTTCATAATAAATCTGATCACTCCGGAAAATGTCTTCCCGCACCGGCTCTCTGTTGAAAAATACAACCGGAATATCCGCCTGCGTCGCTTTGTCGATGATCACAGCCGCATTGGTGCGATCCACGATATTGACCAGCAGAAGATCATAGTCCAGACTGATGAACTGATCGATCTGGTCGTTCTGCTCCTGCTGACTGCCCCTTGCATCGGCGATCTTTTTGCGGATCTCCACGCCTGGATGGTCTTTTTCGTACTGAAAAATTTCATCCTCGAGATAACCGCAGATCTTGCTGACATAAACATCTTCTTCGTTGTATACAGCCACCCCGATCTTGACCTGCTTTTTGCTGTTCTCACTCTCCGCTGTCTTTGTACATCCAAAGACCAGCATGCACAGACCAAGTACTGCGATGGCTGCCTGCAGTTCCTTTTTTGACCCCATTTGTTTTTGCCTCCTTCTTCCACCTTGTAAAGCGGACATTAACTCCTGCGATTTTATCAATAGATTGGAAACAGAAAATCATACTTTTCTTTTATATTGTCCTGCGTGATCCACTCGCATTTTGTCTTTGTGAGATGATCCACTTTCTTTCCTTCTATGGAGTAAACAGCAGACTTCACTGCATAAATCCCGAAAGAATACATGCTGTATGCCATAACGCCTTCCACTTTCCCTTCCCGGATCCCCTGCAATACCTCATCGGAATAACCGATCCCATAAATGACCTGGTTTTTGCTTTTCAGATAGTCTGCCGTCTCTTCTGTAATCTTTGGAGAACTGCAGATAAACACAGCCTGCTGCTTCCTGTCCCGATATTTTGCAAGATTTGGAAGTGTCATTTTCTTTTTCTCGATTGCAATCCCCTGGTTCTGAAATGTTTCCTGAAAGATTGTCCACATTCGCTCCGACATTTCTTTCTCATCCGTTAAATATACCACCGGCTCTTCTTCCTGACGCTTCTGATGGATTTTTTCTGCCAGACATTCTGCCATATCCTGCACATCAAACCAGACACGGATCGTTTTTTCTTCTGTTCCGCCCGGATTCACCAGGATCAGCGGGATTTTCTTCTTTTCTGACTGCAGATAAGAGAGAATCTGTTCTTCTTTTTCTGAAAACACGATCAATGCCTGAGAGCCGTTTTTGATCTCACGGTCTATGTACTCTTTGATCGTGTCATAATCTTCCTCTATCTCCAGATACTCGACATCCACACGCTTTGCATTTGCTGCTTCCTCAATACCTCTTTTAAAATCTTCTACCTGACTGTTTTTTCTC
This sequence comes from Hominisplanchenecus faecis, assembly GCF_020687205.1. GTDB lineage: Bacteria > Bacillota > Clostridia > Lachnospirales > Lachnospiraceae > Hominisplanchenecus > Hominisplanchenecus faecis. Next base: position 8,606 of record NZ_JAJEQE010000040.1, read on the forward strand.
TTGATCCCGATCACAGAAATCTTTGTGATATCTCTTTTCGTCTCTCCGCCAAACAAATTTGAATACGAGAGAAACATAAAAACAACCATCAGAATCCCCACGCACACAATACCGATTTTCTTTGCCCTTCTCATTCTTTCTTTTCTCCATACATAATTGCCGGAAGATGCAGCAGGATTTCTGTTCCCTCATCTTCCTCTGAAATGATCTGTACCCCGTATTCTTTTCCAAAGTGCAGCTGAATCCTCTCGTGTACGTTTCGTACACCAATGCCGTTTCCTTTTGCCGTCTTTAATTCTTTCGTGTAATCCAGAAGTGCCTCTGCCTGTTCTTTTGACATCCCCATACCGTTGTCTTTCACAGAAATGTAGAGATCCCCGTCTTTTGTATAGGCATGAATCACGATCTCACCATCGCCGTACATCCCTTCCAGTCCGTGATAAAGTGCATTTTCCACAATTGGCTGAACGATCAGTTTAATGACCTGAAAACATTCTGTGCCAGGATCTTTTTCAATCCGGTACGTAAACTGATCTTTTGCACGAAGTGACTGGATCATCAGATAATTCCTTGCATGTTCCAGTTCATCTGCTACCGTGATGATATTTTTTCCTTTGCTGAGGCTGATACGCAGAAATCTTGCCAGTGCCGTAACCATGCCTGCGGCATCTTCTTTTCGGTTTTCCTCGATCATCCACACTACAATGTCCAGCGTATTGTAAAGAAAATGTGGTGTAATCTGTGCCTGAAGACTGTCCAGTTCACTCTTTCTTTTGGCTTCCTGCTCCTGGATCACTTCCCGCATCAGTTTTTTGATCCTGACTGTCATCTTCTGAATAGAGCGTCCCAGATGATACACTTCAAAACTTCCGGCAGTATGGACTTTGATATCCAGCTCTCCGGCTGAAATTCGTTTGACATCTTCCTCCAGGTTGCAGATCGGTCTTGTCAGCACCATTGAAATATACGATCCGACAACCTGGAAAAACAGAACTACCTGACAGATGACCGCCAGCACAAAAAAAGTACTTTTGATCCCATAACTTCTAAGTTCTTCTTTCCCGATCACACGAATGATCTTCCATCCGGTGTATCCCACCGTCTTGACACTGCAGAACACCTGCTGTTTCCCGATTTCTGTTTCATAGGATCCATCCTGATATTCAGCCAGTGTTTCTGGCGGTTTTTCTATAATCCCACTGTTTACAAGGGCGTGCCTGGGATGGTAGATCAGTTCTCCGTTTGAATCCATCAGAAAAGAATACTGGTTCATATCATCTGTTGAGTTCCTGAAAACTTCAGATAATGCACTGTATTTTATATTGATGAGCAGCACTCCGCTCAGCACCTGATTTCCGTGCGTGATCTGCACAAAACGGCTCATCGGGATCACCCACGGAAAACTGCTGTTATGTTCAAAGCAATCCTGTATCTGCGGTCTGAAAAAATGAATGTTCTCACTTCGCTCAAGTGCACTGGAAAACCATTCTTCCTGCATAACATCTGAGGAAGCGGCAGATGACAGTGCCGGCATGACCTGCAAAAGTGTCCCATCCTCCTGAAACAGGGCAATGCTCTCCACATAATCTTTGTAGCCGTCATACATCGCCTGAAACATCTGTTCCATCTGTCCTCTGTCGTTTCCCTTGATGATATTATAATAAAGTGTATCTGATAGACGCATCATACTGTGCAGATACTGTGACATAGATACGTTGATCTGTTCTGCCAGCTCCTGATTATCCTGAACGATGATCTGTGCCTGCTTTTCCTGCTGAGACTTTGAGACAAAAAATCCTACAAAGACAGCGACAAGCAGCGTCAGCGTCAGAATGATCACATACAGAATATTCTGCATACTCTGTTTCGGCAGAAACTTCCGAAAGTCCTGTCTGATTTTCCCCCACATACAACCTCCCGTCTATTGCCCCTGTCTGCGGCACTGGATCGGGGACATTCCATATTTTTTCTTAAATACATGGCTGAAATATCCGGATTCCAGATAGCCCACTTTCTGGGCAACTACATAGATTTTTTCACTTGTCTCTTTTAAAAGCCGCATGGCTTCTTTCATTCTGGTGTCCGTCAGATACTCTACGAAACTCATGCCGGTCTCTTTTTTGAACAAGCTGGAAAAATAGGTCTGTGTCAGTCCGACTTCAGCAGCAATCTTTTCCAGTCCGATATCCGGATCTCCGAACTCTTCCTGGATTTTCTGTTTTGCCTCTTCAATGATACCTTTCGCCTTGTTCTCACGTTCCCGCCCCTGGCTGGCATTTAAGCGGATGCACTGTTCTTCCAGCCATTCCATGAACGTATCCGCACTGGCATACTTCTGCATGATCTCCAGATAATTCGGAATCCCGTCAAAGACTTCTTCAATCTCAAGGTCCTGCTGTCTTGCAAAAACAAGAAGTGCATTGATGACGCTCATGCTGTACGCCTGATAACTGCTGCTGCTCATATCGGCTTTGATCAGATATTCTTTCATTTTTCTGATCACGGCATGAATATCTTCTTCTTTTCCGAATTTTACTGCCGTAAACAGCTTGTCCTGTGCTTTCTCATCAAACAACAGGATCACCTGCTCGGATTTGTCAATATCTTCCATATAAATGACATCTCCGTCCTGCGACATTTTGCGGTAGGAGAGTGCTTCTTTGGCTTCTTCAAAAGATTCTTTCACTTTGATCAGCTCATCTTTGATCTTTCCGACACCGATCGCTGCCTTGATCTTCATCACACGTTTGCTCTCTTTTGCAATATCATTGAGCTTTAAAAGAATCTTTTCCATTTCTTCCGGTTCATTCATACCAAACAGAATACATTCCCCGAGCGGATTGTAAAAAGCTTCATAATAAATATCATCCGATATGGAATTTCGGATCAGATTGCGGATGTAGATGGATGCCAGCTGGCTGTCCATGGTTTCTCCATGGTCTTTCTGCTCGATCTGATAAATCTGTGCCAGTGCCGTTGCCCAGTATTTATATTCTCCCATGCGGATCAGCCCTGTCTTTTTTTCTTCCTGAAGTGCTTTTGCCTTGATATTTCCAAGTACCAGCCGGTTCAGGAAATTTTCCCTTATGATCGGCTGATTTTCCAGATACAGGTTTCGAAGCTTCTGGATGCTCTGCTTTTCTTCCAGCTCGGTATCCATTTTGTCTTTGACTTTCTGAAGAACTTCTGACATTTCCCTGGCATTGATCGGCTTTAGAATATAATCCAAAACGCCATGGATCAGTGCTTCTTTTGCATACTGGAAATCATCATACCCGGAAATGATCACCAGCTTTATGTATGGATATTTTTCTTTGATCTTATGCATCAGTTCGATTCCGTCCATAAAGGGCATCCGGATATCGGTAAACACGATATCTACATCGTGATTTTCCAGAAATTCCAATACATCCAGTCCATTTAAGAATGCTCCGACTACCGAGAATCCGTACTTTTCCCAGTCCAGCGTTCTCTGTATGCTCCGCAAAACCTCCGGTTCATCATCTGCCAACACAACCCTGTAGTTCACTTTCTTTCACCTCTCCTTTTAGCTATCCATTCACTTTCATTCTCCAACCTGAAAGATATTTATTTTTCAACGTCCCATTCACCAGTTTTCCCCAGCCGAGCGGGTAACCATCCACACAGACCAACTGCCAGCCTTTCTCTTTTCCACACTCCAGATCCGAGACATCCACCGTTTCCCCCTTCAGATAACGGATCACTCGCTCATCCTCTGCCGAAAAATCAATACTGGAGGCAAATTCTTTTTTCTGTAATACCATCGCAAATGCCTGTGACGGCTCGAAGCGGTCTTTTCGTATCTCCCCAAGATAGAGTCCGTTTCGCACAAAGACCAGATTTTTTTTACCTTCCACACCTTCCGGGAGATAATAGGCAAACCCTTTTCGCACCTCGATGCGTTTCCAGTCAACTTCTGCCCTTACATCGGCAAAAAAGCTCTCCAGAACGGTCCGTTCCTGTCTGGTACATCCTGCCGCCTCATTTCTTTCCTTCTGATCTTTTCGTCCTTTTTTTGCTTTTTTCTTTTTCTTTTTTATATCATCATGATCCGATGGCTCTTCGTCTGCTTCCGAAGTATATGCGGATGATTTTTCTGGTGAAACATCATCCATTTCCGGTGTCCGGCTCTTCTGCATCAGAGCCACAAAATGTCCCTCGCCGTCCATATGATGCGGCCAGATACGTACACATTTTTTCAGTTCCGGATTGCCGTCTGCAAGATCCGGTCTTCCCTCGGAAAATCCCTCGTATCCTTTCATCGGGATCAGCTGCATTTCAGGAAATTCACGCAGCACCCATGCGATGATCTGCTCATTCTCTTCCGGTGAAAAGGTACAGGTCGAATAGATCATCATGCCGCCCGGTTTCAGCATGGAGATCGCCTGTTTTACGATCTCTCTCTGCATTTTGGCACATTCCGGCGGTTTTTCTTCACTCCAGACGCGTGCCGCCTCCGGATTTTTGCGGAACATGCCTTCCCCGGAACACGGGGCATCCACCAGGATTTTGTCAAAATATGCCGGAAACTGTTCGGCGATCTTTGCCGGCACTTCATTTAAAAGAAAGGAATTCGGAATCCCCATCACTTCAATGTTTTTTAGAAGTGCTTTCACCCTCGAAGCACTGATGTCATTTGCCACCAGAAGTCCTTCCCCAAACAGTTTTGCCCCCAGTTCCGTGGCTTTGCCGCCCGGAGCCGCACAGAGATCCAGTACACGCTCCCCCGGACCTACCGGGAGTCTTGAGGCAGTCGTCATCGCACTCGGCTCCTGAATATAATAAAGCCCTGCATAATAGTACGGGTGTCTGGTCGGTGCATCTTCCTCTTCATAATAAAATCCATTTTCCACCCACGGAATCTGTGTCAGATGAAAAGGCACCAGTTCTTTAAATTCTTCTACGGTGATCTTTGCTGTATTCACCCGCAGGCCATAATGACGCGGTTTTTCAAATCCAGCCAGAAAATCATCATACTCCTCACCCAAAATTGCTTTCATTTTTTTCTGAAATGCCTCCGGCAAATACATCCTTCTGTTCTCCTTCTTTTTTGTTTTTATCTTTTACTCTACACTTTTCAGTGACTCTACCATATCGATCTTTTTCAGTTTGAAATACATCACACCGTTTACCAGAATGGAAAATCCATAGGTGAGCAGGGCGGATACCACATAACTGAACACGCTGATGTTCCGTCCGAACATACAGACATCCACTTCCACGGTCACAATGATAAAGCGGTGCAGCAGTATACCGAGGAATATTCCGAAAATACTTCCAAGGATCGTCAGCAGAATATTTTCCCGGTAAACGTAAGCTGATACTTCTTTGTCATAAAATCCAAGCACTTTGATGGTCGCAAGCTCTCGCTTTCGTTCATTGATATTGATGTTATTGAGGTTGTACAATACCACAAATGCCAGCATACCCGCAGAAAGGATCAGCACACCGATCACGGAATCCAGTGCAGTCAGCATATTATCAAGCTGTTCTTTTGTGTTGCCCGTATAAGTGACACTCAGTGCCGCATCACATTTCATGGCACGTTCGCCTGCTTTTTCTGCGATGCTCTCATCCCGGTCTGTCACACGGTAGAGAATACTGTTGTACTGTGGTTTTTCTCCGTAAAGTTTCCGATACATATTCTCAGTCATATATGCAAAATGTGACATATAGTTTTCACATATTCTGTTGATCGGAATCTTTACACCGCTGTGTTCTCCTGTCATCTCCACAGAATCTCCTACCGAAACGCCAAGCAGTTTTCCTGCTTTTTCGGTGAGGATCATACCCTGATCATCAAGCTCATAGGCTTCTTTTGTCGTTCTGCTGCGGAATTTCACAAACTCATCAATCGACACATCATCCGGCACGACCATCAGATAGACATCCAGTTTTTTGTCAGCGGACGCAAACTCTACCTTTTTCATGGATACTTCTGCAAACGCTTCCACGCTTCCGTCATCGGCAAGCTCCTGTTTCAGTTCGTCCTGCCCGCTCTGATCTGCATCTGCATCCAGAACAATCATGCCATCGTAAACCTGAATATCCTGATACTGCAGAATTGCCACATCCATAATGGAATCACGCAGTCCGAATCCAACCAGCAGAAGTCCCATACAGCCGCCGATTCCGATAATTGTCATGAAGAATCGTTTCTTATAACGGAACAGATTGCGTACGGTTGATTTCCAGGTAAAACTTAAATGTTTCCACAAAAACGGAATTTTCTCGATCCAGACACGTCTGCCCTGTTTTGGTGCAGGCGGACGCATCAGAACGGCCGGCCATGCATGAAGCTCACGTATGCATGCTTCCAGCGTCGCGATCATCGTACAGAAGATCGCCGCTCCGGCTGCGATAAGAGCAAATTTCATATTATATGGAATACATATCGTATTCATATGTAAATACATGATACCATAAGACCGGATAATAATATACGGTAATATTTTCTCCCCTGCCAAAACGCCAAGGACACTGCCGCCGACCGTCGCAAACAGTGCATACAGCAGATATTTTGCCGCAATGTCCACTTTGCTGTAGCCGAGTGCTTTCATCGTTCCGATCTGGGTACGCTCTTCTTCGACCATTCGCGTCATCGTGGTCAGGCTGATCAGGGCTGCCACTAGGAAGAAAAGAACAGGGAACACTTCCCCAATGCTCTTCATTCGTTCGGCATTATCTCCGTAATTGGTGTACTCCAGCAGATCACTGCGGTCTTCGACCGTCCATTCCGGTTCTTTGATATCATCCACTTCTTTTTGTGCGTCATCAATCTTCTTTTCCGCTTTTGCAAGCTTTTTCTCTGCTTTTGCCTTTTTCTTTTCGTATTTACGTTCGCCTTTTGCAAGCTTTTTCTCATTTTTTGCGATCGTCGCTTTCGCATCTTCGATCTGTTTTTGTCCGTCTTCTAATTTCTGCTTTGCATCTTCAATCTGCCGTTTCCCATCGTCAAGCTGTGCCTGTGAGGCGTTTAACTGTGCTTTCTTTTCATTTAACTGGCTTCTCGCTGCACTTAACTGTGCCTCACCTTCTTTTAACTGTTGTTTTGACTGATCAATCTTCGCCTGATTTTCATCCAGTTTTTTCTGTGCCGCATCAAGTTGATTCTGTGCATCATTTAACTGCTTTTCCCCGGCTGTGATCTGTGCCCCGGCTGCATCAAGCTGCGTTTTTGTTGCATCAAGCTCTGCCTTTGCCTGCGTCAGCATTGCTTCCGGAACGCCCTGTTTTTTACTGTTTTCGTACTGGGCAAGATTTTCCTCATACTGAGCCACACCGTCCAGATACGTCTGCTTCTGCTGCTCAAAAGCTGCTTTCTGCTGTGCAAACGTCTTCTGATTTTTCTGTAAACTCTTCAAACCATTTGCAAGCTCTTTTTCTCCTGTGGAAATCTGTTCTTCTGCAGATGCCTTCTGCTTCTGAAATTCACTCTCTTTTTCCGCCAGCTGATTTTCCGCACTCTGAAGCTGTGTGCGTCCGTCTGTGATCTGCTGCTGTGCATCGGCAAGTTCCCACTCTTTCTCTGCCAGCTCTTTTTTGCCGTCGTTTAATTCTTTCTCTTTATCGGCAAGCTCTTTTTTGCCGTCCTTCAGTTTCTTCTTTGCATCATCGATCTCTTTTTTCGCATCGGCAAGCTTCTGATCCGCCTCAGCCTTTTTGTCCGCCAGCTCTTTTCTGGCATCGCTCACTTTTTCCTGAGCTTCGTCTTTTATTTCTTCCTGACGCCTGGTACAACGCTCTTTTTCTATGCTTTCGACCTGTTCTTTTGCCTGTGCAACTGTTGTATCATAGGCATCCGTGTAGGCTGTCAGCTCTTTTGCACCTTTCACCTTCAGATAAATCTGCATATAGTAATCGGTCGTAAATGTTTCCTGCGGCACATAGACAAATCCTGCAATCTCACCGTTTCCGACATTGGTGCTGCCGCGGCTGAACGAAATATAGAGCGGGCTGCTGCAAAGTCCCGTGATCGTGAAGGTGTCCGATTTTAAAGTGGCATCCTCATCTTTTTCCAGCTCTTCGCTGATCCGGAAGGTATCGCCGATTTGATAGCCGTTGTGCTCTGCATACTGAACATCCATCAGACATTCGTCCTCTTTTGTCGGGTACTCGCCTTCTTCTACCGTCACCAGATTGCTTTTTTCCGGAATGGATAAGATACGCAGCACTTTCCGCTGTCCTTCTTCCCCTGTCAGCACATCTTTCAGACAGACACCTTCCGCCGTTTCAATGTCTTTTAAGTTCTGCAGTGCCTCCACATCGTCCCCCGTCACACCCATTGTGCCTGTGACCTGAATATCTGAGAGTTCTTTTGCATCAAAATAAGCATCCCCCGAATAACGCATATCCGGTGAGGACGACTGAATACCGGAATAAAAAGCCGTTCCAAGTGCCACGATAAACAAAATCGATAAAAATCTCGGAAGACTTTTTCGAATCTCCATAAAAAATTCTTTTCGAAGTGCACGTTTTTTCATTCTATCACCACTCTATGTTTTCTATCGGTTCTGGATTTTCGTTCAGATACATTTTCGATACTTTTCCGTTTTTGATCTTGATCACACGATCCGCCATCGGCGTCAGTGCCGAATTGTGCGTGATGACGATCACGGTCATTTTTTTCTGCCGGCAAGTATCCTGCAAAAGCTTGAGGATCGCTTTGCCGGTCTGATAATCCAGTGCTCCGGTCGGCTCATCGCAGAGCAGAAGCTTTGGATTTTTTGCAAGTGCCCTTGCAATGGAAACTCTCTGCTGCTCACCACCGGACAACTGTGCCGGGAAATTGTCGAGACGGTTTCCCAGTCCGACCTCTTTTAATACCTGCACCGCATCAAGCGGCTCCTTGCAGATCTGAAGTGCCAGCTCTACATTTTCCTTCGCTGTCAGGTTCGGCACCAGATTGTAAAACTGGAAAACAAATCCAATGTCATCCCTGCGATATCCTGTCAGCTTTCGCTGGGAATATTTGGCAATATTCTCTCCATCGACCAGTACATCCCCTGAAGTCACCGTATCCATTCCGCCAAGAATGTTCAGCACCGTTGTTTTTCCGGCACCGCTTGGCCCTACCACGACCACAAACTCTCCTTTGTCGATCGCAAATTCTATCTTGTCAACCGCACGGATCTCGACTTCACCCATCCGGTAGATCTTCGAAACATTTTTCAGTCTGACAAAATCTTTTTCAAAATCCTGATCTTTCGCCATCTTGCTTTCCTCCCCAACTTTTATTTGCAAACTTTATACACCTGTCATTTTAATAATCTTCTTCTCTATCGGATAAAGTGTGTTGCTACTCTTTCTTCGGTTTCCGGCAAGCCAAACTTCTCTTTTCCTAAGGCGATACTCTTCATCAGAAATACCATATTTCTTGCAAGTACACGCATGGTCTGTTTTCCTTCTTCGTCCATCTCTGCCTCGCCCTGTGCCCGTCCATGAATTGAATTCCAATACTGGCTGGAAGCAATCGGCATATTTGAGATAGTAAAATATTTATTCAATTCATCAAAGGTCGCAGAACATCCGCCTCGCCTTGCACAGACAACGCTTGCTCCTACTTTCATAGGTTGATCTCCTTTACTATTTTTCTTATCCATGATCTCTAAATTTCATTTCACATCAAAAAATCATTTCTCTATATAAAATTATTCATCATCTTTAAGCATATAAAACAAATCTTGATATCCTGACTGCACAAGTAATTGTTTGAACCCAGAAAGCACTTCTTCTTTTGTGTAATTATTGTTCTCCAAAAACTCACTATCCTTTTCACTAAGATGTTGATAAAAAAGAGCTGCCGCCATGACCTCATCTTTGTTTGTATAGTCAATGTTATTTAAAAGAATATTCTCTGCTTCGTTAATCTGGCCTGAATCAATCATGTCAAGAAAACTTTGCAGTTTTTTACCAGATACTTCATATTTATTTTCTTTTTCAATTTCAACAGAAACATACTTTTTTCCAAACACTAGAGAGAATAATACTCTTACCATTTCTTTTATTATTCGCATAATATAATCTTTTTCATCTGTGAAATCCATTCTTTCACCTCCTCAAATTCCGATTGTTCTGCCTTTCTTGTTCGAAAGTTTTTCGGCAAATATTTGTAGCATGAAGGATTGTTCCGCTTAAGTGACCCCCGGCAGGCCAGGATCTTTTGGCAATGTGCAAAATAAACGAATTCCCAAGAAGGCACTTTTACGTGCCCTTCGGGGAATTCGTTCATTTGCTCATTCTAAAGTGCTGTTCCCTTCTTCGGTACAAAGAAACGGCTCATATCTGTATGTTCCAGCTCAAGCAGTGAAATTTTTTTGTCGATTCCTCCGGCATATCCTGTCAGGCTGCCATTTGTGCCAACCACACGATGACATGGAATGATAATGGAAATTTCATTATGTCCTACGGCACCGCCAACTGCCTGAGCAGACATGCGGGAAGTGTTTTTCGTTTCAGCTAGTTTACGTGCGATTTCTCCATACGTGATCGTCTGTCCATAGGGAATCTGTAATAAAATCTGCCACACTGCCTGTCTGAATGACGAGCCGGAAGGATGAAGCGGCGGAGTAAAGTTCGGTTCTTCACCGAAAAAATACATATCCAGCCATTTTATTGTCTCTGTAAGAATTTCCGTTTCCTGTGGAATATGCTCATCCGGAAGCGTATTTGCAAAATATTTCTGTCCTTCAAACCATAAACCGATAAGCCCGATTTCATCCGTTGCTAAAAGAATGTCGCCAATCGATGATTTATATTTACAAGTATATACCATATTTCTACCTCAAAAAAGCAACTCCTGAATCTGCATAAGATCATCCGCAAAGAAAATACCTTTCTGTCGTTCTTGATCGGACAGTCCCTTCTCAATCATATGATTTAATAATTCTTTTAAACTGTTATAGTAGCCGTTCAGGTTATAGAGAATACAGGGAGCATCCAGCTGCTTCAGCGATACTTTTGACATCACTTCTGTGATTTCCTCAAGAGTACCTGTTCCACCGGGAAATGCAATAAATGCATCGCCAAGTTCGATCATTTTGTTTTTGCGTTCTGACATATCTTTCGTCACGATCAGCTGTGTCAGTCCGTCGTGCTGCAGCTCTTTTTCAACAAAAAACTGCGGTTCAACGCCGATCGCTCTGCCGCCTGCATTCAGAACACTGTCCGCTAATGCCCCCATCAATCCGCTTTTTGAACCACCGTAAACCAGTGTGTTTCCGCTTTGCCCGATCCAGGCTCCAAGTTCTGTAACTGCCTTATGTAAAGCCGGATCATTGCCTTCATTTGCTCCAAGATATACTGTAATGTTCATAATTTCCTCCCAAAATGCTTCACTCTGAATATTACTTACAGACTTTATTTAGATTCGACAAACGAAAATTTGCTTCATTCATTTCATGCCTATCTTCTTTCCCTTCGGACAAAAAGCATCCCTCGCCTTCAGCTCGGTCAACTCCGATTGTTCTGCCTTTTCTGTTCGGAAGGTTTTTTCGGCAAATATTTGCGGCATGAAGGATCGTTCCGCTTAAGCGACCTCTGGCAGGCCAGGAGCTTTTCGCAATGTGCAAAATGAACAATTCCCTTTATTGTATAGCTGTTTTTTCATCTAAAATTTACTGTAACTTCATCGTTCTTTTTTATTCTTATTTTATGGTGAAAACATCTATTTTTCAATATAAAAAATTATGAAATTTCTTTGGCTGCTTCTCTTTCTAATTGGCAGTTCAAAGCAAAACCGCCGCAGCCACCAGAAACTTCTTTCTGATGACCACAGCGGTTTATTTGCTGCATTTTTAAGATACTGTTTTTGTTATTTCACTCTTGTCAGATTCATTCGTTTCAGATAGCTCTGCGTCTCTGCCACAACCACTCCGCTCAGGGAGAGCAGTGCGATCAGGTTCGGGATCGCCATCAGTGCGTTAAAGATATCGGCGATCACCCATACTGCAGATACTGTGAAGTACGGTCCGATAAAGACTGCTGCTATGTACAGCCAGCGGAAGATCTTCAGGGCTGTTTTGTTGCTGCCGGAAAGATATGCCAGACATCTCTCACTGTAGTAGTCCCATCCGAGGATGGTAGTAAATGCAAAGAATACCAGACACATCATCAGCAGAAATGCACTGATCTGCGGTGCAAACGGAAGTCCCTGCTGGAATGCGTTGGTGGTAACTGCCACACCTTCCAGTCCGATATTCCAGGAACCGGTGATCACAATAGAAAGTCCGGTCATGGTACATACAACGATCGTATCGATAAAGGTACCGGTCATGGTAACCAGTCCCTGACGTGCCGGCTCTTTTGTCTGAGCGGCTGCTGCTGCGATCGGGGCACTACCAAGTCCTGCCTCGTTTGAGAAGATACCTCTTGCGATACCTTTCTGCATTGCCACAATGATCGCTCCAAGTGCTCCGCCGGCTGCTGCACGCATACCAAAGGCACTGGATACGATTTCTGCAACCGCTGCCGGAATCTTACCGGCATTTAAGATCAGAAGCAGCAGGGAAATCGTAATATAGATAACTGCCATGAACGGCACAACGATCTCAGATACTTTTGCAATACGTTTCAATCCTCCGATAACAACCAGACCGACACAGACAGTCAGGATCAGTCCTGAAATCACAACGGCAAGCGTATAATCTCTTCCCAGCAGATGAACCACATGCTGTGCGTTCGGATCAAAGAAGTTACCTACGGCACTTGTGATACCATTTACCTGTGTAAAGGTTCCGATACCAAACAGACCTACACCCATTCCGAAAAATGCAAAAATCTTTGCCAGCCAGGTCCATTTTTTGCCCATACCGTTTTCGATATAGTAGAACGGACCGCCAAGGATATGGCCATGTTTGTCCGTTGTACGATACTTGATCGCAAGGAGACCTTCGGAATATTTCGTTGCCATACCAAACAGGGCTGCAATTTCCATCCAGAATAACGCTCCCGGTCCTCCGGCTACGATCGCGGTTGCCACACCGACAATGTTTCCGGTACCGATGGTTGCGGAAAGTGCCGTACATAACGCTCCGAAACTTGTAACTTCTCCGTGACCGCTCTCTTCATTTTCAAACATGTACTTGAGTGCTTTTGGAAGTTTTGTGATTTGGATACCTTTCAGACGAATGGTAAGATAAATACCAGTCAAAAGAATTGCTACGATCAGTGGGACACCCCATACCAGATCATCAACGTACTTCAAAAAATTGTTTACTGCTGCTAACATTACTCTCTCTCCAATCTTGATAATTTATTGGCTGCTGCCAGAACACCCTCACAAAATCTGCCCCGTGACTATTTTCCATGTTATCTGATACTGACACGGATCGATTCTTTGGGCTGTCCGAAAACAACAAAAGAGCTGATCATACAATCAGCCCTCCAAAGAGTAGAACATATTTAGACTTTTCTCTGTCCTTTTGCCTGAGAGATAAGCAGCAGATCTGCTGCCGTACACCTTCGGCGCCCGTTCTATGAGACTCTCCAGAGTACGCTGTGACTTTCTTCGACACAACGTGTTTTTATTTTAGCATACCTGAAGAGCCTCTGCAAGAAAAATTTATTCTTTTTTAATAATTCCATATATTTTTACAAGTTCCATCAGGATTTCCACGCTCTTATCCATTCCCTCAACTGTTATATGTTCATACGGTCCATGGAATGCATAGCCGCCGGTTCCGAGATTCGGGCACGGCAGTCCCATAAAACTCAGTCTTGCCCCATCCGTACCGCCGCGGATCGGCTGAATTTTCGGCACAATACCCATGTTCTCACAGGCTTTTTTCGCATTCTCGATCAGATGATAACAAGGGCGGATCTTCTCTGCCATGTTTCGATATTGTTCTTTGATCTGAAGATCAACCGTTCCCTCACCGTATTTCTGATTCATGGCATCTGCGATTTCTTTCAGTTTCTGCTGTTTCTGTGCAAACTTGTCCGCATCGTGGTCACGCACAATATATACAAGTTCTGCTCTTTCACAGCTGCCGTTTATTTTGATCAGATGATAAAATCCTTCATAGCCTTCTGTCTGCTCCGGTGTCTCTTCCTGAGGCAGCATCATCTGGATCTCACATCCGACGGCTCCGGCATTGATCATGATGCCTTTGGCACTGCCCGGATGCACGTTGACCCCCTGAATCTTAAAAACAGCTTCGCAGGCATTGAAATTTTCGTATTCGATCTCGCCTTCCGCACCGCCGTCCACGGTATAGGCAAAATCTGCTGCAAATCCCTCTACATCAAAATGATCTGCTCCTCTGCCGATCTCTTCGTCCGGCGTAAATGCAAGACAGATCTTCCCATGCGGCACATTGCTGCACAGAATATTTTCTGCCATCGTCATAATCTCTGCGATTCCGGCTTTGTCATCTGCTCCGAGGATTGTCGTTCCGTCTGACGTGATCAGCGTACGCCCCTTCAGATTTTTCAGATGCGGAAAAAGTACGGTATCTAAAACTCTGCCGCCTTCATCAAAAACAAGATTCTGTCCGTCATAATTTTCATGAAGAACCGGATGGATCGGATTTTCCGTAAATTCTGAAACGGTGTCCATATGTGCGATAAATCCAAGAGATGGACTGTTCTCATAACCTTCCGTTGCCGGAATTGTTCCATAGACATAGCATTTTCCGTCAACGGCTGCATCCTCGATGCCCAGTTCCTTCATTTCTCCCACCAGACGCTCTGCCAGTTCAAACTGACAGGAACTGCTCGGTGTTTCCATATTTTCTTCGCTGCTCGGTGTTTTTACTTTGACATATTCCAACAATCTTTCATATGCACGCATGATTTCTGCCTCCTGATCCTTTTTCAGATACCAGAAGCCGGAATTCTTCCGACCATGGTATCTTTTCTTATCAGATATTATAGTCCTCTTTGACAGCTAAGGCAACTTGAATTTATAACTGAGGTCTGTCATTTAATTCATATGCGAGACTGCTGCTCTTCTTTAACACTTCCTGCTTTTTATTCCGGATCCAGGCACGCCGT
Source organism: Hominisplanchenecus faecis (assembly GCF_020687205.1). Lineage (GTDB taxonomy): Bacteria > Bacillota > Clostridia > Lachnospirales > Lachnospiraceae > Hominisplanchenecus > Hominisplanchenecus faecis. Next base: position 23,621 of record NZ_JAJEQE010000040.1, read on the forward strand.
TCACTCTGATCACTGCCCTGCACTTTTTCTGCCTGACTTAAAATTTCTTCGTACTCGTCATATAATTCTTTCGCATAAATATCACAGGAAATGGCTTTTTCCATATTGATAAAGCTTTCTTCATAATTTTCTTTTTCCAGAGCACCATATGCCAGATATTGATAAACTTCTGCCAGATGTGTATTGTGCGTGAGGATCTGCTCTGCCGCCGAAGTTGCTTCCTCTGCACTCCGGCTTCCTTCCATCACCGCAAGCTGTGCCGGCGTATAAGCACCATAAAAGCTCAGTGCCTTCTGATGTTCTCCGACATAATCAAGCAGGAACGGTATGCAGAAATAAATACATCCCACACTTATAACTGTCAGAAAAATACAGTCTTCGATCTTTGTCTTTTTCTTTAAAGTACCCTCTGCTTTACCATAATCCAGACACAGAAGTCCCAAAAGCCCGATCGCAATAAACTGCAGATCAAAATCAATCAGCATATGCAGCATGATGAGAAGAAAAATCTGTTTCTGCATACTGCTCTGACTGCCTTTTAAGAGCTGACGCAGCATCACAGCCGCAAACAGAACAGCCGGAAGAATACCCAGATCCAGTGCAGCCTGTAACCAGTCGTTATGCACAAAGAGCGTCTTGTAAACTCCACTCTGCATCTGTCCTTGAACATAAGCATAGCCATGGTAACCCATTCCAAACGGATACTTTTCGATCATTTTTAATGCATCCAGATCATAAAGAATACGTCCTTTCCAGGTACTGGAATAGCGGAACACTGTGAAAATCCTGCCGATATTCTGCTCACCTGCCCCGTTTGTCACAACCATAACAACTGCAAGTACTGCAAACACAGCAACAATGCAAAAACCCCCGTATTTCTTTGCTTTTTGTGACGGCAGATGCCAGATAAACCAGATCAGATATCCAAAAAACAGAAGCATCACGCCGCGGCTCCCAGTCAGAAGCAATCCTGCCAAAAGTACAATTCCTTCCAGAATCTGCATTTTGTCTCTTTTGATGTCCGATTCCTGTTCTCTGCTTTTGTTTTCGATCCATCGATTGCAGATCACAACCAATCCTGCCAGCAGATAGAGTGCACAGGTATTAGAATACTGGAAAAATCCACCAAGACGCCCGGCCTTCCAGACCTGCTCTTTCAGAGCCGGAAATGGCAGTGCCAGAATCCCGGCCAGTACCATAAAGCAGCCGATGTGTGCGATATAGCCTGTTGCTTTCTGTCTGGTTTCATCCGAAAACTGCATGAAAAACAGATAGCCAAGAGGCAGTGGCAGCATTTTGATCACGCCCACAAAAGCCATTGCCCGATCGATTGCATAAAAACAGGTAATACCGAACCATAAAAACACAGACAGCAACACTGCCAGCTGTTTTTTCCCTTTGATCTGAAACGAATATTTTACGCGGCAGACGATAAGCAGTATACCAAGCACTGCCGCAAGCATCGCTCCTGAAAATTCATAAAATCCTCCATACAAAAATGCAGAAAGAAGAAGCACTGTAAAAACAGCTGCCTCTTCTTTCGTTCTTTTATATGGACTGCTCTTCCATTGTATTTGATGTTTTGTCTTTTTCTTTGAATTTTGCTGTGCCATATAAAATCCTCCGTAATGGCTTCGCCCTGTGCAAAACCGTTACGATCCTGTTATTATTTTTTAATTTTTACCGAACTGCTCTGTCCTTTTTTGCGGAACAGTTTCTGGTAATTTTTGAGTTTCTTTGCCGGAACCTTGATCGTCGCTTTTTTGTTAATACCCTTGAGTGCATTTGCTTTGACGGTCTTCAGTTTCGTGCTTTTTACGGTAATGTTTTTCAGGTTTTTGCAGTCCTTAAACGCTGCTTTTCCGATGCTTTTCACATTCGCTCCGACGGTTACCTTTTTCAGTTTCTTGCATCCGGCAAATGCCTGATCCTGGATTGCGGTAACGTTCGCTCCGATCACAACCGTCTGTACATCGCTTCCTTTGAGGGCATTTTTTGCGATCTGTACAACTTTGTAAGTTTTCTTATTGATCTGAACCGTCTTTGGAATATTGACTTTTTTCGTTTTGCCGTTGATCACTCCGACAAATGCCACCGTAGATGCGGACAGTACTTTATATTTCTGTCCCTTTACTTCTTTTACCGTACCGACTGCAAGCGTTCCGTCCGTGTTCTGGTTTCCATTGTTTGTATTCTGGTTTCCGTTGTTGCCCTGGTTTCCGCTATTTGTGCCGTTGCTGTTTCCCTTATCTCCGTTATCGTCTTTATGATCATCATCCTGATCATTTCCTGCACCTGCCCGAACTTCCACATCATAATATGCATATTTTGCTTTTGTTCCGGCTGCATTGACTACTTTTGTCAGAATCATCATCGTACCGGATTTTGTCATTCCTGCGAACGGCGTAAAGGCACCTGCATAGGCGATCCACTGATTATCCGGTACCAGTTCTGTCTGATAATCATATTTACTCTGGAAATTCTGCTCTGTCATCACACAATAGAACAATTTCGCAGTGCTGTCACCATATTCCAGCGTTACAGTCGTTGATGGTGTCGCCGGATATCCCGTCATAGAAATACCTGCCGCTTCAAAACCTTCTTCGACTCTCTGCTTACTTCGAAGCAGGACTGCATGGCGATCCCCCGCCTGACGGATACAATAGCTGTATTCTTCTCCTTCTGTCAGAGACTTCATATCTTCTGCTGTTAGCAGATACTTCTGGGTTCCTTTCGGGATTGAGATCTCTAATACCGTCCGGATCTCATTTTTATGATGGAACTCCAGAACAACATCCTGATCTTTCGTGTAGTTTCCAACATAAAATACACCGTTGGAAGTGCTGCCTGTCTGATTTCCCGGCTGATACTCCATGTCCACATAAACCGGAAACAGACCATTTAGATTCTTTGTTCCAGGAGCCTCATAAGTTTTGCCATTGACCGAAATTTCTGTGATGGAAAAATATCCGTTTTCACTTCCAAGACTTTCTATATCTGCTCTTGTAACCTCAAAATACTTCTGCTTTTTCACACCGGAAGCATCCTCCTGCACCTTGCAGTTCAGTTCCTTACGATTCTCATTATCATCCGCTTTGACAGTCACGCTTACCGTATCGCCGGCATTTGCAATATCATCTGCAATATAGACACAGTTTGTTTGAGAGAAAGCATCCAGCTGGCGTGCATATAAAACCGGTCTCTGGAAGCTGATATTGAGACCTTTTGCCAGGTTTTCATTTGCGATGACAACAGATCCCGTACCATATTTTGCTTCGTACTCAGACAGATCAAGGGAACAGAGAAATCTCTTTTTGCCAGATTTTGTATTGATCACATAAAAAATACCGTCATTGGCTACTTCATAACCATTTTCTTTGCTGTAAGTTCCAACGATCGTATCATTATAACTTACATTTCCATCGGTAAAATCATAACTTCTCTCTGCAAAGTACGGTTTTACATATTTTGCAACTTCATCATTCAGATTTAAGCCATATACATAAGCTGCCACATAATTTCCATGTTTGTCTGTATGGATTTCTTTGTCATTACCATATAAATTGGATTCATTGGAAGCATTTCCCTGTGAAGCTTCCGAATCCATCATGCCAAGAATGATCGGCTTGTCGGTGGAAATCACTGCATTCTTGATCACTGTTTTACAACCGCTTTCTGTCTCAAGAACCATATTGTAGGTTCCGTTCGGGATTGCCTCTTCAATGATCGCTCCGTTCTGGAAACCTGCCATGATTCCGTAAGTATACTGCGTGTTGTAAACATCACTGTCTCCGTTTTCATCAAATGGCATTTTCTTTGCCGGATAACGGTCATCCTGCACTCTTCCGGAATCTGTATCCTGATAAATCTGCATAATTTTTGTATTCAGACCATACTGTTTGCTGTCTTTTCCGTCTGCATTAACAAGATAAGATTTCTTGATCGTCTGATCTTCTTTTTCGCAGAATGCAGAAACCCAGTAAGCAGTCACCTGTGCATTTCCTGTGATGCTGGAAGTGTAGATCGGATTTTTTGTATTTTCAACTTTGACTTCTTTTGAACCCTTTGTTGTAAAATAATCTTCCTTTTTCAGTGTGATACTCAGACCGCCAACGGTTTTGCTGCCAGATTTGCCCGGATAGGTCAGTGAAACCTCTTTTGTTCCGCTCACATCATCCAAAATCGGAACAGAAATTTCATAATAGTCATAATCATCTTTGCCATATAAAGTATAATCCTGTGCTACCTCGCCGACCGCATATTCTTTCCCGCCAATCGTTGCTTTAAATGCATCCGCCTCCTGGCTCTGCAGAGAATCAGCGGATGTCCTCAGATACAGTTTTACCTCATATCCGTCGTACAGATGATCGTAATCACCTGTTTTCTTGCAAGCTCCTAAATAATACGTGTCATACAGACTTTTCAGCTGATCGCCGTCTGCCGCCTGGGTCTGTACAGTTTTTTCTGCGGATGCTGCCATAACATTTCCTGCCATAGAAGGCGGAAGCAGGATCTGCAGAAGAAGTGCCAGTACCAGTAAGAATGCTGTTTTCTTCATTGTGTTGCCCTCCCTTGTTTTTTATATTTATTATAATCTGACTCACATATAAAAATCAACGCTTATATTGGTAATTTTTACAAATTATTGTCTGTTTTTAAAATTTACAGTGGTAGTTTTTTTTGTTTTCGACTATAATAGACAGGAAAATATATTTGAAGCGATACAGCGTTATCACTGTATCAGAATGGAGGACAAAATGGAAATCGTATGCTTAGACCTGGAAGGTGTACTGGTACCGGAAATCTGGATTGCTTTTGCAGAAGAAACAGGCATCCCGGAATTAAAGAAAACCACCAGGGACGAACCGGACTACGATAAACTGATGAAATACCGTCTTAATATTTTAAAAGAACATAATCTGGGACTGAAAGAAATCCAGGAAACCATCGCCAAAATCGATCCGCTCCCGGGAGCAAAAGAATTTCTGGATAAATTAAGAGAACTGACACAGGTTATCATTATCAGCGATACTTTCTCACAGTTTGCAGGTCCGCTGATGAAAAAACTGGGTTATCCGACTATTTTCTGCAACTCTCTTGTCGTTGCTGACAACGGAGAAATCGTTGATTTCAAAATGCGTTGTGAGAAATCCAAATACACAACCGTCAAAGCTCTGCAGTCCATCGGCTACGATACGATCGCAAGCGGCGACAGCCATAACGACCTTGGCATGATCCAGGCAAGCAAAGCAGGCTTTTTATTCAGAAGTACCGATGCGATCAAAGCAGAATATCCACAGTTTCCGGCATTTGAGACCTATGATGAACTTTATGATGCAATTAAGAAAGTGATCGAGGGATAAGGCGGAGGTTTGTGTAAATGTGCAAATGAACAAATTCCCCGAAGGGCACGTGAAAGTGCCTTCCTTGGAATTGTTCATTTTGCACATTGTCAAAAGCTCCTGACCTGCCAGGGGGTGCTTAAACGGAAGTCTTTTTCTTGCCAAAATACAAAGATACGTTTTTCCTGTCTTTATCTTTTTACTTTTCCAAAATACAACTCCGTATGATTGTTCCGTGCGTTGCACTCCCACAATCTTTTCTACGCTCCGCTTCGGTCGGTGCTAAACATGTGCCACTGGCATCATTATATAGTATCAGATTTTCATTTTTTCGGAAATTCCTATGTGATTCTTATTATTTATGTGAATTTTAATTATTCTTTAAAAACATATTGAAATAATGAGAGTTATATGCTAACATATTTTCAAAGCATATTTCTTAACGTTCTTGGCATCCTGCCATCTATATTTTCTAATTCACATTTCAGAAATTCATGCTTTTCAATCAAACAAATCAAATTAAAAAGCAGGAGTTTCAAACTGTGAAAAAGCATATGCAGTATGACTGTCGCACTTTTGTACACTCCTGCACAGGGAGGTAGTACCTATGGCTCAAAAAGAACAACCAACTGTAAATCGTAATTACAAGGATACGGTATTTCGTATGCTGTTTTCTGACTGGAAGAATTTATTATCTCTTTATAACGCAATCAGTGGTGCTCATTACGATAACCCGGAAATGCTGGAAATTGTTACATTAGAAAATGCCATTTATATGGGAATGAAAAATGATCTTGCTTTTATCATTGACACAGATTTATTTCTGTATGAACACCAATCAACTTACAATCCAAATATGCCTTTGCGTGATTTATTCTATATTTCCAGTGAATATCAGAAACTGGTAGATAAGAAATCTCTTTATTCTTCCATATTACAGAAAATACCTGCACCACAGTTTATCGTATTCTACAATGGCACAGAAAAGAGAAAAGACAGCTGGGTGAACCATTTATCGGAGGCTTTCGAAAATCTGCCAGGCAATCCGAAACTGGAACTGGAAGTGTTGACAATAAACATCAATGAGGGTCATAATGAAGAACTGATGGAACACTGCCAGACTTTAAAAGAATATGCAAAGTACGTAAATTGTGTCCGTAAATATGCGAGGGAATTAGAATTGAACGAAGCAGTTAAACTGGCAGTCGATGAATGTATCCGTAATAACATTCTTTCTGAATTTCTTCGTGCAAATAAATCGGAGGTGATCTCTATGAGTATATTCGAATACGATAAAGAAGAGGAAGAACGCAAACTCAGAAAAGCAGAATATGAGGCCGGTGTAGCTGATGGATTTAACAATGGTTTTAACGATGGTATCAATACTGCAAAAAAAGATGCCGCTATTACTCTTACAGAACTTCATATGCCGATTGAGCAAATTGCCCTTGCACTGAAAGTAGACATAGAAGCAGTGAAAGAATGGCTGCGTTAAGCAAGTAAATAAAAAGTTGTCGGTGGTTTCCTGGCAGGTGTAAGGAATGGAAATGCCGCACATTTTAAAATAGTGTTTGCAAAAAATAGTATTGCATGTGCAAATGAACGAATTCCCCGAAGGGCACGTAAAAGTGCCTTCCCTGGAATTGTTCATTTTGCACATT
>NZ_JAJEQE010000041.1 GCF_020687205.1 Hominisplanchenecus faecis
CTTTTTTCATCTTTTTGATTCCGTCCCCGGATCGTCTGGATGATTCCCTGACTGCCTGTATCTCTCAGGCTCCGTTGTTTCTGCGTTTCCGCCGCAACAGTTGGTATGATACCACTGTTGTGCGGATCTGTCAACAGTTTTTTTCAAAATTTTTAAAGTTTTTTCTTAGAAGTCAAAATTTTCGTGTTTATTACTTTTATATCTATAATTCAAGCAATATGTTCAATCCAATCTTGTCCCTATATAAAAAACAAGAGCATACGGAAAACACGGTTTCCAATACACTCTTGCTGTCTGAACTTTATTTTTTCGCTATTATCTAATTATATGTAGAAATCTTTTCTGAATCTCTATTTTGTTTTAAGCATATATTTCTGTGACCACTTGCCATAAACTGTTTTTTTGCCAGATTTCTTATATGCCCGAACCTGAACATAATACCTCTTTCTTCTGGACAGTTTGCTGATCGTCTTCTTATACTTACGCTGTCCTTTAACAGTCATCACTTTTACACCGCTCTTCATAGATTTTTTCTTACAGTAACGAATCTGATAACCTGATGCATCCGATATTGTATACCACCGAAGATAGATTTTTCCCTTTCCACTACTTGAATACCAAGAAGAAATGCTTCCCTGATCCAGTTGTCTTTTCGCAACATAATCATCCTTATATTTCTTACCACACTTCTCACATGTATAGAGACGGTATCCCTTCTCAAAATAAGTAGCATCTACCCATTTGCTGCTGTAATCATGATTACAATTTGCCTGACTCAAAGAAGAAACAGAGAAAACATATTTTCCGGTGGATTTATCCCAGTCATAAACCCGATATCCATTAATCTGAAGATAATATTTTCCGGCACTCAGGACAACATTCTGCGAGTCTTTACGATATCCGACATTACTGTTCCATTCGTTATAATGTGTGTCCCAGATTTCTTTTCCATTCGCATCAAAGATTTGTATACTGTAATATTGCATATATGATGTTATATCAATTGCTACCGTCTGATCTTTCGAAACGTTGAAAATATAGTTATCAAAATCATCATTTTCCGAAATCTGACCTACATATGTCTTATTCCATGATATCTGCTTTGCAGTTCTGAAATCATTATCATCTCCATCAAACGATACGCCTGATGCTGTAAAGGAAGTATTGCATACATATCTGCCAGTAGCTTTATCCCAGTCATAAACCCGATATCCATCAACCTGAAGATAATATGTTCCCTTTTCCAGATATAAATCATACGTGTCGCTGCGATAGCCAACCGTTTCATTCCATTCATTCTGATTACTATACCAAACTTGTTCTCCATCTGAATTAAAAAGTTTTATACCATAGTATTTCATATAGGATGTCATTTCAAGTTTGACGCAGCCAACCTGCGATAATGTAAACTTATATGTATCAAAATCATCATTTACAGATATCTGCCCTACAATTTTATCTCCAATCGTAATATTATTTGCATCCGCAAACGAATTATCATCCTCTCGATTTGTCACTCCAGATGAGGTAAAGGATGTACGACAAGTATACTCTCCGGTAACTTTATCATAATCCTCTCTTCTGTACCCATTGATCTGTATATAATACGTTCCTTTTTCAAGATAAATATTATACTCATCACGGCGGTAACCAACTGTTTCATTCCATTCATTAGAATCTGTATACCAGATCTCTGTACCATCCGTCTCATAAATTCTGATACAATAATATCGCATATATGCTGTCATATTAAGAGTAATACATCCGGCACTGTCCAGCTGGAACTGATAATTATTATAATCTTTGGTTTCTGTAATACTTCCATTCAACGTATCACCCATGTTGATCCTGCTTGCAGTAGCAAATGTATTATCGGATGCCGCACGCGGAACATCCACCGCTGATGCATGACTTGTATACGGCACTGTGCTCATTGCACAAAAAGCTGCCGCAAGTACAAAAGCTTTAAAAAATCTTTTCCCTTTTCTCATGTTTTCCTCCTTTATTTGTTGTCCTTTCAGTTTGTTTTTATGCCGAAATTTTCAGCACATTTATACAAAATATGATAGCATATACGTATTTCTTATTCAATTCTTTTCTGAATTTTTATAATGTTTTATCCTCAAAGATTTTAAATGTGCAAATAAACGTCATAAAAATAGTTTTGTAAAAAAAGTGTGTTCATAGAAGTGTTATATTTTATTTGAGAGCAAAAAAGACCGACTCACAGTGACGGCAACAAATTTCCATCACTATGATTCGATCTCTTTCGGTTTCACATTTTGTATTCTGGCCGGAAACGCATTTCCGCTTAAGAGACCCCTGGCAAGCCAGGAGCTTTTGGCAATGTGCAAAATGAACAATTCCCAAGAAGGCACTTTCACGTGCCCTTTGGGGAATTCGTTCATTTGCACACACAATAATACTATTCACTTGCAAACAGCATCTTAATAAAACATGCGATATTTCCATTCCTTACATCCGCCGGGGAACTACCGGTAATTCTCTATTTTTTCTTGTATTTAACCTTCTTCCCTGCACTCTTCATTGCTTTTTTCAGCTTGCCAAAATTCTTTGCCGTCATTTTCTTCGGAACGGTCACTTTTGCAGTTGCTTTGATTCCTTTGAATGCCTGTGAGCCAATCTTAACTGCATTTTTGTTCTTGAAGGTGATACTCTTCAGTTTGCTGTTTTTATAGAAGCTCTTCGTTCCGATCTTTCTGATATTTGCTCCGAGTACCAGAGTCGTCAGTTTTTTATTGTTTTGGAAAGCTTTTGCTGCAATTTCCGTTACTTTAAAGGTATAGCCATCTTTCGTAACGGTTGCCGGAATGGTGATCTTATTTCTTTTTTTCCTGGTTCCGGTTACTGCAACCGTTCCTTTTTTTGCATCGGATTTGGTCACTTTATAGCTGATTCCTTTTCCGTCGGTAAATACCGTTCCCTTTTTCGGTACCGTTTTGACAGTATCCAGTGCCGGATTTGGATTTGGTGTCGGCGTCGGATCTGGTTTTTGCTGTTCTGCTTTTTCCGTCAGAGCTTTTCTTGCCTCTTCCAGTTCTTTCTTTGCTGCGTCCAATTCTTCCGGTTGTGCATCTGCTCGATCCAGCATCTCTTTCGCCCGTTTCAGTGCTTCCTGATATTTGGCTGCACTTTCAGAAGTGTATTTTGAGAGATCGATTTTTTCAGACACCTTTATCTCTTCCGTCAGAGTTTCTTTGCATCCTGTAACTTTTTTCAGGTAAACATTCTGTGCACTTTCCAGCTCAGCTTTTGCCGCATCCAGTTCTTCCTGACCAGCCATGACATCACCGTATACCGCTTTTGCTCTCACAGACGCATTCCATAATTCTGCCAGTTCATCTGTGTTTGCAGATGCATAAGCAAAATCAGCTTTTGTATTTTTCAAGATCGTTTTTGCTTCCTCATATGCATTTTTCAGGGCACTTCTGTCAACGCTCTGGTATACTTTCATTTCACAGATTGCATATTCACTTGCTTTTCGCTGTACACCCTTCATTCTGACATAGCGTGCGGATGTTTCTGTAAAGCTGTCCTCAGTCCATGCTTTTTCATTTCCGCTGACGGATTTTACTGTGCTCCAGTCGGCACCATCGTTTGATACCTGAATGTCGTATGCTGTCGCATAACGTCCTGCTGCCCAGTCGATCACAACCTTGGATACCTTTCTTTCTCTTCCAAGGTCAATCATCAGGAAATCATCATTTCGGTCAGAAGAGCACCATCTGGATTCGTAAGAGGTACTTACTCCGCTTGTTCCGGTTACATGTCCGTCTCCGTCGGTTGCCTTCCATGCCGGATAGAGACGCATCTCATCCCCTTTGTAGCCTTTGTTGCCAAGATCGGCATATGCTCCCCGGTTTCTCGCCACATCCACAAGCGTTGCACCAACATTTTCTGCTGCCAGTTCTTCTGTGGACAGTGCTTTGTTATATGCTTTGATATTTCCAAGGTAACCGGAGAAATTCTTTCCGATCTCATTTAATGGGAACACAAAGGTGCTGCGGTAATTGTTGTCTGCATCTGTCCAGGTACTTGCACCGAGTGCACCATTGTTCTCCGGATCGCTGGCTGCCGCATAAAGAATCTTTTTAAACACACCATCTACATACAGTTTTGTTGTCTGATACGTTCCTACGACCGTGATCCGGTGCTTTTTATTCTTTTCTACCTGACACTCAAAGGACTGATTAAAATAATCGCGGTTCAGGCTCAGGGAACCATTGATACCCGCAAGCTGCAGTCTTCCGTCATAACCGGAGAACAGAGAGGATTCTTTCGTATTCTTTTCTGTACCGTCCAGATATACATCAAAACTCATCGTATATGGATAACCAAGTGTCGTCAGTGGTGTACGGATAAGCGTATTGCCATCAAATTTCAGATAGGTTTCGCCGTCTTTTTCTGCTTTTTCTCCACCGCTCACCTGTCCGTTGTAAGCATTCCCGCTGGCATCATAAATGATTTCTCCATCCGCGGATAAGTTTGCAAAATCATAGTCCAGCACTACATCTGAAACACTTTCCACATCATAGGAAATAGCAGTTCCAGGTCCCTCGCGTAATGCATCAAAGGTCTGCTCATAGTTTACAAAGCTTGTTTCTTTATTGCTGCCCCAGGTTTTCTGTGATACCATGGCTGCCGCACGCAGATAACGCTCATTCAGATCGGCTTCTGTGATACCCTCGCGGTTCTCATCGCCCCAGAGTGCTGTCTTGGCTCCAAGTACCTGCGGATCACCTTTATCCGTCTTCACTCCGCCGCTGAACACAGACGGATCCCAGTTATAGAAAAGATTATTTTCCTGGATCATATCTTTGTGATAACGTCCAGGTGTATTATAAAGATATGTCTGCGGTACATTGATAAGACGGAAGCCTTCTGCCAGTCTCGCACTCGGACTGTCCTCTGTAGCAGACCACATATTCAGGATAATATTATTATTTACCTTTGTATTTCCCTTTAAGACTTCCATCGCTCCCCACATTTCCACTTCAACATCATACTTATCATGCAGATAGCTGTACATCTCATTCATGTAACGGCGGAAAGCTTCTTTATTTGCATCGGTTCTGTCCCAGTATTCATCAACACCTGCGTTGACATTTTTTGCATCAAAAACCGCATCAATTCCGTCAATTCCTCCGAGATATTCATCAAACAGTGCTTTCATAAAGATTCTTGCATTGATCGCATTCTGTCTGATCTGTGCATTGCTGCTCTGATCGTCCAGTGCCAGGAGTTCCCAGTTGCCAGGGTTGTGAATGTAGAAAGAAGCTCCCTGTTTTACATTTCCGTCTGCGTTCAGATAATCTGCCGCCTTCAGATAGCCGTATTTTACAAGTGATTTGATCACTTCTTCCTGATGGTCATGAACATATTTGGTGTAAGCTGCGGAATGTCCCGGTGTATCTAACTCCGCTACAACCTGAATACCGTATGCCTTTGCTTCTTCGTTCATCTTGCGGAATTCTTCTTTTGTATAGTAAAGCTCACCGCTTTTACCGGTATGTACATTATAATAGTAGTCATAGCGATCCTCACTGTCTCCTGTTTTTACAAATTTGGACTTTTGTGTTGCAAGAGACGGAAAAAGTTCTGATTCCAGTCTGTGAGAAGCCTCGGTATCTGCCCAATCCTCATATTTTGCAGAATACGCCGGATCTGACCACTGATTATCATTGATATGAAGCTGCATCTCATTCAGTTTGTACCATTTCATGATTTTTGTATAATCATTCAGGAATGATATTCTTGTAGGGATACGGGCAATGTCAAACATCACGCCTCGCATCTCATATGCCGGATAATCACGGATCACACCTTTTGGCACATTTGCATGTTCACTGTCCTGATAAAGGATCTGTTCTACGGTCACAGTACCGTAAAGAAGGCCTGTTTTGGTGGAAGAATAAATTTTCAGTCCAGCATCGCCATTAACCATCAGATAACCTTCTTTTCCGACATCATAGACATCTTCTGTCTGTGATTCCAGATAAATATCGTTTGTGTCGGCACTTGTTCCTTTTACAATCTCCAGATCCAGACCACAGATATCGTGGATATCACTTTGCATTTCTTTTGCCGCTTCTTCCGCATCAACCCCAGCCGCATCATTTACCACGATCCTGGACTGCTCTGTCAGTTTAAAATTGCCTTCGTAGCCATACCATTCCTGAATGGTCGGCAGGACTTTTGGCATTGGATTTGGATTGCTCACTTTTTTGAACAGTTCCGGATACTTGTTCGTGTTGCCTTTGACCGTTACCGTCACATTTTTCTTTGCTGTATCCTGCGGGTCATTTTTATTGGTCGCTTTTAAAATAACATTAAAAGAACGGTCAGCAATTCTCATTGCAGATGCTTTTCCATCTTCCGTGAGCAACTGATCCAGCTCACTTCCATATATGGAAATATCATACTGTTCAGAAGCATTTGGAATCACCAGTTCTTCCTCATTTGCTCCCACAGTCAAGCCGGACAGGTTCTTCAATACAGAAGCCGCCGTCTCAATCATTCCGGACTGTGTTCCCATGATCTCGATCTCACGCACGGAAATACATTTCCAGCCATTGATATTTCCTTTTTTGAAATAGAAACGTACATATCGTTTTAATTCTGCCTTACTCAGATCCGAGGCATTGATCACATCCGGATCGTTTCTCTGTACATTTGCACTGTCACGCGACAGTTCATAAACCGTTTCCCAGTTGGCATCTGCCCCGTTGGAATCACTGGTCTGGATCTGATATTCTGTACTCCATGCCTTCAAATTAAAATAAATATTGATCGATTCAACGTTTGTTGTCGCTGCGGAAAGATCGATCACCAGCCACTGTGGATTGTCACGGTTTGTGCCCATATCACCGGAAGACCATCTTCCGGAGTCTGATGTTTTATCGCCGTCAACGGCTTTGTCTGCACTCCATGTTGCTGATTCATTTGCAGAAGAGGTAACTTCTTTATTGAGTGCTACGTTTGCTGCCGCTGCCTGCACTTTCAAAAGACCGGCTCCCATTCCGGCAAGATTCGGTGTAAACAGACTTTCACACAACAGAAATGCTGCCAGAGCACCTGCTGCTATACATTTTTTCTTTTTCATTCTGTCTCCTTTCTTATTTCCTCTCTGTTTTTTATAACGATACCGTATTATTATATCTGATTTTGTCTATTTTGTACATGGTTTTTGCTGGTTTTCTAAAAAACAGAAACAAAATGCTTGTTCCGCATATCCACACTCGACGTTTATTTTACAAACACGAAGGCTCCCATTCCATCCAGGGAACAGGAGCCTGCATCTCTTTTCATTTCTATTCTTCTTCCAGATCTTCCACGTAGCTTTCAATCAGCAACGATATCAGATCTTTGCACTTAATACACTGCTTTCCGACACCAAGCCTTGCTTTCACATCATCAAATGTTCGACCGCCCTGCTGTACCGCCTGTTCGATCTGTCCGACCGTCGTGCCGGTACATTCACATACTACATAATTACGGTTCATTCCGCTCTGTTTTCTCCTCTTTCACTTCCACTTGTTTTGTAAATTCTTCTGTCATCTCACTTTTCATTTCTCTGCCATTGTCTGCTTCCAGTTCAAACCAGAATTCTACGCCATTGTCATAATTTTTCACGCCAAATTTCTGATGCATGGAGTCCATAATCGCCTTGACAATAGAAAGGCCGATTCCGCTTCCGCCGTATTCTCGCGTCCTTGCCTTGTCAACCTTGTAAAATTTGATCCAGATTTTATCGATATCTGCCTCCGGAATCGGTACACCGGTATTAAACACACTGGTGTGCACTTTTCCATTTTCTTTTTTCATTTTGATCTCGATCACTTTATCAAAATCCACATGATTGATTGCATTGGATACAAAATTTGTCACAACTTCTTCGGTCTTAAATTCATCCGCCCAGACATAATGACTTTCTGTTTCATTGAATAAAATTTTTGCACCTTTCTGATCTGCCAGCAGTTCCGCGGAATTTACCACGCTGTGAATCAGTTTAGTCAGATCAAAACGTTCAAAAACAATGGCATCTTTGCCCGACTCCAGATGATTCAGTGTCAGCAGTTTCCTGACCATATTATTCATCTTTGCCGCTTCATCCATGATCACTTCGCAGTAAAAATCACGGCTTTCTGCATCGTCATTGATACATTCTTTCAGTCCTTCTGCATATCCCTGGATCAGTGCGATCGGTGTTTTCAGCTCATGCGATACATTGGAGAGAAATTCTTTTCTCATCTCATCAATCTGTATCTTCTCCTCAATATCACTCTGAAGCTGATTGTTTGCCGTTTTCAGTTCTGAAATCGTCCGCTCCAGCGTCTCGGACATCTGATTGAAATGCTCGCCAAGCTGCCCGATCTCATTCTGTCCGCCGCTCGTATATTTTGCGTCAAAATCAAGGTCTGCCATGCGTTTGGAAAGCTCTGTCAGTTCCTGCAGCGGCGTCGTTATCTTACGTGACATCCAGGAAATCAGAATCATGCTGACTGCCAGACCAATGATGATAAAATATCCCAGAAATTCATTTGAGGTACGCACGCTGTCTCGGATACTGTCCATCGGAACACGCATCATAAAGTAATAACCGGTATTAAATTCGCCCCACATTTCCAGATAATCTACATCTTCCTTGAAATCTTTTGTTTTCTGGATTGCATAATCATCGGTTTCTTTGAGTACCTCTGTTTCTGATTTATCAATTCCCATCAGATAACCCCAGAGCCGCCCCTGAAGTTCCTGCTTCTGATAATTCTCCGTACCATAAAGCGGCACGAACTCATCCGTCAGAATGATCGCACTTAAATTGTAACGTGTACAAAATTCCGAGAGATTATCTGCAAATTCATCTGTCAGGTAATCATCCTCATCTTCCACCTTATTCATAGCATCGTAAATGTGCTGCAATGCCGCTTCCTTCTTCGCTACATAATAACGCTCCAGCAAAAAATTATTCGTACACCAGTTTGCCAGAAACACAAATCCAATCAGGCCGATAAAAAGTACCGCGATCTGCGTTTTCAGCGATTTTCTCATGGTTCATCCACCTCAAATTTATATCCCATACCCCAGATGGTCTTGATATAGTCTGCATTTTTTCCAAGTTTGCTTCTCAGCTTTTTCACATGCGTATCGATGGTTCTCGCATCACCGAAATAGTCATAATTCCACACACTGTTCAGAATCTTTTCTCTGGAAAGTGCGATGCCCTGGTTTTCCATGAAATAGCTCAGAAGTTCAAATTCTTTGTAACTCAACTCCACATTCTTTCCGTCTACCAGAACCTGATGTGCTGCTTTGTTTACCTCGATCACGCCGGCTTTTAAGATTTCTTCTGCTGCCAGTGTGTTGGTTCTTCGAAGAATTGCCTCTACTCTTGCAACCAGAATCTTCGGGCTGAACGGTTTGGATATGTACTCATCGACACCCAGTTCGAATCCCAGCAGCTCATCTCTCTCATCCGATCTTGCTGTCAGCATAATGATCGGCACTTTTGAATACTGCCGGATCTCACGGCATACCTGCCATCCATCCATTTTCGGCATCATAACATCCAGGATCACCAGTGCAATGTCTTTTTCCGAAAAGAAAACATCGATCGCATCTGCCCCATTTTCTGCCTCCAGGACTTCAAAGTTTCGCTTTACCAGGAAGTCTTTGACCAGTTTTCTCATCCTGCTTTCATCATCTACTACTAAAATCTTCAATTTGTCCATTGTTTTCTCCACCTGTCACTTTTTCTTTCATCGTAGCAGAGAATTATGTCCGTTTTGTGAATATTCATCTCAAAACCGGAAGAACTTCCACTGAATGCGACTGCATCTGCATACAGAAAATGCAGACAGAATCATCTGCCTGCATTTTCTGCTTTCCTGTTTTTAATATGGTATTACAATGTCTTTCCTTTTGATTACTACTTTCTTTCCGGCACTCTTAACTGCTTTCTTGATCTTATTCAGATTCTTCTTACTGATCTTATAAGGAACCGTTACTTTTGCATTTGCTTTGATTCCCTTGAATGCATTTTTTCCTGCTTTCACTGCCTTATTGCCTTTGAAGGTAACATTTTTCAGTTTTGCATCTTTGTAGAATGCTTTCGAACCGATCTTCGTAACGTTCGTACCGATCACTACGCTGCTTAATTTCTTTCTGTTCTGGAATGCTTTTGCAGAAATCGCGGTTACTTTAAATGTATAACCATCTTTTACTGCAGTTGCCGGGATGGTAACTTTCTTCGCATTCTTCTTCGCAGCGGTTGTTCCTGTTACCGTCACGGTACCATTCTTCGCATCGGATCTGGTAACTTTGTATACAAGACCTGTCTTTTTGTCTGTAAACTTGCTTCCCTTGGCCGGTACTTTTGCTGTATCATCTTTACCCGGTGTAGGATTTGGGGTAGGTGTCGGATTCGGTGTCGGGGTCGGATCTGGCGTCGGAGTTGTCTTCTTAACCAGAGCATCAGTTGCCTGTTTCAGAGTATTAACTGCTGCATCGACTTCGGTCTGTGTTGCGTAAGTATCTTCCAGTACCGCTTTTGCTGCTGTCAGAGCCTGTTCAAAGCTTTTTACGCTGTCATCGGTGTAATCTGCTTTGTTTACTTTTTCTGCCTCAGCAACTGCTGCTGTCAGGTTAGTCTTATCTGCTTTTGCCGGTTCTTCCGTGCTCAGTGCTGCTTTTGCTTTTTTCAGATTCTCCAGTGCTCTGGCAAAATCTACTCCTGTTGCACCTTCTTTTTTCAGCAGTTCTTCTGCTTCTTTTACCTGTTTCTGATAGTTTGCAATGCTTCCTTCGCTGTATCCTGTGGTATCAAAGTTCTGATATCCGGTAAGGACTCTTGTCAGCTTGTCTTTTGTTGTTTCCAGCTGTGCTGCAACATTGGTCAGGTTTGTGTATGCCTGGGAATATGCTGCTGCAGTGCTGTCTGCGTTATCCAGTACCTTTTTTGCATTTGCCAGGGCATCTGCAAAGAATGTCCAGGTTTTGCCGGTGTAGTCTTCACTCTTGTAGTTTACATAAGTATTATATGCTTTCTGTACATCTGCTTTTCCATAAGCAGCATACAGATTCAGTTCTGCGATAGTTCCGTGTTTTCCGGCATTATCACTTCCTGCATCTTTAATGACGAGTTTCACTTTCTTTGCTTCGATCGGATCAAAGTCTGCAAATTTTTCAGATGCATCATTTGCCCAGGTACCGTCTGTTGCAACGGTTGTCTCGGTTCCGTCTGCTTTTGTAACAACGATATCATATTTGAAGATACGGCCGTTTGCACTGTTCTGTCTTGGCAGACAGGAAAGTCTGCTGATCGTCTGAACTTCTGGCAGTGTTACTTCAAAGTAATGATTGTGTGTACCGGAAATGACATCCGGTGTACGCCAGTTTGTATGCCAGAATGTAGTGTCATCTCCGTCGATTGCATTCTGTGCCGATCCTTCGGAACTCTCCTGGCTGCAGGCAGATACTGTCCAGCCCGCTCTGGAAAGAGCATTTCCGCTTTTGGATACGGTAGTCGGATCTGCACTTACCGTCAGTTCGTCTACCAGACCTTTGAAACTATTGGTCTTGCTTCCGATGTACTCAACCGGAAGTACCAGTGTGGCAACTTTTGAACCGCTTGTCTTTGTCTCGTTGTCCAAAGCTGCGGATGATACATATTTATTATTTACATAAAGCTCTGCTTTGTCTTTGTAACCATTGATGGTCAGGTATACCCATTCATCTTTTGGCAGTTCATAGTTAAAGGAATAATCATATCCTTCTCTTGAGAATCCGACTTTTCCGGTATTCTTCTGGACTGCTTTGATCGCATAGGTGTTGAATTTTGTGTTGGTCTCGCAGAGAACCTGCTCACTGTTGTCGCTGGCTGCATCTCTCTTGACCCACATGGAAATGCTGCTGCCGGCTGTCTTTCCGCTTGTCGGTCCGACCATGTCAACCGGAGTCTCTACGTAGCTCTCGCCGCCGTTCAGTTTCAGTGCATTTCCGCTCTTGCCTGCTACTTCTTCTACGTTCTTCTCGCTTACAGAATCATGGTTGTTTCCGGATTCATCGTAAACTTTTTCATCATCGAAGGAGTAATCAATCACATCATTGCCTACGGAATCTGCTTCGTAGTATGGATTTGTGTTCGGTGCAGTATCCACTTTTTCTGCAACGGCACGCATCTCACTGTAAGTCCTGTCGGTTCCTTCGCCCCACATCTTCTCACTTAAGGACGGCAGCGGCTGGAAGAAACGGTCAAAGTCATCGTATTCTGTGATACCGTTTCCGCGTGTACCGATCTGGTCATTCCAGATTGCATAAGTACCGCCGAGTACCTGTTTGTCTCCGGCTCTTAAAACAGTACCGCTGAAATTATTCGGTACCCAGTTGTTGTAAAGGTTCTGGGAATTCAGGTAGTCTGAATAATATCCTGCAGAAGGTACAATGTAAAGGCTTCCTTCCAGGGTATTGATCAGGTCATATCCCAGGTCATACATATTCTTCGGATTTGCATATCCGGTGTTCCAGATGTTCAGCTGTACATCTTTGGATGCAACCGGGGTTTTACCGTTTTTGTTGGAAAGGCTTCCCCACATACGGACGTCACGTCCTGTTCCCTGGATGTACTTGATCATGGAATCAGAGAAGCTTCTGAAATATTCATTTCCGCCGTTTCCGTGGAATTCATCGGTTCCGATATGTACCGTGGTGTCTTTGTCAAATACCGGATCATCACCTTCGAAGTACTGTGCCCATACGGATTTGGCTGCATCCAGTGCACCATCTTTTCGGATATCCAGTTCTTCGATCAGGTATCTGTGGTTTCCGCCTGCCTCTTTGGTCATAAGGTTCGGGAACGCTCTTGTGATCGCCAGGGCATGTGCCGGCATATCAAATTCCGGAATGATGTTGACACCCATGGTTCTGCTGTCTTTAATGAAAGAACGGAACTCCTCTTTTGTATAGTATGTATCTTCTGATGTCAGATTTGGAATTTCAGATTCCAGACGGAAACCTGCATATGCATTCTCTACCGCTTCATCAATCGTAGCGTAATCTTCCAGGAAGATCAGGTTGTCGGACAGGTGCAGATGGAAGTTGTTCATCTTGTACCATGCCATGTTCTTTGCAAATTCCTTTACGGTATTGAAATCAAAAGCTTTTCTTCCGACATCGAGCATGAACCCACGCACTTCGTACTTCGGATAATCTCTTGTGATACCTTTCGGAATCGTTGTTTTGTTCTGTTTTAAAATCTGCAGTGCACTGATCACGCCCCAGTATGCACCGGTTGTTTTTTCTGCTTCGATCTTTACGCTGTCACCGATCGTCATGATATAGCCTTCTTCGTCAAGACCCTGGTCTGTGCTGTTCAGTGTCAGATAAAAATCACCTTTTTTGGCATCGGATTCGCTGCCTTTTACGGTCTGGATATCGTTTCCTGTGATATCTTTGTAATCTTCTGCAAACTGTTTTGCCGTTGCTTCCAGTCCGTCTGCATAAACAATCTTACTGCTGCTCTGGATCACGAAATCACCGGTCTCGCCATGCCACTCCTGCAGTGCCGGGATGACATCCGGTTTTGCATTGGCTCCTTCTGCATCTGTATAACGTCCCGGAACCGTAATGGTAAACTCTGCGGACTGTGCTTTATCTGTGCCGTCTGCATTGCTGATCTGGTAAAATCCTTTTACGGTCTTGGTCTGCAGCGGTTTGTAAACGGTGCCGTCACTTCCGATGATCTGCTCATAATCTGCATCAAACTCTACCGTATATCCTTCCGGAACGGTCGGCATCGGAATCTTTGTCGTATCTGCTGTAACGGTCGGAGCAGTCATAGAATCCGCAATCTTTGCAGCCTGTGTTCTGGTATCTGGAATATCACCTTCGTATACCTGCAGTTCCCATACAGAAATTGCATTCCAGGTAACTCCTGCATTGGTCGGTTCAATCTTTGTAACATTTAACCGCAGGAATTTTCCGGTAACTGCAGTATCCAGTGTAATCTTGTCCGTTGTCGTTGCCGGTGCCTGTGTTGCAGTGTATACATCTCTCCATGTCTGACCATCATCAGATACCTGCAGTGTATAATTAACTGCATTGTTTCGCTGCCAGTTGATAACAAAACTCTTCATGGTTTTGCTCTCAGCCCAGGCAAGCTGTGCCCATGAAGTATTACTCTGATCATGTGACCATCTGGTGTTCATATTACCGTCATTGATCTTTGCGATTTCGTTTCCGCCTTCTGAGTTGGATGCTGTTGCCGTTGCACTCAATGCCAGGTTGGTATTCTCTGCTGCATTTGCTGCAAGCGGCGGGAGCTGTACAGAAGCAAGGATCATGCTCGCTGCCATGGCCATAGCACCGATCTGTTTCATTTTTTTCTTAAACATAAACTTCCTCCTCTTCGTTATGTTATCAAATGTTGCTAAAAACATATCTAATTTTAACATGATTTTCACAGAAAGTCCACACATCTTATCTAAAATGCGTACAAAATGCAGCACAGTTAAAAACGATAACAAAAAAGCCCGATAAAATCGAGCTTTTCAGGATGGACCTGAGGGGAATCGAACCCCTGTCCGAAAGCCTATTCATCAAGGCATCTCCCATCACAGTCATTATTTTAACGTTCCCTCAACGGTGCACCTAATGACAGGTTCACAGCCTCAGTAGCTTCATAAGTTCTTCTGCCGCCGCAAAGCTTTGGCCACAGAGTGCCTCACAGGATTTGATGCCGGTTGGGGAAGCTGTGAGCAACCTCCTGCCGACAAGCAGCCCTTAGGCTGCTAACGCGTAATTATCTTCTGCGTTTATATTTAGTTTCCGGTTTACTGTGCGGTCCCGGCCCGCAGATGGCTTCCCTGACTGCAAAACCCCCGTCGAAACCAGTACAAGCCCTGGTTTGTTTGAAGATAATCTTACAGTGCAGTTTATTTTACACCTGAAATTCATTTTTGTAAAGTGTCTTTTTTAAATTTTCACTTTTTATTTTTCTTTGCATCTTTTTATCTCTGTGCGTTTTCCATCTTTACAGATTACGCACCTTAAATTCACGCTCTGCTTCTCTTCGCATATCTTTCTTTGCGATATCCTGTCGTTTGTCGTACAGTTTTTTACCTTTTGCAAGACCGATAGAGACTTTTACCAGACTGCCTTTAAAATATACTTTCAGGGGAACCAGTGTGTATCCTTTTTCTGCGATCTTTCCTTCGATCTTATTGATCTCATAGCGATGCATCAGCAGTTTTTTTACACGCATCGGATCTTTATTAAAAATATTTCCCTTTTCATATGGGCTGATGTGCATACCATAAATAAACACTTCGCCGTTTTCAATACGGACAAAGGATTCTTTTACGCTGCATTTTCCCATTCGCAGGGATTTAACCTCTGTTCCGTGAAGAGAAATCCCTGCCTCATACGTGTCTTCGATAAAATAATCATGATATGCTTTTTTGTTGTTTGCAATCAGTTTTATGGATTCTGCTCCCATATCTTTCCTCCCGTCTCTGACTTATTCCCAAATAGCTGCAGGCACAAAATCAATTGTTGCATTTTCTTTATCAGCATCAAGCACACGTACACGGATACTCTGACCGAGTTTGTAAACCTTTCCAAGATCTGAGCCGACCATCTCATGGGTATTTTCATTATAATAATACCTGTCATCGTAAAGATTTGCAACATGTATCAGTCCCTCGATGGTATTTGGAAGTTCTACATACATGCCCCAGGATGTAATACTTGAGATTACGCCTTCATATTCTTCACCGATATGCTGCTGCATGTATTCTGCTTTTTTCATTTTATCGGTATCACGCTCTGCCTCATCTGCCCTTCGCTCCGTCTTACTGGAATGTTCTGCCACTTCCGGCAGGATCTCCTGATAATGTGCGATCCGCTCTGCATTTAATCTGCCACGCAGATTTTCCTTGATGATCCGGTGAATCTGCAGATCCGGATACCGACGGATCGGAGAAGTGAAATGCGTGTAATACTTCGCTGCCAGTCCGAAATGTCCGGTACATTCTGTCGAATACCTCGCCTGTTTCATGGAACGCAGGGTCAAACGACTGATCAGTGCCTCTTCCGGTGAATCTGCAACTCTTGAGAGGAGTTTCTGCAGTTCTTTTGGATGGACTTCGTCTTGGACACCTTTCAGTCCATATCCGAAATTGCGGATAAATTCTGCAAGTGCCTGGATTTTTTCCGGATCCGGTGTATCGTGGACACGGTATAAAAACGGAATTTCCTGCCAGAAATATTCGGATGCTACCGTCTCATTTGCAAGCAGCATAAAATCTTCGATAATCTTTGTCGCTGTATTTGCCTCGTATGGTCTGATATCAACCGGTTTTCCTTTTTTATCCAGGATAATCTTTGCTTCCGGAAAATCAAAGTCGATCGAACCGCGTGCATGGCGGTTTTTGCGAAGCAGTTCTGACAGTTCTCTCATCTTTTCAAACATCGGGACAAATTCCTGATATTTTTCGATTTCTTCTGCGTCCTGATCCTCCAGAATCTTCTTCACGCTGGTGTAGGTCATTCGCTGATCCACACAGATCACCGTCTCCGCAATCCGGCTGCCGATCACTTTGCCCTTCTCATCGATGTCCATCAGGCAGCTCAGTGCCAGCCGGTCGCATCCTGCATTTAAAGAACAGATGCCATTTGAGAGCCTTCTCGGAAGCATCGGGATCACCCGATCCACAAGATACACACTTGTTCCGCGTTTCTTTGCCTCCCAGTCCAGTGCACTGTTCTCCTGCACATAATTTGTGACATCTGCGATATGCACGCCCAAATGCCAGATATTTCCATCCTTTTCCAGTGATACAGCATCATCCAGATCCTTGGCATCTTCACCATCGATCGTGACCATCGGTACCTTTCTAAGATCCAGTCTGCCCTGCATATCTGCCTCACTGACCTCACCTTTCACTCGTTCTGCCTGATTGAGCACCTTTTCCGGAAATTCAAACGGAAGATCTTTTGCATAAACAATAGAAAGTACATCCGTCCCCGGATCACTGATATGGCCGATGATCTTTGTGATCCTGCCCTCCGGCTTTTTCTTGCTGCTGCCGTAAGAAGTAATCTCTGCGATCACCTTATGGCCGTTTACCGCACCTTTGGCACACTCCTGCGGGATAAAAATATCCTGAAGGATTTTCTGGTTGTCCGGAATCACAAAGCCAAAATGTTTGCTCTGTTCATAGATGCCAACCACTTCCGTGACCGTATGGGAGATGACCTGTGTGATGCGTCCTTCCTGACGTTTCCCGGTCGTCCCGGAGATCAGAGTCGCCTGAACCACATCTCCGTAAAAAGCATTGCCGATGTTTTCTTCTGAAACATAAATATCATCATCTCTGCCTTCCACTTCAATAAAGCCAAAGCCTTTCGGATGTGTCACAAAAGTTCCGGTAACCGTCTTTTCTTTTGCAATTTTATACTTGCCTCTCTTGGAGATTTCAATCTTGCCCTCTGCCAGAAGTTCATTTAAGACCAGCTCCAAATCCGGCCGTTCTTCTTTTGACACCTGGAGGATGATAGCAAGCTCCTTGATCTTCATCGGTACATATATTTTATCGTTCATCAGGTCTAAAAGAACCTTTTTTCTTTTTTCTAACTGTTTGCTGTCCATGTTACCCTCCTTGTTTGTCATGTGGGGAATCGGTTGCTGCTTTTTCTGACCGGCAACACTAAAAAACACCCTTGCAGTTACCAACCACAAGAGTGTTTTAACGTGTCATGCGTTCAAAAGAACCTGCCTTTGACAATTCTGCAGGTTTCCTAGAAATTCAGATTCAGAACTATGGAAATTACGATAAATGCAATCGCAAGAAACTTTGTGGATTTCACAAGTGCTCCTTCCATAGAACGGCCTTTGTTCTTTCCCCAGTAAGTATCTGCTGCACCTGCAATAGCTCCCAGCCCTGCGGACTTTCCTTCCTGCATCAATACGATAACGGTCAGTGCGATACAATCCAAAATAAAGAGTATATTGATAACTGTTCTCAAGATTTCCACATTAACACCTCCTATACCAAACAAAAACAGTTTAGCATAGTTTGTATTTCTTTGTCAACTTAAATATGCTCTTCGATACGCAATAATTGGTTATATTTTGCAATTCTTTCACTGCGGCACGGAGCTCCTGTTTTGATCTGTCCGGCTCCTGTGGCAACTGCGATATCTGCAATCATCGTATCCTCTGTTTCACCGGAACGATGCGAGATGATCGTGGCATATCCACTCCGTTTTGCAAGCTCAATCGCTTCAAAAGCTTCTGTCAGCGTACCAATCTGGTTTACTTTAACCAGAATTGCATTGGCAGCTCCCAGTTTGATTCCTTTTTTCAGTCGTTTGGGATTTGTCACAAACAGATCATCTCCTACCAGCTGAACTTTTTCTCCCAGTTCTTCCGTCAGGTGTTTCCATCCGATCCAGTCATCTTCAAACAATCCGTCCTCGATGGAAAAAATCGGATATTTTTCAGTCAGTCTCTTATAATATGCGATCATCTCTTCTGTGGTGCGTTCTTTTCCTTCTCCTTCAAACCGGTAAATTCCCTGTCTTTCATCGTAAAGTTCACTAGCTGCCGCATCCAGTGCGATCATAATATCTTTTTTCATCTGATAACCGCTCTTCTCGACCGCTTCCACAATGACATCCAGAACTTCTTCTGAATTTTTCAGGTTCGGGGCAAATCCGCCCTCGTCTCCAACTCCGGTTGATAACCCCCGGACATCCAGAATCTTTTTCAGTGTGTGGTAAATCTCTGCACACATCTGAAGTCCTTTTGAAAAATTCTCTGCCCCAAACGGCATGATCATAAATTCCTGGAGATCGACGGTATTGGATGCATGGCGTCCTCCGTTTAAAATATTCATCATTGGCACCGGCATCTGATGGGCAAACGTTCCGCCAAGATACTGATACAGCGGCAGATGCAGTGCCTTTGCCGCCGTCTGAGCTACTGCCATTGATATGCCAAGAATTGCATTTGCCCCCAGATTTTCTTTGTTCTCTGTTCCATCTATATGACAGAGTTTTTCATCAATTTTCCGCTGTTCCAGTACATTATCACCAATCACACAGTCTGCCAGGATCGTGTTGACATGTTCTGCGGCACGCCGCACGCCAAGTCCATTGTAACGTCTTTCCTGATCACGGAGTTCTACCGCCTCAAACTGCCCGGTCGAAGCTCCGGACGGCACAGCCGCTCTCCCAACAATATCTCCCTCAGCCAGTACTTCCACTTCTATCGTAGGATTCCCTCTGGAATCCAGAATTTCCCTTGCGTACACATCTTTGATTGCAATGAATTTCTGCATAAAAAAGACACACCTCCTTGTGGATAGTGTGTCCTTTTTGTTTTTCTTTATACATCGCTTTGCATATACAAAGACTGATCTTCAGAAATTATTTGCGTACCAACAGAGATTTTCCTGTCATTTCAGCCGGCTGCTGCATACCCATCATCTCGATCAGAGTCGGAGCGATGTCTGCCAGGCATCCGCCTTCACGCAGTGTATAGTTCTCGTCATAATTTACCAGAATGAACGGAACCGGGTTGGTTGTATGTGCGGTAAACGGTGCACCTGTTTCGTAGTCGATCAGCTGCTCTGCATTTCCGTGATCCGCACAGATAAACATCTGTCCGCCAACTTCTTTCAGAGCTTCTACGGTCTTGCCTACACACTCATCAACAGCTTCCACTGCTGCGATCGCTGCTGCCTGGATACCGGTATGTCCTACCATATCCGGGTTTGCGAAGTTGATGATGATCACATCGTATTTTTCAGAACGGATAGCTTCGGTCAGCTTGTCGCATACTTCATATGCACTCATCTCCGGTTTCAGATCGTAAGTAGCTACTTTCGGGGATTTTACCAGGATGCGGTCTTCGCCTTTGTTCGGTTCTTCTACTCCGCCGTTGAAGAAGAAGGTAACGTGTGCATATTTCTCTGTTTCGGCGATTCTTGCCTGTGTCATGTTATGTGCTGCCAGGAATTCACCGAAGGTATTTGTGATAGAAACTTTGTGGAATGCTACTTCTTTATTCGGAATCGTCTCATCGTACTCTGTGAAGCATACATAAGTCAGATCCAGTCTCTTTTCTCTTGCGAATCCGTCAAACTCATCTGCACAGAATGCACGGGTGATCTCTCTTGCACGGTCCGGACGGAAATTGAAGAAGATTACGGAATCTTTGTCTTTGATTGTTGCAACCGGTGCTCCGTCTTTCTTAACAACAGCCGGAACTACGAACTCATCGTTCTTTCCGTTGTCGTAAGAATTCTGTACTGCACAGATGCCGCATGCTGCTTCTGCACCTTCGCCTTTTACCATAGCATTGTAAGCCAGCTCTACACGATCCCAGCGGTTGTCACGATCCATTGCATAGTAACGTCCCATAACAGTTGCAACCTGTCCGACGCCGATCTCTTTCATTTTATCAACGAGCTGTTCTACATAGCCTTTGCCTGATGCAGGCGGTGTGTCACGTCCGTCCAGGAAGCAATGTACATAAACATTTTCCAGACCTTCTCTTTTTGCCAGCTCAAGCAGTGCGTACAGGTGTGTATTGTGGCTGTGTACACCGCCGTCAGAGAGCAGACCGAACAGATGCAGGGCACTTCCGTTTTCTTTTGCACTCTTTACTGCATGCAGCAGTGCTTCGTTTTTGAAGAAATCTCCATCCTGGATTTCTTTTGTGATTCTGGTCAGTTCCTGGTATACGATACGTCCGGCACCCATGTTCAGATGTCCGACTTCAGAGTTACCCATCTGTCCATCCGGCAGACCTACTGCCAGACCACTTGCATTGCCTTTTACGAAAGGACACTCAGCCATCAGCTTGTCCATAACCGGAGTTTTCGCCTGTGCTACTGCGTTGCCTTCTACCTTATCATTCAGTCCATATCCATCAAGAATCATCAAAACGGTTGGCTTTTTGCTCATTTTTCCATTTCTCCTTTATATTATAATGATGATGCCGGAGCTTAAAAACCCCGGATTCTTTAACCATATTTGCTTCGCATTTATTCTACATGATTTTCAGGTAGCCGTCAATTCTTAAATCAACGATAACCTGACCTCAGTTTTGTTATTTTCTGCAAAAAAATAACAAAAAAACCTCTGGTATGGCAGTACCAGAGATTTTCTGTGTTTTAATGAATCTTTATTTTCCCATTTTATCGCCCGAACAGCATTATAGCATATAACATTTTAATTTTCAATATTACATTTTAATTTTTATTATTTAGTCATCTTTTCTGACTGCTTTCATTCGTCCACATCCTCTTCTCAGATCAGAAAATCACCATCGCTTTGCTCTCTCTGCAAAACTACATTAATTTTCACCTCTTCTGTTTCTTCATCTTGCTATTAATCTGATAAGCTTAAGTGATTATGTGAAAATCCTCTCAGTAACTTATCATAAATAAATCCAGAACAAAGCCTCCACACAACCTGAGAGAAAAGCAGTATAAGTATTATCATAATCACATATGCAAGCGTCTCTCCTACTACATACATCAACAAGTATGCAATTGACGCTGGAATCACCATTGATATAGACATATTGATCGCAGAATATATAACTTGCAATAAAAATCCCCACATCGTTGGCAACGCAAATATAAAAATTATTACACCATAAAACATATCCGACAAACTCAGGCTCTGAAAAATTATGCTGATCACATAGCAAAGTAAATTGAACACATATAATACAATGTTCTCTATACATAACATATCAACACACATCGCAAAAGTCCCCTCTTCTTCGTGCCAGTATGCATGAATTTTCTCTAACAAATATGTAATCACAATATAACCGAAACAAGCAAATTCTACTGCAAATACAATTACAAAACTACTGTTATTTGCCGCTTCTATTATACCTGCCACGTATCCATACATTTCAATCATGGATGCCATAGTTGGAACAAGTATACCTATGATTCTTTCCATAACTGGCATTGGAATAGACATATCTTCACTCTCTTGCATAAGTGACCACATATCAACCACCTGCAACGGATTATAAAAATGCCTAGCAATAACTACTATCAGCAAACCTACCAGTAAATACGGAGTATATTCACTTATTTTCACCTTCATATCCAGACTCCTCTCTGTTCATCCAAAAGTTCTTTACTGTATCATTAGCCCGTTACACTATTTTACTTTCACCTTGCAGACTGCTTTCTTTTTACCTGAAATCACTGTGATTTTTGCTGTTCCTTTTTTCTTTGCTTTAATCTTTCCATTTTTACTTACAGTAGCAATCTTTTTATTAGAGGTCTTGTAAGAAATTTTATCCTGACTGTCTTTTGGTGTTATAGTGACTTTCAATTTGAAACTCTTGCCTTTCTTTAAAGTCAGTTTCTTACGGTTAAGTGTGATCTTCCGAGTAGTCTTTGCTATTGTTTGCTGAAAGTTACTGTTTGTTTCCGTTTCATTCTTTTTACTGTTGCTATCTGCCATTTCTCCTTTATTATGGTCAGTTTCCTGATTATCTTTATTTGCCCCATTGTCGCTTTTATCGGTTTCCTCTGTATTGTTTTTGTTATCATCTTTAGAGATTACGTTTATTACAATACTTTCTGTCTGCGGCTCATAATTTTCATTTCCATATGCCGTAATCTGGATTACTGCTCTGCCAGTATTTTTAGCATTAATCGATCCTGTACTGCTGACAGATGCAACATTTGTATTGTCAGATAAATATTGTATCTGTCCTATCCCTTCCGCTGATATCTGCAACGTCTCTCCAATTTCTATAGTATTTTTTGCAAGATTTATCCTTATATTCTGCTTTGCTTTATTGATAACAAATCTTTCTGTTGCCGTCCCTTTATATTTTCCAACACCAGTAATCTTAACGTGTGCTATTCCTGCATTTATATTATTTTCATAAACCACATTGTACGCTTCTTCTTCAAGAATTTTTGTTCCATATTTCAGTAATACCATCGGTCGCTTCTCTGCTCCGTCATAAACAAAATCTGACTGCCACAATGTAACATTATATTTTGAAATATCCGGCTGCCATCCTGTCCAGTTAAGATTTCCTCCATAATTCTTTTTCGTTTCTGTGTTCCAACTGTTATTATCCTCCGGGTAATATACATTTGCTGTAACACATTGCATTCCATCATCTGGAATTTCCGGTGCTTTTCCATAAAAATAAATATTCTTTAAATGTTCATTTTGATTTGTTGTATAGAATGTATAATTTGGTATACTGACCACTGTATCCGGAATCATTACTTCCGTTTTTCCTAATGGGCAATATAAAAGTTCTGTCTTATTTGCATTATAAATACATCCATCATATGATTTATACACTTGGTTTGCCGGATTCACTGTAATACTCTTTAAATTCTCACATTCATTAAATGCACTAAAATTATTTAGTTTTCCACCAACTCCAAGCACAATGTTATTTACAGATGCCGGAATGTCAACACTTGTCAGAGACAAACAGTTTCCAAAAGCCTGCGAATAAATATCCTGCACTTTTTGAGGAATGCGAATTGATTTCAGAGATGTGCAGTTATAAAATGCTCCTGCTCCGATATAAGTAATCTCTTCAGGCATATCTACATTAACCAGACTGCTGCATCCCTGAAACGTACCATATGCAATACCTTTCAAACTGCCTGGCAATGAAACACTGGAAAGACTGCTGCAATCTCTAAAACACTCCTGACCTATTGTTTCAATCTTTGCTCTGATGACAGCCGTCTTTAATGATGTGCATCCATAAAAAACATCTGGATCAATCTGTGTTACTGAATCTGGAATTGTAATGGTTTCGATTGCTGTACACCCAAAAAAAGCAGAACGTCCAATTATCTTCAACGACTGTGGGAAAGTAACCTCTTTCAAATTTTTACACCCATCAAATGCATATTCTCCAATTGTCGTAACTCCATTTCTTAATATAACTTTGGAAACACCAGAAGATGTAAATGCTTGCTTTGTAATATTAGCAGTACCCACGGATATTTCTGCAATTTTCGCTGCCATAAACGCTTCACCGTGTACTGTTTCAACACGGTCAGGAATATACATGTATGGACATGCTACCATAAAAAATGCCTCATAACCAATGCTTTTCAAGGTAGATGGCAACGTAATAGATTCCACTTCACCAACCACATTATTATCCGGTTCTGCTCCAGCCCACACAAAAGTTCCATCACCGATTTTGGTAATTCCTTCTTCTACAACAATTCTTTTAATCAAACCATTATAGTCTCTCATCCATGGTACCATTTTGGAGCCAGACCACAGATTGGCACTTATCGGTGTTCTGTAATCATACATTTCCCCTGTCCCACTAATTGTTAAAGTACCTGTAGAATCCAATTTCCACGTTGCATTTTCTCCACATTCTCCAGAGCCAACAATTGTACTGCGTACCTGCTTTTCTGATATATTTTCACTCATCTTCTCGATGTTAATAGCATCTGTATTTTCTTTGGCTACTGTCGGTATCGTCTTAAAAAACATACATACTAAAATCAATGTACAAATATACACTATCATTCTTCTCTTCATTTTAATCAAACTCCTTTTATTCCTTTTGGCAAATATATTCTACTCCATCTCTGTTTTTCACTGTAAGCTCACTATCTCCTGTAATTTCATACGTTCCATAATAATCTGTGGTTATATCCACATCTTTTGAAGAGTCCTTATTAATATATAATTTACCGTTTATTGCTTTATATTTTCCATTTTGCTGCACAAAAACTGCTTTTGTAATAGGAATTCTTAAATCCATTAAGGTATAAGCTATAGAGTATCCCAAAAATTCCTCTTTAGATTCAAAACCCTCAACCATTGCATCTCCTACTCCAATACTCTTGTAATATTCTCTTGCTCCATTTAATGCGGCAGTACTAAAGGCTCCCCATGTGCTATTCCATTGTTCCAGATCCGGTTCTATTGAATACGTACCATCTTGGTTAAATTTAAATGTTACTATAGCTTCCAGCTCATTAAAATCTGCATATTTTTTAATGGCATCAATCATTGCCATATTATTGCTTTTGGTATCCTCATCCTTTGAAAGTTCATCTGTAACTATTTTTTCACACTCCAGATCTGCTTTCCAATTTCCCTCCAATATCTTTGAATCATTTTTCTTTTTTAAACCACAGCCTCCTATGCTCAACATCATCGAAGCTACTAATATTACACTTACTAAACTTTTTTTCATCTTATTTCATCCTTATCTACCATAATTATTTATTTTTCTCTTTTTTTCAAAGACAATAATCGCTATAACTAAGCTTATAATTTGTGACGTTGACAAAAATCCTATTTTTCCTCTGTTTACATCATATCTAAAAAATTCCAATACAAATCTCAGCAAACTATATAGCCATAAATATTCATATAAACCTTTTTTAGATCCCAGCTTGTCTGAACATCGATAAATATACGCTGCTATTATAAATTCAAAAAACGCCTCAATAATCTGTACCGGAAACAATGCTATATCCGGTGGTGCCATCGAACCTTCTGGAAAGTAAACCGCCCCATATCCTGTATATGGAATTCCATAACAACATCCTGCCTCAAAACATCCGATTCTCCCAAATGCATGAATAAATGGAATTAAAAATATATAATGCTCTATATACTTTTCCGCTTCAATTTTATGAATTTTTTCAGGTAGGAATATAAAAATCAATCCTCCATAAAATACAAATCCGCCTTGCATAAGAGTATTGAAATATTTAATATTAAAGATATTTTCCCAGTCAATATCTCTATAGCTAACCAACAAGTACAGACATTTTGCTCCCAGAAACGCCCCTGCCATCGTATATGCTTCTACAATCAAAAAATCTTCTATGCAGTCTTTTTTATATTTTCGTTTCATACATATAATGGCTATTAAATTCGCCAAAATCACACCTATCGTGATGAGCAGACCATATGTAGGTATCCTATGTCCATATATTTCTACATATATATGCATATCTGTTCTCCTTGATATAATAAAGGCTCCTGCAAAATGCAGAAGCCGCTTTTTATCAGCTAAACAATGCTGCTGAACCGCCTACACATGCTACGCATGCTGCATACATGATAAGGCATAATGCCAGACCAACAATAGACAGAACCAATCCTGCCGTAGCTATCCCTTTACTTTCTGGTTTTTTCATTCCAAGTGCTCCCATTACAACTCCTATAATTGCCATGATTGCTCCTAACCATCCAAGTACACCACTACTGAAGATACCTATCAATACAGCTAAAATTCCCAGTACTAATGATGCAACGCCCATTTTTTCTTCCTCCTTATGTTTTTCATTTTTCGACTTTTAGTCGTATTTTCATTATATAGTCGATTATTTCGCGTGTCAAGTCGAATTCTTTCAATTTTTCAAATATAATCCAATTCATTCTGTTATTTCATGTTTATCTTTAGCAAAAAATCTGGTTTCCTTAATTTCAAGAAAACCAGACTCTTTTTATACTAATATTTATTTTCGTTACTTTTCTACACTATTATACTCGCAGATCCAGATATGTATCGATAATATATCTTACATTACTGTCTCCTCTTCCATATTCACTGATTAATGTCGATTTTAAACGATCGCCTCTTTGTTTATGACGGCGTTTAGCATCTGTATCATTTGCCGCACAAAAATCTCTGTAAATATCTTCCGCCATCTCTTTATACTCCCAATATTCAGCTGATCCATCTTTTAATTCTACACCCATTTGTTCTTCCTCCTTATATTTTTGTTTTTCGATTTATAATCGTGTATTCATTTTACAATCGTTTTAAGAATATGTCAAGTCGAATATCCATTTTTTAATTCGTTTATCAATTTACTTTTTTGCATATGATGAAATCAAAAAGCAAAGGAGTTTACTATGACTTTAGATTACACTGAAATAGGAAAACGTATTGCACGACGACGAAAAGAATTAGGATTAAAGCAATCCGAAGTAGAAGAAAAAGCAGACCTCGGTTACAAGTATCTCTCTAACATCGAACGCAGCATTTCTATTCCTTCCGTCGAGGTTATCATGCGTCTTGCTGTGGCTCTGGATACGACTCCGGATGAATTTCTGATTGGTACTCTTTCACATGACAATCAAGAATGGAAAAATATTTCTGAAATGCTGCGTCCTATGAATGCCAAGCAATTGTCCCTTGCCAAAAGTTTTCTGACCTGGCTCTCTAATCAGTCTCTGTAAGGCTGCTTATAGTCCATATCCATTATCTTTTTCTATACATTTTTGCATAAAAATTGCCCGGAACCAGCCGGGCAACCTTTTCATTTCACTATTTATTTTACAGTTATCATTCTATTTTCATATCGTTTCCACTATGATTAATGCAAAAACTTCTGAAATTTCTTTCAATCTCCCTACTCTCCGTACACGCGGATCACAGATGACACTTTTTTCACTGCTGTCATCTCTTCAAAGGCTTTCAGGGAATCTTTTACGTGGCGTTCTTTTACTTTTTCGGTGATGACTACGATCTCCGCCAGCTCTCCAATCTTCTTTTTCTGGATGATCTGCTCGATGCTGACTTTGCGGTCGCCGAACACGGCGGTTACGGCTGCCAGGACACCCGGCTCGTTTTCTACCAGCATACGCAGGAAGTATTTGGAACAGATGTCATCCATCGCTTTGATCGGCAGCTGTTTGTAGCAGGTGCAGCTGATCCTGCCGCAGCACTCATATTGGAGGTTTCTGGCAATATCAAAGATATCTCCGACCACCGCACTTGCCGTTGGCAGTTCTCCGGCTCCGCGGCCGTAGAACATGGCATCATCCACGGCATCACCATGTACAAAAACGGCGTTGAAAGAATCATTGACGGATGCCAGTGGATGTCTTTCCGGGATCAGCATCGGATGGACACGTACTTCGATTCCTTCCGGTGTGTTGCGTGCCACGCCGAGAAGTTTGATCACGCTGCCGATTTCTTTTGCATAACGGATATCGGATGCGGTGATCTTTGTGATTCCTTCGGTATAAACATCGTCAAAGGTCACACGAGAATTGAAAGCAATCGATGCCATGATTGCCACTTTTCGTCCGGCATCCAGCCCTTCAATGTCAGCAGTAGGATCGGCCTCTGCGTAGCCAAGCTCTGTCGCCAGTGCCAGTGCTTCTTCAAATTCCATGCCATCCTGTGCCATTTTTGTCAGGATAAAGTTTGTGGTTCCGTTGACAATTCCCATGATCTCGCTCAAATGGTTTCCGGCAAGGCACTGTTTGAGCGGTCGGATGATCGGGATCGCACCGGCAACCGCTGCTTCAAACAGCAGATCACATCCGCTTTTCTTCGCCTGATCCATCAGTTCCTTTCCATCGGCTGCGATCAGGTCTTTGTTTGCCGTCACGACCTGTTTTCCTGCCTGCATTGCTTCCATGATATACGTTCTTGCCGGCTCCATGCCGCCCATTACTTCGATCACAATCTGGATCTTGTCATCGTTTACGATCTCCTGCCAGTTGTTCGTCAGCACAGAGGCATCCTCGATTTTCCCGGCTGCTTTTTCCAGATTTCGCACCAGGATTTTCTTGATCTTGATCTCGGTACCGATCTTATGCTGCATTTCTTCTTTCTGCATCTGCAATACTTTATATACGCCGAGTCCGACGGTTCCAAGTCCTAAAAGTGCCACCTGGATTTCTTTGTATTCTTTCATTATGATTTGCACCTCTCTGCTTTGTGTTTTGTTTTTCTTCCAGTTTCCTGTTTCACTAAATGTTGCCTGTTTTCTGAATCTTTTTTCTTTCTGCTTATACATTTTTATATTGCATTATTTTGTTTGCTTTTTATTGTTTTGACATTCTCATATTGCTAATTATATTTGCTTCTTGTATTGTACGTTTGTCTGATATATGCTAAACTGTCATTAGTCAGATTGAAAGCATATGTAGGAATAGTCTATGATTGCCCTCCCGGAAACAGAAAGGAGGAATTTGTATGAATACTTTGGAAGTATTGACGCTTGTGTTTATAATTTTCACAGCACTTACATACATAGATAATCACAAAAAATAAAAGCGGCTATTTCCTATACCACCAGGAAATAGCCATGTTTATAGCATACTATAAGTTTCCGGGGCAACTCGGACATCGCCAATCCTTCGTTGCTTCTGTTCTGATTATAAACTACTCACTCGTATTTTTCAAGTGAAAAAGTTTGAAATGGGGATGTTTCGACATCCCTGTTTTTATATTTTCACTTAAAACAATATTCAAGTCGAACGCACGTGAGACTTGGCACGCGATTCTGGTCAGCTTTGCTGACATTTACCCAACAGAATCGCTGTG
>NZ_JAJEQE010000042.1 GCF_020687205.1 Hominisplanchenecus faecis
AACAGGAAACGCAGCGTGTCAGGAGATTGTTTTCGAATCATCATGGCGTTATATATTTTATAAAATCATTTCTATGGCGTTCATTTTCACATTTACACAAACCTCCGCCACAACTTTTTATTTGGCTTTCTGAAGAGCTTTACACTTCACTTTCCTAGAGTATTTTCCATAGCTCACATTTTTCCCTTTTTTCCGGAAAGCCCTCACGCGATAGTACACGGTTTTTCGGGAGCGTTTCTTTATTACAAAGCTTGTTTTTTTACCAACCTTTTTCACTTTTACCCATCTTTTATTCTGGTAACGGTAAATCTCATACCCGGAGGCATTTTTTACTTTTTTCCAGCCAAGGATTGCTTTGCCGGATTTTTTATAAGAAATCTTCACTCCGGTTACTTTTGCAGGTGCGGTCGGTTTCGCAGCCGGTTTTGGCGTTTCCGTATTGCCGGACTGATCTGGTACGTGTGTTTCCGGTGTTTCTGTATCCGGCTGTGGCTTTTCGGTTTCGTTGGTATCCGGAACAGCCGGTCGAACTTCCAGTTTTTTGATTGCAGTTTCCAGATTTTTTGCCATTTCGTCAACGAGATTCTGCTGTGCGGCAGTGCAGTCACGGTTGATGGCCTGGATGGCTTCTTTTAAGCGGCTGACGCTGTCCGGTGTGTACCGGTAAAGATCAGAATCATCCGGAACGGTTTTCAGCAGTTCATCGATCTTGCTATAATCTGCCGGGAAGAGTTCTTTTGGATCTTTGCAGGTCAGTCCTTTCTTTTTGGCATAAGCTTCTCCCGCACTTCCGGCAGATGCATATACGACAAAGTTATTCGGGCATCCGCTAAAAGCTTCGTAAACATTGCCATTGCTTTCTTCATATGCGATCGTTGTCACACTGTCCGGAATATAAACTTTTTCCAGGTGCTCACAGTTTTCAATGGCATCTTCTTCCAGTTCTTTTGTACCTTCTCCGATTTTCAGAATACGCAGGTTCGAAAGATTAGTGAGCGTATTTTTTTCCAGGATCTCCATCGGTTTCAGAGTAACTTCGGAAATACCTGCCGGAACAGAGTAGATTCTTGAGTAATCTTTGGAATAAAGTATTCCGTCATAGGACGCAAATACCGGATTGTTTTCATCTACGGAAATAGATTCCAGAGATTTTGAATAGAAAGAACGGATCTCATAGTCACTTAAGTAGATTCCGTATTTTACCGTTGCCGGAAGCACAAGCTTTTTTGCCGTTGTATCCTGCAAAGAATGTTCATAATAAATCTGGTTTTCTGCAGCGATGCTGATTACAGGACGGCCATTGCAGCTGTCAGGGATCTCCAGGCAGTCTGCATTTCCGGTATAGCCGACAACGCCGATGCCGCCCAGATAATAAGTAAATTCAAAACCATCTTTTTCATAAAGAACGGATTCGAGATTGTCTGTTTTATAGTGAGAAGAGATGTCGGAAGGATCATCCAGCGAGATCTGCCACATGGATGCATCGACGATGCCCCATTTGCCGTCACACAGAACGAAATCCCATGCATGGCCTTCTCTTTCCCAGTAGCCGTGGGCGATGATACATGGAACATCGATGGCGGCGAGCATGGTCTTACAGAGATTGGCTTTTCCCTGACATACTCCGGTTTTCTCTTTGAATACTTTATAAGGATCATTTTCTTCCAGATCTGCAGGGGCATCTTCTCCGACAGAAGCCTTCAGGCTGGTGTCTTTTGCCCACTGATAGATGGCAGTGATCTTGTCTTTTGTGGAACTGTATTTTTCTGTTAAATCTAAAGTAAATGTACGGATTGTCTGATACTGTGAATCCGTGATATTCAGATGCTGTGTTCCGATAAATTCTTTTGCGGAATTGCCGGCAAAATCAGAAGCGAGAATCTGAAGACAATCGTCGGTGGTGTTTGCCGCATTTGCGGTTGTATGCAAAGGTATGACCAGGCATACAAACAGAAAAAAATGAAGCAAAACAGAATACATATTTTTTTTCATGAAATAACCCTCTCTTTCTAAAAAGATATCGTGTTTTACGGATGAAAAGAATATGGTAATCTTTTCGTAACTGTGAAGGTACTGAACAGTTACATCTTTTCATTGTAATCCGGATGTTATATTACATAATCATTTGCATAAGTTTCACGCTGCTGATCCAGAAGATCCTGCAAAGTGATCCCATCTACATAGTCATCAATGACTTTTTTCAATCCTTTCCATACGGAAAGTGTCGTACACATGTCGGCTCTCTGACAGAGTACCGGCTCATTGTCCAGACAGGCAACCGGTGACAGACTTCCCTCTGTTGCACGTAAGATATCACCGACGGTGTATTTGTCCGGTGTTTTTGCCAGACGGTATCCGCCCTGAAATCCGCGGCTTGCGAGCAGGAAACCGGATTTGTTCAGGATCGGGATGATCTGTTCCAGATATTTTTTGGAAATATCCTGTCTTGCTGCGATGTCTTTTAAAGCGATGTAACCCTCGCTCTGATGTTCTGCAAGATCCAGAAGCATACGCAGAGCATATCTTCCTTTTGTAGAAATTTTCATTTTTTCTCACCTCGTTTCATATATTAGCAGTGTTGAAAGTGTTGTCCTCCGGCATGACGCCTGTGAATTGCTTCACTGCCGGGTGATTTCAGCAATGGAACGTTCAACCTTAGAATGATAGTATCATATTTCCTATCGTATTTCTAGAGATTTAAAAAGGGAAATCTGAAAAAAGGTGTTGACAAATACTGGATGTTGGCATATAATTCGAGTAAATCATATAAAACATATCGAAAAGGTAGGAATAAATAAGGAGGAAAATAACATGTCCAACATTTATAAAGGAACTTTAGGATTGATCGGAAATACACCACTGGTAGAAGTTGTAAACATAGAAAAAGATCAGGAGCTTTCAGCAACTGTCTTGGCAAAACTTGAGTACTTTAACCCGGCAGGAAGCGTAAAAGACCGTATTGCAAAGAGCATGATCGAAGACGCTGAGAGCAAAGGACTTCTGAAAGAAGGTTCTGTTATCATCGAGCCGACATCCGGAAATACCGGTATCGGACTGGCATCCATTGCAGCAGCAAAAGGATACCGCATCATCCTGACCATGCCGGATACGATGAGTATTGAAAGAAGAAACATCCTGAAAGCATACGGTGCAGAACTGGTGCTGACAGAAGGTGCAAAGGGTATGAAAGGTGCCATCGCAAAAGCAGATGAGCTGGCAAAAGAAATCCCGAACAGCTACATTCCGGGACAGTTTGTAAACCCGGCAAACCCGGCAGCACACAGAGCAACCACAGGTCCGGAAATCTGGAAAGACACAGACGGCAAGGTAGATTTCTTCGTAGCCGGTGTTGGTACAGGCGGAACACTGACAGGTGTCGGTGAATATCTAAAAGAGCAGAATCCGGATATCAAGATCGTGGCAGTAGAGCCGGCAACTTCCCCGGTTCTTTCCGAAGGCAAGGGAGGTCCACATAAAATCCAGGGTATCGGTGCAGGATTTGTACCGGAAGTACTGGATACAAACATTTATGATGAAATCATCAAAGTAGAAAACGAAGACGCATTTGCAACAGGCAAACTGATTGCCAAGAAAGAAGGCGTACTGGTAGGTATTTCCTCAGGTGCAGCTCTTTACGCAGCAATCCAGCTGGCAAAACGTCCGGAAAACAAAGGAAAAACCATTGTAGCACTGCTTCCTGACACAGGAGATCGTTACTACTCCACAGCATTATTTACAGACTAATTCAAAGAAAGGTAAAATGCCACGCCAGATGGCAGTAAAAGGTGAATAACATGAGCGAAAAAATTACAAGAGAAAACAGAAAATTTAAATTTGAAACATTACAGCTTCACGTAGGTCAGGAAACTCCAGACCCGGTCACCGATGCAAGGGCAGTTCCGATTTATCAGACTTCTTCTTATGTATTCCGTAACTGCGATCATGCAGCTGCAAGATTTGGTCTGGCAGATGCCGGTAACATCTACGGAAGACTGACAAACCCGACAGAGGATGTATTCGAAAAGAGAATCGCAGCTCTGGAAGGCGGTGTTGCAGCACTGGCAGTAGCATCCGGAGCAGCAGCTATTTCATATACCATTGAAAACCTGGCACAGAACGGTGACCACATCGTATCTGCAAAAAATATTTACGGCGGTTCCTTCAACCTGCTGGAGCACACACTGCCACAGTACGGTATCACAACAACCTTTGTAGATATCTTTGATCTGGATGCAGTAGAAGCAGCTATCCAGGATAATACAAAAGCTGTTTATATCGAAACTCTGGGCAACCCGAATTCAGACGTAGTAGATATTGAAGCTATCGCAAAGATCGCTCATGCACATAAAATCCCGCTGGTTGTTGACAATACGTTTGCAACACCATACCTGGTAAGACCGATTGAGTACGGTGCAGATATCGTTGTACATTCTGCAACAAAATTCATCGGCGGCCATGGAACAACCATCGGCGGTGTTATCGTAGATGGCGGTAAATTCGACTGGGAGGCATCCGGTAAATTCGCTTCTCTGACAGAACCGAACCCAAGCTACCATGGCATCAGCTTTACAAAAGCAGTAGGACCTGCAGCATTTGTTACAAAAATCCGTGCAATCCTGCTGAGAGATACCGGTGCAACCATCTCTCCATTCCACTCATTCATTTTCCTGCAGGGACTGGAAACACTGTCTTTGAGAGTAGAGCGTCATGTAGAGAACGCACTGAAAGTCGTACAGTACCTGAAGAATCATCCGCAGGTAGAAGAAGTACATCATCCGTCTGTTTCGGATGATCCGAAACAGAAAGAGCTGTATGCAAAATATTTCCCGAATGGCGGCGGCTCTATCTTTACCTTTGAGATCAAAGGTGACGCACAGAAAGCAAAAGATTTCATCGACAATCTGGAGCTGTTCTCCCTGCTGGCAAACGTAGCAGATGTAAAATCTCTGGTTATCCATCCGGCAACCACAACACACAGCCAGTGCACAGAGGAAGAACTTCTGGATCAGGGAATCAAACCAAACACAATCCGCCTGTCCATCGGTACAGAGAACATTGATGACATCATTCAGGATCTGGACGAAGCATTCAAAGCAGTACAGTAAGAATAAAAGCGTGTGAAGTGCGGAACAATCCGTATGGCATCTTTATAAAATACAGGTGAGAAATATAAAAATAAAGCAACGATCGTGAAAACGAGAGCAGAGAAATGTGCGAAAGAGGCACAGATCTCTGCTCTTTTTTATGGAAAATAAAAATGTTTTAAGAAAAAGGAGGAAAATTATGAGAAAAAGAGTATCACGTATTCTGGCGGTAACGCTGGCAACCGTAGTTACGGTCACCGCCATGCCATCTGAGGCGGAGGCAGCATTTCGAAGTTTTGACAGTGTGCCAAAAGCGGTATCCCAAGCAATTTCGCAGGCGGCATCACAAAAAGAGATCCGTTATTTTCCGGTAACGCTTTATGATTATGATCAGGACACGATCAATCAGGCGGTTTATCAGGAAGACAAGGCAGAAAATCCGAACAGCAGAGTTCTTAGGGGTATCTATTTTTCGAATGGTGCTCCCGGCAGCAGCTATGCCACCTGGAATACCTGGACCGGTCTGCTGACGACAAATAATACGATCTCATCCACGCAGACCAGTCAGAAGGGTTATGTTTACAGCGGCTTGGTGGGTTCTGACATGCAGAATGGAAACATTCATTTTAAGGTTCCGGACGGCGGCATTTTTGATTCCGGTGACACAAAAACAAAAGAAGTTTACACGAATGTCGGACTGCCGTTTGTATATGAAAATGGATATTATACATTTGATGCAAGTCAGGATTCAGCATATTTTTCTGGAACAGCAGCAAGTGAAACGAATCTGACCTGGAATGACACGGCACAGACGAATAAGACAGATAACAGAAAGGGCTTTTATCCGTTCAACAGCGGAACGAGTGTGAGGACGCCGGATTATCATTTTGGAATGATCGCAACGATTCCGTTTTCCATGACGGCAGATGGCAAAATTTCCAGCACTTCAGACGAAGATATCAAGTTTGAGTTTGCCGGTGATGATGATGTGTGGGTATTTATTGACGGAAAACTTGTTCTGGATATTGGCGGCATCCACGATTCAGTCAACGGAACGATTAATTTTGCACAGAACAAAACAGAAATTTTTGCGACCAGTTCCGGTCAGACAAGCGGAATGTTTATTAAAGGAGGAAGATCAACAGCCGGAAAGATCTCAAAAAAAGTGTTCCGGGATTCTGAAGGTGCGGGTATTTTTGATACTACGTTAAAAACATTTGCAGCGACCGATCAGCATACGCTGACCGTCTATTATCTGGAACGTGGAGAAGGAGCTTCCAACTGTAAAATCAAATTCAATCTGCCAATGAAAGATACCGTTTCGGTGCATAAAACAGTTAAAACAACAGACAGTAAAGGAATAAAACTGGATGACAGTATTTTAGCACAGATCAGCCAGCGAGATTTTTATTTTACGCTCTACCGTGACGGCGAAGCAGTGTCAGATGCAACTTACAATCTCTATGACATCAACAATCAGTATGTAGATACGAGAATGACCGGAACGGACGGAAGGTTTGCACTGAAAAATGGTCAGACTGCGAAATTCATCGGAACGATGGATGAAGATGACGGCAAAACCTATTATATTACCGAGGCGGACAACGGAGCGAGCTGGATCGTTCCGAAATGGAGTTATCAGGCGGAAGCAGCCGGTGGTTTCCATGTCGTGGATTCGAACAGTGCCGGAACGAGTATGAGCGTGACTGCAAAAGGTGAAGCAGACAAAGCAGATCAGGTATCGTTCACCTGTGAAAATGAAATGCTGCACAAAGAAACGGCATCTTTTGAGGCAAATGACGACTATATTGTTCTGGACTACGGACTTCCGGTTGAAATTGATCCTCTGGTAAATGATTTGGCAGTCGGAGGCAGCAAAGAACTGGTTGAAATCGACAGCAATTCTCTGAAATATGGAACGGCCGAAGTAAAAGACGGAAAAATCCATTACACGCTGACAAAACAGCTGACCGGCGTAGAAGTTTTAAATTATACTGCAAAAGTAAAGAGTACAAACGGTGTAGATGATCAGGAGGCACAGGCAAAGGTTTATATCATTCCGGCGACCGACATGTATTATGAAGAAGATTTCGGAATGGCAGAATATCCAAACGGAAGCTGGGAACAGGAGGGAACACCTCAGGAGGATTACCAGGAACCGGGCGTAGTCGGGGATGCCGGTGACAGTCCGTATGGTTCAGATGTTGCTTATTTAAGTGACAGTGAAGACAGCAACGGTTCCAGCTGTTATGTAAGCACAGAAAAAGGTGCAGCAAAATTTACTTACACCTTTACCGGAAAGGGAACTTCTTTCTTTGCAAGGACATCCAATAACAGCGGCTATCTGCGGATCGTGATCAGAGATGCAAAAGGCAGAGAAATCTATCATGGATATCGCAACACCATTTATCAGAGTGAAAACAAGATCACTTTATACAATATTCCGGTATTTACCTGGAATACTTCCGAATATGGCACATATAATGTAGAAGTCTCTGTTGCAAAGGCGGGAAATCGTTTTGGCTCAGATTTCTGGCTGGATGGGATCCGTGTGATGCAGCCGCTTGATGAGACGGATGAACATGCAGATATTGCAGCACAGGCCTACAACCAGGATGGTGAAGCAAATATGACGGCAGTTACACTGCGTCAGAAACTTCTCTCCGATTATACGGAGGTTGATGAAAACGGCGAGATCCAGTGGGATGGAAAAACATTTGTGGTATTTACCGATTCAAACGGTGAGATCAAAAAAGCTTCCGAATATAAGAGCAACGGGCCGAAAGAAGAGGTTTATCTTGATGAAGATCAGAGCGTAACCTTCTCTTTAAAAGACTGGGATCCAAATACGAACAAACTTTATCTTGGAGTAAAAGCTCCGTTCGGAAATGCAAAAGTCTCAGTCAACGGACAGATCCTGGAACTTAAAAATGCAGCAGACTGTTATTATGAAATTTCAAAATGTGCGGATATCAGTGAAAAAGACGGAAGCACGATAGCTACATTTGAGATCAAAGCCGAAGAGGGACTGGTTTCCTCAACCAATATCAAAGTAACCGGAAATGCCGAGTTTACGATCATAAAGAAACAGACATACGGGAAGGGGAATGGATATGAAGAAAACGTATGAAACTCCAAAAGCAGAAGTGGAACGCTATCAGCTGGATGCTTCGATCGCAAGCAACTGTGAAACGGTCGTCCACAACGGTCCGCAAATGAACGGATACAGCCAGTGCAGCGATTACATCGATCCGTTTGAGACATACAGTGCTGCAAGAAGTGTGCACAATGTACAGTTTTATTCGGAGGATACGTGCGACTGTTACACGACAGCAGGCGGCGGTTACTGGACATCCTGAACACAAAGAGAAACAGAAAAAGCGAGGTACCGGGGATG
Source organism: Hominisplanchenecus faecis (assembly GCF_020687205.1). Lineage (GTDB taxonomy): Bacteria > Bacillota > Clostridia > Lachnospirales > Lachnospiraceae > Hominisplanchenecus > Hominisplanchenecus faecis. Next base: position 8,482 of record NZ_JAJEQE010000042.1, read on the forward strand.
CATATCATGTTATGCCTTGGCGGCGTGAAAATCTGTCTGGACTGTGAAAAAGAAATTCAGATCGAAGATGTGTTCCTTCCATTTATAATCCGGGAAAGATCCGGTATATCCGGGCAGGATGAAAAATGGAAAGAGACAGATATTCTGGCGGCGGTTTCCTGGAAGTGGGTAAAGCCGCCGCTTCGTTCTGCGGTAAAGCTTGGAGAAGATCTGATCCAGACTTACTATCGCAGGGAAGAGAAAAATTACTGTATTGTGTGGGAGGGAGAAAAGGGAGCAATTTCCTGCGTGGAATACGACGATACTTTTTCACATGTTTCGTGCAGGATACAGGAACGGCTGCTTCCGGTTGCACCGAAAAGTCTTGGTGAAATCCTGCGTTATTTTCCGATGCGGGCCATCCTTCAACAGTTTCTTGTACTGTTTTTTCACGCGGCACAGATTACATATCAGGAAACCGGGATTTTATTTGCCGGACCATCCGGGGCGGGAAAGACCACGCAGGCAAAACTCTGGGAGAGGTTCAGAAATGCCAGGATCATCTGCAATGACCGGACACTTCTGCGAAAACAGGACGGAAACTGGCACAGCTACGGCTATCCGATGGATGGATCACAGCCGGTGCGAAGTGGGGAAGTACATGTGGCGGGATGCATCGTTCTGGTAAAACAGTCGCAGAATGGAAAGAGCAGCATCGAAAGACTGCGGGCAGGGAAAGCGATGGCACAGCTGATGCCGCAGCTTGTGATCGACCGGTGGAGTGAAAATGCCAGAAACCAGGCGGCAGAGAATCTGTTTTTGTTGCTGAAAGAAATGCCAGTCTACCAGCTGACTGCAACGATGGATGAGCAGGCAGTTGCGTGCCTGGAAAAAATCCTGAAGATGGACGATATCTGTAGGAAAAGATAAAATGAAATTTATTCAGACATGCAAAATGTGAAGCGAGTACAGAAGTAAGGTATACGGAAGAGTGTCACAAGAAATACATAACATATGCTTAAACAGGAAGGAGAAGAGAAAATATGCAGGGAACGATCAGCAGGCGTTTATGGGCAAAAGCGGGAGCGGAGAGAATCCCACTGACCGGGGCATTTGAACTGCTCCCGATCTGTAATTTTGCCTGCAAAATGTGTTATGTCCGTAAAAGCAGGGCAGAAGTGGAGAAAGCAGGCGGACTGATGGATGGAAAGAGGTGGCTTGAGATTGCAGAAGATGCCGCAAAATGTGGTTTGCTGTTTCCGCTTCTGACGGGCGGGGAGCCGTTTCTGTACGAAGATTTTCAGGAAGTCTTTGCCGGAATGCAGGATCTTGGAATGCAGGTCAGCATCAATTCCAATGCATCCCGGATCGATCAGAATATGGCCAGGTGGCTTGGCAGGCACACACCGACCAGGATCAACATCACACTTTACGGGGCGAGTGAAGAGACTTATCAGAAGCTCTGCGGAAACGGCGAATCCTTTCTGAAAGTGAAAAATGCCGTCCGATGGCTGAAACAGTATGGGGTGCCGATCAAATTGAACGCCAGCATTACACCGCAGAATGTACAGGATCTGGAGAGTATGATTTCTTATGCAAAAGAGTGTCAGATACCGATCCAGGCGGCAACCTATATGTTTCCGCCGATCCGCCGAAACGCAGCAATGGTCGGACAAAATGAACGCCTCTCCCCGGAAGAGGCCGCACTTGCCAGAGTAAAGACCAATTTTCTGACCGGAGATGGGGATTGGTTTTGGCGGCAGGCAGAGCGGTTTGGCAGATTCCAAAAAGGCGAGGAACGGTTTCGGGAAAATTCTGACGAAGAAAAAAGATGTGAAGACAAAAAGATAACGGATGAAAATGTGATGACCATGCACTGCCGGGCCGGACACTGTTCTTTCTGGGTGGACTGGCAGGGCAATCTGGTCAACTGCGGCATGTACGCTTCGGCAAAAATATCTTTAAAAGAGCGTTCTTTTGCAGAAGCCTGGAAAGAACTGGTTGCACAGACAGAAAAAGTATGCTGTTCTCCGGCGTGTATACATTGTGCAAACAGAAAAATCTGTCATCCCTGCATTGCGATGATCGCTGCTGAATGTGGAGAAGAAAAAGGATGTCCGGAATATCTCTGCCGGATGCATGCGGCAGAGGCAAAAGTTTATCAGGCTGTGCTTGAAAAATGGAAGTCAGGCTGTGGGGATGCGGAAGTATTTCCCGTTCTTTTCTGATACTTGCCGTATGTCAGGTATTTGGCAAAAAAAGTGTCAGAAACACAAGAAAAAAAGTGTCAGAAACACAAGAAAGACTTGACTTCTTTTTAATGTCATGATAGACTGGTCTGGCGAATGGAAGTAGGTCTTTTTTTTATGCCTAAAATTCATCAGCCCATAAAGGCTGTGAGCAAAAAACAAAGAGAGCGAGGTGGAAGTTTTGCGCACAAGAATTACATTGGCATGTACAGAATGCAAACAGCGTAATTACAACATGACAAAGGATAAGAAAACTCATCCTGAGAGAATGGAAACCAAGAAGTATTGCAGATTCTGCAAGAAACACACGAATCACAAGGAAACCAAATAAGCCGGATGCGAAAGGATAAGTGATTATATGAGCGAAAAGGAAAAGAAAGAAAAAGCTCCTAAAAAAAGCTGGTTCGACGGCCTGAAAGCTGAGTTCCGCAAAATTATCTGGCCGGATCAGAAATCCATCGGCAAGCAGACGGCAGCAGTCCTTAGCGTTTCGGTAGTACTGGGCGTTCTGATCACCATCATTGATATGATCGTACAGTACGGTGTTGATTTCTTAGTAAAATAAGGACAGGGTGATAATATGTCAGATGCAAACTGGTATGTAGTTCATACTTATTCAGGGTATGAGAACAAGGTAAAGGCCAACATTGAAAAAACAATTGAAAACCGTCACCTGGAGGATCAGATCCTTGAGGTTCGAGTTCCGATGCAGGAAGTTGTGGAAGTGAAGAACGGTGCCAAGAAGCAGGTTCTGAAAAAGCTGTTTCCGGGCTATGTTCTGCTGAACATGATCATGAATGATGATACCTGGTATGTCGTAAGAAATACCAGAGGTGTTACCGGCTTTGTTGGACCTGGATCCAAGCCAGTTCCGCTTACAGAGGAGGAAATGGCACCGCTCGGAATCAAACCTGCAGAACTTGAGATTGATTTCGAAGAAGGCGATACGGTTACCATCACCGCAGGTGTATGGAAAGATACCGTAGGCGTTATTCAGTCCATTAATCCAAGTAAACAGATCGTGACAATCAATGTCGAACTGTTCGGACGTGAGACTCCGGTAGAGATCGGTTTCACAGAAATCAAAAAAATGTAATATTTTTGGTATGCGTCACCGGCTGTGGCCGATGCCGCAATGTTGTAAGTAACAGAGAACCGCTTCGGAACAATCGGAAACCGAAGCAAGTGGGAGGGAAACCCCCGACAATACCACATAGGAGGTGCCTAAGATGGCAAAAAAAGTAACAGGTTATATTAAATTACAGATTCCTGCTGGAAAGGCAACACCGGCTCCACCAGTTGGTCCGGCACTTGGTCAGCATGGTGTTAACATCGTTCAGTTTACAAAGGAGTTCAATGCAAGAACAGCAGATAAAGGTGATCTGATCATCCCTGTTGTTATCACAGTATACGCAGACAGAAGCTTCAGCTTCGTAACAAAGACTCCGCCGGCAGCAGTACTGCTGAAAAAAGCATGCAACATCAAATCTGGTTCAGGTGTTCCGAACAAGACCAAAGTTGCTACAATCTCTAAAGATAAAGTAAGAGAGATCGCTGAAATGAAAATGCCGGATCTGAACGCAGCATCTGTAGAAGCAGCTATGAGCATGATCGCTGGTACAGCTCGTTCTATGGGTATCACTGTAGAAGACTAATTCATTTCATACAGGCTTCACAATAAGCTTGCAGTTCCGTAAACGAAAACGAAAAAACGTGGGAGGGATATTCCCGCAAACACCACCAGGAGGTTATTTAATATGAAACGAGGAAAGAAATACGTAGAGGCTGCGAAAGCAGTTGATCGTGCAACTCTCTATGATATTCCAGAAGCAATTTCTTTAGTAAAGAAAGTTGCTGTTGCAAAATTTGACGAAACAATCGAAGCTCATATCAAAACAGGATGTGACGGACGTCACGCAGATCAGCAGATCCGTGGTGCAGTAGTTCTGCCTCATGGAACTGGTAAAACAGTTCGTGTTCTGGTATTCGCTAAAAACGCAAAAGCAGACGAAGCTCAGGCAGCTGGTGCTGATTTCGTAGGCGGAGAAGAACTGATCCCGAAGATCCAGAATGAAGGATGGCTGGATTTCGACGTAGTAGTAGCAACTCCGGACATGATGGGTGTTGTAGGTCGTCTGGGTCGTGTACTTGGTCCTAAAGGACTGATGCCAAACCCGAAGGCTGGTACCGTTACTATGGACGTAACAAAAGCTATCGCTGATATCAAAGCTGGTAAGATTGAGTACAGATTGGACAAGAATAACATTATCCATGTGCCACTTGGAAAAGCTTCCTTTGAAGAGGATGCACTGCGCGAAAACTTCCAGACGCTTATTGATGCAATTAATAAAGCAAAACCAAGCACACTGAAAGGTCAGTACCTGAGAAGTGTTACAATCGCTCCTACTATGGGACCGGGCGTAAAACTGAATCCGGTAAAACTGGTTTAATTCAAGTTTGTAAGGCGAGCAGAGGCCGCTGTATCGAGAAATCGGTATGGCGGTCTTTTTTTGGCATCATTATATAAAACAACTAAAATACACCTGTTTTTTTTTGATTCTTTATGGTAATATGATATCATATGTAAGCAGATGCGAAAGAATGAGAGGGATTTTTCGTCTGATCTTACAAAAAAGCAGATTTGATTCAGTAAATCTGCATACAGCCTCTGTCAGACTGCGGAAGCGTATGGGAAAACAGACCATGCGATGTATGGCGTGCAGCTTGCAGCAGGAAGACGGGGATTCTTAAAATTAAAAACAGGAGGTTACTATGAAAAAGAAAAGAACATGGAGCAGCATGGCGAAACGAACAGCATGCATTCTGACGGCGTTATGTGTTACTGCAGCAGCAGTGCCGGGCACGGGTGGTTATAATTATAGCGAAGTGTTTGCGGCGGAAGAAGCGGATGACCTGAGAGAAGGTCTGTCTGTTTATCTGAATTTTGAGGATGCCCTGACCACGAACAGTGCATCACAGTCTGCCCAGAAAGTGGAAGTGCAGGGCAGCGGAGTTACCAGAAAAGAGAGCGAAGGTATTTCGGGAAGTGCGGCATATTTTGATGGAACATCTGCATCTTCGCTGAAACTGCCAGATGCAGTCAATGCAGCTTGGGATGATGTCACGCTGATGGCATGGATCAAATGCGATGACGATATGTTTGGCGGCAGCACGGACAAAAAATATCTGTTCCAGCAGACAGGGGCGGGACGGAGCATTCTCTATCTGGATTCCAATATGAAACTTGGGACTTATGTAACAGCCAGCGATGTGCTGAGCAAGAGCCCGGTAGCCGGAGGCAAATGGGTGCATGTGGCATTTACAAGCAGCCATACGGCGAAAAAAGCACAGTTTTATATCAATGGAAAACTGGTAAACGAAAACACGTTGGACGGTAGTTATGTAGATGCACTCACGGATCTCCTGATCGGAAATCATAAGAATGCTACTGAAAAAACGGGTTTCAAAGGATATATGGATGAAGTGCGTTATTATAAAAAAGTGATGACACCGGCACAGATCCAGAGTATTTACAAGGTTTATTCTGAAAATGCTGTCACGAACATAGACATTACGGTGGATACTTCCAAAGAAGTGCGTGAAATCTCAAAAGCAATGTTTGGCATCAATCATCGTTATCATAATAATGCTTACAGCTCATGGAACGCATCAGAAAAGAAAGTGGAAGCTAAATTTAATGAATATGTAAAAGAAGCACATTTTGGTTCTGTACGTTATCCAGGTGGAACGGTATCCAATCTGTTTGACTGGAAACGCAGCATCGGACCTGCAGAGCAGCGAAAGAAAACAGTACATGGACTTCCGGAAACATCTGATCCGATCACACCGAATTTCGGGCTGGATGAGGCGATGAGCTGGATTTACGATGATATCAAAGCGGAGGCGGTCTGGGTTTATGGTATGGGCCAGGGAAGTGCAGCAGATGCGGCAGATTTGATCGAATACTTAAATGCACCGGCAGACGGTGATGTGACGAACCCAAACGGTGGCGTAGACTGGGCAGAAGTGCGTGCAGCCAATGGGCATCCGGAACCTTATGGTGTAACACGTTTTGAAATCGGAAATGAAATCGGTTATTACAGACAGACCTACTGGATGGATGGCAGAGGAAACACTGACTGGATGGATGCTTATATTGACGGCGGCAGAATGACTTTCGGTCAGAATACCAGGACGGTTAAGGATGAAGACTGGAGAGATCAGGCCACAAACAGTGATGGAACAGCAAATCAGGTTCGCTATGTACGTTATAGACCGGCAGTAGAAAATTCTGTGGCTGTCTATGTAGGCGGAACACAGTGGCAGATCGTGGATTCCCTGGAAGGCAAGGGGGCACAGAATGTCTGCACGGTAGACTGCAAAACAGGTAAAATTACATTTGGTGATGGAATAAATGGAAATGTTCCACAGTCAGGAAAGGCAATCACCGCATCTTACCAGAGTGACCGTGATGGATTTGTGTCGTATTATCAGGCGATGAACAAGATTGCTGATGAACTGGGGATGGAGATCCAGGTATACTGCGGAAGCGGCAAGCAGGTTTCTTTTGTGCAGAAAATGGCACAGAAAGGTTACAATAAGTATTATGATGGTGTTGTTATTCATCCGTACAGTGATACAAGCGGCGGAGTTATTGCAGACAATGATCCGGAGTTCTATGAAAAAGTGCTCGGACGGTCATTGCAGTACAATATGCCCCGTGTAAAAGAACTGGTGGATGCGATGAAGCAATATGCACCTGGAATGGGGAAAGTGCCGGTTCTGTCTGAATTTGGCGTATATAACCATAATACCCAGTTTGTCCGTGGGATCGGACATGCTGTTTACATTGCAAATGAAATGATTGATTACATTGGCTTTGGAACACCTTATATCAACAAACATTGTCTGGTTGATTATCCATATGGAGCAGATAACCTTGGCTCAGGCTCTCAGTGTGTGATCCAGGCGATCAAACAAAACGATGGAACGACCGATTTTGTGTCGACCCCTTCTGCAAAAATGTTTTCCATTTTCAATAATATGACAGGAACAACGCAGATTGGCCAGAAAATTGAAGGAAATGTGACCTGTTATACCTATAAGGGGTACAATGTTCCGCTTGTAAAAGCAATTTCCTCAAAAGATGAACAGGGGAATATTTATCTTACGGTTGTGAATAACAGCAGAGATGAAAGAACAGATGTAAATCTGATCATAGACGGAAAAGACCTGACAGGAAAAGATCTTCAGATATGGTATCTGACATCGGATGATGTGCTGGATGAAAACACACAGGCAAATCCAAATAAAGTAGATGTACAGAAAACAAAGATTTCCGTAACAGAGAAAACAGCAAAATACAGCCTGGCTCCGCATTCTGTTACTGCATTCAAAATCCCGGCAGATGCACAGAAAGAAAGCGAAACAGAGAGTGAAACGCAGAAAGAGACAACAACGGAATCGGAAAAAGAATCGGAAAGTGAAACAGTAAACAAACCGTCGGATGATAAAAAACAGACGGAAACTCAAACGCCGGCAGCACCGGCAAAACCGACTGTGACCAGACCGAAAGCTGTCAGAAATGTAAAAGCAAAAGCAACGAAAAAAGGGATCCGGATCACCTGGAAAAAAGTATCCGGTGCAAATGGATATTATATTTATCGCTCCACAAAGAAAAAGAGCGGATATAAAAAGATTCATGTTGTGAAAAAGGGAAAGACTCAGAGTTATCTTGACAAGAAGGCACGCAAAGGAAAAACTTACTATTACAAGATCCGGACTTATAAAAAAGCGGGCGGTAAGAAAATGCAGAGCAACTGGTCAAAAGTGGTCAGAAAAAAATACAAAAATTCTTAGTCAGAAAAATGTAAAAACTCCTTGACATAACAGTGGCAGATGTGCTATAGTTTTACAGAAAACTGCCAGAGACAGCAGGTGCCGTTAGGCATAAGATTAAAACGCCTGCCGAGGAGTGAAGAATTCTTAAAAGAATGATTACAGAACCTCTCTGTTAGTTTGACAGAGAGGTTTTTCATTGTTATGAATTCCTCCCAGAATATTCAGTGGTGGGCTTTTATGGCACACCGGGCAGAATCTATAAGGAGGTAAAAGTTAATGGCAAAAGTAGAACAGAAACAGCCGATCGTGGCAGAGATCAGTGAGGCGATCAAAGATGCGGCTTCCATCGTACTGGTTACTTACAGCGGAATCACCGTAGAGCAGGATACTGCAATGCGTAAAGAGCTCAGAGAAGCCGGTGTTTCTTACAAAGTGTACAAAAACACAATGATGAAGTTTGCATTCAAAGGCACACCTTGTGAAGAACTTTGCAAACATCTGGAAGGACCGAACGCAATCGCTATCAGCAAAGATGATGCAACTGCTCCTGCAAGAATCCTGGCTAAATATGCAAAAGATGTGAAAGCACTGAAACTCGTTGCAGGTGTTGTAGAAGACGCTTACTACGATGAGGCAGGTATCACAGCACTGTCAAGCATCCCTTCAAGAGAAGAACTGCTGGGCAAACTGCTTGGAAGCATCCAGTCTCCGATCGCAAACTTTGCACGCGTTATCAGCCAGATTGCAGAGAAACAGGAAGAAGCATAAGAATAAGAATCATCACAGAGGCCGCATAGAAAATGCCGCCTGAAAAAATAAAAATAATGGAGGAAAATAAAATGGCAAAATTGACAACAGCTGAATTTATCGAAGCTATCAAAGAGTTATCTGTATTAGAGTTAAATGATTTAGTAAAAGCATGTGAGGAAGAATTTGGTGTATCTGCAGCAGCAGGTGTTGTAGTTGCAGCAGCAGGTGCTGGTGAAGCAGCAGCTGAAGAAAAAGATGAGTTTGACGTAGAACTGACAGAAGTTGGTGCTAACAAAGTTAAAGTTATCAAAGTTGTTCGTGAAGTAACTGGTCTGGGACTGAAAGAAGCGAAAGCAGTAGTTGACGGAGCTCCTAAGGTTCTGAAAGAAGCTGCATCTAAAGCAGAAGCTGAAGACATCAAAACAAAACTGGAAGCAGAAGGAGCAAAAGTTACTCTTAAATAATTGTAACTGCTTTTTTGTAAAACAGAACTTGCACCGGTCAGGAGTAATCCTGGCCGGTTTTTGCGTCAATAAAAAAGGTACTTGACATTGACAAACAGGCGTGGTAATATGGAAAGTGCACTATTGTGAAAGTGTATGCTTTTTGGTATAACTATGCCCAAAAGTGCCAAAAGTGACTTGAATTTTTTAGATAGAAAGAACAGGGGTGAAATGTCAATGGAGAAAAACAGAATACGTCCAATTAAAAGCGGCAAAAGCTTCCGTATGAGTTATTCCAGACAGAAAGAGGTTCTTGAGATGCCTAACCTGATCGAAATACAGGTGGACTCTTATAAATGGTTCCTGGAATCTGGACTCAAAGAGGTTTTTGATGATATCTCGCCAATTACAGACTACAGCGGCAAGCTGAGCCTGGAATTTGTGGATTTCACGCTGTGCGAAGATGACGTAAAATATTCAATCGAAGAATGTAAAGAACGTGACGCAACATATGCTGCACCTTTGAAAGTAAAAGTAAGACTTCATAATAAAGAGAACGATGAAATCAATGAGCATGAGATCTTTATGGGAGATCTGCCATTGATGACAGCAACCGGTACCTTCGTGATCAACGGTGCAGAGCGAGTAATCGTCAGCCAGCTGGTACGTTCTCCTGGCATCTATTATGCAATCGCACATGATAAACTGGGTAAAAAACTGTATTCTTCTACCGTTATTCCGAACCGTGGTGCATGGCTGGAATACGAGACAGACTCCAATGACATTTTCTATGTTCGTGTAGACAGAACCAGAAAGGTGCCGATCACCGTTCTGATCCGTGCACTTGGCTACGGAACCAATGCGGAGATCATCGATCTGTTCGGTGAAGAACCGAAAATCCTTGCCAGCCTGACAAAAGATACTTCCGAGAGCTATCAGGAAGGTCTGCTCGAGCTGTACAAAAAGATCCGTCCGGGCGAACCGCTGGCAGTTGACAGTGCAGAGAGCCTGATCACAAGCATGTTCTTCGATCCGAGAAGATATGACCTTGCAAAAGTCGGACGTTATAAGTTCAACAAAAAACTGCTGCTTCGCAACCGCATCTGCGGACAGGTTCTGGCTGAGGATGTTGTAGACGAGTCTACCGGTGAGATCCTGGCTGAGGCTGGTACAGAAGTAGATAAAGCACTTGCAAACAAGATCCAGAATGCAGGCGTTCCGTTTGTATGGATCCAGACAGAGCAGCGTAACGTAAAGGTTCTCTCCAATATGATGGTAGACCTTGGCGAATGGGTTGACTTTGATCCGGAATCTGCAGGTGTTACAGAATTAGTATATTATCCGGTACTGCAAAAAATACTGGAAGAAAACGCCAGCGAAGAAGATATTAAGGATGCGATCCACAAAAATATCCATGAGCTGATTCCGAAGCATATCACAAAAGAAGATATTTTTGCTTCTATTAACTATAACATGCATCTGGAGTACGGCATCGGCCATGATGACGATATCGACCACCTGGGCAACCGTCGTATCCGTGCAGTCGGAGAACTGCTGCAGAACCAGTACCGTATCGGTCTTTCCAGACTGGAGAGAGTCGTTCGTGAAAGAATGACAACACAGGATCTGGAAGGCATTTCTCCACAGTCTCTGATCAACATCAAACCGGTGACAGCAGCCGTGAAAGAATTCTTCGGATCTTCCCAGCTGTCCCAGTTCATGGATCAGAACAACCCACTGGGTGAGCTGACACACAAGAGACGTTTATCCGCCCTGGGTCCTGGCGGTCTGTCGCGAGACAGAGCCGGATTCGAGGTTCGAGATGTACACTATTCCCACTACGGAAGAATGTGTCCTATCGAGACGCCTGAAGGACCGAACATCGGTCTGATCAACTCACTGGCATCTTATGCAAAGATCAACGAATATGGTTTCATCGAAGCACCATATCGTAAAATCGATAAAACAGATCCTAAGAACCCGCGTGTCACAGATGAAGTAGTATATATGACTGCGGACGAAGAGGATAATTACCATGTAGCACAGGCGAATGAGGCTCTGGACGAAGAAGGACACTTCATCAGCAAGAACGTTTCCGGTCGTTACCGTGAAGAGACACAGGCATACGAAAGACACATGTTTGATTACATGGACGTGTCTCCTAAGATGGTATTTTCCGTTGCTACTGCACTGATTCCGTTCCTGCAGAACGACGACGCAAACCGAGCTCTGATGGGATCTAACATGCAGCGTCAGGCTGTACCGCTTCTGACAACCGAAGCTCCTGTAGTAGGAACCGGTATGGAAGAAAAGACAGCGGTTGACTCCGGTGTATGTGTGGTTGCAAAGAAAAATGGTACGATCGAGTCTTCTGAATCCAAACGTATCGTGGTTCGCAACGATGATGGTACAAGAGATGAGTATCGTCTGACCAAGTTTTCACGAAGCAACCAGAGTAACTGCTACAATCAGCGTCCGATCGTTTTCAAGGGCGACAGAGTTGCTGCCGGACAGGTTATCGCAGACGGTCCTTCCACATCCAACGGCGAAATCGCTCTTGGTAAGAACCCTCTGATCGGATTCATGACCTGGGAAGGTTACAACTACGAGGATGCCGTTCTGCTGAGTGAGAGACTGGTTATGAACGATGTATACACATCTGTCCATATCGAGGAATACGAAGCAGAAGCACGTGATACCAAACTGGGACCGGAAGAGATCACACGTGACGTTCCTGGTGTCGGTGATGAAGCACTGAAAGATCTGGATGAGCGTGGTATCATCCGTGTCGGTGCAGAAGTGCGTGCCGGTGATATTCTGGTCGGAAAAGTAACACCGAAGGGCGAGACAGAGCTGACAGCAGAAGAGCGTCTGCTGCGTGCAATCTTCGGAGAAAAAGCACGTGAAGTACGTGATACTTCCCTGAAAGTACCGCATGGTGAATATGGTATTGTCGTAGATGCAAAAGTCTTTACAAGAGAAAATGGTGACGAGCTGGCACCGGGTGTAAATCAGTCCGTAAGAATTTACATTGCACAGAAGAGAAAGATCTCTGTAGGTGACAAGATGGCTGGTCGTCATGGTAACAAGGGTGTGGTTTCCCGTGTCCTTCCTGTTGAAGATATGCCGTTCCTGCCAAATGGCCGTCCGCTGGATATCGTACTGAATCCGCTGGGTGTGCCGTCTCGTATGAACATCGGTCAGGTCCTGGAGATCCATCTGAGCCTAGCTGCAAAAGCACTTGGATTCAATATCTCAACACCAGTATTTGACGGTGCAAACGAGGTAGACATTATGGACACACTGGATCTGGCAAACGATTATGTCAATCTGGAGTGGGAAGAATTCGAAAAGAAACATGGCGAAGAGCTTCTGCCGGAAGTTCTGCAGTATCTGTATGACAACCGTGACCACAGAGCACTCTGGAAAGGCGTACCGCTGTCAAGAGACGGTAAAGTAAGACTGCGTGACGGACGTACCGGAGAATATTTCGACAGCCCGGTAACCATCGGACACATGCATTATCTGAAACTGCATCACCTGGTAGACGATAAGATCCATGCACGTTCCACAGGCCCGTACTCCCTGGTAACACAGCAGCCTCTGGGTGGTAAAGCTCAGTTCGGCGGACAGCGTTTCGGAGAGATGGAGGTTTGGGCTCTGGAAGCATATGGTGCTTCTTATACGCTGCAGGAGATCCTGACTGTTAAATCGGATGATGTTGTCGGACGTGTTAAGACTTATGAAGCGATCATCAAGGGTGAAAACATCCCTGAACCTGGTATTCCGGAGTCCTTCAAAGTTCTGATCAAAGAGCTTCAGTCTCTTGGTCTGGATGTCAAAGTGCTCAAGGAGGACCAGACAGAAGTAGAACTTATGGAAACTGTTGACTATGGAGACACAGACTTACGTTCTGTCATCGAGGGCGACAACAAAGATTACAACAGAAAAGAGGAGTCCTCTTTCGGCGAGTACGGCTATACCAAACAGGAGTTTGAAGGCGACGAGCTGGTTGATGTACAGGAAGAGTCCGCACCGGATGAAGCAATCTTCAGCCCGGATGAAGTTTTCGAGGAAGAGTAAGCCGGAAGTGAAAGGAGAAACCATACATGCCAGAAACAACAAATAATGAAACGTATCAGCCAATTACGTTTGATGCCATTAAAATCGGTTTAGCATCTCCTGATAAGATCAGAGAATGGTCACATGGTGAAGTCCTGAAACCGGAAACCATCAACTACCGTACGCTGAAACCGGAAAAAGATGGTCTGTTCTGCGAAAGAATCTTCGGACCAAGCAAAGACTGGGAATGTCACTGTGGTAAATATAAAAAAATCCGCTACAAAGGTGTTATCTGTGACCGATGCGGAGTTGAAGTAACAAAATCAAGTGTACGCCGTGAGCGTATGGGACATATCGAGCTGGCAGCTCCGGTATCTCATATCTGGTACTTTAAGGGTATCCCTTCCAGAATGGGACTGATGCTGGATCTGTCACCGAGAGTACTGGAAAAAGTACTGTATTTTGCCAACTACATCGTTCTGGATAAAGGAACCAGCGAACTGCAGTACAAACAGGTACTGACTGAGAGAGAGTTCCAGGAAGCCAGAGAAAAATACGGTATGACATTCCGTGTCGGCATGGGTGCAGAAGCTGTCAAAGAGCTTCTGGAAGCCATCGACATGGAAAAAGAATCCGAAGAGCTGAAAAGAGGCTTAAAAGAAGCTACCGGACAGAAACGTGCAAGAATCATCAAGAGACTGGAAGTTGTAGAAGCATTCCGTGAGTCCGGCAACCGTCCGGAGTGGATGATCATGACTGTTATCCCGGTTATTCCGCCGGATCTGCGTCCTATGGTACAGTTGGACGGAGGAAGATTTGCAACTTCTGACCTGAACGACCTGTACAGAAGAATCATCAACCGTAACAACCGTCTGAAGAGACTGCTGGAGCTTGGAGCACCGGATATTATCGTCAGAAACGAAAAACGTATGCTTCAGGAAGCAGTAGATGCCCTGATCGATAACGGTCGAAGAGGAAGACCGGTAACCGGACCTGGTAACCGTGCTCTGAAATCTCTGTCCGATATGCTGAAAGGTAAATCCGGACGTTTCCGTCAGAACCTGCTCGGAAAACGAGTTGACTATTCCGGACGTTCTGTTATCGTCGTAGGACCGGAACTGAAAATTTATCAGTGCGGTCTGCCGAAAGAAATGGCAATCGAGCTGTTTAAACCTTTCGTTATGAAAGAGCTGGTAGCAAACGGAACATCACATAATATTAAAAACGCAAAGAAAATGGTAGAGAGACTTCAGCCGGAAGTATGGGACGTTCTGGAAGAAGTAATCAAAGAGCATCCGGTTATGCTGAACCGTGCTCCTACACTGCATCGTCTGGGTATTCAGGCATTTGAGCCGATCCTGGTAGAAGGTAAAGCGATCAAACTGCATCCGCTGGTTTGTACCGCATTCAACGCCGACTTCGACGGAGACCAGATGGCTGTACATCTGCCGCTGTCCGTAGAGGCTCAGGCAGAGTGCCGTTTCCTGCTTCTCTCACCGAACAACCTGCTGAAACCGTCCGACGGCGGTCCTGTAGCCGTTCCTTCACAGGATATGGTCCTTGGTATTTACTACCTGACACAGGAAAGACCGGGTTCGATCGGAGAAGGCAAGTACTTCAAGAGCGTGAACGAAGCAATCCTTGCTTATGAAAACAAAGCACTGACTCTGCAGACCAGAATCAAAGTGCGTATGACAAAGACCATGCCGGACGGTACAACAAAGACCGGTACGGTAGAGTCCACACTGGGACGTTTCCTGTTCAACGAGATCCTGCCTCAGGATCTGGGCTTTGTAAACAGAAGCATTCCGGAAAACGAAATGAAGCTGGAAGTAGATTTCCATGTAGGAAAGAAACAGCTGAAACAGATCCTGGAAAAAGTTATCAATACACACGGAGCTACCAAGACAGCAGAAGTGCTGGATGATATCAAAGCAACAGGATATAAATTCTCCACAAGAGCAGCTATGACCGTATCCATTTCCGATATGACCGTTCCGCCTGAAAAACCGGAACTGATCAAGCAGGCTCAGGAGACTGTAGACCACATCACAAAGAACTACAAACGTGGTCTGATCACAGAAGAAGAACGTTACAAAGAAGTTGTAGAGACCTGGAAAGAAACCGATGATGTTCTGACCAGAAAGCTGCTGGACGGACTGGATAAGTACAACAACATCTTCATGATGGCTGACTCCGGTGCCCGTGGTTCTGATAAACAGATCAAACAGCTGGCAGGTATGCGAGGACTGATGGCAGATACAACCGGTCATACGATCGAGTTGCCTATCAAGTCAAACTTCCGTGAAGGTCTTGACGTACTGGAATATTTCATGTCTGCACATGGAGCTCGAAAAGGTATGTCCGATACCGCTCTTCGTACAGCCGATTCCGGTTACCTGACAAGACGACTGGTTGATGTATCACAGGATCTGATCATCCGTGAGATGGACTGCTGCGAAGGCAAAGAAATTCCGGGTATGTATGTAAAAGCATTTACAGACGGCAAGGAAGAGATCGAAAGCCTGCAGGAGCGTATCACAGGAAGATTCTCCTGCGAGACCATTAAGAATAAAGACGGCGAAATCCTTGTAAAAGCAAACCATATGATCACTCCGAAACGTGCAGCACGTATCATGAGTGAAGGTGTGGACGCAAACGGCAAACCATTTGAACAGATCAAGATCCGTACGATCCTGAACTGTAAATCACATGTTGGTGTTTGTGCGAAATGTTACGGTTCCAACATGGCAACCGGTGAGCCGGTACAGGTTGGTGAATCCGTAGGTATCATCGCAGCACAGTCTATCGGTGAGCCGGGTACACAGCTGACCATGCGTACCTTCCATAACGGTGGTGTTGCCGGCGGCGATATCACACAGGGTCTTCCTCGTGTCGAGGAGCTTTTCGAGGCACGTAAGCCTAAGGGACTTGCTATCATCACTGAGATTTCCGGTGTGGCAACCCTCAAAGATACCAAGAAAAAACGTGAGATCATTGTGACAAACAGTGAGACAGGTGAGTCCAAGACTTATCTGATTCCTTACGGATCACGTATCAAAGTACAGGATGGAGTTTATCTGGATGCTGGTGATGAACTGACAGAAGGTAGTGTAAATCCGCATGACATTCTGCGAATCAAGGGCGTAAACGCTGTTCAGGATTACATGCTGCGTGAAGTACAGCGTGTATACCGTCTGCAGGGTGTAGAGATCAACGATAAACATATCGAAGTAATCGTTCGTCAGATGATGAAGAAGATCCGTATAGAGGATAACGGAGACACGGAACTTCTGCCGGGAACCATGGTAGACATCCTTGATTTCGAGGATATCAATGAAGAGATGATCGCTCAGGGCAAAGAGCCTGCAGAAGGAAAACAGGTAATGCTTGGTATTACAAAAGCATCCCTGGCAACCAACTCCTTCCTGTCAGCAGCATCCTTCCAGGAAACTACAAAAGTTCTGACAGAAGCAGCTATCAAAGGTAAAGTCGATCCGCTGATCGGTCTGAAAGAGAACGTTATCATCGGTAAACTGATCCCGGCCGGAACCGGTATGAAACGTTACCGCAACGTAAAACTGGATACCGGTGAGGATGAATATGAAATGGAAGATGACGATCTGATGCTGGATGAAACAGAAATGTCGGAAGAGCAGACAGAGATCACTTCGAAAGAAACAGCAGCAGATGCAGAAACTGCCGCAGCAGAGAATGCAGATGAGAATGTTGCAGACGATTTCGATGAAGTCGATTTGACAGCGGAAGATTCGGATTCTACCGAAGAATAAAGAGAATAACAAAACCCGTACAGGGTGTGGATTTTTTAAGAAAGTTCTTTTTTCGCCACATAGCTATCGAAAGGTAGTTATGTGGCGTTTTTTTGTTGCCATGTTGAGAAAAAGGGTACACCATCTTTTTGTATTGCGTTGCTGCGATATGTCATTGTCATTATTCCGGCAGCATTTCTGTTTGGAAAAATACTGGGAGCAAACGGCGTATGGCTGGCATTTCCGGTGGTAGAAGCATTGACAGCGGTGTTTGCAATCATACTATATCAGAGGTGAGATGATTCTCAACTGTAGGCGGCGGGCAACAAGATTTATTTCCTCTTCTGTTTCATGCATTATTTTCTGTAAATGATCACAAAACGGAACAAAATTTCTCGAATTTTTGATTTGACCATCTGGCGATTTTTTGATAAGATATGTAATATAACATTGTATTATATTACAAGCGATTAGGAGGATAAAGTATGGCTTTTTACAGTTTATCAGAAGCGGAACAGCACATTATGGACTACATGTGGGCACATGCAGATCAGGAGGAGATTCATCTGAATGAAATCATGGAGTACATGGAGACAAAAGGATATGTATGGAAACAGCAGACGGCATATAGTTTTGTGATACGTCTGAAGAATAAGAAAATCCTGTCTTCTACCAAAAGAGGTAAACGTCGCTATTATTCTGTGAACATGTCAAGAAAAGAATTTATAGCAAAAGGTGTTCAGGAATACCTGAATCTTGCCTATGATGGTTCTCTGCTGGTGTTTTTACGTTCTCTTGAGGGCGATCATGGTCTCAGTGAAGAGCACAAACAGGAATTACAGCAATTTGTGAAAGAACAGCAGGAGAAGGAAGAAGAGAGACAGAAGCAGGAAGAAAGCAGCGAAAAAACAGAGTAACAGGGAACAGAATAATAAACAAAAAACGAAAAATGATAAAACAAAAAATGCAAGTATTTTTGTCGGATGACGAAAGTACTTGCATTTTTTCGTTTAGTTTTAATCGAAACTCAATTTTCGATTTTATCTCAGTCGAGAGGACTCCCACTTCTGCAAGTGGCGAGCAACAAACCTTTACAGATCAAAGAACCAGTCTTTTTCATGTTTCTTTTTTCTTCGGTGCTGTACCGGAGGAGTCTGTCTTGGATCTTCCGCAGGTTCGTTTGGAACGGTACTTTCCGGATTCTCATATGGAGCCTGTTCTTTTTCTGGTGAATAAGATGGCTGTCGGGAAACATTTTCGGAACGGTCAAATCCCCAGTCATGATCATATGGATCATTTGTTTCCTGATAATTTCGCTCGGCATATTCCGGTTTGGCATTGAAGTCGATTTCCTGTTCTGGAGACCAGAAAGGATCGTTTGGATTAGTAGCCTTTTTGTCGGAAGTACGTGATGTATGCTCCGGATGAAGTCCGGCTTCTACTTCTTCCCTTGACCAGGTTCTGGTACTCTGCTGTGACTGCGATTCTCTGACGGGCTGCTCATAGTAATCGCGGTTACTGCGGTCAGGAGTCTGTGATTCGCAGTAATTCTGCTCGCAGTTGTCGTATCCGTAACCGTTTTCCGGATTTTTGCCGCTCTGTTCATAATAATCACGATGTCCATGATTATCATAATCATAATTCGGATTGCCGCTGCGGTTATCATAATCATAATTCGGATTGCCGCTGCGGTTATCATAACCATAATTCGGATTACCGCTGCGATTATCATAGCCATAATTCGGATTGCTGCTGCGACCGTCATAACCATAATTCGGATTAACGCCGCGGTTGTCATAGCCGTAATTTGGGTTACCTTCCGGCTGACCATAATAATCGCGGCCGCCGCGGTTATCGTAACCATAATTCGGATTGCCGCCCGGCTGTTCGTAATAATTACGCCCGCTGCGGCTGTCATAGCGACTATCATAACCATAATCCTGCCCACGGTTGTCATAACCATATCCAGATCCTGGATTCTGGTAATAGCGGTCATCCGGCTGTGGTGGCTGGTAATTGCCGTATTTATCATAGTAAGTTGTTTTTGACTTACCGCCAAAGAGCTTTTTCTTTGGCTTTTTCTGTTTTACTTTGACTTTTTCTTTAAAGACCGTCTTCCGTCCGGTCCAGCCGATGATGCGGACGACGATGATCCCAAAAAACACGCCGACACTGTCGATACAGACATCCCTTGCCGAAGGACTTCGTCCGGCGATAAACGATTGGTGGAATTCATCTCCGCAGGCGAACCCGACGCAGATCAGCCCCGCCAGAAACATCAGAAGGATGCCGTGCAGTCCATATACATATAATGGAAAGGATACTGCGATAGCAAGAGCGAAATATTCGGTCATATGTGCCAGTTTGCGAGTGATAAAATCGATTTTATTTGCCCACTCATCGATTTGATCGTAACTGAGATTGGCGTTAAAAACATAGTCGGCTGTTTCGATGATCTTCACACTTGCCTGGTAGCTGAGCTGACCGGACATATCTCCGTCCTGAGCGGAGAAGGAGAAGATAATATACATCATAATGAGGGCAGGTACGAAAGAAAGTGGTTTCAATATTGTCCTCAACATAGCGATTCACCTCCATAATTATAAATAGCGAAAATGCCAGCATAAAGAGCATGCCGGTAAGCTAATTGCTTACGCGATATAATATCACTTTTAAAAGAAAAAGTCCAGCAAAGCCAGCCAGGTTTTCACTTTCACGGTCAGTAAAACAGCGGAGCGTTTATTGTCGGGTGAACAGTAACTATGGATTTTTCATGTACAATACGGTAAAATAGAAGCAGTGAAAGCAAACGGAAGTTGTGGAATGTAACTTTTGTAATGGAAATGGAGATGAAATATATGAGTGAAAAAATTTTGATCGTGGATGATGAAGAGTCGATGGCAGATTTGCTGGAGATTTTTCTGAAAAATGATGGGTACACGGTGTATAAGTTTTATAACGGACAGGACGTTTTGAAATAAGGCTACCGCAATCCCACTGGCTTTAGACGGTGGGTTAAGGTAGCCAAAAATCAGAAATTATAGTAT